>CAZCRT010000012.1:0-76092 GCA_964501185.1 uncultured Bacteroidia bacterium
GGTGCGATAGGGTTGATGGTGTAAAACGACACACAAGGCTTGGGCTTAACCTGTTCGAAGATAGTATTCTGTGCTTCAACCAACTCGAGAGTTCTAGTGAAACGACTGACAAGTATCGCGCTTCTTTGTCTCACACTGTTGACAATCCTGCCTGTAGTATCGACAGCAGGAGTAGGGATCATACGTGGCACAGTGCGTGACGGTGTAACCCTGCAACCACTGGCAGGTGTCAATGTCACGATAGAGGGAGCTACTGCAGGTGGTGCTACCGATATCAACGGTGTTTTTGAGATAAGACTCGTGACCACCGGTACCATGCAATTGCGTGCCAGCAGTCTGGGGTACAGTCCCAGGATTCTGACCGCAGTGGTTGTCCACGCGGGACGTATCACGCAGGTTGAGTTTGAACTTCAACCACGTCTTGAGGAGATGGATACCGTTGAAGTAGCCACACAGGCCGAGTACTTCGATGCTCCCCGCGAGATGAAGGTCAGCGCTCACTCCATGCGTTTTGAGGAGATCCGGCGTGCTGCAGGTGGTATTGAGGATATCCAGAGAGTTGTGCAGCAGCTGCCAGGTGTGGTCTCTACAAGTGATCAGGATAATGAGGTTATCGTACGCGGCGGTAACCCGAACGAGAATATGTTTCTTCTGGACGGGCTGGAGCTGCCAAACATCAACCATTTCGGTGTACAGGGTGCTGGTGGCGGGCCAATAGGGATGCTCAATAACGAACTGGTCAGGGAAGTTGATTTTCTGGCAGGCGCCTTTCCGGCCCGGTTTGATGGCAAACTCTCCAGTGTGATGGATATTGCTCTGCGCTCTGGAAGGCGGGATCGTGTGCAGGGAAATATAAATCTGTCGATGGCAGGTGCAGGTGCGCTCCTGGAAGGGCCGGTTGGCGATAACACTTCCTGGATCGTCTCTTTCCGTCGCAGCTACCTCTCCCTGATTCATGGCAGTGTTGGCTTGACTGCCATCCCGGAATACTGGAACAGCCAGTTGAAAATCACACACCAGATTACACCGCTGCAGAAACTGATGGTCAACGGTATCTATGGAGACGACTATATCAACTTCAGCGATTCCACGCAGAGCGCCTATTCCCGTGGTGCTGAAGATGTTAACAGCCAGGGTCACCAGGGAGCTATCGGGTTGACGCTTGATTCCTACTGGTCTGAGCGGCACTACAGCCGTACCGTTCTGGGTGTGTCTGAGAATTACTGGGATGTGGTTGTGAAGCGTGACGAAGAGGAATGGGTCAATATTGACAATCTGGAGCGTCTCTGGCAACTGCGCAGTGACCACACCTGGCAACTGTCACCCCGATTGGAGTTCAATTCGGGCTTCTACTGGAAGAGCTTCCAGAATAATTATGATGAAGCAATCGCTGCGGATACGGTTTTCTACTACGATCCAACCGATCCGGCGGATGATCCGGAACCTACAGGTTGGGATCCGGAGCATATTGAGCCCTATCATGCTGTCAACTGGAGCGGCTATGATCAGCTTCCCGGTGGCTATCTGGAGTTCAAATGGCAGTGGCGTAATCTTTTCATCAGGCCCGGTTTACATCTGATGTACACAGATTGGAGCGAAAGACTATCTGTCTCACCCAGGCTGGCACTGGTCCTGTCGCAGTCCCGCTTCACCTGGAAAGCTGCCTGGGGCCGTAGTCATCAACCACCCTCACCCTCGCTTACCCACATATACAATACAGGTTCTCAATTGACACCTGCTTACAGTGACCAGGTTGTCCTGGGTGGCGAGTGGCGTCCCCGCGATGATCTGAAGGTTACGCTGACCGGCTATCAGCGCTGGTTCCGGGAAGTTCCAATAAGTCACTCTCTTACTACTACTGATAGCCTGGACAGTGGTTTTCACTATGTCAACGCTGGTGAGGGGGATTCCCGTGGTGTGGAATTCTTCATGCAGCAGCGGATGACACGAGGATACTACTACATTGTGAGTCTCGCTGCATCTCGAGCGGAGCGGATCGATCCCCGTGACGGCAGCACCCGGCTGCCGGACAGCTGGGATTACCGTCAGGTCGTATCCTTGAGCGGCGGTCGCAAGATTCCCTTCCACCACCAGCCATGGTTTCAACAGATGAAGGAGCGGTGGTGGTTCAACCTGATCGCCTGGCTGCCCCTGGTTCCAGCGGATGAACTGGAACTGTTGTTACACTATCGCTATATGGGTGGCCGGCCCTATACTGAATCCACCTATTATCCGGAGCTCCGTCGCTGGCTGACTGACGGATCAACCTCTCTTAATGGAGCCCGTTATCCCCATTATTCCCGGCTGGATCTGCGTATTGACCGCCGGTTTTTCTTCGGGCGAACCAACCTGGTAACCTACCTCGAAGTTGAAAACCTGTTTGATCGGAAAAACATCTTCAAGTATGACCATACCGTTGACGGTGAACGTCTTGATATCCTGCAGTTCCGTCGTTTCATTGTCGGGGGTGTTGTCTGGGAGTTCTAGGGCTTAAACGAAGAAGTAATGTGAGACAAAGATGGACTTTTCTGAAACCGATCTGAGACAGCTTAAGGAAAATGGAATTGCTTCAGCAACTGTAATGGAACAGCTGGAACGGTTTAAACGCGGAATCAACCCGGTAGTTGTTGAGCGACCCTGTACCGTTGAGGATGGGATCAGAAGACTGAGCACAGAGGATGTCAACGAGCTGCGTTATCGTTTTCAGCCGGCTCTGGCACAGGGGCGGATTACCAAGATGGTCCCCGCATCCGGTGCGGCTTCCCGTATGTTTCAATCCCTTTCCTCGGTGCTGGAACGGGACGATCTGCCAGGAGTAGAGGACTTGCGAAGGCTGGCGGCAAAGGAGCAGGAAGCAGCTGATACATTGAGTTTCCTGGAGAATCTGGAGTATTTCCCTTTCAAGCAGGAGCTCTGGAAGCAATCTCAGAAGAGAAATGCAGACCTGGGACAGGAGTTGGCCGCTGGAGAATACCGGGAAATTCTCAAGGATCTGCTCACTTCCCGTGGTATGAGCTTTCCCCGGTTGCCTAAAGCGCTGCTCCCTTTCCATTACAACGAAGGTAACATCCACACAGCAGTTGAAGAACACCTGCAGGAAGCGCTGAGTTATGCCCGGGACAGTGAAGGAGTGGTTCGCCTGCATCTGACCCTCTCCAGCGAGTACAGAGCAGATGTCGAACACCTGCTGATGGAGATGGCTCAGAAACGACAGCTTGCACAGGAGAGTCTGGAGATCACATTCTCCAGCCAGCACTCCTCAACTGATACAATAGCGGTTGATATGGAAAACCAGCCCTTTCGGGATGATGACGGGCGACTTTTATTGCGTCCCGGTGGCCACGGAGCGCTCCTGGAAAACCTGCAGGAGCTGGGGGGTGATATTGTCTTCATCAAGAACATAGATAATGTGGTACATGAGCGCCACCTGGAGTTGACGGTAACCTACAAGCAGGCGCTGGGTGGCCTGTTGCTGGAACTGCAGGAACAGATATTCAGTAAACTGGAGCTGTTGGCCGCTTCTGATATTTCATCGGAGCAGGTAGAGGATATATTTAGTTTCATCAGGGAAGAGCTGCTGTTACAGCCACCGATGAAGATTGTCAATTCGAACTCTGCTGTTCAAATACCCTGGCTGGTCGCCCGTCTTAACCGGCCGCTGCGTGTCTGTGGGCTGGTCAGGAACGAAGGGGAGCCAGGTGGCGGCCCCTTCTGGGTTAACGATGCTAGCGGTATGGAAACCCTGCAGCTGGTGGAGATAGGACAGATAGATCTGAATGATGAGGAGCAACAGGCCAGGGTGGCGTCGTCAACTCATTTCAGTCCGGTTGACCTGGTTTGTGCCACACGCGATTTTCGCGGCAACCCGTTTGAGTTGCACCCTTACCGTGATACGGAAAGTGGAATGATAGCAGAGAAGTCATTTCAGGGCCGGTCTCTGAAAGCGCTGGAATTGCCCGGTCTCTGGAACGGCAGTATGGCGCACTGGAACACTGTTTTCGTGGAAGTGCCGGCATTGACATTCAACCCTGTGAAAACGGTTCTCGACCTGTTGCGCCCCCCGCATCAACCACAGGATTAATTCCATCCCGAAAGGAGCAGTCTTGGATAGTCACCTTTTCTCCGAGCTGCAATTACGCGGACTGAAAATACGCAATCGCATATTCATGTCTCCCATGGTACAGTATAAAGCCGAGGAGGGTTGTGCCACAAACTGGCACCTGGTCCATTACGGCGCACGTGCTGCAGGTGGGGCAGGTTTGATAATACTGGAAGCTACCTCTATCAACAGCGATGGGCGCATCTCCAGCGCTGATCTCGAGCTGCATGAAGCAGGGCATGTCAGAGCATTAGAACCGTTGACGGAGTTTATCCGGGCAACTGGAGCAGCTGCCGGTATCCAGCTGGCGCATGCCGGACGCAAGGCAGGCAAACGGCCTCCATGGGTGAGGGTTGATCAACCGGAGCCGACACTCTGGCAAACAGTTGCACCAAGTCCATTGCCATTCACCCCTGTCGACCCTGTGCCACACGAACTTACCGAAACAGAAATAGAACAGATTGTGATACAATTCAGGAAAGCGGCAGAGCTGGCGCTTGAGGCCGGGTTCCAGGTTGTAGAGATTCATATGGCACACGGATACCTGTTACATCAGTTTCTCTCTCCGCTTACCAATCAGCGGCAGGATGAATACGGGGGCACTCTGGAGAACCGTTTGCGACTACCACTGCAGGTTGCAAAAGCTGTACGGGAGGTCTGGCCTGACGAGCTGCCACTACTGGTACGTATTTCCGCTACCGACTGGACCACGGGCGGTTGGGATCTTCAGCAGTCATTGCAACTTTCAGAACATTTACGGGGTGCGGGTGTAGACCTGATTGATTGCTCCAGCGGGGGGCTGCTGCCGCAGGCTGAGATACCGGTCGCGCCCGGCTATCAGGTAGAGTTTGCTGAGTCGATAAAAAGCCAGGTCAGTGTTTCCACTGCCGCAGTCGGCCTGATTACAGAACCGGGGCAGGCTCAGGCAATTGTGAGTAGTGGACAGGCCGACGCTATCTGTCTTGGACGGCAATTGTTACGCGAACCCTACTGGCCCCTGCGAGCTGCCCACGAACTGGCTGTCGATGTAGAATGGCCGTTGCCTCTTCAGGCAGGTCGCTGGAAATAGCTCCCTCTCGTGCCACAAATAGATGCACCACGAAGGCCACGAAGAAGAATTATGGTTGGATTAGTTGGATTGTACTATTTGTTATTGTGTTGTAAGCGTTTGTCAATATCCATCAGATTAAATCTGAAATTACTTCGTGGTATCGTGTTAAAATCATCGTTGTGAATCAAATTGTTGCACCCTCAAAATGAATTACATCATAGAATCTTCAGCTCTCCCCTTTTTGAACTGACCGACGTCAGACCTTGTCGAAATCTTCCATTAACCTTCTTTTTGTGTCCTTCGTGTAAGCGTAGCGCTTTGTGGTAAAACTCTTCATTTCTGCCCGAAGACGGGTAAATAATTAAAAAGTTCAGTTTGTGAAGCGGTTTTTCTTGCGTATTATCTACCCCGATAAGATACTATTGGTCAAGTTTTTGGTAGCTCATGAGTAGCTGCCTTGTTAATGGATTATACATTTTAAATAGAATTGCGCGGAGGGAATATGAAAGATCAAAGAAGCCGCGAGATGCTCGATCAGGACATCCGTCGCTGGGTTGATAAGCATGGCCGTGACAGGTCAGCTTTGATCGCAATTTTGCACAATGTGCATCGCGAATACTCACAGGTTTCAGCACATGCAATGGAGGAAATCGCCGATTACCTGGGGATTCATCCTGTGGAAGTGTACGGGGTCGCCACCTTCTACTCGTTTTACAACGCTGAGCCGAAGGGCAAAAAGGTAATACGTCTGTGTCGTACCGTCTCCTGCGATATGCAGGGCAAGCAGAATCTGGTTTATGCCCTGGAGAACCGCTTTGGTATCCGGTTTGGTGAAACTACCAGAGATGGCAAATGGACCCTCGAATATACCAGTTGCATGGGTTGGTGTGACCAGGGGCCTGCCATGTTCGTGAATTCCAAACCCTACACTCAGGTTACCCCTGAGAAACTAGATGCCATTCTGGCAGAGTAACGGGAGAAAAACATGACTGATCGCAAAGGACCGATAATTTTCAGACCATACACCGCCTTCAGTGGAATGCGGAAAGCCTTCGAGATGGGTAATGCCAATGTCCTCAAAAGCGTCGATGAAGCTGGTCTGCGTGGACGGGGTGGCGCCGGATTTCCGGTTGCCATGAAGTGGAAATTCGCTCTGGCTGATATCAAGGAAGATCACACCGGGTACAGTGAAGAGCGGTTTATCGTCTGTAATGCTGACGAAGGGGAACCGGGGACCTTCAAAGACCGTGTCTTACTTGAAGAGTACTTCGAACTGCTGCTCGAGGGAATGATTATAGCTGGGTATACAATTCGTGCCTCTACAGGTCTTATCTACCTGCGTGGCGAATACGCTTTCATGTGGGACCGGATCAAGAAGATAATAATTCGCTGGCGCGAAGAGGGCAAACTGGGTGAAAACCTCGACGGCAAAGGCTTTAATTTTGACATCCATATTCGCATGGGTGCAGGCGCGTATGTCTGTGGTGAAGAAACCGCACTGATTGAGTCGATGGAGGGTTACCGGGGTGAGCCCCGCAATCGTCCACCTTTCCCGGTAAATGCCGGTTTCAATAACCGTCCGACTGTAGTCAACAATGTAGAGACTCTCTGTCTGTTGCCACATATCATGAATGATGGTGCAGAGTGGTTTAAGAAAATCGGCACCGCTGAATCTGCCGGCAGTAAGCTTCTGAGTGTATCGGGTGACTGTGGTAAACCGGGCGTTTACGAGGTTCCCTATGGCACTACCGTTCAGGAAGTGCTGGAACTGACCGGGGCAGTTGGTGTAAAGGCTGTCCAGGTTGGTGGTGCGTCAGGTGTCTGTCTCAATGACCACGAATTCAACCGGCGTATCTGTTTCGAGGATGTCTCGACCGGTGGTTCGATCATCATTTTCAACACCACTCGCAGCATGCGGGACGTACTGGTGAATTTCCTGGGATTCTTCATGGAAGAGTCCTGTGGCCAGTGTACTCCCTGTCGTTATGGCACCGAATGCCTGCTGGATGGGGTGCTGCAACTGAGTAGAGGTGAGGTCAACGGTGAATACCTGGCCGAACTGGTAGGTCTTGCTGAAACGATGACCATTGCTTCCAAGTGTGGTCTCGGCCAGTCGGTAGCCAATCCGTTCCATTCAATCATTGAGAAATTCCGCGGCGAGGTTATCCACGGATAAGCCGTAGCACATCGCATATCACCGCTATGGCGGTTTGATCAACAAAACAAGGAGTCCAAATAATGGGTAACCTTTCAGATTTCGAAAGATCCCGTATTCCATCATCCCACCTGCGGCAGCAGATTGATACCGCAGGTAAAGCGGATGTTGATATCAAGATCAATGGCAAAGAACTAACTGTTCCCTATGGTACAACCATCCTGAATGCCGCCCGCATGGTTGGCCTCAAGATTCCGACGCTCTGCAATCACGATGACCTCTGTGTCGTCGGTGTCTGTCGTCTCTGCCTGGTAGAGGTAGAGGGGCAGAAAAACCTGCAGGCTTCCTGCGCTTTTCCTATTACTGAATCGATCAATATCAAGACTCACACCCCGAGTGTGCGTAAAGCCCGTCGTCATGTGCTTGACCTGATGTTGCGTAATCATTACGGTGAATGTTATTCCTGTCGTCGTAACCACAAGTGCCAGTTGCAGGACCGCGCTAAAGAGCATGGTGTCGATTTCTTCCGGTTTGGCCATATTACTGAAAAACGCTTTGAAGAAGACCTGTCTTCATACGCAGTTGTACGTGACCCGGACAAATGTATTCTCTGTTACCGTTGTGTTCGCACCTGTATCGACTTGCAGGAAGTCGGTGTGCTGGAATTCATCAATCGCGGTTTCGAGACCCAGGTTTCAACCTTCATGGACAAACCGCTGGCAGATGTTATCTGTGTCAACTGTGGTCAGTGCATCAATCGTTGTCCTACCGGCGCACTCAGGGCTAATGATCCTTCCGATGCAGTCTGGGAGGCTATCGAGGATCCTAAGAAACATGTCATCATGCAGACCGCTCCAGCGCCCCGTGCCTGTATTGGAGAAGAATTCGGCCTTGAAGCTGGAACTTCCCTGACGAAGGAGCTGAATACAGCTATCCGCATGGTCGGGTTTGACCGTGTTTTCGATACCAATTTCGCAGCCGACCTGACCATTATGGAAGAGGGCACCGAATTGCTGACCAGATTGAAGGACGCCCTGGTAGAGAAGAAGGATGTCGCTCTGCCGATGATCACCTCCTGTTCACCAGGTTGGGTCAAGTACTGTGAGCATTTCTTCCCGGATCAGCTGGATCATCTTTCCACCTGCAAATCCCCCCAGCAGATGTTCGGCGCTGTGCTCAAAACCTACTATGCTGAGAAAGTCGGTATTGACCCGGCAGACATAGTAACTGTTGCCCTGATGCCCTGTTCTGCCAAGAAGTTCGAGTGTAACCGTCCCGAGATGCAGGACTCTGGTTTCAAGGATGTCGATTACGGTTTGACCACACGCGAGATGGCCCAGATGATCAAGGAGTGTGGAATCAATCTGCCGGATCTTGACAAGGAAGATTTCGATCATCCGCTGGGTCTCGGTTCCGGTGCCGGTTTGATCTTTGGAGCAACCGGTGGCGTGATGGAGGCAGCAATTCGTACCGCTTACGAACTTGTCACCGGTCGTGAAGTGCCTTTTGAAGGTCTGAATATCACACCGGTCCGTGGTATGGAAGGAATCCGCGAAGCATCCGTGCTGATCGAGAAGCCTGTCGAAGACTGGAAGTTCCTCGATGGTGTCGAGTTGAAGGTCGCCGTAGCACACGGTACCGCCAACGCCAAGAAGATCATGGAAAAAGTTCAGAAAGGTGAGGCGGACTACCACTTCATCGAGATAATGGCCTGTCCGGGCGGTTGTCTGGGTGGTGGTGGCGCACCGATTCCGACTAACGATGAAACTCGTCGCAAGCGTGCTGAAGCGCTGTATAACGAGGATGCCGGACTGGCTGTGCGAAAATCCCATGAGAATGCTGAAATCGCGCAGATCTACGAGGAGTTCCTCGGTGAGCCGCTGGGTGAGAAATCACACCACCTGTTGCATACTCATTACATGCCACGTGGTAAACGAATTGGTGATTGATTATTGATTGCGAGTCAAAAAGGGTGGTGCCAGATTAGAAGGCGCCACCCCTTCTTGACGCTGATAGTAACCTGAGTTATTGTTACACCAGGCATTTACAGTAGACAGAATAATGACAACTGAAAATACTACCCAGAGGTCGTATAAGCAGAGCGGTAAAACCTTCATAGATGAAGCATTAATCGATCAATTGCTTCATGATGAACTGCCCACCGCTGCTGAGGTGGACCGGATTATCGCCAAATCCCTCAGTAAACAGCGGTTGGATCTGGAAGAAGTAGCAACCCTGCTCAATATTAAGGATCCCGGTTTGCTTGAGCGGGTTTTCGATGGTGCACGTGAGTTGAAGCAAAGTATTTATGGAAACAGGATCGTATTGTTTGCTCCACTCTACATCGGTAACGATTGTGTTAACGACTGCCAGTACTGTGGCTTCCGGCGCTCCAACAGCGAGGCGCGCCGTATAACTCTGAATGAATCTGAAGTAATTGCGGAAGTTACAGCACTGGAAGAGGCCGGACACAAGCGGCTTATCCTGGTTTTTGGTGAGCACCCCCGCTACGATGCTGACTATATCGCTGATATGACCCGGCTGGCGTATTCGGTCAAAACGGGCCCTGGCGAGATACGCAGGGTGAATATTAATGCCGCGCCACTCTCAGTGGAGGATTACCGCAAGGTGGGTGCAGCTGGTATTGGCACTTATCAGGTTTTCCAGGAAACTTATCACCGCGATACCTACAGGCGTTATCATCCACATGGTTCTAAAAGCAACTATGACTGGCGTCTCTACGCTCTCGATCGCGCCATGGAAGCGGGATTGGGTGATGTCGGGATCGGCGCACTCTTCGGATTATATGACTGGCGCTTTGAGGTGATGGGACTGGTCGCTCATACCATTCACCTGGAGGAAAAGTACAACGTCGGACCCCATACGATTTCCTTCCCCCGTTTCCAGGATGCACAGACGGTAGTCCAGCCGGAACATCTGGTCAGCGATGATGAATTCAAGCATCTGGTGGCAGTACTGCGGCTGGCGGTTCCCTACACCGGACTGATTCTGACTGCTCGTGAAAGCATCGCGGTGCGTGATGAAGTAATCGAACTGGGTTGCTCGCAGATTGACGCCGGTTCCCGTATCGAGCTGGGAAGCTATCGGCAGGAGCAACATGAGCAGGAGCTGGACAGGGAGCAGTTTCATCTGGGCGATAATCGTTCACTGGACGAAGTGATGCGTAACCTGTTGAAAAACAACTACACTCCTTCATTCTGCACAGCCTGTTACCGGCTGGGGCGTACCGGGGAGGAGTTCATGGAAATCGCCATTCCCGGCTTTATCCAGCGATTCTGTACACCCAACGCTCTGGTGACATTGAAAGAATACCTGATGGACTACGGCACAGCGGAGACGCGAGCCGCCGGGGAGATTGCCATTAAGGCTCAACTGGAAAAGATCGAGGATCTGAAGCTCCGCGGAAAACTCGAGGAGCGATTATTGCGAATTGAGCAGGGTGAGCGGGACCTGTATTTCTAGGTTTTGTTAGTGACTGTTATATATGAATATACGAAACATCAGGATACAGATCGGGTCGGACCAAGTTATGGTGTTGATAATAAAGATGATAAACCCCCAAACAGGGTAAAATAATCCCGATGTTTGGCTCTTTTCGCATGAAAAAACGACTCTAAGCGAGTCTCAGGATATCGATAAAGCAACCATGAAAAAAACAGCACAGGCCAATCGACTTCACATCGGTATTTTCGGGCGACGTAACGTTGGCAAATCAAGTTTTATCAATGCCTTCACATCACAGGATCTCGCTATCGTATCCGAAGTTCCCGGCACTACCGCTGACCCGGTTTACAAAGCTATCGAAATCCTGCCGAAACCTGGCCCCTGCGTTATCATCGATACCGCCGGTCTGGATGATGTCGGACAGCTTGGAGAATTGCGCAAGAAGAAAGCATTGCAGGTTCTGAACAAGACCGATCTGGCCATTCTGCTGCTGGCACCGGAGACCGGGTGGGGTGTTTTTGAAGAACAGCTGTTACGGGAACTGCGTCAGCGAGAAATCCCGATAGTTATCGTAGTCAACAAAATTGATCTGGACATGACAACCGCCGGAGATGTAACCGCCCGGGCAGAGGAAACAGGATTACCGGTTATAAAGATAAGCGCCGCGACCGGAGCAGGGGTACTGGAATTCCGTGGTCGTATTAACGACTTTGCACCTGAGAAGATCGAGGACCTGGCCATCACAGCCGGTGTGGTCAAAGCGGGCGATCTGGTCGTCATGGTGATCCCGATTGACGATGCCATGCCACGCGGTCGCCTGATACTTCCGGAAGTGCAGACACTGCGCGACCTGCTGGATCGCAATGTGTCAGTGATGGTGACGAAAGAGGTGGATCTGGAACACTCGCTGTCAACACTCGGCTGGGAACCGGACCTGGTTATCACCGACTCACAGGTTTACGAATATGTAAAAGACCATATACCCGCTCACATACCACTGACCAGTTTCTCCATGTTGTTTGCCCGCTACAAGGGAGACCTGCGGGAGCTGGTCGACGGTGTGCACAGGCTGGAGCAGCTTGGCCCCGATGCCCGTATCCTGATCGGTGAGGCCTGTACGCACCACCCGCAGAAGGACGATATCGGCCGGGTCAAGATTCCCCGTATGCTGCGCGGTAAGCTGGGCGATAATATCACTATCGAACAATCCGCCGGTGGGCATTTTCCGGAGGATCTCTCCAGTTTCGATCTGGTCATACATTGTGGCGCCTGTATGATCAACCAGAAACAGATGCATTACCGCATCAACCTGGCAAGGGAAGCAGGTGTACCGATTACGAATTATGGAATTCTCTTTGCCTGGGTGAATGGTATTCTGGAACGGGCTCTGGAAAAGTTAACCTGAGTAGATCACGACAGGAGATTACAATGACTTCCACAAATCCCTATGTAACACGAAAGCTCTTCTCCTTTTTCCGCGAGCTGAAGCAGAACAACACCCGTGCCTGGTTTCAGGACAACAAACAGCGCTATGAGACCGATGTCCGGGAGCCATTGCTGCAGTTTATCAGCGATTTTGCCCCCAGTTTGAGACGAATCAGCCCCTACCTGGTTTGTGATACATCCCGTGCCGGTGGCTCACTGTTTCGCATCCACCGCGACGTACGGTTCGCGAAAGATAAAACACCCTATAAAACCGGAGCGGGTATCCACTTTCGTCACGCGCAGGGAAAGGATGTTCACGCGCCCGGCTACTACCTGCACCTGGAACCGGGAGCAGTCTTCGCCGGTGCCGGAATCTGGCAGCCGGATACGCAGACACTTACCGGAATTCGGGAAGCGATTGTAGCCAATCCAGCACGCTGGCAGAAGATCACCGGCAAAAAGCGCAAGCTCCCAATATCACTCTGGGAGGGGGAGCGGTTGAAGAGAGCGCCTCGTGGTTTCGATCCTGACCATCCGCTGCTGGAGGATCTGAAACGCAAAGATTTCATCCTCTCCACAGACTTCACCCGGAAAGCTGTCTGTGCCGAAGATTTCGTGAAGCTGTTTGAACAGTTCTGCCGCGAAACAGCTGACTTCATGCGGTTGCTGACAGAGGCGCTGGGATTGGAATGGTGAGACAGACATTCAAACTGACAACGAGAAAACAATGCTGACCCGTAATGAGATAATCGACTGGCTGCAGGCTGAAGATGCGACGGAACTTTTCCGGGAGGCGGATAACCTCCGTCAACAGCAGGCCGGTGATCCGGTCTTCTTTCGCGGTATCATCGAATTCTCCAACTACTGTGCGGGCAAATGCGCCTACTGTGGTATCAGTGCCCTGAACCAGAAGGCGCAACGCTACCGGATGCCGGTTGAAGAAGTAGTCGAGCTGGCTCTCAAAATCGATGCCATGGGGATTAACACGGTCGTGCTGCAATCCGGTGAGGATCCACATTTTTCCACACCGGAAATGCTACAGGTGATCACCGGGATCAGGAAGCATTCCAACATGGCAATGACCCTCTCTATGGGAGAGCTTCCTGACGGCGACTATCAGAGACTTCATGACGCGGGAGCCGACCGTTACCTGATGCGCTTTGAAACATCCGATCCGGACCTGTTTGCAGAGCTGCATGACGGACATCACCTGGCCACCCGTCTGGAACATATCGAGCAGATTCGGGCAGCCGGTTTCCAGCTCGGCAGCGGCTTTCTGATCGGGCTGCCGGGTCAGACCCTGCCTATGCTGGCGGATGACATTCTGCTGACCGCACGTCTGCAACCGCCGATGATTGGTGTTGGCCCCTTTATCTCCCATCCCGAAACGCCTCTCAGAAACAGTGGTGAAGGTGACCTGGAGCTGGCATTGCGGGTAGTAGCACTATTACGTCTCACAAATCCAACTGCCCATATCCCCGGTACCACTGCACTCGACGCACTGGCACCCAACGCCCGTGAACAGGCTCTGCAGGCCGGCGCCAACATCGTCATGCCCAACTTCACTCCCTCCGGGTATCGCGAGCACTACTTCCTCTATCCCGGCAAACCGCTGGCCTCGGCTGTAGCTGTAGAGAGTTACACATCCATGAAAGAGCGTATTCTCGCCCTCAATCGTCCGATCGGAGAAGGTCGCGGTGACGCTATATCACTCACACCTGCAGTGTGATTTTCCTCACAGCATTATTGAATAAAACAGTTTACTTTATGAACGAGCATTCGACAGGTAGTCTTACTTAATCGAATAGAATTACTTCCCCAACTGTTTCAGGGAGGCTAACGATGAAGAAACTCACTATTATTCTCAGTCTGGTTCTGACAGCTAATCTGGCTCTGGCACAGGGTTTTTATCTGATCAGTACCGATCCGGCAGAAGGAGCGGTCAACGTGCCGCAGAGTGCGACAATCAGCTTTACCTTTGACGCCCCCCTGGACACAACCTGGCAATTTGGAGATGATGATGAAGGATTGATGCCGATTGCTGTACTGGGACCGGAACCGGAAGATTCTGTGGAGGTGATCGAGTGGTGGGTCAGCCCTGATCTTACTACAATCTCCATTCAGGTTGAGCACTATATGGAAGGTAACATCTTCTGGCTCGTTATGCTCGCCTATAATGATATCGGTGAACCGTTGACTGAACCGGTCTGCCTTCACTACTCGACTTCAGGCACCATGGGCCCCTGGACAGTGTCCGGTACGATTGACGCTGGAGAACTGGACCCCACCTATACTGCGGTCGGGCTGATGGAGATACCACTCTTCTCTGATGATGAGGGAGGTTGTCTTTACGCAGGAACCCTCGTGCCTGACGACAGCGGTGAGTACACTATTCCCTATGTCAGCAATGGCATCTGGTGGCCTGTGGCTGCCTACGACCTGAACGGTGACGGCGATATTGATCCGGAATCGGGTGATCTGCTTGGCTTCTGGGATCCGGACGAGGATATGCAACCTGACAGCTTAGTGGTGGAGGATGGTAATCTGACAGGTATTGATATGACACTGCTGGACTTCTTTGAGGTTGTCACCGTGCATGAATACCTCCCGCAAGCCTGGGAGCTGGCGGAGGAGTGGGCTGATGATCAAGAACTGCGGATGATTGGCGCCGGCACTGATATCATCAATCTCGATGGCACCGCTCCCGCCTGGGGGTATCTCTTCTGGTCACCCGCAGGGGAGTTCTTTACCAATATCATGATTATGTCGATGTTCAGTCAGGTTGATACTACATCCGAAATCGGCTTTCCAAATGATATGCTCCCGATACCGGCAGATTTCCTCGACAGCGATGAAGCTATGACAATCGCTTCCGACAATGGTGCACTTGAATTCGAGCAGGAATACGATCTGATCGAGAGATGGCTGCACGGGGGCAATTTCTATTGGGCATATCCTGAACATGAGGAAGAAACAGTATGGATGGTTGGCTGTCTTGGTATTGATCCCGATAGCGGTGAAGAGGTAGGATTGCATATCGCTATGGATATCGTCACGGGAGAAATTGTCCAGATCGACTGGGAAGATGTGAACGATCCTCCTGCCGGGCAACTGCCCCGGAACTTTGAACTGCATCCCAACCACCCCAATCCGTTCAACCCGGTAACGACGATCAGCTATGAGTTGTCTGCACCCGCAGAAGTTGAGCTGGTGGTTTACAACATCAAAGGGCACGCGGTCAGCACTCTGGTAGAAGGTCCGCAGACCGCCGGATTGCATACATTGCAGTTCGATGGCAGTGATCTGCCCAGCGGGATCTATTTTTACCAGTTGAATACATGCGAGGACCGCTTGCCAACCAGGAGGTTTAGTCAGACCAGAAGGATGTTGCTCGTCAAGTAGTTGTCAAGCGCGCTAAACGTTTCAGGATTGTTCAGACTTGATAACATGCGAATGCAGCCAGACCAACAGGATGTTGCTGGTGAAGTAACAACTGACGATATCCAGCTGATTTGCATAGCACGAGGGAGTGGCGTAGAGCTGCTCCCTTTTTTACTCCCCTTCTGCTCCTTACAGCTTGAACAATTCCCGGGAAATCACTATTTTACAAATATGTATTTGTCGTAGCAGGTTCATTAATATTTCCGTTGTGACAGGTTGTGTCCAAATAACCATTACTATTTTCCAATGATAGACAATGTATCGAAACACTATTCAAGGAGGAGTTATGAGTTTATGTCCAAAGACCGTTGTCACACTATTGTCGATACTGGTGGCTGCAACACTGTTGCGAGCCGGTAATATCACCGACAATCTGGCCGAAGAGATGATGCAACTGGAACCGGGTGAAACCATCAGTACGCTGGTAATGATGGCTCAGCAGTATCCGGCCTGGGAGCAGAATCTGGCCATGCACAATGCACGGGTTCCACTGGATGAGCGTCACTCGCTGGTCCTGAACGAACTGCATTCGATGGCTGACAACACACAACAGGAGATTCGCAGTCATCTCGCACAACGCAGCCTCGACGGTGCGGTGGCGGACTGGCATTCTTTCTACATAGCCAATATGATAGCTGTGGAAGCAGTTCCGGAAGTTATCAGAGAACTGGAGCAGCGTGATGATGTCGGGGATATCTACTTCGACTATCCGGTAGAAAACTTCGCCCCCATTATCACCCCTCAGAAGGAATCAAACGACGGCCGGCCCTCAGGCAACGGGCTTACTGTTGTCAATGCCGACCGGGTCTGGTTCGAACTCGGCATAATTGGCAGTGGCGCGCTGGTATGCAACATTGACACCGGTGTAGATGGTGCGCATTCTGCCCTGACTGACCGCTGGCGGGGCAACAGTGAGCCTGCCGCCGAGTGCTTCTACGATCCCGTATACGGAAATGACTATCCCTACGATTCCGGTTCACACGGTACTCACACCATGGGAACTATAACCGGTATGTCACCGTCGACTGGAGATACAGTCGGTGTGGCTTTCGGTGCCGAGTGGATCTGCGCGGCGACCATTGATCATCCCGGTGGTGGTGGAATCGAAGGTACTATCGTTCTGGCGCTGCAGTCTTTTGAATGGGCGGTTGACCCGGATGGTGATCCCGGTACCATGGACGATGTGCCGGATGTGATCAGCAATTCCTGGGGTATTCCGCACGCCTATCGGCCTGAATGTGACGAAACCTACTGGGTAGCGATCGATAACTGTGAAGCGGCCGGATCTTTTGTTGTATTTGCCGCAGGTAACGAGAGCACTCAGGGGCTACGTTCCCCCTCTTCCCGGGCTACTACCGAGTACAGTACTTTCTCTGTAGCCGCATTGAACATAGCAGATCCCGAGAATCCCTATGTGGCTTCCTTCTCAAGCCGCGGGCCCTCAAGTTGTACCGAGGACCCGGTACTGATGATCAAACCGGAAGTCTCTGCTCCCGGTGTGGATATTTATTCTTCGGTTCCCGGTGGTGGTTATGCCGGTGGCTGGAGTGGTACTTCGATGGCCTGCCCGCATATTGCCGGCCTGGCTGGGTTGATGCGCAGCGCCAATCCCGGTCTGGATGTTATTACCATGAAGCAGATCATGATGGATACCGCTATTGATCTTGATGCCAATGGCAACGATAACAACACCGGCTGGGGTATGATAGACAGTTACGAGGCTGTACTGCAGGCGATGACCGGTTACGGCCGAGTCGAGGGCCATGTAGATGCCGGAACCGGGGAAGCTCTACCCGCACTGGTCAGCGTTGTTGATGGCCCTCAACAGGTGAACGCAAATGGTGATGGTTATTATCTGATGTCACTGCCCGGTGACGAAAGCTACACTCTGTCTTACAGTTATTTCGGCTATATCACCGATCAGCAGGTAGTCTATGTGGCTGTCGATGATACCGTTACGGCTGACATGACACTCTACGCCGCTGATAGCGGAACGCTTGAAGGCTATGTCTATGACCCGGACGGACTGCCGGTTATTGGTGCTTCAGTAACCGCTGTCGGAACACCGCTACCCGAAGTTTATACAAACGGGGATGGTTTTTACACCATGGATATACCGGGTGATGCCTCCTACGACTTCGAAGCGTTTGGTGCAGGCTGGGGCACACAGGTTGTCAACGATTTCCTGGTCCCGGCTAACATGACCACGCAGCTCGATTTCAATCTCCCTCTGGACCCGATGTTCCTTCCCAGCGGGCCGGATGCTTATGGCTACATGATCTATGATTCCAACGACGAGATGGGGCCAATCTACAGCTGGACCTCTATCTCTGATGTTGGTACCGTCGTCACACTTTCCGATGATGATTATGAAACGTTCACGACCGGATTCGATTACGATTTTTACGGAGCCAACTACACCCAGGTCAGCATTGGCTCGAACGGTTATGTAACACCGGGGGCCAGCGGTTATACTACTTACTCCAACCAGACTATACCTAATACATCCACACCCAACGGATCACTCTACGGATACTGGGACGACCTGAATCCGAGCCAGGGTGGTACGGTTTACTACTATTACAACACAGCGACTCATCAGTTCATCGTTGAGTATAACAATGTGCCGTTCTACGGCGGTGGCGGGAATGTCACCTATCAGATTGTGATACAGGATCCGCTTTACTATCCTTCGATAACCGGTGACGCCCAGTGGCTGGTGTATTACAACAGCATTGATGACCGTGCCAGCGCAACTGTCGGTATCGAGAATTCATCAGGAACGGACGGCATTCAGTATGTCTTTGATGGCAATTACGATGAGAACGCCTCACCCATTGAGAATGGACTGGCTCTTCTGATCACAACCGGCCAGGTCAGTAATGGGCCGCATATCGTTTTCGATCCCCAGCTGATTGACCTGGGTGAGATCTACATCGACCTGCCTCTGGAGGTTTCCTACCAGATTGTCAATGCCGGTCTCGATCCGCTTGAAGTTACGGACATTGTTGGGGTAACTGCTGACGGAGTCCTGCTTCCTGACCAGACAGTGTTCACCGTTGACCCGGTGGGATTCGTCACTAATTCATTCACCATCATTCCTGACCAGGTAGGAGAGTTTTCCGGGTTACTCGTTCACTTCAACAACTCGGATGACAATCCCGAAGCAGAACTTGAGATCATTGCGACAGTAAGCCTGGCGCCTGATATTCATGTATCGCCCCCTTCACTTGCTGCAACACTTGCACCGGGTGAAACGGAGAATCAGATACTCACCGTCAGCAACCTGGGCCCCGGTGAACTCACTTTCAATGTGCAGATCGAAGAGCTTGAAGGAATGAATACCTCTGCCGGTATTGTTGACCCGATTCAACCTGCCAATGACGGACAGTTCTTCATGACTCATGAAACCAGTGGCCCGAGTGCATCTTATGGTGAATGGGTTCCTGCAGATCCGGGCAGGGAGAATGACCGCGAAGAGGATATACTGGTAGTTGCGACAACCACGGTTGATGGTTCAGTCCTGCAGGTGTTGAATGATCTCGGCCTGCTCTATGATTATGTTAACACTGCAATCTGGGACGACGCACTGTTTGAAGGCTATCCGACGATAATTGTCGCGATGGATGGTGGGACGATAGAGGAGAGCAGTGTGCTGGCGCTTGCCAACGCAGCTAATGCCGGTGCACAGGTGATTTCTATCGGTGGCACGAACTGGACCCCGTACTACACCGGTATGCAGAACTATATCATCGGTCACACTGGAGAACAGGGCTGGACCACTTCGAGTACTCCCCACCTGCAGGTAACCGATCCGGGACATCCCCTCGCACAGGGGCTGCCGGCTGAATATACATTCAACAACACATCAGCATCTTATTACATGTTACGGGCGAATGATCCGGAAATGTCAACTGCAGCTCACAACGGAGACGGCTGGCCTGATCTCTTTGCCAAACCTCTGGGTAGCGGCAGTTACGCGGCCTTCCTGAATTCCGCCTATTATTCATACTGGAGCGATGCCAGTGATTATGCCATACTGTCAACAGTAATGACCAACATGCTGGGTTATGCTGCGACGAGCTGGTTGAGTGTGGCTCCTCTCGATGGAACTGTGCCAGCCTGGGATGATATTGAACTCGTTGTAA
Source organism: uncultured Bacteroidia bacterium (assembly GCA_964501185.1). GTDB lineage: Bacteria > CAIWAD01 > CAIWAD01 > BS150m-G50 > BS150m-G50 > BS150m-G50. The sequence continues at coordinate 19,785 of CAZCRT010000012.1, forward strand.
CCTTTGATGCAACTGATCTCGAAGAGGGTGTATATCACGCCAATATCAATATCACCAGCAATGATCCGGATGAAGCTCTGGTAGTTGTCCCGGCAACACTGACAGTCGGTTATGGTTGTGAGACACACGACATTCAGATTGTGTCGACGAGCGGGAACAGCGGCATGATCTATCTCAGTATTACCGGTGGTGAGGTTGGTAATCAATACGATATCTACCGTAGTGAAGACCCCTACAACTTCTCACCAGTACCCTATGAGACAGTATTGGTTATCGCATCGCCGCAGACCTGGACAGACGGTACTGCCGGTGAGGAGAAACAGTTCTACCGGGTTGTGGAAACCTGTGATCTCGTAGTGGTTGGCAGTGCTACCACATCACCATCAGCGGTAGATGAGAATGTAGACGAGTAAACGAATGTCAGTGTAATAAACATAACGGGGGCTCCAGTTTGTGAGCCCCCTCTTTTTCGCCACCGGTTATGGTTGAATATGTAATAATGGACTCAGTAACCGACGAAGAGAGTTATTAAAGGGAATTTTATCAAGGAGGATGCTATGCGGAGTAGACTTATTATTGGTTTTATGATGCTGACATTCAGCTGGCCGGTTCTGGCCGGCAATATCACCGACAATCTGGCCGAAGAGATGATGCAACTGGAACCGGGTGAAACCATCAGTACGCTGGTAATGATGGCTCAGCAGTATCCAGCCTGGGAACAGAGTCTGGCCATGCACGATGCACGTGTTCCGCTGGATGAGCGTCACTCGCTGGTCCTGAACGAGCTGCATTCGATGTCTGACAACACGCAACAGGAGATTCGCAGTCATCTGGCTCAGCGCAGCCTCGACGGTGCGGTGGCGGACTGGCATTCCTTCTATATCGCCAATATGATAGCGGTGGAAGCACTTCCGGAAGTTATCAGAGAGCTGGAGCGGCGTGATGATGTCGGGGATATCTACTTCGACTACCCGGTAGAGAATATCAGGCCAATCATCCAGGAGGACAACAACCGACCCTCTGGAAACGGCCTGACGGTAATCGACGCTGACAGGGTCTGGTATGAACTGGGTATCTATGGTGAGGGGGCACTGGTCTGCAACCTGGATACAGGTGTGGACGGTGGGCACAGTGCACTCACTGATCGCTGGCGTGGTAACCATGCACCTGCCGCAGAGTGCTTCTACGATCCGGTGTTGAACCAGACTTATCCCTACGATTCCGGATCACACGGAACCCATACAATGGGTACGATTACCGGTATGTCACCGCTGACCGGTGATACAGTCGGTGTGGCTTTTGGTGCTGAATGGATTGCAGCCGCCACCTGTGATCACCCTCAGGGGGGTGGTATTGAGGGTACAATTACACTGTTGTTCCAATCCTTTGAATGGGCGGTTGACCCGGACGGTGATCCCGGTACCATGGAAGATGTGCCGGATGTAATCAGTAATTCCTGGGGAATTCCGCACGCTTACCGGCCGCAATGCGACGAGACCTACTGGGTTGTAATTGACAACTGTGAGGCTGCCGGTTCACTGGTAGTGTTCGCCGCCGGTAACGAAGCTTCCACCGGCCTGCGCTCCCCCGCCTCCCGCGCAACCAGCGAATACAGCACCTTTTCAGTCGGCGCACTGGATATTTCCAATCCGGAGAATCCTTTTGTGGCTTCTTTCTCCAGTCGCGGCCCCTCCCTCTGCACCGCAGATCCGGTCCTGATGATCAAACCGGAAGTATCCGCTCCCGGTGTTGATATCTACTCATCTGTACCGGGTGGTGGTTATGCCGGTGGCTGGAGTGGTACCTCCATGGCCTGTCCCCATGTGGCCGGCCTGGCGGGGCTGATGCGCAGCGCAAATCCCGGGCTGGATGTCATCACCATGAAGCAGATCATCATGGATACTGCTACCGACATAGATGCCGAGGGTAACGACAACAATACCGGCTGGGGTATGATCAACTGTTACGAGGCTGTGTTGGCGGTCCTCAACGGCGCAGTGTATCACAGCCATGAAATCACCTCCGAAGACAATGGTAACGGTATTCCCGACACAGGTGAGACGGTAACGTTGAACGTCAGCCTGCGCAACATCGGCAACGAGAACATCACTGACGGAACCGGTCTGCTTTCCTGTTCTTCCCCCTGGATCACATTTAACAATGCTTACTCGACCTACGATCCCTTCGCACCGGATGAAGTACAGGTGAACAGCACACCTTACAGCCTGCTTGTTGATGCGGAAGCGCCGCCGATTTTTGAAACATCGATTACGATCACTGTTTCCGTCGGTGATTCAGATCGTGACTTCACCTTTGATTTTCCGGTAGGCGCCCGCGAACAGTATTTCATATACGATTGCGAGAGTGGCTCTGGTGGCTGGACCCACGATTCCCCCGACGGTTGGGGTGACCAGTGGCACCTCAGCACAGAGGATGCCTCCAGCCCTGTAACCAGTTGGAAGTGTGGTGATACCGGCACCGGTACTTATGGCAACAGTCTTGACGCCAGGTTGACAACTGAACCTCTCCTGATCGAGCCAATTTCACAGCTGGCATTCAGGCATCGTATCAATGCGGAGGTATCAGGCGTTTATCCCGATTCGGCTTATGATGGTGGCTTTGTGGAGATTTCAACCGATGGCGTGAACTGGGATCAGCTCACTGATGGTGGCTACAACAATACTTTCCGCTGGGAGTCAGGTGGCGGTAATCCGGCCACTCATCCTTTCCAGGGCGGCACCCGTTGCTACTCCGGTGCCTTCGACTGGCAGGAATCGCTGTTCGATCTGAGCGCCTGGGAAGGGGAGACCGTTCAATTCCGTTTCCACTTTGGATCTGATGGCGGTGGAACTGATGAGGGATGGTATCTGGATGATATCGCTCTCTGGGGGTATATCGCAGAATCGCCAGGTGAACCGCTGGTAATCGATATCACTTACAATGATCCGGATATCACCATCAGCTGGGACCCGGAACCGCTGGCTGACGGTTATCGTGTTTATCGCAGCGCGACACCATACGGTACCTTCGAGCTTGTGCACGAGGGGGTTGACACCAGTTATTCCGAAGTAGCTACAGGTGAGTATTTTTACTATGTGACCTGGTTTTAGACAGGGAGTCAGGTCAACGACACTACAACGTTTTGCGTTGCCCGCAGGTTCAATCGCCTTTTGCAGAACGACAGTGATGCGAAAGAGACAGAATAATAGAATGCAGCATACAGAGGGGTGCCTTTATTCAAGAGGTACCCCTTTTCTATAATGCTATTGACCTGATAGACGAGGCATTGTGACAAAATGTTTTTCTACAAAAGCAGATTTGAAGTGGCTCCTTATAGTGAAGTTGATTATATTTGTAACAATAGGATGCTCAACCAATATCGCGAAAAACAAATATAGACAGATAAGCAGCACTGCTTTCCGGCATCGGGCTAACCTGGAAGAAATCTGAGGTTACCTCGGCAATAGCCCGGTGCCCATTTTAAAACAGGAGTATCACTATGCGGAAATTCTATCTAATTGCATTTACAACTCTCTTGCTTACCGGCAACCTGCTTGCCGGAACACTTTCTCCCGGCCTGGAACGGTTCCTGGTCGACAGGAGCGACAACGAGATGGTCAAGATAATGCTTGCCATGACAGAGCAGGCAGACATCGCGACACTGGACGCACGATTACACCGCGAACAGGCTCTGATGGCTGAACGGCACCAGCTTGTTGTCAGCGCGCTTCAACAGGTTGCCGCCAGTTCTCAGACTGCACTGCTGGCCGATCTCGAGCAGCTGCAAAATGAGGGGCTGGTTGAAGGTTGGACTTCTCACTGGATCAGCAACATGGTTATCGTCAGGGCGACGGTAGCAACTGTAAGGCAGCTGGCAGTTCGCCCCGATGTCGAACGGGCTGAAGTTGACCTTGTAGTGCAGATGATTGAACCTGTGAGTATCGATGATGAGGCGCAACCGCAACGCGGCGTACAGCCCGGGGTCGATAATCTCGAAGCCGACCGGGTCTGGTATGAACTTGGTATTTTCGGTGAAGGCGCTATCGTTGCCAACATGGACACCGGCGTAATGGGCAGCCATGTTTCCTTCGCTGACCGCTGGCAGGGCAATTTCGCTCCTGTTTCTGAAGCCTGGCTCGATCTGCTGGGTGGCAATCCAACGCCATCCGACAGCTACGGTCACGGCACACATGTAATGGGCACTATCTGCGGTGCATCGTCGGATACAATCGGTGTGGCGCCCGGCGCCCGCTGGATTGCTACTAACCCTATCGACCAGGGTACAGGCGGTGCTTTTGACAATGATGTTATCGCTGCTCTGGAGTGGTTTGCCGATCCCGATGGCGACCCGGGGACCTATGATGATGTGCCGGATGTGGCACAAAACAGCTGGGGCGTTAATGAAGGCTTTGGCGGTTATTATGATTGTGACAGCCGCTGGTGGGATGCGATTGACAATTGTGAGGCTGCCGGTTGCGTTCTGACCTGGTCTGCCGGTAACGAAGGCCCCGGTGGTACTTCACTGAGAAGCCCTGCTGATCGTGCTGACACACCCTATAACTGTTTCAGTGTCGGTTCCACAATAACCACCCCCCCGTTCACTATAAGCAGTTTTTCCAGTCGTGGCCCCTCCGGTTGTGGCGGCCCTTATGCCACCAAGCCGGAAGTCTGTGCACCGGGCAGTGACATTTACAGCGCCTACAATAACGGTGGCTACACCTATATGAGTGGTACCTCAATGGCCGGGCCACATGTTGCAGGTGTTGTCGGGTTGATGCGGAGCGCTAACCCGAATGTGGATGTTACCACTATCAAGCAGATACTGATGGATACAGCTACCGATCTCGGCACTACCGGTGAAGACAACACCTACGGCTGGGGCTTCGTTAATGCATACGAGGCAGTACTGGCAGTAATGAATGGCGCCACCTATCACGATCATGAGATTACTTCCGAGAGTAACGGTAACGGAATACCGGAAATTGGTGAAACAGTTGAACTCAATGTGAGGTTGCGCAATATCGGTGCTGAAGTGATTACAGACGCTACCGGTGAGTTGTCCTGTGCTTCACCCTGGATCACTTTCAACAGCTCCTTCTCAACCTATGATCCCTTTGGACCCGACGAAGTGCAGGTTAACAATACTCCCTTCAGCCTGAATGTCGATGCCGAAGCGCCACCTATCTTCGATACGATGCTGATGATTACAGTTTTTGTTGAGGATACAGAACGGGAATTCAGTATCCCATTCTCGGTTGGCGAGCGGGAACAGTACTACCTGTTTGATTGTGAGAGTGGTGCCGGAGACTGGACGCACAACGGCGCTGATGGCTGGGGTGACCAGTGGCACCTGAGCAGTGAGGACGCCAACAGTCCGACTCATAGCTGGAAGTGCGGTGACACCGGTACGGGAACTTATGGAAACAGCCTGGACGCTCGCCTGATCAGCGAATCATTGCTGTTACAACCACTTTCAAAACTGGTCATCCAACATCGTATCGATGCGGAAACTTCCACTGAATTTCCCGATTCAGCTTATGATGGTGGTATTGTGGAAATATCCCTGGATGGTGAAACCTGGGAGCAGCTGGACGGCAGCTATAACAAGACCTTCCGTTGGGAATCAGGCGGCGGTAATCCTGCCACTCATCCTTTCCCGGGTGGCACTTCCTGTTTCTCTGGATCCTTTGACTGGGAAGAAGCAGAGTTTGATCTAAATGCCTGGGATGGTGAAACCGTCCAGTTCCGATTCCGTTTTGGCTCTGACGGCGGTGCTGCTGACGAAGGTTGGTATCTGGATGATATCGCTCTCTGGGGTTATGTCGGATCAGGACCGGGTGAGCCGCTGGTAATCCACATTACCTTTAACGATCCTTATGTCACAATAACCTGGGATCCGGAACCAATGTCTGAAGGTTATCGTGTTTATCGCAGCGCAACTCCCTACGGTACATTTGAACTTGTGCATGAGGGAACTGCCAGCAGTTATTCCGAAGTAGCTACAGGTGAGTATTTTTACTATGTGACCTGGTTCTAGTTCGATTAGTAGTCGTTATTAACTTATTGCAATGTCATTCGCTTGTTGCATTGCCTTAGTATTGTGAACTGATGCAATAAATGTATTGCAGGGGGTGTTGCTTCATGGGGCACCCCCTGTTTGTCTGAATAATTAAAAAGAGATGGAGTTAAGAATGTTGCGCTCTTTAGTACTGATGTTGTCGCTTACGTCGGTGGCCCTGGGGGGTAATCTGCAAGCGTTGTTCCCGGTAACTGCGATTGATGATAACGGTGAAGCAAAAGCCTGGGTCTATTTTTATGACAGGGGTCTGGAACCGGCGCAGCAACGGGCTCTGCTGATTGAACTTGAAGCGAATATGGATCCCCATTGCCTGGCCCGTCGCGCCAGGGTGATGGACGCGCCCTATGCTCTGGAGCTGGATCTGCCGCTGAATGAAGATTATCTGCGCCAAGTTCTGGCGCAGGGGGCGACGCTCAGGCATCAGAGCCGCTGGTTGAATGCGATTTCTGTGAAGGCAACCATACAGGTACTGGAGGAAGTAGAGGAGTTGGAATTTGTGCAGGCTGTTACACCGGTCGCAACCGGTCGTCGTCTGGAACCGGAGCAATCGAGCGCACAGCAGCTCACTCCCGGAACTGCCGATAGCCGCCTGGATTACGGTAACAGTTACGCGCAACTTGAGCAGCTTGGTGTGATCACCGCCCACGAGCAGGGGTTGAGCGGTGCGGGTGTGCGGGTAATGATGCTCGATACAGGCTACTACAAGGATCACGAAGCGATTCCCAATGACCAGATTCTGGCGGAATGGGATTTCATCAACAACGACGGCAACACCCAGAATGAGGGCAGTGACAATTCCAGCCAGCACAACCATGGCACGATGACACTGACCGCCCTCGGTGGCTCCTCCTCCGGTAATCACTACGGCCCGGCATACGGTGCTACTTTCCTGCTGGCGAAAACTGAGGATGTTACCAGTGAGACCCCTATCGAGGAGGATAACTATGTGGCAGCCCTGGAGTGGGGCGAGTTGCAGGGGGCGGATGTCGCTTCCGCTTCGCTCGGTTATCTCGACTGGTATGAATGGTCAGATATGGACGGCCAGACAGCGGTAACTACTATTGGTGTAAACACTGCCATCTCTCTCGGTATGATCATTGCCAACGCTGCCGGTAATGAAAATGGCAGCGCCTGGAACCATATCATCGCCCCGGCTGATGCTTTTGAAGTGATAACGGTAGGTGCAGTAGATTCCGGTGGAGGTATTGCCTCCTTCAGCTCTCATGGCCCGACTTACGACGGTCGCACCAAACCGGAAGTTGTAGCGCGTGGAGTGAGCACCGCCTGCGCCGGCACCTCTTCACCCACATCATACACTACCGCAAGTGGCACCAGTCTTTCCACACCGCTGATCGGTGGCTGCATAGCCCTGTTACTGGAAGCCGCTCCCGGTGCGACACCACAGGAAATTCGCGACGCACTCATGCTCACTGCGGATAACGCCAACACACCGGACAATATCTATGGCTGGGGATTGGTTAATGTTCCATTGGCGCTGGCAACCCTGGTTTCCTTTGAACTGGTCGGGGTTGATCTGCTCAGCGACAATGATGGGGATGGCGTTCTGGAACCAGGTGAAAGCGGAGAGCTGTCACTGCTGATCGAAAATGTAAGTGACGAGACCTTCGCTGTTGTCGAGGGTACACTGTCCACGACTTCCGAGTGGGTAGCAATCGAAACTGTAACGGCGGGCTATCCCGGATTTACACCGGGCGAGCAGCACAGTAATACCACTCCCTTTGTACTGTCTGTAGATGCGGAAGCACCACCGGTCTTCGACGCGGATCTCAGGCTCACACTGCAGGCTGACGGCAGCGAGCACCTTATGGATACCACGCTGGGGATAGGACAGCTGACGGAATACTACACCTGCGATGTCGAGCAGGGTGCCGGGGAATGGACTCACTCTCCCGCTGATGGCTGGTCCGACCAGTGGCACATCAGCACAGAGGATAGCCAGAGCCCGACCCACAGTTGGAAATGCGGTGACAGCAGCACGGGTGAATACGCCGCACATCTCGACAGCAGGCTGACCACAGAGCCGATTCAGCTTTTACCATACAGCACATTGACATTCACACACAGAATCAATGCTGAGGTTTCAGGCACCTATCCCGACTCCGCATATGACGGTGGTATCGTAGAGATTTCAACAGATGGCATGAACTGGGCACAGCTCGCAGGTGACTACAACAAGAGCTTCCGCTGGGAATCAGGTGGGGGCAACCCGGCGACACACCCCTTCCAGGGTGGGGCCAGTTGTTTTTCGGGGTCCTTCGACTGGCAGGAATCAGCTTTTGATCTGGCCGCTCTGGCTGGCGAGACAGTACAATTCCGTTTTCGCTTCGGCTCTGACAATGGTGGAGGTGATGAAGGATGGTACATAGATGATTTCGCACTGGCCGGTTACGAACAATCACAACCGGGCGAACCGCTCGTTATTACCATCAACTACACAGATCCCTGGATTACCATAAGCTGGGAAATGGAACCGCAGGCGACAGGCTACCGCGTCTATCGTTGTGATACACCGTATGGAGATTATGAACTGGTACAGGAATTGCCAACCAGCAGTTACACCGTGAGTGAAGTGGGAACATACTTCTACCATGTGACCTGGTTCTAGAGAGGGTTATGCAGATAAATCGACAACGCTGAATAGCCGACACAGGAGAAGCCATGGACCGCATATTGATTTCTGTTATGCTGATTCTGAGCGTAACACTGACGCTACAGGCTGAATATGCCATAGGTGAGACACCCCCGGATTTCACCTGCAGTGATACTTACAGCAACAGCTGGAACCTCTATGAGCAGCGGGGGAAAGTGGTACTGCTTAATTTCGGTGCGACCTGGTGAGGCGCCTGCGTTGAGGAGTTTCCTCATCTGCAGACCGAGTTTTACCTGAGTTATCCCCAGAATCATTTTTCCCTGGTTCATATCGACGTTGACAATTCACCCCCCGAAGATCTCAATACATTCTGGGGTGCTTATGAACACGATTTCCCGATACTGACAGGTTGCGGAAATCTGTACAGCGGTTGGGGAACCGGGTATATTCCACACACCACACTGGTGGATACTTATGGCGTGGTACAGGGCAACTGGGTCGGCTGGAGTGGAGCCACCGCCGCTGAAATCCATCTGGCTATCCAACAGCATATCAATCCCTCCCCGCTGCTGCTAACAGATATTGTACTCCTCAGTGAGACAGATGGAGATGGCGTGCTCGAACCGGGGGAGGCGGGTGAACTCGAGCTGACACTCCAGAACACCACTCATCATGCCTACAGCATAGTATCCGCGCAATTGACGGTAGATTCTCCCTGGGTGACAATCGAAACTGCCACGGCGGAATACCCGGCTTTTGCGCCGCTTGAGCAGCATGGCAACCTGACTCCATTTCTCCTCACGATCAATGCTGATGCACCGCCGCTTTTTGATACCGGTCTCGTGCTGGAGTTACTCGTGGATGGTGAAGAGCACTCTGTCAGTGCAGTTCTATCGGTTGGACAATTGATAGAGTATTACAGGATGGATGTTGAGGAGGGAACAGATACCTGGACGCACGGAGGAATTGAAGACTGGGGTGACCAGTGGCATATAAGCACGGAAGACAGTCAGAGCCCTGTTCACAGTTGGAAATGTGGCGCTACTGCTGTGGGTGACTATGCAAACCATCTCGACAGCCGCCTGGTAACAGAAACGATACAGTTACTCCCTTACAGTCGTCTATCGTTCAGACACAGGATTGACAGTGAGCTTTCCGGTGCCTTTCCCGATTCGGCCTACGATGGTGCTATCGTAGAGTTGTCAGCAGACGGTGTCAACTGGGAGCAGCTGACATCCGCCCTGAGTGGTGGCTACAACAGGTTCTTTCGTTGGGAGTCCGGTGGAGGTAGTCCAGCTTCACATCCGTTTCAGGGTGGTATGGCCTGCTGGTCCGGCAGCTTTGACTGGCTGGAGACGGTTTTCGATCTGACAGCCTACGGGGAAGCTGCAGTGCAATTCCGTTTACGCTTCGGTTCTGACAATGGTGGGGGTGACGAAGGATGGTATATTGATGATTTCATTCTGACCGGTTATGAACAACCGCAACCAGGTGAGCCGCTGTTTATCTCTATCAGCTACACAAACCCCTGGGTTACTATAAACTGGGAAACGGAACCGCAGGCGACAGGCTATCGCGTCTATCGTTGTGATACACCGTATGGAGATTTCGAAATGGTGCAGGAGGGAACAACCAATAGCTATATAACGGACGGCATTGGAGAATTTTTCTACTATGTGACCTGGTTTTAGACAAGGAGTCAGGTCAACGACACTACAACGTTTTGCGCTGCCTGTAGGTTCAATCGCCTTTTGCAGAACGATAGTGATGCGAAAGAGACAGAAGGGGCGTGGTTCGCCCGCCTGGTCGGTTCATGGATGCACAAACAGCGGGTAAGTTCTCTTTTAGTTAGGTGCAATAAACCCCTGTAATCGGGTTTCTAAATTCTGACGCCTGTATTCTATTTTTTGAATGCTGTCTTCTGTATTCTGCATTCTGTATTCTATCTCAATGACGAAGTACAAACAGGTTGGCAAAAATCGCATTCGTGTAGATGCCCGCGAAAAAATCAATGGCACTGCCCGGTACCTGTCTGACTATGACTGCGAAGGCTGTCTGCAGGGTTACACAGTCAGGTCAGAACGGGCTCACGCCCGTATCAATCACATTGATTTCGACACCGCTTTTGATTGGTCACAGGTGACAGTAGTACAGGCAGCTGACATCCCCGGTCGCAACATCAATCCTGTAATTATAGAAGATCAACCATTTCTGGCCGATCAGGTAGTCCGGTTTCATGGAGAGCCGATTCTGCTGCTGGCCGCCTCAAGCCTGGAGTTGTGCCGTGAAGCGGCGGCCTGTATCACAATCAGTTATCAGGATTTACCCGCCTGTTTTACTATTGAAGAATCGCTGGCAACCAATACCCCCTTCTTCGGTGAAGACAACACCTTCAAAGAGCTGAAAATCAACAAAGGTGACGCGGAAGCAGTTTTCCGGGAAGATGATCATCACTACACAGAGGGAGAATACCATACCGGCGCCCAGGAACAGCTCTATCTGGAACCACAGGCGGTGCTGGCGGAATATAACCCCGGGAGTGGCCTGCTCATTACCGGAAGCCTGCAGTGCCCCTTCTATGTTCATGGTTCTCTGCAGAGTGCTTTCCCGGAGCTGGCTGACCGCATCGAAGTGCGTCAATCAACAACTGGCGGTGCTTTCGGGGGTAAAGAGGATTTTCCCTCACTGATCGCAACCCACGCAGCGCTGTTGTCGTACAAGTCCGGACAACCGGTTCGCATCCTGTATGACCGCGGGGAGGATTTTCGCTATACAACAAAACGGCATCCATCCCGCTCACGTATCCGGTCGGCGGTTGATGCTGAAGGGAACATCCTGGCTCTCGACATAGAGCTGTTGCTTGATGCAGGTGCTTACGCCACACTGAGTCAGGTGGTGCTGGCCAGAGGTGTGCTGCATGCAGCCGGGGCGTATCACGTGCCAAATGTGCGGATTAATGGAAGGGCGCTGGCAACCAATCTCCCCCCCAGTGGAGCCTTTCGTGGTTTTGGTGCACCACAGGCGATATTTGCTATCGAGAGTCACCTGGAGCAGATAGCGGTTGAGCTGAAAATGGACCCGGTTGATTTCCGGCGACGTAACCTGCTGCGGGAAGGCGATACATTTTCCACCGGGCAGTTGGTGAAGAGCGATGCCTGTGAACAGGTGTTCGAAAAGGCTGTCAAGAGCACAAATTGGGAAGCGATCACCAGGGAAAACCGGGAATTCAACGACACACATTCAGAACGGCGCCGTGGCAGCGGATTAGCATTGTTCTACCACGGGGCCGGATTCACCGGCAGCGGTGAAAGCGTGATACAGGGACGGGCAATGCTTCAGGGAAATGAGGATGGTTCTGTCTCCATACGGGTAACCTCAACCGAGATGGGGCAGGGTGCGGCGACAGTACTACCGCAGATTGTCGCTGAAGTGCTGCAGGTATCCAGCGACCTTGTACATTTTGAAACACCGACCACAAAACACCCGGACAGTGGCCCCACGGTTGCCTCCCGGACGACCATGATTGTGGGCAGGCTGGTTGAAAAAGCAGCACGGGAAATCAAAACGCAACTACCGGCTTACCGGGACGAAGATGAGTTTCGCACTCTGGTTACCAGCGCAGTTACAGGGACGGGGCTGGAAGCCGTCAGCAGTTATGAACCACCACCCGGTCTGGTGTGGGACGATGATAACTATCGCGGTGACGCCTATCCCGACTACTCCTGGGGCTGTTACGTGGCACAGGTAGAAGTAAACCTGATCGACTATTCGATCCAGGTGCGGAAGTTTACCGCTGTACAGGATATCGGTACCGTAATCAATCCGCGACTGGCGGCGGGGCAGGTTGAGGGTGGTGTGCTGCAGGGGGTTGGTTTCACGCTTTTTGAAAAAGTTCATTATGAGAATGGTAAGGTGCAGAACGCCGGCTTTACAGATTATATCATACCGACCATGGCCGATCTGCCGGAGCTGCAGGTTGAATTCATCGAGTACCCGTCCGGCCAGGGTGGCTTCGGAGCCAAAGGAGTTGGTGAATTACCACTGGATGGTGCGGGGCCGGCTATTGTTGCAGCATTGCGCAACGCGCTTGATTTGAAGGTGACACAAATACCGGTTCTACCGGAACAGTTGATGGAGCTGTTGTGCAAACAGTGAGATTCAAAGCAAATGGCCATGGATACTCCTTAACAGTTGAGCCGCTGAAGCGGCTGCTGGACGTGCTGCGTGAGGACCTGCGTCTGACGAGCGTCAAGGAGAGTTGCGGAGAAGGGGAATGTGGCAGCTGTACAGTACTGGTGGATGGTGAACCGGTCCTCGCCTGTCTGATGCCTGTGATTCAAATCGATGGAAAAGAAGTTACAACTGTCGAAGGCCTGCAGGATGATACCCTCTACCATGAACTGGAGCTGGCGCTGAGTGAAGCCGGAGCGGTTCAATGCGGTTTCTGCACGCCGGGGATTATCATGAACAGCTGGTCCTGGCTTACGGGAGGGGGATCAGCTGAGCCGGACCGGATCAGAATAGCGCTGGCAGGAAACCTCTGCCGCTGTACCGGTTATCAGAAAATCCTGGATGGAGTACTGCTTGCCACACAGAGGGTAAATGAGCGCGGATTTTCTGGAGGGCAGTCATGAGTGCCCTGCAAGTGCTCTCACCCGTTACTCAGGATGAGTTGGATCAAATGCTGGCGGAGTATCCCGGTACCCCGTTACTGGCCGGCGCTACTGACCTGATGCCACTCCTCCGACATGGACTGTTGCAACCAGAGAGAATAATAAACCTGCAGAAGCTGCGATCTGAATTGGATTCAATCGCGGAGCAGGGAAGAGAACTGGTTATAGGTTCCATGACCAGCATGTCATCTCTGGCGGCCAGCTCCCTCCTGAGGGAGCGATTCGCACTGCTGGCGGAAGCTGCCGGTAACATCGGGGCCCGACAGATTCAGCAGATGGCAACTCTGGGGGGTAATATAGCCAACGCTTCCCCTTCTGCCGATAGTGTTCCACCTCTGTTAGTCTACGAGGCGGTTCTGGTTCTGCAATCAGCTGCCGGAACGCGGGAGCTGCCTTTGTGTGATTTCTATCTCGATTACAAGAAGATGAAATTGGCCCCAACGGAATGGATTCAGGCCGTCAGGATACCGGAGCCGCCTGCTGCTCTCACCTTTTACCGGAAAACCGGGGCGCGCCGGGCACAGGCGATTGCCAAATTATCCCTGGCAGCTCTGATCGGACAACCTGAGAGTAAGCTGTTCAGGGTAGCCGCCGGAGCCATGTCTCCTTATCCTGAACGACTGACTGCAGTAGAGGATTATGTAAAGCAATGCAGGAGCAAAGGGAAGACTCTTCGTGAAGTGGAGATAAGAAAGAAGCTGGAAAAAGATCTGAAACCGATTGACGACATTCGCTCAACAGCCGGCTATCGCCTGCAGGTGGCCGGCAACACTCTCTGCGGCATAATAAAGGAGGCGGGACTTGAACTGGATTGAAGAAAGCAGACGGTTGCAGGCGGCGGGAAAGCCCTTTGCAATTGCTACGATCGTCGCTGTGGCGGGCTCCACCTCGCGGGATGCTGCTGTACACATGCTGGTAGAGCCTGATGGCACAATCCACGGTACGATCGGGGGCGGTGCGGTTGAGGATGATGTAATACAACAGTGTGTTCAAGCCATACAGGAAGGGACTCCCCGCCTGCAGGAGTTTATCAATGACGGTGAAGATGGCCGCCCGATGTGCGGTGGCAGGATGCAATTGTTTATTGAGCCGTTTGGTGCCGTCCACAATCTTTATATTTTCGGTGGCGGCCATGTGGGAGCTGCACTGGCCCGGGTTATGGCACCCACCTCATTCAATGTTACCGTTATTGACGAGCGGGAAGACTATCCCCGGGAGCAGCTCCCCGGTGTGAGTGTAATACATGCTGATTTTGACAGTATGCCTGCTCAACTGATCTTTAACCCGCTCACGTCTCACATTGTTGTGCTCACCTATGGCCATGAACAGGACCTGAAGGTAGTCCGCAACTGCCTGCAGAAGCCCTGGCGCTACCTTGGCATGATTGCCAGCCGGGCAAAGGCCAAAAAGATAAGAGAGACTCTTCTGCGGGAGGGTGCAGACCCGGAGCTGCTCAAACGACTGGTGTCTCCAATCGGGCTGTCCGGGGTGGGCAGCAAAGACCCGGCGGAGATCGCGGTAAGTATTGCGGCGCAACTGTTGCAGCAGAGCGAGTAGGAAGTGGATATACTCCCTGCAGGAATGGCAGCCGTAATTCTATCTGCCGGCCGGTCCAGCCGTATGCAGACTGGTTCTACCAGAGAACCAGATTCCCGGCAACACAAAGCGTTGCAGCCGTTTCCCGGGCAATCCCTGATTGAAGTGCAGGTGGAAACATATCTTTCCGCCGGGGTAGAGCGCGTTTATTGTGTGCTGGGCTGGGGAGCAGAAGCTATCCGTCAGGTGGTTGAAACGGTGCCGGGCGTTGAGGTTGTTATCAACCAGGACTGGCCTTCCGGCATGTTCAGTTCGGTAAGAGCCGGGTTGATGGCAGCAGCATCAGCGAATGCGGTTTTCCTCCAACCGGTTGATGTACCACCACCCGACAGGGATACGATCATTGAACTGGCCAGAAGCTGTGGCCAGGGAATCGCTCAACCGGCATACAGAGAGCGAGGCGGACATCCGCTCTATATAAATGCCGATTTTGCCCGGAGGATAGCAGCCAGACCACTCACAGATCGTCTGGATCGAATAATACGGGAGGAGTTGAGATTATCAGTTAAAAGGGTGGAAACAGGCGATGCAAGGTGCCTGCATAACCTCAACTCTCCGCAAGACTGGGAGAAATATCGCAAAAACAACGAAAGTTTACCCGATAACGGGTAGATACTCATCATTATTACTTTAATATTGCGTAATTTTCTCTTGCATTGCATGTATGAATCGCTTTTTTAATGAGTCCTTGACCAATCGTTACCAGGCAAAGAACTTTCCAGCGAGTTGGCAAACAAAGAAACCAATCTTATACATATCTATTTGGAGGATTCTCAAATGGCTGATTTATCCTATGTACTGCAGAATGTGAAAGAGCGCAATGTCGCTGAGACCGAGTTTCACCAGGCTGTAGAAGAAGTTGTAACTTCTCTGGAGCCGGTAATGGATCGTCATCCGGAGTTTGTTTCCGCCAGCATTCTCGAGCGGATCGTTGAGCCGGAACGTGTAATCATGTTTCGTGTTCCCTGGATGGATGACAGTGGCAAAGTCCATGTCAACAAAGGTTTCCGCGTGGAGTTCAACAGCGCAATCGGCCCCTACAAGGGCGGCCTGCGTTTTCATCCTTCCGTTAAACTCGGCGTCATCAAGTTTCTCGGTTTCGAACAGGTATTCAAGAATGCTCTGACCACACTCCCCATGGGTGGTGGTAAGGGTGGATCCGATTTTGATCCTAAAGGAAAGTCCGACGAAGAAGTAATGCGCTTCTGCCAGAGCTTCATGACCGAACTGCAGCGTCACATCGGTGCTGACACCGACGTACCTGCCGGTGATATCGGTGTTGGTGGCCGTGAGATCGGTTACCTCTTCGGTCAGTATAAAAAGATCAAGAATGTCTTCGAAGGTGTTCTGACCGGTAAAGGTCTGACCTGGGGCGGCAGTCTCATTCGTCCGGAAGCAACCGGTTATGGTGCTGTTTACTTCGCTGCCAATATGCTTGAGACCCGCGGCGAAACTCTGAAAGACAAAGTTTGTCTGGTTTCCGGTTCCGGTAATGTCTTCCAGTATACTACCGAGAAGATTCTCGACCTGGGTGGCAAGGTTGTCACAGTTTCCGACTCTTCCGGTTATGTTTATGATGAAGCCGGTATCGACCGCGAGAAACTGGCCTTCATTATGGACCTCAAGAATGTCAAGCGTGGCCGCATCAAGGAATACGCCGACAAGTATGGTGTGCCTTTCACCGCTGCCGATGCCAATGCTGACTTCAATCCTCTGTGGAACCACAAAGCTGACTGCGCCTTCCCGAGTGCAACTCAGAACGAAATCAATCTCAAGGACGCTGAGAACCTGCTTGCCAACGGTGTCTATGTGATTTCTGAAGGCGCCAACATGCCGACCGTTCCTGAGGGTGTCAACAAGTTCCTCGATGCCGGTATCCTCTATGGACCCGCCAAGGCTGCCAATGCTGGTGGTGTGGCTGTTTCCGGTCTGGAAATGTCCCAGAACAGCATGCGTTATTCCTGGAGTCGTGAAGAGGTTGATGCCAAGCTGGAAAGCATCATGAAGAACATTCATGATAACTGCCAGGCAACAGCTAAGGAATACGGTACACCTGGCAACCTGGTTAACGGTGCCAACATCGCCGGTTTCCTCAAGGTAGCCGACGCCATGATGGCTCAGGGTATCTGGTAGATAAAGAGTCCTGCAAAGGATCTTTGAATATGAAGGCGGTTCCGTTACGGCGGGATCGCCTTTTTTTATCAGCAGACAAGAGACAGCAGACAGAAGGCAGGAGGCAGCATACAGAAGACAGAATACCCGGGGTTGTCCCGCCCGTTCCGGTTGGGGGATGCATTTGAACAGAGCGATAGGCGTGTAGGTGCACCCAGAAAACGGGCTTGTCGCATCCTTTCTCATACGAATGCTGTATTCTGCATTCTGTCTACTGTATTCTTTCTTCCCATTCTCCTTTAGCATTTTATCTTCCCATGTTTAAATTGATGCTAAGACAGGAGAATTACGTGCGGAAAACACTGTACATATTACTGGTCATGTTTGTGGCACAGACGGCTCTACAGGCGCAACCCGGCTGGCGGGAGCGGGAAGAGCTTCTGGAGGATTTCGAGAGCGGTATCCCTTTCAGCTGGCTGGTGATGGACATGGATGCTTCAGGCAGCAGCTGGGGAGTGGTCAACTCCAGTGATGGATTTCTCACCTTTGGCAACTCGGACCATGCTGCCGGCTGTCGTTACAACAACGATGGCAGCCAGAACGACGACTGGTTGATTACACCACGCATGCTGGTACCTGATTCCAATCGCACAATCTCCTTTTTTGCCGCTTCACAGGATGAGGAACCGCAATGGCTGGAGAGCTTTGAAATTCTGGCCAGCCGCACCAGGGTTAACGAGAGCAATTTCGATCCCGCCCTCTTCGAGTTGATCGACAACTACGACAATATTCCCTCAATCATGACTGAGTACTCGTTCGATACAGCGCCAGATTTTCTCGGTGACTCCATTCAGGTGGCAATCCGTTGTGTATCACATGATGATTATTACCTGATAGTAGATCATTTCCAGGGTGTGGAGATTGCCGGTGATATTGCACCACAGCTCTACACCTGGCCCACAGAGGAGGAGTGGCTGGATATCGGGCCGTTCGAGGTTGGTGAAGTAATTGACGATACCGTCTGGGTTGGCAATCAGGGAGGCGATACACTGCTGGTGCAAGTCATGCTACCGGGAACGAATGTAGATTCAATTCTCACCCTGCCTGCTTTCACACTGGAACCGATCCCCTTCGCTGTATCATCAACGGTGCCGGATATTATCAACCGGAATATCAATATCTTCTGGAGCGAGGACTCACTGCCGGGTAATCTGCTGCAGACCGGTTACGAAGGCCTGGCTTACTATCCGGACACCAGTTATACCTTAGAGGATTTTGAAGGGCAGGTGATTCCGGAAAACTGGGATGCCGGCTATCATCATGAGGACTCCCCCGGCTGGCAGGTTACCGATCACAGCTCTTCCATGTTTTTCTCCATACCGGCACACAGCTGGTACGCATTTGTTAACAGCGATGCACAGGGGGAAGACGCCACACAGGACGACTGGTTGATCTCCGAACCGCTGACTTTCAGCGGTGCCGATGAGATGCTTTACCTGACCTGGGAATCCTTCTTCGATGATTATGCCGGTGGTACAGGGCAGGTGCTCTGGACCTCTGACCAGTCACCATCACCGGATAGTGACTGGAACGTGATACATAATGAAAGCGGTACGGATCCATACTGGACATTTGAATGGTACCGAGTGCCCGATTCGCTCTGGAATGAAACACTCTCTCTGGGTTTTCATTTCACAGGGCAGTGGTCACAGGGTTGGGCAATTGATGACATTCAGATATTAAGAGATACAGTAGTCGAAAGCGTGACACCGCAGTCATTGCCAACTACGCTGGCACTGCTGCCACCTTATCCCAACCCCTTCAACGCTGAGTTGACGATTCCATTGCAGCTTACCAGCCCCGCTGTTGTACAGTTGCAGTTGTACAATATTCTGGGGCAACTGGCCTGGCAGCAACAGGGCTCATTCAGTAGTGGAGAACATCTGATAAGAGTGCAGTTGCCGCAGCTCAGCAGTGGTGTCTACCTGTTGCGGGGGGCGACCCTGGAGCAGGGGAATGCATCACTGTTGGAAGACACCCATAAAGTTATTCTGCTCAAGTAACTCTGTCAGTGAACCCGCATCAGTGGTGTGAAGCGTAGTTCAGAGCAGAAATGTGATACAGTAATTTCCGATTTGCAGAGAGAGAATATCAGTGGTTTGAAGCAGTAAGTGACAGCTCATTGCCCGGGAATGGCATAATATTTGCAAATCTTTCAAAAAGCGAAGAATAGCATTCCTCTATACTACTTGCCTCTGCTCACTTGACTCCAGTAAGTCTATGATTATCATATAGAAACGGATGACCGGTGAAAGGGAAGTCTCTTTTCCCGCTGGTACTTTTGCTTGACATTACGTCAGGATGTGAATAAGTTTATTTCTCAATTCTGACAAGATCCCTAGCCGGAATCCGCCGAACGAAGTGCTTTCCATTGCAGGAGGAAACATGAAGGTTGTAATAACCCCTTTGAACAGATGGCGTGCGATACTACTGGTTGCGTCATTACTGATCGGCTCAGCTCTCCAGGCCGGACAGTTTGGTAAAATCAAAGGAACCGTAACAGATATCGAGACAGGTGAGCCGCTCCCGGATGCCAATGTGATTGTACTGGGAACAGTGCCATTACGTGGTGCATCTACCGATCTCGACGGTGAGTTCATGATTTCACAGGTGTTACCGGGTGAATATGAGCTTGAGTGCCAGATGCTCGGATACAAAAAAGTGACCATGCAGGGTGTACTGGTGAACATGGATCACACCACCTCTGGAATTGACTTCCAGTTGCCATCAACTGAATCAAAGCTGGAAGATGTCGTTGTACAGGCTCAAAGCAGGACGATCCAGATTGACCAGGTAGCCTCTACAATTCAGATCAGTGCTGATGATATCGAAAAAACAGCTGCAGTTGATGTCACTCAGGTAATCCAATCCAGGCCAGGTTTCAAAACTGACCAGGAGGGTGCGCTTCACGCACGTGGTGCCCGTGCCGATCAGGCTGCTATTCTGATTAATGGTATTGACAGCCGCGATCCACTGGTGGGTGGTGCTACCTATCTGAATGTTGATGTAGCCAATATCAAGCAACTGGATATTCTCTCAGGCGGATTCGGACCGGAATATGGCCAGGCACAGGCGGCCGTCATCAAAATCGAAACAGTTGAAGGCCCCAGAGACCGTTATACCGGTAAAGTGGAATACCGAACAGATGCTCCTTTCGGCCCTTACTCTTTTGACACCGACGGTACCAGCTTTGCCTTTGGCGGCCCGGTTCCTTTCACCGGCCGTAAGACAACAGGCCCGGTAACTTTCTACCTCACTGCCCGCGCTAACCTGACCAACACCTACCTGCCGTTTGATATAACCCGTGAAGCAAACGATTACACCGGTATGGGGTTCAAGCTGCCGGAGCGACAGGTAAACGACTATCAGACTACTGTCAACCTGAGTATTCCGATCACCGAGAGGACCAAAACCAAAATCTATTTTGAGCGGTATTTCCGTCGCTGGGACATCTATCCCAACAGCGCCGCTCCATTGAGTGGTAATTACGGTTATGTGTATACATTCAACCCGGAAAACCGTCCCTGGGCGGAGAATAACCGTATCAACATGAGTCTGGAGCTGTTGCATCAGGTAAACGAGAGTTCCACTTTCTCATCCATTATCAGCCGCTCCGAAAACAAGACTCTCCTTTCACCACGCGGTAAGTCCCCTGGTGATTTCACCCTTGAATTCAACATCACCGAACGCAATTACGAGGATGCCAAGAGTGACTTTCTCGGACTGGTAGATGTTGACGGCAATGGTTTCTTCGATGGTTATGTAGATGCCAACAACAACGGGCTCTACGATGGTGTCGCTTTCGGTGGTGATGGCAACTCCATCCATTCCGAAGGCTACGAGGATCTGAACCGCAATGGCCGCTGGGACCGGGGCGAGGATTGGATCGACCTGAATGGCAACGGCATCTATGACGCAGCAGAACCATTCACCGATGTTACTGATCCAGCCACCGGCATGAGCAATATCGGTACCTATGACCCCTGGGATCCCTTTGTCGATGTCAATGGCAACGGTATCTGGGATGACGCTGAACCACAGTTGCCGGAACAGGATGCCAACCACAACGGTCGCTGGGACGGAGAACGCTTCCAGGATGCAAACGGTAACGGTGTCTGGGATGGCTGGACAGAGGATTTTGAAGATACAAATGGCAACGGATTCTGGGATGAGGGTGAACCCTACACAGATTCAAACCACAACGGTCGCTGGGACATGGCTGAAGGTTATGATGACATCGACCAGAACGGACAGATCAACTTCCAGGATATCCGTGAAGATGATGAAGATGTTGGTGAGCCGTTTGTAGATGGTGACCGTTACTTCGATACCGGTGAACCGTTTATCGATTTCCCGAATGAGAACGGTTACTACAACGGGACCTGGGATGCCGGGGAACCCTATTGGGACCTGCCATCATCCTACGGTTTTGGTGGCACACCTTTCCTCAATGGAAAGCATGACTCAACCAATTACATGTTTGATGAATACGAACTGTTTACCCGGTGGGCCAGTTTTATTGTCGATCCCTATTTCGGTACCCATGATTATACCGATATTCGCGCCCGCCAGGGTGGAACAAACTGGAATATGCCGGAAGATCTCAGCATGCCGGTAATTTACACCTATGATCCGGAAGCTCATGGTGAAGACTGGCCGGTCGACATTTACGCCTATAATCCCGGGTATTCAACCTGGATCAACCGTACTCTGCACGATGAAGCAGCCCCTGAGTTCAATGAACCGAATTTCGGTTATGATGCCGGTGAAGAGTACTTTGTCGACTATAATCAGAACGGCACCTGTGATACGGGTAACTACATGGAGACCACCTACGGTCTGAGTTATAATCCGCAGCAGTACTATGACTTTTTCCTGAATCCCGGTGGTTATGATAACCAGGCCTTCTGGCAGAACCGTCGTTCAGTTACATATAACTGGAAATCAGAGTATCAGTCACAGCTCAACAAGTATCACGAAATCCTGCTGGGTGCTCAGGTGACTCATCGTGAGATGACAATGTCATCAATCAGTGGTCCCAACAAGCCCTATACCGGCTATGTTGCGCTTCCGGAAGGAAGCCCCTGGCCAGATCGTGGTCAATCACGTGACTTCTACGATCATAACCCGACTGAAGGCGCGCTCTATTTCAAGGACAAGATGGAATTTGAGGGACTGTTCGTACTGCTTGGTGCGCGCTGGGACTTCCTGCTCCATGAGAATTCAACTATCAGTGAGATTGAGGAAGCCTTTGATGAAGGACAACCTGGCGCCGTGCTTCCTGAACGAAGCATTTCCCGCCTGTCACCCCGGCTCGGTATCTCCCATCCAATCACCGAAACCGCCAAGCTGTACTTCAACTACGGACACTTCTATCAGACGCCTAATTTCCAGTACTTCTACCGCTCCCTGACCGGTAACAAGGCCAATAATCAGGTAGTCGGTAATCCCAATCTGCGTCACGAAAAGACAGTTGAGTACCAGTTCGGAGTCGAGGCGGAATTCAACGAGACTACCCTGATCAACATTCAGGGATTCTATCGTGACATTTTTGATCAGATTTCAACTATTGCGGTGGAAGTATCCCGTGGTTACTTCATCGACCGCTATATGAATCTCGATTATGGCCGCAGCCGTGGTGCCAGTATTTCCTATAACCGTAATACTGCCCATACAGTCATTGATGCCAATTACGAGCTTTCCTTCGCTTATGGTAAAGCCTCCTCAGCTGAGGCCGCTCTGCAGAATCGTGTTGATAACCAGCCGGTCAACCGGGACGAGCATCCGCTCAACTGGGACCAGACACATTCTCTCAACGCTTACTATTCCCTGTTCTTCGGGCCCAATGATAAGCCGGAGTTGTTTGGTATGAGATTACCTGCCGACTGGCTTGCTTCGGTCTCTTTCACCTTCGGTAGTGGACGGCCATATACACCCTCCAAATACACCCTGGGTATTGACAACGACGCGCTGATTCTGGCCAACTCCTCCCGTATGCCCTGGACCGAAACCACCAATCTGAAGTTTGAGAAATACTTCCGGTTTGGTGGAGCAAAGTCCAACACTAAGCTTCTGGTAGGTGTTGATATTCAGAACCTGTTCAACAAGCGCAATGTGCGCGCCCTCTACCCGGAAACAGGGAGCCTGGATCAGGCACTGCACGGTAAAAACCCGGATCACATTCTCTATTATCCGGGCAAGAACACCTTTGACGATAATCCCTGGAACTACTCACCGCCGCGCCACATCATGCTGCGTGTGGCCTATACGTTCTAACTCGACGGAGTATTCATGAAGAAGTTATTTCTGATTATCCCACTCGGTCTCCTGCTGTTGTTTGGTGGTTGTGCTACGGAAGATGACAGTAGCAGCAATGACGACCAGACCGATAACTATACCGTTGTCCCCGCCCTGTTGAATTCCAATCTGACCTTCGCGAATTCACCATACAAGGTGACTGAGGACGTGGAAATCCCTCAGGATGCGGTAGTAAACATCGAGCCCGGGGTAGAAATCCGTTTTGACGGTGAGTATTCGTTTTTTGTACAGGGGCAATTGCTGGCCAACGGCCTGGAAGGGCAGTTGATCTACTTCACTTCCAACGAAGCACATCCCACATATGGTGACTGGCAGAGCATCGTTTTCGACAGTACGGCTGAGGCATCTCTTTCGGAGCTGACCTATTGCCAGATTGAATACGGCAGCCTGTTCAGTAACACCGACCCCCGTCTCACCGGTGCGGTTGTGTGCTACTATGCTTCCCCGACGATCGAGCACTGCCTGATTGCCACCAACCAGAATAACGGAATTTCCATCGTGGGTGAGTCATTTCCCACGGTTCGCTCCAATATTCTGTTTGAAAACGACGGTTTCGGGCTTTCTTTTGACACGCTTCACGCGGAAATTTACCTGGCTGATCCCGCCGCCTTTGACGATGTGGAAATTCAACATAACAGCTTCTGGATGAATTCTTCCCTGCCATTTCTGATCCCGCAGGATATGATGTACGCTCTGTTCGATTGTCCCGAAGAGGATACTACAGATTGTCTGCGTGACTCGTTGATGTTTGGTAACAACTGGCACCGCAATGCCAACGGCGATTCCACCGATTATCACGGTAATACTTTTACCAATGTGTTCTTCATGGATGAAATCGGCCGTGATTTCTCGCTTGATCCCTGTTCCCCCTGTATCGACGCCGCCTGGGATACACTGGGTACCGAACCACAGGATATCGGCCCCCGTAATTATATGAAATTTGCCAACGAACTGCGTCGACAGATTCTGGTGCCCGGGAACAATATTACCAGTGGTACCTGGACTGTTACCTGTGATGCTTTCTTCATGCCGCAAACCGACCAGGATACTCTGGTAATTGATGCCGGTGTGACAATTGATTTTGAGCGATCTTTCCGGATTGACTTCTACGGCCCTGTGCTTGCCAATGGCAGTCCGGCCGCTCCGGTCAATTTCACCTCCACCTTCCGTCCCATGAAGGGTGGCTGGCGCAGTCTCAACTTCATGGAAAGCGGTGCCAGCGGTTCCCGCCTGGAAAACTGCCTGATCGAGTATGGCTCTGAGTCATCCAATACAGGCCAGGATTATCTGCTTAATGGTGGCGCAGTCACGGTTCGCAACGGTGTTGATGTGCGTCTTGATGGTTGTACAATAAGGCACAACCTGTACTATGGCGCTGTTTTCGATTCCAGTGACGCCTATGTAAACTGCTGTACATTTGACGACAATGCGATAGCAAATCTGTTCCTTACCATGGACACTAATGGAAGTATCACCAACTCGCATTTCCTGAATTGCGAGGGTTATGGGATTTTCCTCTATGAGAACAGTCGACCTGATATCATTAACAATCTGATCTACGGCAACCGGATGGCCGCTCTGAACGCGGACCGTTTCTGTAGTGCATATATTGAAGACAACACTATCATCTACGGTGAGAACGGTGGCGTTTTACTGGGCGAGCATTCCGATCCTGTAATCCGCGAAAATATCATCGCTTTTGATGCGACCCTGTCGGTTGAGGATGCAGGTTACGCTGTTGAGTTCCTGGGTTCCTCTAATCCTGATCTGTTGTATAACATGTTCGACGGCGCCTATCCGGTACCGGCTACCTGGGATCTGGATGCCAGTAATCTGATCGGAGATCCTCTCTTTGTGGATCCGGCAACCCGGGATTATGACCTGAGTCCCGGATCTCCTGCATTGACTGCTGGAGAAGACGGTGGGCGTATTGGCTACGTTGATGATGGAACCTGCGGAAATTAAGGAGGCCTGATGAGATTCAAGTCTGTCATATCTATAACGACTCTTTTCCTGCTGGTATGCGCCAGCTGCAGCCTGGCCGCCGATAACGGCGTCGAACGCAAGGAGAATAGTCGTAACACCGACATCTGTACCCCTTACTCAGATAACCGGGTTCACCGTCAGTCCAACATGTGGCTGAACATCACCAATTATGGCTTCTTTGGCAACAAGGGCCCCAGTGATCCGGGCACTCTGGATGATCCATGTCAGCCAGGAGTCTGGGCACCACAGTTGGAATACCCCGCCGGTTCAGGTGTGCAGTACCTCTTCCAGGGAGCGCTCTGGATTGGCGCATTGATCGTCAACGACGATGGAAGTGAAACCCCCCGTGTTTCTTACGGCTTCGAAGGCTGGTATGGTGATGAGGAGCTTTATCCCGGTTGTGGTGATGAAGCGGCCATCATGGAGGAATCCTTTGTCGAAGGTGCAAATGACTGTTTTGGCAGCGATATCTACAATTCGCTGGCGGTTTCCGAGCAGGATTTCTGGGCTGTATATACTGATACACTGACAGATCAGCAGTGGGTTCCAAATGATGACTTTGACGGCCGTCATGTCCCGCTGGGCTTGAAGATGACGCAGGTTTCCCACTCCTGGACCTACAACTACGCCCAGGACTTCATCATTATCGACTATGAAATTGAGAATATCGGCGACAAATATCTGAAAAACCTTTTTGTCGCGATCTACAACGACGGTGATGTTGGTGAAACCGACGAGCAGAGTCATCATGTAGATGATATCTGTGGTTTCAGGGTTGCGGCGGTTGATTCAGTGACCGGTGACAGCGTGGAGATCAACACCGCCTATATCATGGACAATGATGGCCGCCCGGTTAATGTCACTACCGGTAACGACTTCACCTGCCCTGATGTGACCGGTATGCGGGTATTGCGTGCTCCCAACCCCAAACTGGAAACCACGTTTAACTGGTGGATTTCCAACGAAGATATTTCCATCGATTTCGGGCCCTCCTGGCAGATGTACTGTGACTCAGCCGACTACGATATGCAGTGGACATGTGACTGGGGAACACCGGAGGGAGATGAACGTAAATATCAGGTGATGAGTAATC
Source organism: uncultured Bacteroidia bacterium (assembly GCA_964501185.1). Taxonomy (GTDB): domain Bacteria; phylum CAIWAD01; class CAIWAD01; order BS150m-G50; family BS150m-G50; genus BS150m-G50. The sequence goes on from CAZCRT010000012.1 coordinate 46,313, forward strand.
ACGAGTTTGATTACGATCAGATTCGTGTCTGTGATCCGGTCTGGATCGGTAATCACCCTCAGGTTATGAACGATGGCACCGAACAGGAATGGGCTATTCCTTCTGCCGGTAATGCCGACGACCTCTGTAACGGGTACGATACACGCTATCTACTCTCCTGGGGGCCGCTGGGTGTCTTCGATCATGTTGACCAGGCCGGCCGTCTGATCTATCGCCTCAACCCGGGTGAGAAGTTCAATATGACTATCGCCTATATCGGTGGACAGGGAGTACATGACCGTGCTCGTCCTCAGACAGCATTAGTACCAAATTACGATCTGTTCAATTTCAAGGATATGGATTTCAATGCTATCTGGGCGCAGCGGGTTTACGATAACGAGATGTATGACACGCCGATCTATGATTACGGAACCGATGGCAGACCGGGTACCAACGATGCTGATGGTACTGAAGGTGATGAGATCCTTGACACCGGTGACGGCTGGTGGGGTGAGGATGTCGGCGCTGACGGGCTCTTCGCCGCATCAATAGGGGATTCGGTTTTCTACTTCGGTCAGTACATGGGTGTCTATCCCGGTCCTGACGAGGATGGCACGGAGTCTAACAGTGTAAATGATGATATTACCAACCTCGAGCTGGGCTTTGTAGATATCGATAATGACCTCCGGGTTACTGAAGATGACATTCTCTGGAATCTGGAATACATCATCTCTGACAGCGCCGAGATCTATGCCGGCCCCAAGTATTCCAACGGAACGGTTGGTGGCAAGGACTGGTATATTGGCCATTTGAGTGGCAATGGATTCCTCGATCTGGGTGACGGTGTGCCTGATTTCCAGGGCCCGCCACCACCACCCTGTCCCCGTATGGACTATTCCCTGACAGAGGATGTTAACGGTGAGGAAGCTGATAATGTCGTGACCCTGATCTGGGAGCGGAACGCGCAGAGCGCAAGCTATCGTGATCCCTTCTCACATCTGCAGGATTTCGAGGGTTACAATATCTGGGTTGCGAATACCGGGCTCGAAAATGAATCCACACTGCTGGCGCAGTTTGACGAGATTGACTTCGCCTACTTTGATGGCGAGGGCCGTCTGCGCTCGCTGCCCGACTCCGGACCGCTGGAAGCTTTACCGCTTGTTTCGCCTGAAGGATGGACCCGACAGGCAGTTGGCAATAACTCAGGTTTTGCGGCCAGTTCCTTTGCCTATAATCTGACAACCGGTGAACCAAATATATCTCCAGAAGAAATGATTCTGGTGGACAGTAACCAGGATAAGTGGGTTGGCAACGGTTATATATATTCGCACCCGACACCTGAAAGTACCGACTGGGCACTGCGGGATCTCTTCTCCTATGGTATTCCCTGTGATGCAGATGGCAATCCTATGGAGTACAATTCAGTAAGTGACGAGTGGGAGCAGATGGATCTGAACGGTCTGATTGTCCTCGGTGATCGTTTCTATGATGCCAATCAAAACGGTGAATGGGATGCAGGTGCTGATTATGCAGTTGAGTACCGTTACACGGTGCCCAATGCACGCCCCTATTTCCCCCGCTACTACTCCATCTCTTCCTATGACTTCGGTGATCCTGTTACCGGTACCGAACCACTGGAGACTTCGAAGAGCTGCAATTCTCAGGTGCTGGCACCGGCCGGGAACCCGACAAAGAAAGTAACGGTAATTCCGAATCCCTATCTGGCTTACAGGGACTATACACAGGGTTATGAGTTCAAGAATTCTGAAACCGGCCTTTCCTGGGAAAACCAGAATGACGGAACCCCCGATTTCTACCCGCAGTATGATCGCCGTATTGAATTCGCCAACCTGCCGCAACAGTGTATTATCCGAATCTTTACTGTTGCCGGTGATCTGGTGCAGATTCTACCACATAACACAGCTGGTGATGATAATCTGAGGTGGAGTTCTGATTATTCTGAGGGATGGGATCTCAACAACCGTAACGAACAGCAGGTGACCAGTGGTCTCTACCTGTTCAGCGTGGAAGACCGTACCGAAAGCAACAAGGGCAACATACAGACGGGTAAGTTTGTAATTATCCGCTAGGAGACAACAGATGAAGCACCTGCGAACCTCGTTATTCGTGATTCTGCTTATGTTGCCGGCCACAGTGCTGGCGCAGGTAAAGACCGGCACGATGGGTGCCAGCTTTCTGAAAATAGGAACCAGCGCGCGCGGTGCGGCAATGGGCGATGCTTTTCTGCCCCTGGCTGATGATGTGTCGGCGCTCTTCTACAATCCTGCCGGATTGATTCAGCTGGAACAGCCGGAAGCGGCTTTCACCCATCTTATGATGTTCAATAATATCGGATTGGACCTGGAGTGGATTGGATATGCCAAACCGTTCCTGCGCCGTGGCAATGTGATTTCGGTTATTGGTGTGGCCGCCACCTTTATGCATACCGATATGATGACGGTGACCACACCGATTCACTCTGGGACTGAGGGAACCGGTGAAACATTCAACTATACCGATCTGGCAGTTGGATTAACCTGGACACAGAGGCTGACAAACAAATTTGCAGTCGGAACAACTGTCAAACTTATCAACGAATCAACCTATGGCGAGAACGCACTTGGCTGGGCGGCTGATGTCGGAACCTTTTATGATACCAACTGGCGGACAGTGCGTCTGGCGATGATGATTTCCAACTTCGGCCCCGACCTGACCTTTGTGGAGACACCACATCCACTACCGATTGAATTCCGTTTTGGTATCGGAGCCACACCGATTCATACCGATGAACATAATCTTGAAGTCAGTTTCCAGTTCGGTCATCCAAGTGACAACGTGGAGCTGGCGATTATCGGGCTGGAGTATGAGTGGAATGACTTCCTGGCTCTACGTTATGGTAAGAAGATCAATGGTTTACGCCGCTATACGCTGGAAGACTACCAGGATAATGTAGACAGTGATCCCCATGTGGAATATCCCATTCTGGGCGAAGATGGAACGATCAGCCTGGATGGAATGAGTTGGGGTGTCGGTATCAAGTGGCATACATTCCAGGCGGACTTCGGATTCGTTTTCAACAAGTATCTGGGACCGCACAAATTCATCAGCCTGCAGTATCAATTCTAACCTGAGGGAAAAGAATGAAACGCGAATACTTCTTTTTGATAATCACTGCTACCTTTCTGCTGTTTTCTGCGTGCAGTCGGATAGATGGTGAAATCACAGAAAACCAGCGCCCGACGGTGGAATTTGTCAATGACAATCCTGATGCCGAACAGGTGGCCGCCGATTACGAGATCGTCAATTTCCGGTGGGAAGTTGCTGAGCCTGCAGACAGCACTTTTTTCAATACTCCAGTAGTGGGTGAGACTTATGAGTATGAGTTGATCTCCTATGAGAGCCTGGCGATTATGGATACGACAGTTGTCGTCTACTATTTCCCCTTCCCCGGGGACGATGTGGACTGGGATGCGGTGGAATATGTACCGGAAGATGCTTACAGCTTTGATGCTAATACTCACCGCTTCATTACCCTGACCCATACCGACGATTTCACCTGGTTACTCGGGCAGACTTACCGGGTTGACTGCTGGGTTCACTATGAGCCGCTGTTCAGCTTCGCACCGCTTATCTCCTGGTATGGAAGCGATCCGGACGGTTTTGTTGAGGCGTACGAGTACTATGACCAGCCACTGATCGGTGACGCTGTTCCTGATTCCAACAGCATTGGTGAGAACGACTGGATTCGTACTCAGAACACATTTGCCATGATCAACCTGACGACAGAGCTGGGGCAGATTACCCCCCATGCTGTATGGTTACGAGCGGTAGATAACAGTGACGCCTATTCTGAGAAGATCTGCCGGGTTTTCAATCGATCTAACCAGGCCCCCTATACACCCGAAATTCAGTGGGCCAAGGGTGGCTGGTGTTCCAATTCGTCTCAGACCAACCCCTACTCAGGTTTTGAAGAGGCTGCCTACTATCCCCAATCGATAGTAGTTCGTGACCAGTTCGTCGCCGCAGAGGAAAACCCACGCTGGAGTGGAATCACATTCTATGTACAGGGAAGCGACCCTGATGATCAGGTACTCTACAAGATTCCATTGCAGTATCAATACCGGCTGTTCAGGATTGATACAGCTGTAGTTGACGAAATGCTCGATGTGGATCTGATGGTTGAGCCTGATTCAGCAACCTGGGCAGATTACTTTGAAGAAGTAACAGTGGACGAAGATGTTGTTGTTGATTGGGAAGACTATACTTTTCAGGATGGTCATTGGACCGGCACTACTTATATCGCTTTTAAGAACCTGGAAAGCGGCGCCTATCAGCTGAATGTCCATGTTCGGGATGATGGCTATGAAGAGGCTTATGAGCCGGCCTGGCTGCGTTTCCAGGTACAGGCCATGCAGTTTGACAAAGATGTTCTGGTGTTGAACCAGACCAGGTTTGAAAACGGGCCATATGACGCTATTTTCACTCAAGCCGAACTGGATGAGTATTACTACAGGCTTATCAGTGAGAATCTGGCAACGGCGGGTGTAGATACGGCTGATGGCAATATCCGCTATTTGAGTATCGGCAACCAGTCTGATCGAGACAATGTGCCACACGACCTGCTGACCCATTACCGTAAGGTGATGTGGATAAATGATGATTATGGCCCCGAGAATAATCAGGATGAGTATAACTTCCTGACTGCCTGCCTGCTGTCTGAATATATGGATATGGGTGGCCGCGTGCTGATGAGTGGCTGGCGCAGCCAGGTGAACACCTGGGGCCAGAACAACATGGTGGGCGTGGTCCCCTTCCTGTTCAGCTTCAACTACACCGGTGGTTCTTTCTTCCAGCAGTATTTCGGCGTTTCATCAGTCTATCTGCAACCGGTTACGCTTGGTGAGAATCCGACCACACCGGTAGATGCGCTGATCGGTGCACAACCGGAATTTGAGGATCCGGAACTTGGCAGCCTGAATATGGATGAAAGCAAAATCCAGCAGATACTGGACAGCAATCCCCCTGCACGCTTTATCGCTTACACTGATGTTTCATCAGGTGACACTCTGCTGGGACTCAAAGAGACAGAGGTGATGGCGCTGGAGGACTTTGCTACATCACTGTATACCTTTGATTCATTTACAGCTCATCTACCCGATACGATGACCATTCACTACAAACCTGATAATCTCAGTCAGATCGGTACAGGTCTCTATCCGGAGTGGAGCGAAGAACCGGATTCTATCGGTTGCTGGATCTGGCCGAACGCAATTCTGGACCGGTATAAAGAGATTACTCAGATACACAGCATAGTTAACATTACCAGACGTCATCAGGGATTACCGGCAGATACCGCCGAATTCCGTACAATCGCCTGGAGCGATGATCACACCAAGCATATGCTGCGTGTCTCGCATGTTAACCTGGGCTACGATTCAACAGCTGCATCCTACTGGCAACCGAGTGATACTGTAATGGTACATGTCAGCTATGAACCTACCTTATACAGTCACGAGAAACCGGTGATTGCCTTCTACGAAGACATCAGCTTCGGTGGTGGTGGTTTCGGATCGGTGTCGGTCAATTTCAACAGCATCTACAGCGGTCTCCCCCTCTTCTTCCTTGATAACAGTGAGGGTGATATCGATCTACTCATGGTGGCGTATTACTATCTGCTCTCGCAGCAGTATGAATTCTGATAGCGTCTGACATGAGACCTTAACAACCCCGCCCGGATGCGAAACCCGCGGCGGGGTTTTTTAATGTGATTTCATATGTTTGACACCCCCCGTTCCCATCGCTGGTTAAAACTGTTGCTGGCAGCTGTTGTGCTGCTGTTGACCGGCACTGCGCGGGTAGACCGTTTCTGGGTAATAGACACCGGCCTTACCTGGTGGCAGGCGCATTACGGAGACCTGATGGCTGTCAACAGTCAGGAAGATCCCGCCTACGGTGAATTGCCCTGGTTACAGCCAGACACGCCTCCTGCTGACTACTTCCCGGTACCACCTCCCTTTGTTCTACCGACGGAGCGGGGACCCCGTGTTGTGTTCGGGCAGCTCTATCCAGCTTTGAACCGGCTCTTCGATATGGTTGCCGGGAAATGGGGTGTCAGGCTGCTGATGCTACTCTGGGTGGGTGTGATGCTCTGGGCGTTGCGCCGGCTGAAGGCTGCCGATCCGTTGACGATTATGCTGCTGTTTGCAACACCGCTGCTCTTCTATGCCCTGCAGGTCTGGAGCCACTTTGCTGCTGCCGCTGTAGTGCTGCTGGCGTTGACCTTTCTGGAGGCACCGCTCATCGTCGGTACACTGCTGATGCTGGCGGTACTCCTGCGCCTGGAAGCGGGTGTGATAATTCTGGCCCTGCTGGTTTACTGGCTGTTGAAGCGGCGCTGGCAGTCCGCGGGTTTATTGCTGCTGATCACCGTGCTTATCGGATCATTCTGGGCGGCCTGGAATTATCGAACCACCGGATACTGGCTACCACTCCAATGGGTGGCCAATCTCGCAGGTCCTGAAGCAGGCTGGAAGCCGATGTCTATTCTGGGACGGCTGGAATTCCTGCTGCTGCCCCTGCGCAGTTATCCACTGCTCGGTATCGCAACACTGCTGGGGCTGGTCGGTGCTTTACGCGCCGGCAACCGTACCGGCCAACTGCTACTCTGGTTATTCGGAATTCATGGCCTGTGGCTGGCATTCCTTTTCTACAGCGATCCGCTGATCCAGAACCACATGGGTCGCTACGCTTCCCTGCTGGCAGCGGCCCCCCTGCTGGTAATGGCTTTCAAACCGATCCGCACCGGATTGAAGGAAGAGGCCAATCACGCACCCACCGCATCGGATCAGACTACCCGGACATTGCAGCATCTCCTCTGGTTGTCACTGGGATTCATAATACTGCTCCTGCCCGTGTATAGAGGTTTTCACTGGGGCCCCCGCTGGCTGATGGTACTGGTGCCGGTTGCTGCCGTGGTAGCCTCGAGACGCTGGCGGGATTCCGGTATGCGCTGGCTGCCGGCAGCGCTTCTGTTGATATCATTGATATTACATGCCGGCAGTGTGCAGCTTCTGAGGGAACGGCAGGCTATGCAGCAGGATTATGCCGATCTGATCGGACAGGAGGATTGCCGGGTGATCCTGACAGACGTTCACTTCCTGGCCGGATCGATGCCGCAGCTGTATGCCCGGCACGAGATACTGTTCTTCGACAGGTTGGCAGAAATGGGTCCTCTGGTACAGGTACTTCAAGCCTCCGGGGTTGATTCCTTCCTGCTGGTTCATTACCATGATATCCGGTTTGATCGCACACTGCATGCAATGCAGCTGCCGATCGAGCTTGCCGAAGTTGTAGCACTACCTGTCGAGCATCGTGGAAGTGAATCCTGGGTAACCTTGAAATTTCGCCTGAAGGATGATCGACCCGGAGACAGTCCCATTAACTACTGACAGAAACCGATAGCGTGAACCTGAAAACACGATTCAAAATAATACTCCTCCTGCTGTTGCTGACCCCGGTAACCGTTCTCTGGTTATGGCTGTTCTTTCCTAAAAGCGGGGAAGGACGGATTGTCGAGCTGGAGATCTATCCAGGCAGCTCTACCCAGATGATAGCTGAAATACTCCTTGAGGAAAAATTGCTGCGTTGCCCTATGTCTCTCAGGGTGGCTGCGCGACTGCGTGGAGCAGACCGGGAATTTCAGGCAGGCCTCTACCTGGTACCGGATTCGCTGTCCGCCTGGGAGCTGGTCGATATCTTCAGACGCGGCAGCAGGCAGTTCTGCCGGGTGACACTGCCGGAGGGACTGTCCGGCCATGCAATTGCCGGTATTCTGGGCAGAGAACTGGAGATAGACTCAAGCCGTCTGGTGGAATTGATCGGGGACAGCGCTTTTGCACATGAACTGCAGCTGGAGAGCGACAACCTGGAGGGATATCTCTTTCCGGAAACCTATCGCTTTTTCCGCCGTCAGGAGCCCCGCTCCGTTCTGGAAACACTGGTCAGGCATCATCAGCAGATCTGGAGGAACCTGAGCCCCGGAAATGTATCACATTCCTTCTCACAACATGAACTGGTAACAATGGCGTCTATCATCCAGGGGGAGATGCTTGATACATCTGAAGCGGAGCGGATTTCATCAGTGTATCACAACCGCCTGCGTGAGAATTGGAAACTGCAGGCAGATCCAACCGTTCAATATCTCCTGCCTGAGGGCCCGCGCAGACTTCTGCTGGAAGACCTGAAGATAGATTCCCCCTATAACACTTATATGTATCCCGGGCTTCCACCGGGGCCGGTGAATAATCCTGGTGAAAAAGCACTGCAGGCTGCTGTAGCACCGGAAGCTACCGATTACTTCTTCTTTGTTGCGGATGGCACCGGAGGTCACATTTTCAGCCGTACCGCTGCTGAACATGCCCGGGCCCGGCAGACACTCGATGAACTGCGCCGGCAGCTGAGGCGGAGGCGTTGATGGACCTGACACACCTGAATGAACCGCAGCGCCTGGCAGTGGAAACCACGGAGGGCCCATTACTGGTGCTGGCCGGGGCAGGCAGCGGTAAAACCAGAGTACTCACCTGGCGTATTGCCAGATTGCTGGAAAGCGGAGCCTGCAAACCCTGGCAGGTGCTGGCCCTGACCTTTACCAATAAGGCGGCCGGGGAGATGAAAGAGCGTGTGCGGCAATTGATTGGAGAAGCCGCTGACGAACTCTGGATCGGCACCTTCCATTCCGTCTTCGCCAAGATATTGCGTCGAGAAATAGAAGCGCTGGGCTACAGCCGCAATTTCGTAATCTATGACGCGGATGATCAGCTGAAATTGATCAAGTCGGTAATGCTGGAGCTGGGTTACGATCCCCGGGAGCTTAAGCCGAAGATGATTCGTAATCGTATTACTGATGCAAAAAACAGCGACCAGAGTCCGGACCAGTTCGCAGAGAAGAACAACGCACACCTTGACGAAACAATTCACAAAATCTACGTCCACTATGAACTGCAGTTAAAGCAGAACAACGCCCTCGATTTTGACGATCTGCTGACCAAGCCACTGCAGCTGTTCAGGGCTGTTCCTGACCGTCTCCAGTTTTATCAGGAACGCTTTCGCTATATTCTGATAGACGAATATCAGGATACCAACCGGGTGCAGTATCAGGTAATCCACCAGCTGGCTGATCGTTATCGTAACATCTGCGTTGTGGGTGATGATGACCAGTCGATCTACAGCTGGCGTGGTGCTGATATCCGCAACATCCTCGAATTCGAACGGGATTATCCCGGTTGCAGGATTTTCAAACTGGAGCAGAATTACCGCTCCACCGGCAATATTCTGAAAACCGCACAGGCGGTAATCGAAAAGAATTCCCACAGGCATCCCAAGAAACTGTGGACCAGCAACGACAACGGTGAACAGGTGGTGATTACTGTTGCCCGTGACGAGTTGGATGAAGGACGCCGTATCTACGATCAGATCAGGAAGAGTAAAGGGGAGGGGATACCGCTAAGGGAAATGGCCATCCTCTATCGTACTAACGCTCAGTCCCGCGCTCTGGAAGATGTAATGCGTTCCAACGATATTCCTTATGCCATTGTCGGAGGTACGCGGTTTTACGAGCGGCGTGAGATCAAGGACCTGCTGGCTTACCTGAAGCTGCTGGTTAATCCGCAGGATGATGTTGCATTTCGTAGAATTGTCAATTATCCCCGTCGTGGTATAGGTGCTGCCACGTTGCAACTGCTTGAGGAGGCAGCCCGGGAGCGGAAGCTTCCCCTGACCGGTGTGATCCGGGAGCAGGAGGTACTGAATGGTTTGCGTGCCGCGGTACGCAACCGGCTGGGAGATTTTAACCTGTTGCTGGATACACTGCAGGATATGAAGAATGACACACCTCCTGGAGAACTGCTGCAGGAGCTTATCGACGAAATTGACCTGATGGAGGAACTGCGCCGGGAGGGGCCGGAAGGCGAGGATCGCATAGCCAACGTGCAGGAGCTCAAAGCCGCTCTGGATAGTTTCTATGAGGAAACCCGGGAGACACTGCAGGATTTTCTGGAGCAATCTTCACTTATGAGCGACGTCGACAGATGGGAGGACGCGGAGGACCGCATCGTCATGATGACAGCCCACAGCGCCAAAGGCCTGGAGTTCGATACTGTTTTCGTTTCCGGGCTGGAGGAGGGGCTTTTCCCGATACAGCGGCTTGATGACCCTCAGGCTGCTGAAGAAGAACGACGTCTTTTTTACGTGGCAGTAACCCGTGCCCGCAGGCGGTTATTTCTGCTCCGTGCCCGCAGCCGACGTCTCTGGTCAGGCAGGCAGCGCAGCTATGCTTCCAGTTTCCTCAGCGGATTGCCACAGGAGACAGTACAGGATGGCTATATGCCAGCCGAAGAGGACGTCTCAGATCGTCTGCGCGCTCTGCAAAAAGAAGCGCAGGGAGGCGGATTCAGGCCAGCGGGAAGACCGGCTGGTCAAACGCGGCCTGCAGATGTACCGGACTATGATGATGGTAACCAGGAGATGGAAAATATCAGGGTTGGGGTATGGGTGCGGCATCCTACATTCGGTATAGGGGAAGTACTGCAGATAAGCGGTATGGGTAACAGTGCCCGCATCAAAGTACGCTTTGAACACTCTGTCAAAAAGCTGGTTGCGGGTTATGCTCATCTCAGCGTTATTGAGGAGTAGGGTGTAGGACTTACGTCATTCCCGCGAAGGCGGGAATCCAGGAGCAGCTAGTTATGAAAGATCCTTATGTTTACATTCTGGCTAGTAAGAGAAATGGGACACTGTACATCGGCATAACCAGCGATTTGCTCAGGAGGGTTTGGGAGCACAGGAACAATCTGGTTGAAGGATTCACCAAGCGTTACGGAGTGCATAAACTGGTGTATCTTGAGGCACACCAGGAAATGATTTCAGCAATCACAAGAGAAAAGCAGATCAAGAAATGGAATCGCTCATGGAAACTACGCTTGATCGAAGACGAGAATCCTGAATGGCTGGATTTGTATGACTCTTTGATTGAATATGCTGGATTCCCGCCTGCGCGGGAATGACGTTGTTTGTCGATTGGAAAATGTCCCTCAAGAGAAAAGAGTCTCTTGTGCATGAGTGCAGGTAAGCAATCGTAGCGAAGTGCATATCTGTTACCCCTGTCTATATGTGAATCGGGCAACTGGAGTGTTTTCCACTTGAAGCAACGAGGGTATTATATGAATCACTCGGGAGCAGCATGATCGGCAGGAAAGCAGTGTTCGGAATAATCGTCTTACTCATGGGCACATTAACCGGAGTTGCCCTGGCTGACGCCGACAGCGAGGGGCGTGATTTTGACTACGCCGGCAAACTGTATCACGATGAGTTATATGATGTCGCCGCACAGCAGTATGCCGAATTTATCCGGCGCTATCCTACCAGTCCCCGTATCCCGGAAGCATTTTTCATGCAGGGGGAATGCCTCTTCAAGGAAGAGGATTTCGTCTCCGCCCGCCGCATGTACCAACGGGTAGTACTGGAATATGCTGACAGCAGGCAGGTGCCGGATGCGCAACTTAAAACCGGTGAATGCTACAACCTGGAGGGGAACCTGCCAGCGGCACTGGAGAATTTCGTAAGGGTGGCAGATCTCGCTCCAGATGCCCCCCTGGCGCCGCTCGGACTGCTTAAAGCCGCCAGAGTGGCAGTTGAGACCGGCAATCCTGATCGGGCGTCAGGGCTTCTGGAGAGACTGGAACTCAGCTACGAGACCTCACCTCACTATTTTGCCGCACTTCTGCTGAAAGCGCGTATCGCTGATGATCTGGAAAACTACAGTGATGCCGAGTTGGCTCTGAAAAAGATACCACTCGATAGAGCCGGTGACGAGATAGCCCTGCAGACAACTCTGCTGCTGGCGCAGGTGCATTTCAGCCGTGGTTTCTTTGAAGAGGGTGTTACTCTGCTGGAGAAGAGATTGGGGCAGACAGATGATGCCGTTGAAGCCGACCGTCTGCGCCTCGAGCTGGCGCGCCTGCTGGTGACGATAGGTGATTACAACGCTGCACGGCAGGCGCTGAGTGTGGCCGGTACCGGGGCAGGCTCCCGGGAAGACTGGCTGGAACTGCTCGGTGATATCCATTACTTCAACGATAACCCTGACAGTGCGCTGACAGCCTGGGAACAGATAACCACACCCGATCTGATACAGAACTTCAAGATTGCCTGGACAGCGGATCAGCAGGGGCTCTTCCGCAAGGCAAGGCCGGCAGCCCTGCAGGTTTATCAGACAGCCGATTCCACACAGGAGGCATTCAGGCGCTGGGCGCTCCGCTGGTTCCTGGAGAATCCGGAACACGCTGGTGGGCTGGATTTGCCGCGTCTTGTTCGGGAGATCCAGGAGACCGAACCCGCCTGGGCGCTTTCGCTGATGCGTTACTATCGTCAGACAGAACAATGGTCACAGGCGGACTATCTGGTTGCGAGATTGCAGCCGGGGCAGCAACCGGAGGCGGATGAACTGGCACTGGAGATAATCCACCTGCGTACATCCGGTGGGCAATACGAGATGGCTGATCGTCTCTGTGATTCATTCAGAAGAAACTACCCGGCTTCGCCACTGCTGCAGGAAGTCGAGCAGCTGCAGTGGAAGGAAATCACGCCACGGGTAAGGCTGGCTGAGCTGCTGCCACGTATCACAACCCTGCTGCTGTCAGGCACTGAAGGGGCGGGTAACCTGTCTGCGGAACTAGGCCTGTTGTACGCAGAAGAGTTGCATGATGATGCTCAGGCAATGCCTCTTCTGGCGCAGGCGATTCGCGAAGGTGGGGATGACAGCGTCACCCGGGGGGCTCAATTCCATCTGCTGCGTATCCGTAGTGCAGGTGGGGAAGATGTTCGAGTCCCCCTGCGACAGTTGATCGAGAACGGATTACCCACTCCCTGGAGATCGCAGGCTGTTCTGCTGCTGGCTGAGAATGAAGCTTCTGTAGCAGGCGGGACGGCTGCAGGTGATAGTCTGGAATACTACAAAGTGTATCTCAATACACTGGAACCGCTGGCAGGGACTGACAGGCAACTGATGTGGGAAGCTGCTGTGGCCGGACTCAGTCTGTCCAGGCTGGAACCTGACCTGAATCAGGCGAAGCTGGTTGCCCGGCAGGCTCTGGTGATGCTTGATAACAGCGGGATAGTTGATGCTTCAGGACTGATACTGAGGGCCGGTCTGGCAGAACAGGTTTCGGATATGGTGCTGACCGCAAATTCCTGCCGCCGCCTGTTGGAGGAGTACCCCGGGACCAGGGAAGCGGCAGCTGCTTTGCAACAACTTTTCTATCTGCCAGATCTGACGGAAGAAGAACGGCTGCAGATTGTCAGGCACTTCCAGGCGGACTTCTGGTATCATCCTGCCGCACAGGAGCTGGATATCGAAATGGCGCGTCTGCTGTCAGCCTCGGGTAATCACACAGCCGCACTGAAGATCTACCTCAACCTGAACCACCGGTTAGAAGCAGAGCGATTACCGGTTAACATTATGCCGGTAAGCGCACCCGCTAACGAGTACGAGATTGGCAGATTATACCTGCTGCTTGACCAACCACAGGAAGCGCTGGTTCATTTTCTGCGCTACCTCTCCGCAGGTGCTACCGGTGATCGTTACCTGGATGCACTTTTTCGTATAGGTGAGGTTTACGCTCAGCTGGGTGACAATCCACGGGCAACTGCCTACTGGTCCTACCTGTTGCGGAATCACCCACAACATCCCGGTACGCTGGAGGCGATGCGGAAGCTGGCCTATCTCGAATTTAATCAGGAACAACCTGCAGCTGCGCAGGAATTGTTTCAACGGCTGGAGCAGCTTCAACCGGCACAGGCTTCAGAGTACCGGTTTTTCATAATACTCGCCGATCTGCGGACCGGTCAACTTGAGCGGGCGAAAACGAGCATCGGTCGTTATCTGAGGGATTACAAGCAGCAGGTACTGGAAGACACATGTGTTACCCGCTACCGTTGGGAAAAGGGGCGCTATCTGTTGCAACAGCAGCAGTATGATGAGGCGAAGAAGTTGCTTGAAATGGTTCTTAGAGTAAAAGGAACAGATAAGTATCACGCCGAGGCACGTTATGAACTGGCCCGGTTGCAGGTATTGCTGGGAAATGAAGAGACCGCAATAAGCAGGTTGCAACAGCTGCAACAGGAACTGTCCGCTGGAGAACTGCGTGGAAGGGTTCAACTGACCCTGGGGACGCTCTATTCCCGTAATGGTAATCTGGAGCAGGCGGTACTGGCTTTCCGAAATTCCCTGATCGATCTGAATCAGCGCAGCGATCGGATGGCCGCTTTGAGCAATCTGGTTGCCGCCTACAAAATGATGAACCTGCCAGAGGCTGCCGTCCCGATACTTCAGGAGCTGCTGGATCTATCTGCCGATCCGGAGGAGATTGACCAGCGGCGCATAGAAATGGGTAACCTGTATCGTACCAGCGGCTACACGGACAAGGCGTTGGAACTGTTCCGCAAACTGCTGCAGACTGCTGATCGTGAGAACTCCGCCGCCATTCAATACTATATCGGACAGAGTTACTACGATCGCGGCGATTATGAAACCGCTATCGCTGAATTTCTCAAGGTCACTTACTTCAACTACCATTCTGAGCTGGAATGGGAGATTACCGCCATCTACCAGGCGGCTCAGGCGTATGAGCAGCTGGGGCAATGGGACCGGGCGCGGGATTTATATCGACGGATAATTGCCGACCGGGGTTTGAGCAGCAGTTTTGGCAAGAGCGCGGCTGAACGCCTGAAGTCAATTGATTCACTGGAGCAGGAATAATGGAAGAACGAATACTGGCGAGTGCCCGTCATCTGATTGACCTGGCATTAGCTGAAGACCTCGATACAGCGGGCGACATAACCAGCAGGGCGATATTCACAAATGAAGAGGCAGCTGCAAAAGTTGTAACCAAGCAAACAGGTGTTATTGCCGGCCTGTTTATAGCGAAGCTGGTATACGATGCTCTCGGGAGTGAAGTGCAATCTGAAGAGCTTGCCAAAGATGGTGATCGGGTTAAGCAGGGTGTCACCATATTGCGTTTGAAAGGACCGGTACAGCAGATACTGGCAGGAGAACGTACGCTGTTGAACTTTCTGGGGCGGCTTTCCGGGATAGCTACCAGTGCTGACCTTCATCTGGCAGAACAACCGGGGGAGTTGCCACTGCTGCTGGACACCCGTAAGACAACACCCGGCTACCGTCTTCTTGAGAAATACGCCGTTCGTACCGGTGGCATGCAGAACCACCGGATGGGCCTGTACGATCAGTATATGATCAAGGATAATCATATCGCCGCGGCAGGCAGTGTTACCCGGGCACTGGAGCTGGTGTTTGAGCATCGACAGCAACTGGGTGAAGACCTGCCGGTAGAGATCGAGGTCTGCAGCCTGGAGCAGTTCAGCGAGGCGGTACAGTTGTCACCCGACATCATCATGCTGGATCACTTTGACACAGATATGATTCATGCTGTCCGGGAGATTCCCCATTCCGGAATCCAGCTGGAGTTATCCGGAAATATCACCGCTGACCGGATCAGCGAACTGGTGGACAGCGGTATCAAGTTTGTATCGATAGGAGCCGTTACCCATTCCGCCCCGACTTTCGATTTCTCGATGCGGATCGGCTAGATCAGCAGGCTCATGTCGCGAGCCCTTTGTGCACTGTTTAGATATACCAGCAATCTTGTCACATAGCCGTCATGGCACTTTTGCGTACCATAGTTCAATTAAGATACCACTGAACCCTATTGACCAGATGCTTTGAGGACATCAGCTTCTCCAGACTCCCTGTCAACAGCCTTACTCTCCACTCACCATAAAACTGAATTACCTTGACAAAGTAGGACTGGAAAGGTAGAATTTGGCTTATAGAGGGTTGTATCGATTATGTAAAAGCAATCTCGGAAGGCACAGCGATATATTTCTGATTTCACTTATCGCTTAGACCGGGTGCTGAAACGCTATCCTACCTGTCAGGGCAAACGATGATATCTGTGCATATCGGATCTATGACTTTTAATAATTCCCCGATTTTTTTGACACCCAATACATCTATCACAATCAAACGGAGGAAACATGAGGAGTAAACTGACAGCAATTTTGCTGGTTGTTCTACTTCCAGTAATGGCGCTGGCCGGTACCGTCGGAAAAATCATTGGTCAGGTGATCGATGACGAAGGCGGAACCATTGCAGGCGCTAATGTTTACCTGGAAGGGACGACCTTTGGTGCATCTTCAGATGTTGATGGTAACTACACCATCACCAATGTCCCGGCCGGTAAGTACACACTGGTGTGCTCTGTACTGGGCTACACGAAGGTGAATGTAGCCAATCTGACGGTTATTCCCGATTTTGCCACCCCGCGTGACTTCAACCTGAGCGCAACCACAATTGCTGGTGAGGCGATCACAGTTGTAGCCACCCGGCCACTCATCCAGCTGGATAAGACCTCATCGGTCCTTATCACACCCAGCGAGGAGATTCGGGAACTGCCTATCAGTGGTTACAAGGAACTCGTAACCATTCAACCTGGTGTAACGGAGTACACATACTGCATTGACACGAAAGTGCGGTACTACAACGAATCCACTAACGGGCCAAGCTTCATGATCAGAGGCGGTCGCCCAGAAGAGGTGCAGTTCAATGTGGACGGCGTTACGCTGAACGATCCCTATTCCGGTTTCATTACAATCAATGTACCGGAACTGGCCTGGAATGACTTCCTGCTGCACAAGGGTAATTTCAGTGCGGAGTATGGTCGTTACATGTCCGGTGTCGTGAATTACGCCACCAAGTCCGGTGCAGAAGATTACTCTTTTGGTCTGGAACTGTCCACTGACAACATGAGTGGCGATGGAATGCGTCATGATCAGAATCTCTATTCCACAGCTTTCGGAGGCCCGCTGCTTCCGGGCGTTGAGAACGTTCGCTTCTTCGTGGCAGCGGATAAGGGTTGGAGCCGTGATCGCAGTCCCTCCATCAAATGGGATGGGATGAATCAGGACAACACTGACGATTACTATTCCTACTTTGCCAAGATTACTACCCAGCTTACTGATGCCATGAGGCTGGATGTGGGTACGATCGCCAGCAAAGATGACTGGCTGGAGTATCGTCACAGTTACTACTTCGATACGGCACATCTACCCCGTTACCTCGACAAGAACCAGGTCTATTACGGTCGTTTGAATCATTCACTAAGTCCTGATCTGTTCTATGTCCTCTCAGCCAACTACAACAAGGTATCCCGCCTGCGGGGTGACCGCTCCAACTTTGGTGACACTGAAGAGAATTACCTGGCATATGGCCGCACAGTGCTGCCTGGATCAAGTGGTCTGGATGAGACGATGATGTTCCGTCAGCCCGGTGATCCTGATGATCCGTGGCATCTGCAGAACGCCTGGCGTAATTTCATGAAACGGGAGACAGAATCTATCGGTTTCCGTTTCGATATAAACAAGCGCTACCAGGATAACCATGACCTGAAGGCCGGTTTTGAGATGCAGAAGTACACCATCAGGTACTATGCCAATTATTTCGCGTACAACATGTATCACCTCGATGCAGAGCTTGATCCGGAGACTCCTGATGACGAGCGTGCCGATCGCGCCTACCGCGAAGCAAACTTCTTCGGCTGGGATGTAACCAGTCAGGAAGAGACAAGTGGCGGGCTCAACGGCGCCAAGCAGCCGACAGTCATGGGTGCTTATTTCTCCGACAAGGTAACCTGGAACGATGTGATCATCGATCTTGGAATGCGTTGGGACTACCTTGATCCGGCCACCAAGCGGTTCAAGAACGAAGAACGCCCGCTTGACCCGGATAACCAGAACGATGAGAATTTTGATGAGGATACCGACCTGGAAGAGGCAACCGCACATTCCATCGTCAGTCCCCGTCTCGGTGTCAGCTTCCCGGTTTCCGAAGTGACCACTTTCCATTTCAACTACGGTCACTATACACAGTTCCCGCCACTCTACACCCTGTATGTCAATTATGACTACATGGCTCATATGATCCAGGATGGCGGTTACCATATCGTATTCGGCAACCCGAACCTGAAACCTGAAAAGACCATCGCATATGAATTTGGTTTCTCCCACGCGCTGAACGAGTATTCAGTGCTGGATGTGACCGCTTTCTACAAGAATGTGAACGACCTGATCAACGCTGTCAGTGTCGAGTCTTATCCCACATCCTTCAGTACATACCAGAATATGGATCACGCTGTGATCAAGGGATTTGAGTTCGAAGTTGCCATGCGCGAGTACCGTAATATCGCAGCCCGGGTGAATTACACCCTCAGCTGGGCAAATGGTACCGGTTCAGGCGCTGACGGTAATGACCGTATCGCTCATACCAACGCTGACCCCCCGACCATGACAGCTCCGCTTGACTTTGACATGCGGCACAGTCTGAAGGGCGCAGTGACCTACACCTTTGGTGACAATGAAGGTCCACAGCTGCTGGGTATGAGGATGCTGGCAAACACCGCATTCGGTGCTATTTTCACTGCCAACAGTGGTCAGCCTTTCACTAAGAAATATGTTTACAACGAGATCTCACTGGGACAGACATTCCCGACGCCGGAACGTCCGATCAACTCAACCTGGGGTCCCTGGATCTACAACGTCGATATGCATATTGCCCGCAATGTCTATCTCTACGGTCTTAATGCCCAGTTCTATGTGGATATCCGCAACGTGTTCAATACCGAGAACCAGCTTTCCGTCTGGGAATCTTCCGGTACTGCGGAAACCACCTACTGGCTTGACTCCAGTGAGGGACAGGCCTGGTTGGCAGATCGCGAGGGAGAAGCCTTCCTCGGTGGTTATTCGGCGGAAGAGATCTATCGCCTGAAGGAGGAGAGTCCGAACAACTTCGGCAATCCCCGTATGATCATGGCCGGCGTGAACATCTCATTGTAATCAGGAGGAATGAATGAAAACGAGATTACTGCTATACACAGTTACTGCGCTGGTGGTGGGTTCAGCTGTGGGATGGGCACTGGAGCCGGCCGGGAAAAGCTACCCGCATTCGGACGATCAGTCAATTCTCACAACAATTGACGCCAACCAGCTTGATATGTTTGTGACTAATATCGGCGTGTTTGCCTACGATAAGTCGGCATCTCGCGGAACCAACGATGGTCTTTACTTCCCCAACAACTATCCGATAACCGACACCCATGTCATCTATGATGCCGGCCTCTGGGTCGGAGCGAAGGTTAACGGAAACACCCGTGTGACAGTGGCTGAATACTCTCAGGAATATGTTTCTGGAATAATCGATGCTGACGGGAACCTGGTTGATGGGCCGGAGTACAAAGTCTACAAGATCTACAACGGCCAGACAGAAGATGAAGACTATCTCAACTGGCCGGAGGGGCAGGGCGCCCCGATGAATGCTACCGGTGACGGGCCCTGGCTGGAGGATATCCAGGCGGACCAGATGACCTTCTGTGTTTTCAATGATGGTGATGCAACCCAGCATACTAACAATGCCGGTGCAACCAATCCGCTCAACATTGAAGTACAGTTGACCACCTTTGCCTTCGATCGCGCCGATCCGCTGGGCAACGTTATCTTCATGAAGTATCGCTTTATCAACAAGGGTACCGACCTGCTGGATTCCACTTATGTGTCATTATGGTCAGATCCTGATCTCGGTGGCGCCGGTGATGACCTGGTAGGTTGTGATCCGGGCCTTGGTCTGGGGTATTGCTACAATGCCAGCAATAACGACAGCCAGTATGGCTCTGCACCTCCCTGTACAGGGTTCGATTTCTTCCTGGGGCCGCCTGACAACATGGATGTCGATGGCGACGGTGATGTTACCGAAACCCTGCCGATGACTTCCTTCAGCAAGTACATCAATGGTACAGACCCCTCCACAGCGCAGGAGTCCTACAACTACATGCGTGGTGTTAACGCTGATGGCACAACCATCATTGACCCGACAACCGGCCTGCCGACCATGTATCAGGTTCCCGGTAATCCGGTGACCGGTGAAGGTTGGATTGACAGTGACGCGGCCGACCGTCGCGCCATGCAGACCGCCGGACCTTTCCAGATGGCGCCAGGTGACACCGCTGAGGTTGTTGCTGCCGTTCTGGTAGCACAGGGTACGGATCGTCTGTCCTCTATCACCTATGTCAAGTATGTTGACGGTTTCGCCCAGACCGCGTTCGATAACGACTTCGTTGTCTCACAGGCACCGGCACAACCGGTTACATACGCTTCCGCTTTTGACGAGCGGATCGTACTGGTATGGGATGAATCAGCTGAAGAGAACCCCGGCGACTATGACTTCCAGGGATACAATGTGTATCAGGGTGAGTCGGTTGCCGGCCCCTGGACCCGTATTGCCACTTATGATATCAACGATGGTGTGGCCACTATCTTCGACGACATTTTTGATGTCGAAACAGGTCAGGTGGTTAACTACCCGGTTCAGTTTGGTAATGATGGTGGTTTGACTTATACCATGAACCTGACCCAGGATCATCTGACCTGGAACGGTAATGCGGATCTGGTCAACGGCCACCCCTATTATTACGCTGTGACCGCTTATTCCTATGATCCCGACCAGGTTCCGAACAACCTGGAAACATCCAAACAGGTTTTGACCGCTATTCCCAGTCTCGGTTTACCGGGGACAGATTACGGTGATGCTACCGCGCCTCTTGAGGCGACCTGGATAGGTCCTGACACTGTCCGCGCAGCTGAACCGGCACATGTCTGGATTGATCTCATTGATGAGGAAGCGCTTGATGATGCTGTTTATGAAGTGCATTTCGAATCGCTGTACGACAGCCTCTGGATTGAGATCGATTCTGTGGTTGTTACCGAGTATCAGTTCTGGCATCTGATCAAGAATCCGGCCGATACCCTGCTGGCCTGGCAGACCAATCAGACCGGTGACTATGATTATCCGGTCACCGAAGGATTCAGGGCACGCGTCGTAAACGGTGTCGATGGTTTCTACGGTGTAGACTGGAGTGAAGAGGAGGATCCCTGGTTCTCCGGTGTAGACTGGGGTGGCAGCTACTTCCATGGTGGTTTTGACTTCGGTTACAACTTCTTTGGATCATCTATCGGAGACGACTACTTCTTCCCGGCTGTTGATGTGATCTTCACCAGCAATTCAGATGAATGGACCAATTGCCAGACCTACCGTCGTGACCTCGGTTATGTCGCAGGTGGTGTTGGTACATTCCCCGGTTCCGCCTGGGATCTGACTAACCCGGCTGAACCCCGCCGTCTCAACATGTGCTTCGTAGAGCATAACCCGTTCGACGTTGATGAGGACGGTATACCTGAGTACGATGATGATGATCTTCTTGTCTGGGAGCTGCTGGACGAAGTCCTTGGCGGCCGTCACTACCTGTTCGTCATGAACTCCGACTATGTCGATGATCCTGAGACACTCTACCGTAACGGTGACTGGGATGGTGATGGTACGATCGATCCGAATCTGGATACGGATGGTAACGGTTCCAGTGATGATCCCTGGGATGGTGAAGATGAAATGGATTGGGGCCCGGCAGCTGATGTGCTCTATGCCTGGTGGCCAATGCTGGCGGAAGGGCGCACTCACATGGATGCAGAAGGCACCTGGCACCTGCAGTCCGGTCTGGCGCATCGATCCGGTGTTGACCGTTACGAAATCAATACAACCAGCAGCAGCTTCACAGCCAGCGAGGATGTGTTGAGTGACATCCGGGTTGTACCGAATCCCTACTATGGTCATTCCAGTTATGAGACGAAATCTGATGTAAGTGTGGTCAAGTTCCGGAATCTGCCGGAAACCTGCACCATCAAGATTTTCAACCTGGCCGGTGACCGGGTACGAGTGCTGGAGAAGACAGCCGCCGATCCCTTCAACGAACTCGCGTGGGATCTGCTTACTGAGAATGGTCAACCCATTGCCAGCGGTATCTATGTCTACTATGTAGATGCACCCGGGTATGGTACGACCTTCGGTAAGATGGCCGTCATCATGGAAGTTCAACGCTTGAAAGAGCTCTAGGCTGGGAGGATTATATGAAAATAAAAAGTTTACTGGCAATGGTGGTGCTGGTTTCAAGTTTTGCCATGGCGCAGGCTGGAACCAGTAACCTCGGTACTGCCGGTGGTACCGACCTGCGCATTCCGATTGGCGCCATGGGTACATCCCTCAGCGGAGCGCTGGTAGGTGATGTGACAGGCGTCGATGCTATCTTCTGGAATCCGGCTGGTGTCGCCTACGGCAAGGACAACGAAGCACTGCTTGGTAACATGCAGTATTTCGCTGATATGAAGGTGAATATGTTCGGTTACGCTCATAATCTGGGGCGGATGGGTAGTATCGGCGTCGCGGTGAGAATGCTGAGTATCGGCGATCTCTATGTGACTACAGAAGATATGCCGGAGGGAACCGGTGAGGTCATCGATCCCACTTTCACAACGGTTACCTTCAACTATGCCCGTATCATGACCGACCGGGTTTCCATCGGTTTTAACGCGCACCTGAAACAGGAGCAGATCAAGGATATGATCGCTACCGGTTATCTCTTTGACTTTGGTGTCAGGGTGCAGACCCCGATGGAAGGATTGCGGTTTGGTGTAGTGATGAAGAACTTCGGCCCGCAGATGCAGTACGATGGTGACGGTGGAGAATTCCACTCAAACCTGCCCGGTGATGAGCCGAATGCTGACAATCGGGTTACCACGCTCGAATTCGCCAAGGCGGATCTTCCTTCTACCTTCCAGTTCGGCCTGGCCTATGATCTGGTCAGCGATCCGATTAACAATCTTACCCTGATGGCCACTTACCAGGGGAATGACTTCAGTGCTGACGAGTATCGTTTCGGCATGGAGTATTCCTTTGCCAACATGTTCTTTCTCCGTTCCGGTTATGTGACCGCGGATCAGGAAGATTACCTGTATGGTTATTCACTGGGTGGTGGTTTGCGTCTGAATCTGGGTGCCAACAACCTCTATGTCGATTACTCCTACAATCCGATGGAGTACTTCGACGCCAACCAGTGGTACACCTTCCGGTTTACCTTCTAGAGGGCAATCAGAATATCTAAACAACGCCACCGGCTGCAGAGCTGGTGGCGTTTTTTTTTGTAGCAAACGGGGTCGGACCAAGTTATATGTAATGTAAACAATAAGATATGTCTACAAAAAGGGCGAAAATAGCCCGAACTTGGGTGTTTTTCAATTGAAAAAAAACCTAACGTCTAGACAATTGAATTCCGATGTTCCCACCAGTTTAGAGTGAAAAATGGGCAAACATCCCCTCTTTTGGATAGTTGTTAGTGATGTATAATTATAGAAAACAATAGTATAACTTGGTCCGACCCCGGATTTGTATATACTAAGAAAAAACAACTCCATAAGAGATGCCAATCCAGAATCCATTTACACACCATTCCTTGAGAGGCATTCTACCTACAAATACCTATATTCTAACCGTATTCATATGAAAGCAATCCAACTGTTCAAAAGCAGGTTACCATGAAACTACAGGACCTTATTCTTAGAAACAGAAGCTTCCGCCGCTTCCGGGAGGAGGTGGCAATCACCCGGGAGGCCCTGCTGGAGCTTATCAACCTGGCTCGCCTCTCCGCTTCCGCTGCCAACCGTCAACCACTTAAATTTCTCCCTGCCTGCAGTCCGCAAGCAAGGGAGCTGATTTTTCCCTGTCTCAGCTGGGCCGGATATCTGTCAGAGTGGCCAGGCCCTGCAGCAGGCGAACGCCCCTCCGCATATATCATTATCCTGCTGGACACACGTGTCTGCGATCACAGTGATTGCGATCATGGCATTGCAGCACAGAGCATCCTGCTTGGTGCTGCAGAGATGGGCCTGGGTGGTTGTATGATAGGCGCAATACAGAAGCAGCAACTGCAGGAGGACCTGTCCCTTCCTTCTCACCTGAAAGTCCTGCTGGTAATAGCATTAGGGCAACCAGCCGAAACAGTCAGGCTGGAAGAGCTGCCCTCCCCTGACAATATCGAATACTGGAGGGACAGTGAGGGGGTGCATCATGTCCCGAAGCGATCTCTGGAGGAACTGGTTGTTGATCTGCCGGTTAAACTTGAGGGGTAATGAGCGACAACCAGGGAGACAGAATGACTGGAACAACTCTTGGTATACTTCATCCGGGACAGATGGGAAGATATGTCGCCGAAACTGCGCTCAATTCCGGGTGCGATGTTCGCTGGATAGCCCGGGGACGCAGTTGCGAAACCGTTGCACGGGCGGAGAGATTGAACCTGATCGATAGAGGTTCCCTGCCAGAACTCTGCGCCGACTGCGAGGTGATTGTCAGTGTGTGCCCTCCCCATGCGGCCGTTGAAGTTGCAACCGCAGTAAGTGGCTGCGGATTCGGTGGCCTGTACATAGATGCCAACGCTGTCTCACCGGCAAAAAGCACTCTGATCGGAGAGATAGTAGTGGCAGGTGGCTCCACCTATGTCGATGGGGGTATTATTGGCAATCCTCAACCGGAACCTGGTCATACCTGGCTCTATCTTGCGGGCCGGGAGGCTGCCAGAGCTGCAGCATGTTTTCATGCCGGGCCGTTGACCACCAGCATACTGGGTGAACAGACAGGTTCTGCCTCCGCGATAAAAATGTGTTTCGCTGCCTGGACGAAAGGTTCAACTGCTTTACTTTGCACAATCCTTGGTGCCGCTGAACAGCTGGGAGTTCTCAGCGAGCTGCTGGAGCAATGGTCACTAAACGGATCAGATTTTGCCGGACGGGCAACCGGAAGAGCCCGAAATGTTACCGCCAAAGCGTGGCGTTTTGCCGGAGAGATGGAGGAGATTGCAGCGACTTTCGCTGCTGCGGGTGTACCGGCAGGATTCCACCAGAGTGCCGGTGATATCTACCAGAGACTGAGCCGGTTCAAGGATGTAACACCGACACCTGAATTGGATGAAGTACTGAAGGCTATCCTTTGCCCCGAAGCCCGTTCCTCTGAAGATGATCAGTATCAGGTGATTCCATGATCAGGAGACCGGTTATCAGATCCCTGCCTGTCATTTCATACTTTCATGCAGCCGTCTATACAGCAGCGATAATCCTGTTACTTACCACCAGAGCGCAGGCCAACAGCATCGGTTTACGCTGGGACATCTCAGGTGGGCCGCTGTTCGCTCTGGCCGGAGAACTGGATCTGACCGAAAAGTGGTCACTCAATCTGGATTGCGGCGGATTCCCGGCAATTATCGTTCGTGGGGAGATTGACCTGCGCTGTTATACCGGCAACCGCTGGCCATCCTACTGGCAGATCGGTTACGGACGGTACTGGTTCTTTCGTGGCCAGGGAGAAGGCGAGCATGTAAACGAGGTGCACCTGAGGAGCGGGATCACCCGTAACCCTGGCGGCAACTGGAGCTGGTTTGCGGATATCGGACTGTTGTGGGCGCCATTGCAGATCAATTCCTGGATCCAGCACGAATATCCGGATACTATTCCCATAGTACCGCTGGCTGGCGTGGGCATTATGTGGCAGCTCCAGTGAACAGCGAATAAGACTATACTCTCCCATCTCAGCAACTGAACCGGTGAAATCCCGCAGCTGGAATACCCACACAGGACATCCTGAAGCTGAAGTATTTCTCTGCCGGCTTCAGGTTTTCTCTTTTTTTCTA
Organism: uncultured Bacteroidia bacterium; assembly: GCA_964501185.1. Lineage (GTDB taxonomy): Bacteria > CAIWAD01 > CAIWAD01 > BS150m-G50 > BS150m-G50 > BS150m-G50. The sequence continues at coordinate 71,977 of CAZCRT010000012.1, forward strand.
AAGACGCAGTTAAGTAGTTTCGATAAGTAGGTATCGAGAAGTCAGACATTCTGGTAAAACGAGAAGCTATGTTTCAGACTGAGAACCGACAATTGCAGACCGGTAGTATCTGTAGCCTTCAGAACGAAGGTAGTACTCTGTTCAATCTGATGAAAAACGGACGTATTCCCGGCCACTCCGCCGGCTGGCAACATTACAAGTTCTGTAACATAAACCATCACATCCGCAAAATAGCATTGTGTTTCCTGACTCCACCGCTACAAAAGCCGGCTATTTGCAATGCTGGTTTAGAGAAAACTGTACAGTAATGGTACGTTCCAGAGCGAAGCGATAAGGCGTGATCTGGTAAATTGTGGATGGAATTGACTGAAAAATAGACAGATAGGGATAATGCGCAATATTGCTTACAACAGGAGCGAATTTTGCATGGGACTTACATGAATAAACATCGGATGAAATATTAATATAACAAACGCATTTCAATGTATCCAAGAAAAACGCCATTCTGTTTAACAGAAGGCAACGGTTTAGACGTTCTTTTTAGTTCACACTGAAGGAGAAAAGTATGAAGAAGTTTTTAGTTACAGGTCTCGTTCTCGGACTCGCCTGTTCTGCTTTTGCTAATTCGCCGGCTTCCTTGAAGTCGAACGACTTCAATCAGGCAAAAGCTGGCAGTGCTGTGAGTGGAGTTCAAGCATCCTCCGATCTGAGTAACACCAGAGGTGAGGCTGAGCTTGTTGAGAAAACCTATGTCACCGAAGAAACACAGGTGATGGGTAGTTTCTGGGCTGAGCTTGAAATCGCTGAACTCAAGTCTCAGGATCTTCCGGTACCTGCCAATCTATACCGCGCTGTGCGTGAGTATTATGGTCTTCCCGATTTTGATCTGCCGCTCGACCGCCAGGGTGGAGAAACTATCGCAACCGCTACCGTAATCACAGCTTTGCCACATAACAGCACCGGAACAACCCTCGGTTTCATCGATGATTATGATGAAGTATGCCCTTATTCCGGCAGTACTTCTCCGGATGTAGTCTACAGCTTTACCCCGGCCGTCAATATTGGAGTGGACATCACACTCTGCAACGGCTCCGATTATGATACAAAGCTGTATGTCTACGAAAATGCCCACACACCAGGCGCACCTTTCGCCTGTAACGATGATGCCTGCCCCGGTTATGTCAGTGAGATTCTGGATCTGCCCCTGACCGGTGGTAACACCTATTACATAGTTGTTGATGGTTACTATGGCGCTGCCGGTAACTACGTACTTGACATCACCGAAGATGTCTATGTAGAGCCGCCAGTGAATGACCAGTGTGTTGATGCTATTGCTATCAACGCTCCATATCCAGTTCAGACAAGTGGCACAGTTGCCGGTGCTACAGCTGACTGCCCCGGTTGGAATGGTGTCTGGTACACAATTGAGTTGCCATATGCTGCTAACAATGTATATGTCGATTTCTGTGACGATCCTGAAATCTGGGACAACATGGGTATCGTACTGTCAACAGACTGTGCGTGCACATCTTACTATTATGCTTCATTTGCACCGACCTGTGTCAATGGCAACATGGAACTCTTCTATGGTGGAGTTACCGGCCCCGGTATCATCTACCTCCCGCTTTTTGTTGAGGACTATGAAGGCTTAGCATTCGACTTTACATTTAATGTTTTCGTCGAAGAATTTGTCATCGATCCTGTTGGTAATACCTGTGACCTTCCCATTGTCGCTCCGGCACTGCCGTACACATTTAACGGTACTACCGCTGACAATACCCAGAGTTATGGTAATGCTGCTCCTGACGAATGGCATGAGTTCACTTTAGCTGATGCAGCTCAGGTCATCATCACTCTCTGCGAGCCCGATATGACAACCTATGACAGTTATCTGTACCTGTTGTCCGGTGACTGCGCTACCGAACTGGCATCCAACGATGACTTCTGCGGCCTGGTATCTGAGATTACCGCTTTTCTGGATCCCGGCACCTTTGTAGTAGGTGTTGATGGATACAGCTCAAATGCAGGTGACTACCAGCTCGATATTGCAGTGGTCGAACCCTGTGATGTTGTATGTCCGGGCGGTACTCCAGAAGGTGAAGAAGACTGCTACGACGAATATGTAGATATCACCAACGGTGGTTGCAATTCCGTACCTCCAGTGTTTGGTGCGATTGCTTCCGGTGAGACCATCTGCGGAACCGGTGGTGATTTTCTCTTTGAAGGTTCCCAGTATCGCGATACTGACTGGTTCCTGTTCGAATTGACTGAGACTATGACAGTAACAGTTACCGGTGAAGCCGAATTCCCACCAGTTTTCGCTATCGTCAACGATGTTATTGACTGTATCGCCCCCGATTTCGTTGAATATGTTGTTGGAGGCGAATGCGAAGTTATGACATTCAGCGCAAACATGTATCCTGGATCCTATGCTGTATTCGTAGGTACCAATTTTGACGGTTATCCCTGCGGATTAGAATACTGGGTATACATGGAGGCTGTCCCCTGGACACCGCCGGTAGCTCCCCCGAACGATCTCTGCGAAGATGCTCAGCCGATCGTCGCTCCATATCCTGTACAGGTAGCAGGTACTGTTGCTGGTGCAACAATTGACTGTTCCGGTCTGCTGGACTGGAACGCTGTCTGGTACACCATCGAACTGCCTTATGCTGAGAATAATGTTTTCGTAAACTGGTGCGACACAGAATGTGCCCCCTCCAATTATGGTATCATCCTGATGGACGACTGTGCATGTGATGACTATATTCCTGGTACATATGCCTGGAGTTGCCCCAATGGTAACCTGGAACTTGAGTGGTTAGCCGTTCCCGGTCCTACCACAATCTACTTCCCTCATTATATTGAAGGTTGTGAGGATTTCATTATTAATGTAGATGTCCAGGAAGCTACCCCATACGTACCTCAACTGGATTGCTCTCAGGCTGTACCTGTTGCCTGTGATGACCTCGTATCTGGCGACACCTCCCTTGGTGTCAACAATGTAGAGATCTACAGCTGCTCTGGCTGGACAGAGAGTGGTCCTGAGTTAGTTTACACACTTGATATTGGTGATGGTTATGGTAGCATTTCCGCAACACTGAGTAACATGTCAGCCGATATGGATGTCTTCATCCTCAGTGATTGTAATGAGATGGAATGTGTTGGTTATGGTGACAGTGTAGCATCATATGCTTCACCTCCCGCCGGAACCTACTACATTGTTGTTGATGGGTACATGGGTGCAATGGGCACATTTGACCTGGCGATTGGTTGCCAGGAACCTGTCCAGATGCCTGAGTGCCCCGAAGGCACATTGTTCGGTCAGACACCAATAGCTCCAGAAGATCCGAATGCTAATGGCTATACCAGTTCTGGAACTTATATCAGCGCTGACAACTACTTTGTGAGTGAGGATATATGTGATATCCACTGGTGGGGCTTCGCTGTTGGCTGTCCAGATCCAACACCCTTCCAGATTGATTTCTATGCTGATGCTGGAGGTTATCCAGCGGCTACCGCTTCGTATACCTATAATGTTGTTGCTACACCAGTAGGTACCGGTTTAATCTACTTCGGTGCCTACGAGTTGTACTACTACAGTGTGGAATTGCTGGATCCTTGCGTTCCAATGCATGAAGGTTGGATATCCATTTACCAGCCTGAATGTACATGGTATTGGAGCACCGCCTACGGTGAAGCTCCTCTTGGATGGCAGTCATCAGTATATCCTCCTGATTGGGTAAACGCTGTACAGATTCCGACAGATCTGGCGTTCTGCCTGACCCCCACCAGCGAAGTTCCCTGCAATGCACCTGATGTAAGTATTACTTACAACAGTGGCATAGCAGCACTGACCCTGGCCGGTGGCGATGGTGACAGCTTCAACATCTACAAATCCTCTGAACCATATACAGGATTTGTACTGTTGGATACCATTCCGAACGATGTTGGTGATGATGTATGGGTTGACGGTGAAGTTGGTAGATACTTCTACCAGGTTACTTCAAACTGTCAATAATCCCTTCAGATAACTGACAGAAACCCAGGCCCCCGGTGCAAACCGGGGGCTTTTTTTTGGTTCATCGCGTATTTCCGGGGTAAGCGGCGCTAATCTTG
>CAZCRT010000013.1:0-7327 GCA_964501185.1 uncultured Bacteroidia bacterium
TCGCCAGTTGATCGCAAGCGTAGAGTGGAGAAATGGGAGGGACTTCAGCAAACTTATTCTGCTGACGGAATTAGATATTTACAGGTAGATAAACATTGTAAGCTACCTGCACAAAGCAAGTGCCTTAACAGATCAAAGGCTCCCTCCCACCAATACTCCAAACGTAATCAGTACTTAAAATAGTTCTTGCCGGGGCCGTTATTCACCGGCAAGCCGTGTAATATTATACTAATTTAGATTTTTCATCAGTTCTATTGCTGACAAATGTGCCGCAAAACACGTGCCAATCTTCAGAGTAGCGTTTATAGTTGACTGCGTAAATGTATTTTTTACCGACAGGCCTTATTATTAACCTATCTACTCCAGATGCTTTTTCTTCCACTGTGCAAATTCTATACAGTCAGCACAATCGAAATTGATTACATATGATGGCAGTTGCCGTTCCATCCGTATGAGCAGGATCAAAGTCCACTGGACTATCCTGAGCAGACCGATTGAAGAGTTCCCTATAATTACCACTCTCTATAGAAATCCCCTTGACATTACCCTGCCACCCCGCTATTCTGTTTCCTCCGATGAAGTCGCATCCAACGCGATTTTCACAATCGCAAAGTAAGGAATCAGTGATGAGCAAATCATTAGTAGTGGTAGAGTCGCCCGCAAAAGCAAAGACGATCAGCCAGTATCTGGGTAACGAATTCAAAGTGATCGCCTCGGTAGGGCACATCATCGACCTGCCGGTTAAGGAACTGGGTGTCGATCTGGAAGACAACTTCAAGCCTACCTATACTGTGATTCGTGGTAAGACCCGCATTGTCAATCAGTTGAAAAAAGAAGCGGGAAATGCAGACCAGGTTCTGATCGCGACTGATGCTGATCTCGAAGGCGAAGCTATCGCCTGGCACATTGCTAATACTGTCGAGAAGAAAAACCCCAATATTGCCCGGGTCCGTTTCTGGGAGGTCACCCGTAAATCAGTACGGGAAGCTATTGAGCATCCCGAAGAACTAGATATGAAGCGGGTAAACGCCCAACAGGCACGCAGAGTGCTTGACCGGCTGGTGGGATACAAAGTCAGCCCGGTGTTGTGGAAGACAATTACCAAGGGGCTTTCCGCAGGACGAGTCCAATCGGTTGCGTTGCGCCTGATCTGTGAGCGGGAAGATGAAATCGAAAAATTTGTACCGGACGAATACTGGTCACTTGAGGCCATTTTCGCCAACCAGGCTGATCTTAAACTTAAAAGCGCCCTCTTCCGCCTTGATGGTGAAAAAGTAGCTATTACCTCTGAAGAAGAGATGGCGCCGGTCCTCGAGGACGCCCGTAAGACCGAATACCAGTTGCAATCGATCAAGCTTAAGGAAACCCGGAGGAAAGCACCCGCTCCCTTTATTACCAGTACACTGCAGCAGGATGCCGCGCGCCGTCTCGGCTACTCTGCCCGTAAAATCATGACGCTGGCACAACAGCTGTATGAAGGACAGGACACTGGTGAGGGTGAAGCGGTCGGCCTGATCACCTACATGCGTACCGACTCACGCCGGGTTGCTCCCGAAGCTCTGGCAGAAGCACGGGACTGGCTGGGGGAAAATCACCCCGAAAGCCTTCCGGACAAACCACAACTCTACGCTACCGGCAAGAAAGCACAGGACGCGCATGAGGCAATCAGGCCCACTGCAGTCTCCCGCACACCGGAGGCTCTGAAGGATCACCTGCCCCGAGATCTGTTCCGTCTTTACGAACTGATCTGGAGTCGTTTTGTCGCTTCTCAGATGACTCCTGCCGTTTCTGACCAGACCACAATTGATATCAGCGGTGGTCGTTTCATATTCCGGACTACCGGCTCAATTCTGCGTAAGCCCGGCTTCCTGGCAGTCTATCCTGATGCCAAAGCCAAAGATGAGGATAAGACCAACAATATTCCGGCAAATCTGGTTGAGGGGGAGAAGGTCAATCTGCAGGAGCTGTTCCCGGAGCAGCACTTCACCAAGCCACCACCCCGTTTCAATGAATCTTCCCTGGTGAAGGAGTTGGACGAGCTGGGCATCGGCCGCCCCTCAACATACGCCAGTATTATCTCTACCATAGAAGCCCGCAACTATGTTGAAAAACAGGATCGCCGTTTCACTCCCACTGAGCTGGGACGAACCGTCAATAAAATCCTGGTGCGTTTCTTTGATGATTTCTTCAATGTGGATTTCACTGCACGTATGGAAGAGGGGCTTGATTCCATAGTCAGCGGGGGCGACTGGGTTGAGATCGTCCGCACTTTCTACACACCACTGGAAAAGAAACTTACCGAGGTGATGGAACAGCGGGCAGCTATCCGGGAAAAAGTGATTGAAAAAACCGGTGAAGCCTGTCCGGACTGTGGTGAAGAACTGATCAATCGCTGGGGTCGCAACGGTAAATTTGTCGGTTGCTCCGCTTTCCCGAAATGCCGGTATACCAGATCCCTGAACGCGGACAGTAAGAAAGCACCACAGGAGATCGGTATCGACTGTCTTAACGATGGTTGTGATGGTCAACTGGTAGAAAGACGCACCAGACGTGGCAAAGTATTCTATGGTTGCAGCAATTATCCGAAATGTGATTTTGCCGCCTGGGATAAACCGCTGCTGACACCCTGCCCCGGTTGCGGGCATAGATACATCCTGGTACGGGAAAACCGCTCCGGAACAGTCTATATCTGTCCTGAATGTAAAAAACGATTCCAAGAGGACGAGATTACACCTGAAACGGCTTGATATTAAGGTGAACTCCTCTTATATTATTGAAGAGTTCAGAACCCCCAGTCAGCGGTAACTGGTGGTTGCTTTTCCCCCACCCTGCGAAAGGCCCTGGATGACCGACCACAGCGTCTTTGTCGCACATTTTCTCGATTATCTGCGTCATGAAAAACACTGTTCCCGACACACGTTCACTGCGTATTCACGTGACCTGGAGCGCTTTCTGCACTGGTCCGGGGAGCATGATCAGCTGCCGGAGACAGCTGACACCATCCGTAATTACCTTGCAAACCTGCTACAGCAGGGCTTACAACGTTCTACTGTAGCCCGCAGGCTGGCAGCTATCAAATCCTATTTCCGTTTTCTCTACCAGCGGGAGCTTCTGCCGGATAATCCTGCTGCCACCGTGACACCCATACGGGAGCACCGCCACCTGCCGCAATTCTTATCTGTCGGTGAAATGAGAAACCTGCTGGACAACGCACCCCGTGCCACTTTTTTCCAGCAACGGGACCGGACAATCCTGGAGATTTTTTACGCGACCGGTCTGAGGCTGGCCGAACTGACCGGTCTGAAACTGAAGGATATCTACCGTGGTGGAGTGCAGGTAACCGGCAAGGGGGGGCAGGAACGGGCGGTTCCACTGGGAGAAGCCGCACTGGCAGCTCTGAACGATTACCTGCCTGTTCGCGCCAGCCACCTTGCCGCCAGCAAACAGAGCACCGATGCAGTTTTTGTCAACCGGTTCGGTCAACCGCTCAGCACCCGCTGGATACAGAAAATGGTGAGTAATCAGCTGTATACCATCTCAGGCCGCCGACAGCTGTCGCCACACAGCATCAGACACAGTTTTGCAACACATATGCTGGATAACGGTGCAGATATACTGGCCATCAAAGAACTGCTGGGACATGCTTCTCTCTCAACCACCCAGCTGTACACTCATATGTCACGTCAGAAACTGAGTGAAGTCTATCGTAAAACACACCCCCGTTCCTAGACAGGGGGGATTATATCATGAAAGGAGACAGGATGAAAATTCTCGTTACAGCACGCCACTTCAAAGCCAAGCAGGAGCTCCAGGACTACGCCCACGCAGAAGCTACTAAGCTTGAACGTCATTTTGACAGAATTACAACAGTGGAGTGGATCCTATCCTTCCAGAAGAAAGACCAGATCGCAGAATTGGTGGTCAAAGTACCAAAAGACCTGCTGCGGGTTGAAACCACCACAGATGACATGATGAAATCTATCGATCAGGCCGTTTCCAAGATGGTACGGCAATTGAAGAAGTATAAAGACCAGCTGCAAGGAAAGTGACAGGTGGATAGAATAACTGTAAAGAGCTTTTTCGGTGATAATCAGGCAGCCTGCAGTCTACGGTTACTGAATAGTGATACCGGCTTTGATCGTGAGATAACGGAACGAGATCTGCATCGCCCCGGACTTGCTCTGGCAGGTTTTGTAGAGCTTTTTACATATGACCGCGTTCAAGTGCTTGGCAATACAGAGATGAAGTATCTTGATTCCCTCTCACCGGAAATGAGACATCGGTCGCTGGAGAAACTGTTTCAGTTTCCCCTGCCCTGCCTGGTTGTAACCAACGGCAATGAAGTCCCTGAAGAGCTGCTCAAACTGGCCGACGCAGGAGGCGTTTGCATTTTTGGTACTGTGATGAAAACCACCGGGCTTTCACAGAAGATTGCCGCCTGGCTGGCAGCGGTTTTTGCCCCCACGACCACGATGCATGGCACTCTCGTTGATGTTTACGGTACCGGATTGCTATTGACAGGAAAGAGTGCTATCGGCAAGAGTGAAATCGCTCTCGATCTGGTGGAGCGGGGACATCGGCTGGTGGCAGACGACCTGGTCATCCTGCGGCGGCGCAGCGAAAACGTTCTGATCGGTTCCAGCAAGGAGATGTTCCACCAGTTCATGGAAATCCGGGGAGTGGGATTCATCGATGTAAGGCAGCTGTTTGGAATTCGTGCCATCCGTCTGCAGAAACGGGTAGAAGTCCAGATCAAGCTGGTGGAATGGGAAGAACGAGAACACCGTGACCGGACCGGGCTTGATCAACAGAAAACCTCAGTTCTGGATGTGGAAATTCCACTTATCGAACTACCGGTATTTCCCGGTAAAAATATCACTGTAATATGCGAAACGATCGCTCTCAACCTGCACCTGAACGTTTACGGGTATAATGCTGCCCAGCAGGTTGATACGATCCTGAAAGAATCACTGGAGAATAAGCGAATATCTCGCTACCTGAATAATGACACAGAGTAACATCCCACGCTGCCTGCTGATTACCCATGCTGAACTGGGCCGGGGACTCCTGACTGCGGTAACCCAGATTCTGGGGGCTCAGGAGGAGGTCATAACAATCAGCAATAGTGAACTCGCACTGCCACACCTTCTGTCCACCATAGAGGCGGAGTGTTCCCGCTCCGGTGAGACTTTCATTTTCACTGATTTCAAGGGTGGCAGTTGTGATCTTGCAGCCCGTACTACTGCCAGCTCAGGGCTTGATCGATTTTGCATCAGCGGCGTTAACCTGGCCATGCTACTCTCCTTTTTCACCAAGCGCACTCTACTGAATGGTAAGGAACTGCAGCAGACTGTCGCAGAGGCGGGGAAAAGGGGAATAGAATTATGACGGGTGGGTTTTCTAACCCCATTTTCAGGGTAGATGATCGTCTGCTGCATGGAAGTGTTGTTATCGGGTGGGGTGAAACCATACCTGTAGCAGAGTTCCTGCTGGCTGATGATGAGGTCAGCGGGGACGAACTGGTACGGGAGCTCTGCCTGACCTGCGTCCCCCCTGAGAAACGTGTTCAAGTTCTCTCCATAACTGACTCAGTTACCTACCTGAAGGAAACCGGCAGTGATAAAATGATGATGGTGGTTGTGCGTAGTTGCGCGGATGCCGTGGCTCTGTATCGGGGTGGTATTGATTTTGACCGGTTGAATCTCGGAGGTATCCACTTCCGCAGGGGCAGTCGTCAGCTGCTCCCTTATATATTCCTGACAACGGAAGATGAAAAAAACCTGCTCTATCTCCGTGAAAACGGGGTAGAGCTCTACTGCCGTGATCTGCCGGTAAACAGACGCTATTCGCTGGAGGAGTTATTAAATGAGTAAACCGGATCGTAGACGATCGGGACTGTTTCAGACTGGTCTTTCAGGACTGATCGCGTTACTGATACTTATCAGTGGCCTGCTTTGGGGACAGAGAATAAATCCCTTTGTCAGATATCAGGAGATAAATGTCCATTTTGAAAGTGCCGCCGGTATAGGGAACGGGGATTCGGTCTACCTGAATGGAATGGTGGTTGGCAATGTCAGTGATCTGATCCTACAGAAAAACGGTGTACAGTTGACACTACACCTGCCGTTGGATCTGCCTCTAACTGATGATGCTGTCTTTCAGATCGGTTCGCTGGATCTGATGGGTGGCCACGCTGTCTTTGTAAAAAACGGGAGCGGCCCTCCATTCAAGAACTCGGATTATCCACGCCAGGGAATCCTGCTACCCGGTACCGGTGACCTGATGGCAGAAGCAAAAAACCTGATAGACAATCTCGACCTGCTGATGGGCAGGCTGGCAGATCTTCTGCCGGCAGGTGAAGAGCCATTGCCATTTCGACAGCTGGCAAATGAGATCGTGCTGCTGACAGTTGAAGCCAGAGAGCTGTTGCAGAATCTCCAGAATGATCAGCAACGGATTGCCACCGGATTATCGACAGTGCTGGCAGATACTGATTCCCTGCTTCTGGAGACACGAGCTCCTCTGCGAGAACTATTGGTAAACAGCAACGAAGGCATGAATGCCCTCAAGAACCTGATCGACGATCTGCAGGGAATGCTGCAGCAACCCGGAACCCTGCAGAAGCTGGCTACCGATTCTTCGCTCTATGTCGCAACCCTGGCAACTGTGGTTGAACTGGATTCACTGCTGGAAGCGATCGGTGAGCATGGGTTGCTCAAGTTTCATAAGAAAGAGTGAGTAAACCACTCTGGATTTCGATTCAGCCCCGAGGGGGCGCAAGAATATAGCCTGGCGGGTTTACCCCCAGGCGAAGATTTAGTGTATCTTGTACGTCAATCCTGACGACCTGTTCAATGGCTTATGCTTCCAGTAGGATTTCTTCCTGTTTTCTGGTACAATGCCTGAAAGCCATTGACAGGCCCTGACATTTCTGAGCTGAGGGTACGAGAAAAGCTACAATTTCTGATGGAAAGTGCTGTATGATAAAGCTGTAATATTTGATCTGGACAACACCCTCGTCGATTGCTTTGCACTGACCTGCGGTCTGTGCAAAGGCGATGATACGATATCCTTACATTCGTTAGATCGTAGCATCGATACCATGGCAATGTCTTTGCACAGTCCTACGGACCATGCAAAGGCGATGGAAAGATATCCTTACGTTTACCAGATAGTAGCATCGATATCTGAAAGCCATTTCCAGGCCATATCATTTCTTGAGCTGAGGGCACAGCAAGAACTACAATACTTGAGACTGAGTACATGATGATAAAAGCTGTAATATTTGATCTGGACAACACCCTCGTCGATTGCTTTGCACTGACCT
>CAZCRT010000013.1:7427-19667 GCA_964501185.1 uncultured Bacteroidia bacterium
AAAGCTGTAATATTTGATCTGGACAACACCCTCGTCGATTGCTTTGCACTGACCTGCGGTCTGTGCAAAGGCGATGATACGATATCCTTACATTCGTTAGATCGTAGCATCGATACCATGGCAATGTCTTTGCACAGTCCTACGGACCATGCAAAGGCGATGGAAAGATATCCTTACGTTTACCAGATAGTAGCATCGATATCTGAAAGCCATTTCCAGGCCATATCATTTCTTGAGCTGAGGGCACAGCAAGAACTACAATACTTGAGACTGAGTACATGATGATAAAAGCTGTAATATTTGATCTGGACAACACCCTCGTCGATTTCATGGCAATGAAGGACGCCTCCATCAAGGCTGCTGTTCACGCCATGGTTGACGCCGGATTGCAGATGTCGGAACAGGAAGCCTACGAGAAGATCTACCAGATCTACCAGGACACCTTTATAGAGAACCAGGAGGTCTTCGATCATTTTCTACAGCAGGAGCTGGGGAAGCTGAATCATCGCCTGCTGGCTGCAGGTATTATCGGTTATCGCCGGGCACGGGAAGCCAGCCTTGTTCTTTACCCACATGTACGTTCCACCCTGAGCTGGCTGCTCAGGCAGGGGCTGCAACTGGCAATTCTATCCGACGCACCCTCTCGCCAGGCGTGGTTGCGGCTGACCTCGCTGGGACTGGTACACTTCTTTGATACCGTGATCACTTTTGAAGATACCGGCTACCGGAAACCGCATGCGGCTCCATTTCTTAAGGTCCTGGAAAAGCTGGAACTGGTGCCGGGTGAAGTGCTCATGGTTGGTGACTGGATGGAAAGGGATATCGCTGGAGCAGCACTGTTGAATATTCCTACCGCCTATGCCCGTTACGGTGATACATTCGACACTCCTGAATCACATGCAGATTATATACTGGAGGATATCAATGATCTGCGCACTCTTATTGAGAAACTGAAGTAAATATGACTCCAGCGAATCGCACCTTCACCACAGAGCTTCTCGTCACACAGGCCTGTATTGACAATGTGGCCACTCCCGACAGTGATTTCACACTGGAGGAGCGGGCTTACTTCGCCTGCAGGTATGATCCGAGTGGTTCCAGAGCTGCCCGCAGCCTGGCTAAACAGCTGCTCCGGGATTGGTTGCAAACAAACTTTGGCAGCGCACCGGCAGCTTCTGATATGACGATTATTTCTGACGGGAAACCACCCGGATTAATCTGCGATCGAATGCCACACCAGATAGCAGTCAACATCAGCCTGGCACACAGCGCTACTCATGCCGCCTGTGCCCTGCTGCTTGAGGAGAAGAGATGAAAACAGTCCTTAATGTAGAACAGATGCAACAGCTGGACAAAGAAGCGGTCTCCCGGCTGGAAATACCGGATATTCTGTTGATGGAAAATGCTGGCCGCAGTACTGCTGCAGTAATCATCAACCTGCTGGAAGAGGGGGGATTGGCCCCGCTGGTAATTCTGGCCGGTAAGGGTAACAATGGCGGTGACGCGTTTGTAGTCGCCCGGCAACTGTATCATCAGGGGGTTCCGTTCGACCTGCTTGCTACGGCACCACTGTCTGCATACAGCGGAAGTGCTGTAGTAAACCTGAAGATCCTGCACAATCTCGGCCTCGAAGTAACGGTGCTTTCAGATGAAGATGCTGTCCCGGACCTGCGGGAGTGGGATATAATAGTTGATGGGCTGCTCGGGACAGGTATCAGAGGAGCCGCCCGTGGCCTGGAAGCCAATCTGATCACTGCTATCAACGAAAGTGGAGCAACGGTAATCGCTATCGATATACCTTCCGGGGTGAATGGTAACAGCGGGCTCTGCGAAGGGGCTGCTGTTTTCGCCGATATGACCGTTACCATGTGTGCTCCCAAGCGGGGATTGCTTTTACCCCCGGGACGAGATTATTGCGGTATTGTGGAAACAGCTTACATCGGCTACGATCCTGAGGATCTGGAAGCGGAAGATTTCTGGTTACAGACAGAACAGGACGATATTGTAGATATGCTGCCTTTACGTGCACCCTCTGCACATAAAGGGACGGTGGGTAAAGTGATCGGGGTTGCCGGATCACGCGGATTGACTGGAGCAGCTATGCTGGCATCTCGCAGTACTCTGGTCAGCGGTTGTGGAATGACGACCCTTTTCTGCCCGGATTCGCTGAATCAGGTTTTCGAGACGAGACTGGCGGAAGTAATGACCTGCCCGGTTGCTGAAACAGATGAACAGTCACTGGCTCTTTCAGCTTTGGATGATATCCTTAATTATCAGGACTGGGGTGATCTATTGATGGTCGGGCCCGGTATGGGACGCCACCAGGAAACCGTGGAGCTGGTACAACAGCTGTTAACCAGAGCGCGGCTGCCGCTGGTGATTGACGCTGATGGGCTCTGGGCGGTTGCTCAAAAACCGGAACTGCTGGTGGAATGCGAGGTTCCGGTCTGCCTGACACCACACCACGGTGAATTCCTGCGATTGATCGGGTCTGAACCTGGCATGGCACCGGATGAAGTCCCTTATGATCAGCTGATTGAAGCTGCTGTTGAATTTGCCGGCGCAATGGGTGTGACTCTGGTGTTAAAGGGAGCCCCGACCGCTATCATCTCCCCCCTGGGAGAGGTAATTCTGAATTCCAGTGGAAATGCCGGAATGGCAACTGCGGGCAGTGGTGATGTGTTGACGGGAATAATCAGTGGACTGGCGGTTCAGGGATTGGACCTGCCGGATGCGGCAGTAGCCGGTGTCTGGGTACACGGACATGCGGGTGATCTGGCTGCGCGTGCCCTGACCGCTCTCAGTGTGACCGCACCTGATCTGATTGAGTTCCTGCCGATAGCATTCAATGACCTGCTGAATCCCGGGGAGGAGGATGAGCCTCATTCTCACTGACAGAAATAAAAGGCCACAACTGTGGCGCTGGCGCCTGGCAGTGATCGGTGGCGCAGTGGTTATATTTATCGGTTCCTCTATTCCGAGCAGCAGTATGCCTTCACTGAGTATACTCACCCAGGACAAGTTGATGCATCTGCTGGAATATGGTGCATTCGGCCTGGTACTCTGCAGCTGGGCACAGCGGGAATTCTCATGGCGGGGACGTGGCTGGATTGTACTGGGAGTGGCTGGTCTTTACGGGATCACTGATGAAATACATCAGCTGCTGGTAGGTCGCAGTTGTGAATTCTTTGACTGGCTGGCTGATATGGTCGGTGTAACGCTGGCAATCCTGTTTTCTTCGCTATATTACCGCTGGCGCAAAAAAAATGTGGAACAAAAGCGAGATTGAGGCATCATAGTATGTGCACGCTGACCAGGGCGTATATCTGACGACTTTGAGCAGCACACTGCGTCTGCTCAGATACTGGTAAGGGAACTCACCTTCTTCCAATGACCACAGGTATTCCCACACAATTCATGACAAAACGGAGGAATGATGAAAGCACTTAATAAGGCAATGCTGATCGGCAGGCTGGGCAGGGATCCGGAGATCCGCTCAACACCGAGCGGTGTGAAGGTGGCTTCTTTTTCAATGGCTACTGATTTTAATATCAAGAACCGGGAAACCGGTGAATGGGATACCAGGACTGAATGGCATAACATCAAAGCCTGGCGTTATCTGGCAGAGAACGCCGAACGCAACCTGCACAAGGGTTCGCTGGTCTATGTCGAAGGCCGGATCACTTACGATTCCTACAACGACAAAGAGGGTAACAAGCGCTACAAGACCGAGATCGTCGCTAACGAACTGATCTCGCTGGAAAAGCGTGAAAGTAGCGGTGGCGCGGATGTATACAACCCTCCACCACAGCAGAACAGCGGCAGCGACAAGCAGGCCGGTGGTAGTAATCAAGGTGGTGGCGGTGATCAGGAGGATTCTGATATCCCGTTCTAGGACTCACTGATTGAATTCACCCGTTCTGGAGCCCGGGAAGCTGGATTTCAGAAGTGGCGTATAATGAAGGCTCCTCTCAGGGAGCCTTTTCTATGGCCCATAAACCCGTGGCATCCGGGTGTTTAAACGGGTCAGCACTTCCCAGGGCACTGTTCCCAGAGTGCGGGCAAGCTCCTCGACCGTGACAGATTCCTCTCCCTGACTGCCGATAAGCACAACCTCATCACCATTCCAGGCGGAGCCATCGGGGCCGAGATCAACCATGAACTGGTCCATACAGATTGTCCCGGTCACCGGCAACCTTTTGCCACCGATCAGAACCACGCCCTGACCGGAAAGCCCCCTGTCATAACCATCACCGTAGCCCACCGGAACTGTCACAATGCGTGTCTGACTTCCGGTCACATGCCTGTGCCCGTAACTGATTCCCCGCCCGGCAGCAACCACTTTGAAATAGGCAACCTGTGACTTCAGACTCAGCACCGGCTGTAGATCGACCCCTTCTGTCAACCAGTCGGCAGGGCTGCAACCGTACAACATCAAACCGGGTCGCACCAGATCAAGATGGGATTCCGGGAACCTGATCAAACCGGCGGAATTGGCAATATGACGTAACGGTATGGCTATCCCCTGACGCTCAAGTTCTGATAGCAGATCGAGAAACGCGTGCAGCTGCTGCTGTGCAAAAGTATCATCCGGCAGGTCTGCCGTAGCGAAGTGGCTGTAGATACCATCTACCCGTATCCCGGCCAGTGACATCGCCCGTTCCACAAAGGGTAGCGCGTTCTCCCGGTGTACACCTATTCGCTCCATACCGGTATCAATCTTCAGATGTACTCCGGTGACCACTCCCATTTCCCGGGCTGCAGCAGCCACCTGCTCCGCCTTGGTTACCGAGGAGACTGTTGGAATCAGGCCATACTGGATGAACTCCCCAGCCTGGTCACTGAGCATTCCCCCCAGCACCAGGATCGGCAGCTTGATACCATTTGTCCGCAGCAGTATCCCCTCTTCCAGAAATCCCACGGCCAGCGTGTCCACTCCTTCGCTTTCATAAAACCGCGACATCTCCAGAATACCATGTCCATATGCGTTTGCTTTCACAACGGGCATTATCCCGGCTGATGTAAGGCGCCTTACTTCAGCCAGATTGTGCCGGGCTGCCCCCAGAGATACTTCAACTCGTGTAGGGCGCAGGGAAAGATGCGATATCTGCGGATCGACGAAGTGTCCTCTTTCAGTCATGCTATCTCCATCTAACAGTATTTCCACACATCTGAGCAAAAGACATATTACTCATGGCCTCACACTATTACGGCAATAATATCCCTTTTTGTACAAGTCTGTATCCAGCCTGCTCCACACCAATAAAAACAATCCCATTGCCCGCTGAGGTTAAACTTACAGGAATAGCAGTGATCCCCTCTGCAAGTGTAACTTCAGTCTGCAACAGTTTCCTGCCCAGGATATCCCAGGCAAACAGGCTGGCAGCACCATGGCTTTCTGCGACAACCTGCACTGTCAGATTGCCATCACTGGGATTGGGATAGAGTTTCAGATGGAGTGGTGTGGTCAGTTCTGCAGCCTGTCCGGCCACAATACCGCTTCGCCATAATTCGCTGCCATCGTCTCCGTAACCTGCCAGATAGTACTCGTAGGTCTCAAGTGGTATGACTGCCGTATCAAGCCAGCTGTAAGAAAACTGTTCTTCAATCGTGGTGATCTGAAAAGTAGTATCACTACCTGTTGCCAGCAGTTCCCTGTGCAGAATGTATTCAGACACCGCGCTGTTTTCCGGCATCACCCAGGAAAGCAGAATGTGCAGAGGCCCTGTCTCCAGACGCAGCTCTGCAGCCTGCGCTGCGATATTGGCTAATAAAGCGGTCACATCCAGTAAACCGCCACCGGCAGCTTCATCCCAGTCACTCTGTCCGGAAAGAAGGGAAGCGGTTTCCCGTAACAATTCCAGTGCCTCTGAACACCCCAGCTGTGGATTTCTCTGCAGTGCCAGTGCCAGTGCGCCTGCAACCTGCGGTGCTGCCATGCTGGTTCCCTGCATGAGAATATAGTTCCCCCCGGGTGCTATCAATGCTTCCTTACCACTGATGTCAACAGCTGCTGAAAGCGCTGCCATCACCCCCATGCCGGGAGCTACCAGTGTCGGGATCAGGGCACCATTGATACCGGGTCCACGATTGCTGAATGGTGCCACGGTCCCCACGGTGGGAGGATCGGCGTACTGACGCTGCCCCAGCAGTGATGGCCAGGATATACGTGATACATAAGCACCCACGGCGATTGCTGAATCAGCAGTAGCAGGAGTAGAAACGCTGCCGTTCAGTGTACAACCACCGCCAGAAAATTCTCCATTGTAAGACCAGGCATCAAAAGAGATACGCGAGTCGCCATTGTTTTGAAAATGGATACGCCAGGTCAGGCCGTTCGGTGAGCCATCCAGATAGAATGTAGCATTGTACTTATGATTTCCAGGATCAGGTGTAGCTGTCCGGGCAAACTGTAAAACCCCCATTGCACCCAGATCACGCGGTGTCGCGTTTCCCACCTGTACCGGATACTCACCACCATCAGGGGCAATCGCCGTCAGCTCAGGAACCGTACTACAGTCTATCCAGATATCTACCAGTGTGTAATCCGCTCCCTCTCCACCGGTAGTGAAGCGGATGTCCCCCTCCCAGCCGGCTGATAATTCCTGATAATTATGTATAAACATATCACCCGCGTTACCGACTGCCACCGTCAGCAGACGGCCCGGACCTGTTAGCTCGCTCAACATCTGCTCGAAGAGGCTGGTTCCATCGTGGGGGCCCTGCCTCGATTCAAGACTCAGATTCACTACCGCCGGACGCTGCAGCGATGATGCCTGTGAGAATACGAAATCCACTCCCTCGACAATAGCGCCGGTGTAGAGAGTATTGGATTTCACAACTATCAGGTCTGCCCCCGGGGCGATTCCGGCATAGAGACGTCCGTTTGCGCTGTTTCCATTACCAGCCATAATGCTGGCAACATGAGTACCGTGTCCCTGTGTATCGCGGGAAGTACAGTTTCCTGCTGCAATCTCAGCATTTGTCCAGAGGCGGTCTGTATCATAATCATTGATCATGAGAATTCGACTGCCATTACTGTCCGCATCAAAGAAATCATAATGCTGAGGATCAATACCTGTGTCTACTGTGCCCAGTATTACTCCCCGGCCACTATAGCCAGTGAAGTCACCATCAGTGATACTCCAGCTGTCCCCGATATTCACTGCAGTACGGCTCTCATTCAGGACAGGATGCAGACGCCGGGAGGGCTGCAATCTCTTGACGGACGGATCGTTTTCCAACTCCTCCAGAGCAGCAGAGGTAACGCTTACCAGCAAATAATGTTCAGTAGCAGTCAGCACTGTTGCACCAGCGGGAAGTGTTACACCTGCTGGTTCCGACAGTTCCAGAATAAAAAGCGGCTCGGGAGAGAACAGTCTGGATTGGGCCAGGGTTCCTGAGTGATACATCATCAGCGAAGTAGACTGGAATACTGCCTGCACCTGAGTTGCACTCAGACAGAGCAGCCAGATAATGGACAGGAGGGGGAGTAAGCGCTTCATCTTCTTCCCCACAAGTCACGCACCAGTTCGAGCACTGTATCACGTTGATCATAATGAATCCATTCCGCCTCAGGCCAGCGACGAAACCAGGTCAGCTGACGCTTTGCGTAATTACGTGTATTCTTCTGAATCTGAGCTATCGCTTCTTTTAAGGACATTTCCCCCTGCAGATGTGACACGATTTCGCGGTAACCAACGCTGAGCATGGCATTGTCAGCAGGATCACTCCCGCTTGCCAGCAGTTGCCTGACCTCTTCGATCAGCCCTTTCTCTATCATTCTGTCTACCCGCTGATTGATTCTCTGGTAGAGTTGTTCCCGCTCATCGAACAGAACCAGTAGAGTGTAATCAAGAGGTGGCACACTACTGCTCTCCCTGAACACTTCGCTGGGGGGTTTACCCTCCTGACGATATATTTCCAGATAGCGCAGCAACTTGCGGCGATCATTTAACTCGATTCCGGCAGCAGTATCGGGATCAATATGACTGAGTTCACTGTGCAGTTCCTCATTACGCATTGTGCTGTACTTTAGACTGACCTCATCCCGGTTTGCAGCGGTCGTGCCATCACCTCTGTACAGAGGGTGAATAAGTGCCTCGATGTAGAAACCCGATCCCCCCGTCACCAGCGGTAGATTACCATGTTCGTAAATCTCTTTGATGATCGGCAATGTATCACGTGCGTACTCACCAGCGCTGTAGTTATCTCCTGGATCATGTGTATCTATCTGGTGATGTGGGATTGCAGCCAGTTCAGCAGAGGTTGGTTTGGCGGTACCAATATTCAGCTGCCTGAATATCTGCCGGGAATCAGCAGAGACAATCTCTCCGGAAAGCTGTTGTGCCACCTGCATAGCCAACGCGCTTTTACCGACACCGGTAGGGCCGGTGAGTATAACACAGCGAGGTTTATGTGCGTCCAAAACGCTTGTCCAGTTCTTCCAGCGTAAGATTCATCACTACCGGCCTGCCGTGAGGGCAGCTGTAAGGATAGCGGCAGGCAAACAACCTGTCCACCAGAAAACGCATCTCCGCCTGGGTCAGAGAATCTCCGGCTTTGATTGCCGCCTTGCAGGAAAAAGCCGCTGCCATGACCTCACGCAATTCCTGATCGGCATTGCGGTACTCTCCGTACTGGGCAATAATGTCATGAATCAGTTTTTCCTCAGCGCCATTCTTCAAATCAGCAGGAACCTCTTCCATCGCCCAGGTATGCTCTTCCATCTTAACGAAAGCATAACCCAGGCCATTGAGCATTCCAGCCAGCTCTTCAAATGCCAACTCCTCTTCCTCGTTGAACCGTATCTTCACCGGGAAGAGCACCCGCTGGCTATCGCGACGCCTGTTGCTGAATGCATCCAGTGCCTGCTCATAGAGAATTCTCTCGTGTGCTACATGCTGATCGACAATTATCAGTCCACTCTGCACTTCGGCGAGAATGTACTTCCGGTGAATCTGCCACATCTGCGGCTGATCGCTGTCATCTGCTCCCAGTCGGTTGATCAGTCTGGTACCTGTTTCGGTTTCAGCATCTACTCTACCCTCACCAGTACCGAACATCTCCCCCTGAAGCTCCACATAACGGGATGTGTCAGAACTGCTGCCTGCAGGGAGTTCACCTGAAGCATTTCCATTGCCCTGCTTTCCAGGCCATTTACCGCTTTGCCCCGGAAGGCTGCCGGCGCCCGGCTGCCCATCCCACTGTCTCCGTGGTGACTCCGGCAGCATAAATTCGTTGGCGCCCCCCTTTCGCAGAGACTCTCTGGCCATGTGGCTGATAACCTGATGAACCAGCGATTCATTTTCAAATTTGATTTCCCGCTTGGTTGGATGAACATTCACATCCGTCCGCTCAGGGTCGAGCTCCAGGTTGAGCAGAAAAAATGGAACCTGGCCTCTTTCCAGCATATTCCCATAGGCCGAGAAGACAGCATGATTGATGACCCGGTTACTGATGAAGCGTCCGTTCACAAACAGGAACTGCTCACCATATGATTTTCGGAAAGTGGTCATCTTACCCAGAAACCCACTGACAGTTATACCATGCTCCACACCCTCAATCCGCATCAATTTGCGGTTGATATCATCACTGTACAGAGCTGCCAGCCGGGCTTCAATATCTTGAGCGGGAAAGCTGTATGTTTCCTCTCCTTCGCTGAAGAGCTCAAATGCAACCTGTGGATTTGCCAGAAAGAAACGTTTGGCTGTTTGTATCACACGGCGCAGTTCATTTTTATCACTGGTAAGAAATTTGCGACGTACCGGTGTGGAATAGAAAAGATTGCGGATAGCAACCTGTGTCCCCTGTAGCGGTGGGGCGGTCTCAACGCTCTTGATCACGCCATCCTCAACAGAGAGCAGATGACCGTTTTCCGTGTCAGGCAGACAGGTGCGGATTTCCAGTCTGGAAACAGCGGCTATTGATGCCAGCGCTTCTCCCCTGAACCCCAGACTGCGCACTTCAACCAGGTCATTGTAACTGCTGATTTTTGACGTCGCATGTCGTTCTACAGACAATAGAAGATCACCACGGGACATGCCCCTGCCGTTATCTGTAACCTGCACCAGATTCTTTCCACCTGCTTCAACAGCAATGGTTACTCGTGAAGCTCCTGCATCAAGAGAGTTTTCAACCAACTCCTTCACGACTGAGGCGGGTCGTTCTATCACCTCTCCTGCGGCGATTTTGTTGATGATATTATCATCGAGTATTTGTATCACATTCATGGGTTTTCTCTTAAGGTATAATGTCCAGCGAGTCCAGTCCGAATTCCTGTAATCCTCTGAATCCGGAAAAGATCTCAGGGAACAGATACGCTATTATCATCAATATAATTACCAGTACACCCAGTAGCAGTATCAGGTTGCTGTTACTCTTCTCATGCACCACCAGCCGGCGGATTCGCATCCTTTCGCGGCGATCTTCCGGTTGCTCATCTTCTGGCGGCTTATAACGAACCGGCTTGTAAGGGAAACGACGCCGTGGCTGGTTTTTGTAATATTTCTCTAAAAGAGCCATAGTTCAGTCCATTGTCTGTATGAAATACTACAAGGCAATGCATCCCCGGGTGTACTTAAAAGATAGCTATTCACGAGTATCGCTATAAAGTGCATCAGATAATTGTCATACCGGTGAAGAGCTTGCAAAGAAACGGATAAAGGTAAACACTATAGTTATCAATACAGGCTTGGCAAACAGGAACAGGAACAGGATGATGAATATTCCGTAACGGTCCAGCATGTGCCATCGGGCTGCCAGATGTGGTGGCAGGAAATATGCCACTACGCGCGATCCATCCAGTGGCGGTATGGGCAACAGGTTAAAACCTGCCAGCATCAGGTTTATAATCACTGCCATCTGCAGCAGAACCAGCACGAAATACGATGGGTGAAATCCTATGACCAGACGGAATATCAGGCCGGCAATCAGTGCCAGCAGAAGATTGGAAAGCGGCCCGGCAGCTGCTACCAGTGCCATATCGCGTCGTGGGTGATACAGATTGCGAGTATTTATCGGTACCGGTTTTGCGCCACCGAATGGAAACCCCATAGTGAGAGTGGTAACAATCGGCATCACGATTGAGAACATCGGATCGATATGTGGAAGTGGATTAAGTGTCAGTCTTCCCATCATACGCGCGGTCTGGTCCCCGAGCCTTGAAGCTACCCACCCATGTGAGACTTCGTGAAAGACGATAGCAAAAAGCAGCATTATAATCTGAGCTGCGATTAATTCATATTGACCGGACAAGTTGTGCTCCAATTGATAGGTTAAAAAGGGACTCCAGTGTTAATACACACGGAAGTCAATCCAGATCCTTGAATTCCGCATCCTCGATTTCTCCCGGCGGAATGTCATCCGAAGGTGTCGGAGTGGTTGGTGTGTCGGAATCAGCCATCTTATTCTCACCTGCCTGCCGGGCCAGCCAACGCCAGAAAAACCGACCCAGCAACCGTAATCCGGTTACCAGCAGTATGACTATCAGAAAAATTGTCAGTAGTGTACGCATCGATACCTGAAGTTTCAGTGACTGTAATACATCGTACCATGAACCGGTGTCTGGAGGAAATCCAGCAGGTCTTCCCGGTCCTCCTGTCGATGAACAAAATCCAATTGTGTTGCGTCTACGATAAGCAACGGAGTCTCTCTGTAGTTCAAGAAGAACTGCTGGTATGCGTCAAACAGATCCCGGATATACTCCTTCGACATATCCTGCTCATAGTATCGATTGCGAAGGTGAATGTTGCGCAACAATCGTTCCACTGATGATTGAAGATAAACGACCAGGTCCGGCTTGATTATCTCCCCTTCCATAATGGGCATAAGCTGCTCGTACAACACGATCTCCTTCTCGCTCAGGTTGAGCCGGGCAAAGATCCTGTCCTTGGCAAAGAGATAATCGGAAACCATATACTGCTGAAAGATATCCTGCTGGGGCAACTGCATCTGCTGCTGGTAGCGGGAAATCAGAAAGTTCAGCTGTGTCTGAAACGCATACCGCTCCTTGTCACGATAGAAATCTTCCAGGAACGGGTTGGCATCATGAGCTTCCAGAACCAGCCGTGAATCCAACTCCTCACAGAGGATCCGTGCCAGCGATGTTTTACCGGCACCGATCACACCTTCCACTACAATATAGCGGACATCCTCAGGCAACTTCAGCATACGCATTCCATCAAGTTTAGACTCAGCCAGCAGTTATTGCGCTTCAGCATACGCATTCCATCAAGTTTA
>CAZCRT010000013.1:19767-75575 GCA_964501185.1 uncultured Bacteroidia bacterium
GTTTAGACTCAGCCAGCAGTTATTGCGCTTCAGCATACGCATTCCATCAAGTTTAGACTCAGCCAGCAGTTGTTGCGCTTCAGCATACGCATTCCATCAAGTTTAAACTCAGCCAGCAGTTGTTGCGCTTCAGCATACCAGCACCCCTCCCTGATATCTGGTCAGGTTCGGTTTCGAAGAGATGAACTCTGACAGCGGTTTACCGTTCTGCGGATGAACGAGTTGCGGTCCAACTTCATGTAGCGGTACCAGTACAAAATCGCGCTTTAGCATTGAAGGATGTGGTACTGTCAGTTGCGGCTCCTTCAGGATGAGATTATCAAGCAGGAGAATATCGATATCAATTTCCCTTTCCTGCCAGCGTGGACGTTTACGACGCCCCAGTTCTGATTCAATCCGACGACACTTCTCAAGCAGCTGCCCGGGAGCAAACTCTGTTCGGACAGCAATCACAGCATTGAGAAACTCCGGTTGCGAATCGTACCCCCAGGGTTGTGATTCATAAACTGAGGAGCAGGCACACACTTCCTGCTCACTGCTCAGAGCTGTCACAGCGTCCTGCAGTTGCTGAAACCGATTACCCAGATTACTTCCCAGACCAAGATAAGCTAACATAATGCTTGATGTTATCCGGTTCGTCTATCCCTGTACATTCTCATTAACACGACTTATTTCCACAATTGCGCTGCCATAGTATTCCGGAATAGGTGGATTCGGTTTGCGTATCCTGATCCGTACAGCAGGCACATCGTATTTCTCGAAAATCAAACCCGCGATGTGTTCACCCAACGCCTCTATCAGCTTGAAGCGAGTTTCTGTGGCGGCATTGTATACAGCTTTGAACAGGTCGTGATAGCTGAGCGTAGACCCCAACTCGTCCAGTCCTGCTGCCGGGCGCAGGTCCAGAAACACTTCCACAGTCAGCTCAAAGCGTTGCCCCAGCCTGGCCTCCTCGCTCAAATAGCCATGGTAAGCGTAGCAGGTAATCCTGTCGAGTTCAATTCGATCCAGGTTTTCTACAACACTGCTGAACGTTGCTCCCATTCCTACTCTCCCTTACACAATATGCGACTGTCGCTGAATTCAACCGGACAATTGAAATGCTCAATTGCGAAATAGAACACTTTCGCGATGAAACATACTATACACAATTCCCAGCAGTACTGCTGCCATCAGTAGATTTACTCCGAAGACAGCTGCAGCTGTTGGCAGAATGCTCCAGTTCTGCATGAAGAGTTCTCGTATTACCAGCGAAGCATTAACAACCGGCATGAAAATGGTTTTAAGCGACAACTCCATACCGGGCATCATCGACATAGCTGCCGGCAGTATCAACAGCATAAACAACGGTTGCGAGTAACTCTGCCCTTCCTTCATAGTGCGGGCGTAAAGCCCCACAGTCATAAGTAATGCGCTGAAGAACATCCCGACCGGTACCATGAACAACAGAACCAGGCCGATAACCTGTGGGCTGATTCGGAATTCCAGCAAAGCACTCGCTTCTCCCATCAGACTGCCTGCCTGCGTCATGGTAATTGTCAGGCTGATGATAGTAATCAAAGTAGCGAGCAATGATATGACCAGGATAGTCAGAAACTTCCCGACGACAATATCGGTACGACCTGCGGGAGTCACCAGCAGCGTTTCAAGAGTCTGGCGTTCCTTTTCGCCTACAGTCAGGTCCAGAGCTGGATAAGCGCTCCCGGTCAGCATCAGAATCATTACGATGTAGGCAATTATACGTCCCAGTTCACTTCCTGCCTGTTGTTCGGGCGGCATAACATTGGTCTGCCAGAGATGGAATGGATGCATAATATCAGCACGCAGCCCCTGTGTCGTCAGAAATCCCTCCAGACGAATATCACGCTGATCCAACAGCGCCTGCTTCACCAGCCGCATGGTAGTTCCCGAAAGCAGACGTGACTCATTGTAATGAAGGACTACTTCAGGTGGTGTCTCACGTCCGTTCTCCAGGAAAGCAGCCACCCCTTCTTCGAAATCGGGAGAAAACTCAACAGCCAGATCCAGCTTCTTATCCAGGACCATTATCTGAGGTGTACTCTGCAATGTATCATTGCGAACGATGATGACACCTGTTTCCTCTACCGCCCTGTACATTTCAGAGCCGGGCTCCAGGCCAACAATTGCTATTGTCTTTTCTGCTTCTTCAGCCTGACGGATTTTTGACACGCTGAAAGAGGTGATAACGAAGATCAGGAGTGGAATCGCCAGGGCCGGGATGACAATCATCGAAATCATGGTTCGTCGATCGCGCATCATATCTTTCATTTCCTTGCCGAAAATCGAGAACACCTTACTTCTGTTCATTGGTGATATCCCTCATTGTGATGTTGCTCCAGGTCTGCCGTAGATCTCCGGATGAATTGTTAATTATATCAAACAGATCTGCTGATTCGGGATACTTATCGAAGGCGGCCTGTGGAACCTCTATCAGCATAAACAGCGCTATTACATCATAAAGTGAAATCATCTCCGGCGCTCTGGCCAGCACAACGCTTGGATTGCGCCCGCTGTCTGTATACTGCAGCAATCCACCCTCCTGCAGAATGTCAATTACATTGTTTACAGTCCCGGTGTCAATTTCGAGCTGCCTGGCCAGATGCTCCGGTGAACTCTTGCTCTGCCCTTCAGTAAAGGTCCTGGTTACGATTTTCATCAGTGAAACAGCTATATAATGGCGGGGCATCTCCTGAGCCCCCTTTTGCTCCCAGTTAAAAAGCACGACCTTGCGGTTTTGTATCACGAAGCATAGTTCAGCGCCAAACAGGATTACTATCCAGGTCACAAAGAGCCAGATCAGGAACAGGGGAAACACTGCCAGAGAACCGTAAATAAGGTTGTATTGTATCACACTGGTAGAATAAGATGCAAAGCCCCATTTCGCCAGTTCCCAGAGTAGCGATGTTACCAGGGCAGCCCAGAAAGCAGCAGAAAGACGGACCCGAGTCTTGGGCATAATCCAGAATAGAAGCCAGAAAGCGAACATCTGCAGTAATGCGGGCAGAAACATACCCAGACGTGATTCCAGTTCAGGTGTCAGTGGAATCACGGAAAGCGTCAGCGCGCGTGTTGAGAGATAGATGGAAACACCCAGCAACAGCGGCGCCAGTGTCAATAACGTCCAGTAGACAACAACACGCTGTGTCAATGATCGGTTCTTCCGCTCCCCCCAGATGAGGTTAAAGTCGTTCTCGATTGAGGAGAGCAGCCCATAACTCATGACAAAGAGAAACAGCGTACCCACGAGGCCAAACGAGCGAGAGGAAGCGCTCTCCACCATACCTGTGATAAACCCTCTCACCTGCTCGCCTGTACCCGGGGTCAACAGGCGAAAGATGTGTGGCTCAACCAGTTGCTGCATGTTTTCAAGTCCACCCATCATCTTAAAAAGGGTGAATATCAGCACCAGTAATGGTACCAGTGCCAGGATGGTTGTGTAGGTGAGGGCGCCGGCACGACGCATTCCACCACTACGCAGCAGATTCAACAGAGATATCTGCAGGAGATTACCTGTATTGATCAGGTGCTGTAGCAGTGGTTCCTTAAATTTCAAACCGGTTCCTTCTGATGGTTGCCTACAAGATCAAGGAAGATATCTTCAAGTGTACCTTCAGGATATCTGGTTTTTATAGTGGCCAGGGAGTCCTCAATCAACATCCGGCCGAGATGTATCATACCGATATCCTCGCAGATCCGTTCCGCTTCTGAAAGTATGTGAGTCGAAAATAGAACTGTTTTCCCTTCGGCACCGCTTTGCAGAATGAAGTCCACCACGTTTCTGGAAGCGATCACATCCAGTCCGGAAGTTGGTTCATCGAGCACAACTACGGCAGGGTCATGTATCACAGCACGTGCAATCGACAACTTCTGCTTCTGCCCGGTTGATAACCGTCCCATGCGCCGGTCCATATAATCGTCCATCTGCAGTAGCCGACTCAGGCTCTCTATTCGCGAATTTCGTTCTGCAGAACTCATTTCGTAAAGACTGCCGAAGTAGCGCAATGTCTCACGTGGTGTCAGACGATCATACAGCTTGGTATCACCTGTAAGGAATCCTATATGACGCCTCGCTTTGCCAGGCTCTCGTACAGCGTCTATCTCATCTACAAGGATGTTGCCGGAATCCGGATGCAATAGCGTGGCAATAATACGCAGCGCAGTTGTTTTACCGGCACCATTAGGGCCAAGCAGTCCGTAGACACGACCCGGTTGTACCGACATACTGAATTCGGAAAGCGCCTGTACCTGCTTTTTGCCGGATTTGAACTGCTTGCTGACCTGCTCCAGTTTGATCATACACCCTCCAGTAGCCTGATGCTACAGTTGCTGTTGCCAGTTATAGTTCTGGATTTCACCTGACTTTGTTGAATGCACCAGCATGAAATCACCCAATCCCTGCCGGTCTACAAATATGAAGTAGATCCCGCCTTCCAGTGTATTGTAATACCAGATAACATATCCGCCACTCAACGGACGGCTGAAACCATCACTCCCTCTGAACCCACTCTGGTTTTCGCTGATATCCGGATTCTGGTTCAGATCAGCATTGTCTGCAAAGTCATGCTGCTCCCGATTATCAGGTGCTCCATATTTCAGATATATCTGTCCCCTGTCAGTCTCCCAACCATCCTGCAGCGAAGTACGAAACTCGATCGTGACGTAGTCCAATCGTGACAGATAGCGTTGATGGGATTCGTTGATGACTGTTCCGGGCGTAGGGTCGCGTTGTTGCCAGAATTCGGCAATGAAAGCACGGCGCCCGCTTACATTCAATTTTCGGAAACGACTCCTTTCCGGCGGGGTGAGAAGTGGACGCAACTTGCTGAATGCCAGGGACAGCTCCAGAGAATCAGCATCACTCCAGGCTGACCGGGAACTCGACTCAAGATACTCCTCCGGCAAATCGGTTATCGAAGAATTATACACAAAGAATTTTCGCCTGTCAGAGTTACCGGAGAGCCATCGCACAGGGCTGCCGGTTATTGAGACCGCCTGAAGATAATAGCTGCCGGAGGGTAGACGGCTTACATCCACTTCCCCGTTCAGTGAGTTAAATCCCGATCCGGGTGAAACGGTCAATGTGTCACCTGTAAACAGCCGTTCGCGATTCTGCCCCAGTACCTGCAGCTCTATCGCTACTGTATCACGTTCAGGGTTGTAGAGTTCGTAGTAGCAGTAAACAACCGGAAGTTCCTCACCATAAATCGCATCAGCATAGGGGACAATCAGCTGACCATGACGATGAAAGAATGCATCGCCGCTGGCCGGTTCCGGTGGACGAGCCATCAACATCATATCAGAAACACAGGTCTGTTCAGGCAACACAGGATCAACGGTGATATCCCACTCATCCTGGGCGGTTTTGCCAGAAGTGATATCCTGTACGGTGGCTCGCAGAATGTAGTTCCCTGCAGGCAGGCAGGTCCATTCCAGGTCAGGTACTTTCTGTGAGGAGATCACCTGCTCCCCGGTGGCCAGAAAATCATATCGCTCCCACCCGGAAGAGAACAGCATTGTATCAGCCTGAAACACTTCCATCCAGGCACGGTAAACTCCATACCTGCCGCTGTCGGTTTCGACGAAACTTATATCGCTGCGGTCAATCAGGTAGTAGGTTTCCAGCCTTACTGTGTTTGCACTGTCGCATCCAGAGGGATACAGGCATGAGTCAAAGGAGGCATGCAATCCGGCAGCAGCCATGACAGGTGTCAACAGTATCAGGGCCAGCTGCCTCAGTTTCACTTTACCGCCTCCTCACCAAACCTCACAGATACGATACTACTGACACCTTCTTCTGCCATTGTCACGCCATACATCGTGTCAGCATACTCCATGGTACGCTTGTTATGAGTGATAATCAGGAACTGTGTTTCCTCGGTAAACTCACGAATCATGAAATTGAACTTGGTAATATTGTTATCATCCAGAGGAGCGTCAACCTCGTCCAGAATACAGAACGGTGAAGGCTTCACCAAATAGATGGAAAAGAGCAGCGCGATTGCGGTCAGCGTTTTTTCACCACCGGAGAGCAGTGACAGGTGCTGAATCTTCTTCCCGGAGGGTGCCGCATATATTCCGACATCAGCTTCAAGAGGATCACCGGAATCCAGCGTGAGACGTGCTTTGCCATCATAAAACAGTTTGCCAAACAGGTGTTCGAAATTGGCCTGTATTTTCTTAAATGTCTCTTCGAATCGCTCTCTCGCTACCCGGTTTATTTTATCAATTGACTCCAGCAGCATCTCTTCAGATTCTTTCAGGTCATCCCTTTGCTTCTCCAGAAAGCTGAAGCGCTCCTGTTCCTGCTCATATTCATCCAGAGCCAGCAGATTCACAGGCCCCAGACGGCGTAGCAACTCCCGCAGATTATGAACCTCATGCTGAATATCAGTGATATTTTCCCTGGAGATCGCCGGGTCGATTTTCTCAAGCATTGATTCCTCAAGCTCAAGGTCATATTCCTCTTTTAATGTCTCACGCCTGTTTTGAAGTCGAATTTCTGATTCCCGGATTTCAAGTTCAATGACATGAATACGTTCTTTAAGCTCAGCCTCCAGTGTTGTGTCACCATCCAGTTTCTGCTGCAGTTCCCGCTGTGATCTGCGTTTACCATCCAGCTCACGGGAGCTCATGCTTAGAGTTTCTTCTTCCTGCTCTACCTTCTGTCCGAGCGCTACCAGCTTCTGCTCGGTTTCACGACCACTGACCTGCAGCTCCTTCTCGAGAACTGTCTGCCTTTCTATGATCTCCGCATAGTTGGTCATCTGCCTTTCCGCTTCCAGTGCAAAACGGTCCAGCTCTTCGCTTTCTGCTGCCAGAGCACGTCTGCTGCCCTGTTTTTCGACAAGTTGAATATGCTCCGCCTGAACTTCTTCACGCAGAAGTGATACAGCATTTTCCTGCTGCTGCAGCTGTTGTGCCACATCTCCAGCATTTGTTTCGAGCGTTTCACGCATTGAAACGATTTCCGCTTTCTCACTCCTGCTCACCACCAGTTCCTGCTCAAGCTGCTTATTACGTTCCTGCCACTTGATCTCTTCAGCCTGGTGATTGGCAATCATTTCGTGGTAGCGAGCTGATGATTCCTGTGTTCGCAACTTTTCAGACGCCAGCTCATCCCTCTGTTTTCTACACTCATCCAGAAACTGGGTAGCTTCCTGCAGTGTATCTACAGCCTGTCGCTCAGCGCTCATTGCAGACTGATGCTCTACATTCAGCTCTTTCAGTGCAAGCTCAGCTTCTTCCAGTTGAGCACGATAGCGATCGAGTTGGAATGACTTGCCAATTGTATGTACTTCCCCCCTGCTGCCACTGCCTGCAGTACTGATAGCCCTGTCAACAGTCATCTCACCCAGAGCATTCACATAGCGTCCCGGTTTCTGTCCATCCGGGAGTTCCCCACCTTCGACAAACTCAATATCACCCAGCAGGTAATCCAACAGTGGTTTCAGCTTATTCTCACATTCCAGTTTCTCAACCAGAGCGTTAGTGGCGGATACTTCAACTACAGGCAATTCAGACAGGCGACTCATGTCTACAAATGTTGCCTGCCCCTTTTCCTCAGAGATTAACAGCTCCCGGGCAAGTTTTATTGTATCACCGGAATCAGCCAGCAGGTAGGTTGCTGCCTGCCCGAGTGCCTTCTCGACAGCAGGAACCAGCTCTGGTGGTGCATTTACCGAGTCACCAAGTGTTCCCCTGATGCCCTTAATTCCTGACTGCATGATCAGTTTTGTTCCACCTGGCAGGCCCTCATGCTTTGTCAGCAGATTCTCCAGAAACTCAATACGGGATATGATGTTCTTCCTGTCCAGTTCAGCTTCCAGGGTTTTCCGCTCCTGCTCCCGCAAACCTGATGATGCCTGCTGCAACTCCTCCCGCCTGATGATAAGTGCCTGTTCTGCCTGCTGGTAATTCTTCTCCGCTCCCCTGTGTTCATTCTGAAGTTCACTTCCGCGTACTTCGCCGGTATTTATATTCTCACGAAGCAGCCTGATAGCCTCTTCCAGCTGCTGCAGACGTTCATGCCCACCCTCTATCGCGCTGTTCGCCTTAGAGATTCTGCTTTCAACAGGTGCCAGCTCCTCCATCAGATTCAATAGAGACTGCCGTTTATCTTCAGCCTGTTCACGATGCCGGATGAGTACCTGCTCCTGCTCCTGCAGATGTGATACTGCGGTTTCGCGTTGTTTCTCCAGACCGTTAATGCTCTCATCAAGCAGCCTTTTTTCTTCCTCCACCTCCGTCTTGCGCATACCGGATTTCTTGAGTTGCTCTTCAAGCTGCTTTCGCTCTTCACGGGCATTTTCGACTGTCTGCAGTGCGTGCTTGCGCTGTTCCTTCTGCAGGATTAACTCACTGTTATGTTCGTGATAGGAACGGCGTAATCTATCCAGTTCACCCTGCTGATGTGCATAACTGGTTTCCATCCGGGAGAGTTCTGCTTCACTGCGAGTAAGCTCTGTGCGTAACTCTGTTTCCTTCTGTTCCAGTATGCGTAATTTTTCTTTCGCACTGCGCATTTCCTGCTGTTGAGGTTTCAGATGCTCACGGTGGTACACCTGTTCTGAGGCGAGCAGCAGTACTTCCTGATCAAGCAACCTCGCTCTGCTTTCCTGGAAACGCTGTGCGCGACCCACCTGACGTTTAAGTGAATTGACATTGCGTTTGACTTCACTCAGGATATCTTCAATGCGCTGCATATCCAGACGAGTACTATCCAGCTTGCTTACAGCTGCTCGTCGCCTGCCTTTAAAACGTGTTACACCGGCTGCCTCCTCAAAAAGCTGACGCCGGGAGTCAGTCCGATCACTGAGAATATCCTCCACCATCTTCAGCTCGATAACCGAATAGGAGTCCGGTCCCAGTCCTGTATCCATGAAGAGGTCCTGGATATCCTTCAATCGACATATCTGCCTGTTCAACAGGTACTCGCTGTCACCATTGCGGTAGAGGCGGCGGGTGATCTGCAGTTCGCTGTAATCAGAAGAAAGCACACCCCGGTTGTTCTGAATTGTCAGAGTAACCTCAGACATTCCCATCGGCTTGCGGCTTACTGAACCGGTGAAAATCACATTCTCCATCTTGTCGGAGCGAAGTGTTGAAGATTTCTGTTCACCGAGTACCCAGCGCAATGCATCCAGGATATTGGTCTTTCCGCAGCCATTGGGCCCAACAACACAGGTCACTCCCGGCTGCAGCTCAAGCTGTGTGCGGGAGGCAAAGGATTTGAAGCCGAACATTTCGATCTGAGAAATATACATTAGTTCTGTACCGCTGGTTTGTTACATGTGCATTGCTGAGGGTAGTTGCTTCCCCCACTGAAAATACTACTGCTCTTCTGCTTCTCGTGCCTCGCGACGACGGGTAAGCAACGCTGACACACCTATTGACAACTCATAGAGCAGTATCAATGGTACAGCCAGCACAACCTGTGTGATCACATCAGGTGGTGTGATGATGGAAGCGAGAACAAAAACCGCTACATAGGCATGTTTTCGTATGCGGCGGAGTCCCTTCGGGCCGATCAGCCCCAGCATCGTCAGTAAAGCTATGACCAGAGGCAGTTCAAAGACCAGACCAAAGGCGAGGATTATTCGTATCACATAATCCAGATAATGGGCGAATGACCAGGTGCTGTTGATCATTCCCGCACCGAAGGACAGAAAGAAACCGGTCGCGAATGGAAGCACGCGATACCCGAAATATGCCCCCAGATAAAAGGAGAATATCGTCAGCGCCAGTGCCATCAGGACGGTACGTTTCTCATTCTTGTATAATCCGGGAGCTACAAACTTCCATGCCTCAAAGAGAAGAAATGGCATCGCAACTACCAGACCGGCTATGAAGGCGACTTTCAGTTGTGTGACAAATCCTTCCATCGGTGCCAGGTATACCAGCTCGCCCTGCTCCACACCTTCAAAGGGAACCATGAGAAAAGAGATAAAAATGTGAGCGAAGAAAAATGCTCCCACTGTTGCTATCAGCAGCGCGATAATATCCCGCCACAGCATGCGTCGGAACACATCTACATGATCCCAGAAGGAGAGCTTCTCACTATTATCTGATTCAGGCAATAATACACTCCATCATGGATTTAAAAACCCCTGCTCCATCAGCACTTCCCAGTTCACTGTCAGCAGCCCGCTCCGGGTGAGGCATCATGCCCAGAATATTCTTCTGCCGGTTAAGGATTCCGGCAATGTTACCGACAGACCCGTTGGGATTACTTTCCCTGCTCACTGTACCTGTGGGATCGCAATAACGGAAAAGTATACGCTCCTCTTCCTCCAGCCCGGCAATAACAGTTTCGTCAGCGAAGTAGTTGCCTGTATGATGGGCAACAGGCATTTGCAAAGCTGTCTCCGGAACCAGAGCGGAACTGAATATTGTATCACAATTTTCGCATTTCAGATGAACATCATGGCAGATGAATTTCAAGTCGCGATTAGTCAGAAGCGCACCCGGTAGCAATCCACTTTCCAGAAGGATCTGAAACCCGTTACAGATGCCGATAATCGGTTTGCCCTGTCGTGCATCTTCCTGCAGAGACTTCATGACCGGTGCAGTAGCTGCAATTGATCCTGTACGCAGATAATCACCATATGAAAAGCCCCCGGGGATCACCAGCGCATCATATTCATGTGTATGTGTGTCACGATACCAGATATACTCCACACTGTTACCCAGACTTTTCAATACATGGAATGTATCACGATCACAATTAGATCCGGGAAAGACCAGTATGCCAAATTGCATTATCCCTCCACCACTTCGACGCGCCATGTTTCCATGACCGGATTTACCAGAAGTCTGTCGCACATCTTCTCAACCCGGCTGTTGATCTCTTCATCCGGCAGATCGGGGAATTCAAGCTCGATATACTTGCCGACACGACATCCGGCTACTGCGTCAAAACCAAGCGCCTCCAGAGCGTGATGTATGGTCTTGCCCTGGGGATCGAGAATGTCGGGTTTCAATGAAACATAAAGTCTTGCGATTTTCATCAGTAGGGGCTCTCCATCTTTATGCTGCTGTTTCCATTTATGAACTCAGAACAGGGTATCATTCAGAACTTCCTTTTCCTGATCCTTTTCACTTCTCTCCTCCCGCAGTCTACGGGCAACTCCCACAATGATGTAGATAACAGTTATGGGAAAAAGCGCCAGTGACCTGAAGAGGATTAGAGCGACGATAACAACCAGCAGGGAAACCAGCTTTGCCAGATTCTGTTTTGTATCACGAAATGAGAACCGTGGCATTGTCTGATACCTGATTCTCGATACCATCAGCAGGGAAACGATAAGTACCAGTGGTATCATCATCGTTGTCAATTCCATACGGTCCCAGATCCTGTAGTTAAACAGTACAAAGGAAGTGATCGTCACAGCGGCTACAGGAATTGGCAATCCGGAGAACTCATCCTGGTGTTCCCCTTCGGCCTTGGCCAGATTGAAACGGGCGAGGCGCAATGCGCCAAAAATCAGAGGTGTCACAGTAATTGCCAGCGCCGACAGGGTACCAACACTGACACCCTGTTCCAGTCCGGCAAAACAGGTAGAATAGATCAGATAAGCAGGTGCTACACCGAAGGAGACAATATCCGCAAGCGAATCCAGTTCACGGCCATATTCTCCGCTACTGTTCACAAAACGAGCGACCTTACCATCCAGCGCATCTATGACTGACGCAATGATAATCAACACAGCCGCCAGCTGATAGTTGCCATAGTTAGCTGCAACAACAACTGAGCTGAAACCAAGCATGAGGTTGGTTATTGTCAGAAATCCCGGGGCATATGTGCGCACGTTTCTCTTCATACAATTTCTCCAATTATGGATTCGCCGCAGAAATACAATCACCCGGCTTCACCATAACTTTCAAGAGGGCCTGATGAACAGGTCGACAGGAATCACGCCACAACCAGCATACTTCAGTATCAACTTGAGTCTGGCATCTCAGGTGCAGCGCCTCTCTTATAGTGATTACTTCAGAATTCGCTCAGCGAGTTCCTGATAGGATTCAGCGACCCCACCCATTTCGTAACGGAACCTGTCGCCACCATATTTCTTGCCTGTTTTCACATCCCGCAGGCGCATCACATCCGGCGAGATTTCATCAGCCAGCTTGATCTGACCATCCAGCTTGCCGAATTCCATTTTGATATCAACCAGCACAATCCCGCGACGTTGGAAGAAAGAGCGCAGAATTGCGTTCACCTTGGATGCGAGACGATTTATCGCATGCATCTCATCAGGGGTTGTCAGTCCGAAGGCAAAGCAGTGATAATCATTGACCAGAGGATCGGATAACGAATCATCTTTCAGGAAATGCTCAATAACCGGGTAATCAAGTTGATGTCCATCTTCGAGATTGTAGCGACGACACATCGCTCCAGCAGCCAGGTTACGCACAGCGACTTCAATGGGGATCATTTCCATCCGCTTCACAATCATCGAGTTCTTCTTCAGCTTCTTCTGAAAATGAGTGGGGATATGGTAGTTCTCCAGATATTCGAACATAAACACAGAGAAACCATTATTGATGCTCCCTTTGCCCTTGAATTTGGTCTTCCTTTTCCCATGCTCAATTACCAGATCGTCCTTAAACTCCTGGACAAGCAGTTGTTCATCTTTTGTTGCATAAAGCTTCTTAGCTTTACCTTCGTAGAGAAGTTCTTTTTTCTCCAAAGTATCCTCCAGTCAATTCCTTTTTTTCAATGTTACTCGATGCTGATGGATTTTGCGGTCTCGAAATATCACAAATTCCATTTCGTCACCAACCTGCAGGTCTTCACTCAGCAGGAGCTCTTCAATATCACGGCTGTTTTGTATCACGGCATCATTGATGCCGATTATTATATCAGAGACCTCCAGGCCGGCTTCTTCGCCCGGTGAGTGGGGGTCAATCTCGGTAATTATAGCGCCATTCTCACCCTCAAAACCGAGGGACATGGCAATCAGTCGATTCATATCCTGAACATAAATTCCGGTCCAGTAGTCGCGTTGTACTTCTCCAAACTCACGGAGATCGCTGACAACCTTACTCAGGCGATTTGAAGGGATTGCAAAACCAATACCCACTGAACCACCGCTCTCGCTGTAGATCATGGTGTTCATGCCGATCAACTCCCCCAGTGCGTTCACCAGTGGGCCACCACTGTTGCCCGGGTTAATTGAGGCATCAGTCTGAATCATATCCTTGTAAACCCGCTGATTGCGTTGCCTGCCAAAATCGCGCTCAACGGCACTGACCACACCGACAGTAACCGCCGGTTTATCGTTGACAGCGAACAACCCATATGGATTGCCGAGAGCGATAACCCACTCTCCAATAAGCAAATAGTCGGAATCCCCGAAATGGACATAGGGATGGTTCTCAACATCAATCTTCAGCAGGGCCACATCGGCGGCATAGTCAGCGCCAATCAGCTCCGCTTCGTATTCCCGGGAATCAGGCAACGTTACTACAACCTGAGTCGCATCATGTATTACATGTTCATTTGTAATCAGGAAGCCATCGGCACTGATTATGAATCCCGAACCGAGGTTTTCGATCGGTTTCTCAATTATGCGATCTGGAAAGAAGTTCCTGAAAAAGGGATCGCGGCTGAATGGTGAACGTGATACATAACGCTTCACCTGTATCACATTTATCCCTACAACTGCCCCTGACACCTGCCTGACAGCATTGGTGATGCTATTTCCCCGTTGGAGGTGCAGTTCTTCTGACAACTCAGCTGAAACTGCCGGGGAGGTGATTACGCTGTCCTGTAAAAATACTTCAGGATTACTCTCAGGTTCAAAGAACCTGTTGAACATCCCCAGTAACGATAAACCCAGAATAGCGCCGATAATCACCGGCAGAACTGTCCGTCTCATGGCATCCTTACTTAGCGTGGAACCTTCTCCCAGTCCTTCAGAAATTGCTCTATCCCTTTATCGGTCAATGGATGCTTTGCCAGTTGCTGAATAACCTTGAATGGAATAGTCGCAATATCAGCCCCGATCTGGGCAGCTTCAATGACATGTATTGGATTACGTATCGAAGCAACTATGACTTCTGTTTCTATAGCATAGTTGGAGTAGACCGCCATGATCTCTTCAACCAGCTCAATACCGGGATAACTTATATCGTCAAGCCTGCCGACAAAGGGGCTGATGAAGGTAGCACCTGCATGGGCGGCCAGTAAAGCCTGTGCAGAGGTAAATACCAGAGTGATATTCGTCTTGATCCCCTCGCCTGAGAGAATTTTAACAGCTTTCAACCCCTCAACAGTCATCGGGATTTTGACTGTGATATTGCTGTGCAGTTTGGCCAGCTCGCGGCCTTCTGTCACCATTCCTTCGCTGTCCAACGAAACCACTTCAGCGTTGATAGGGCCGTCAACAAGTTCGCATATCTCCTTGAATAACCCGATCGGTTCACGGTTTTCACGCGCGATCAAAGTCGGGTTAGTGGTTACACCATCGAGAATGCCAATCGCCGCAGCCTCCTTGATCTCGTCAATGTTTGCGGTATCGATGAAGAATTTCACCTGTACCTCCTTAATTAGTGTTTGTAATCTATTTCACTCATTTTCGTTTCTATACACTTCCCCGATAATAAAATCAGGGTACTCCACACCTGTCAGGTAAAGCCCCTGAGGTGGTGCCTGTTTTGGCAGTAACTGCCTGTCACCTGTCTTCAATGCTTCCTCGATAACTTCCGGCTGAACTTCCTGCCGGCAGGCAGCCAGCATCACTCCCACCATGGTTCGTACCATGTGATGCAGAAACCGGTTGGCAGTTACATGATACAGTAACCATCCATCCTGCTGCTGCCAGTAGCTGGTTTCCACACTGCAGAGCGCTGACTTTGGCAGTGAACGCGTTTTACAGAAAGCAGTGAAGTCGTGTACACCTTTAAAAAGAACGGCAAGTTGCTGCAGTTGGTCAATATCCGGCTCCCTGTCAACAAACCAGGCATGATCCCGGGTAAACGCTGAACTTCTCAATGACACCAGATAGCGATAGGAACGGCTCAGGGCGCTGAAACGAGCGCTGAAATCAGGTGCGACGGGCCGTTGACCGAGCAGGTGAATGTCACCGGGAAGCTGTGCAGACAATACCGGCAACAATCTGTTCTCCGGAATCACCTGCTCACAGGTGAAAGAAGCCGGCATGTGCAAAGCGTGGACTCCACGGTCTGTGCGCCCGGCGCCTGTCAACACTACGCTCTCACCATACAGGTGACGCAGATGTTCCAGTAACACACCCTGTACCGTTCGCTGATCTGCCTGCTGTTGCCAGCCGTAAAACCCGGTACCGTCAAATTCAATATCCAGCAGAATATTACTGCTATCACTCATAGCAGTACCCAACTGCAGACCAGAGTGGCAAGTATAGTTAAAGACCAGTCACGTGGTTGCATGCAATATTCCCTGTACATCGTGCGCCTGCCACCGGGATCGAAATGTCTTGTCGCCAGTACTGTTACCAGCGCATCTGCTCTTCTGAACAATGAGTTCAGCAGAGGTACCATGAAAGCGAGGTAAACTCGAATCCTCTTTGCCAGAGCACCTTTGAACTCCATGCCGCGTGCCAGGACACTCATTCGCATGCGCTGCACATCACGCCGGAGTAGCGGCAGAAAATGGTACGCGAATAAAACCGTCCAGAGCAATCGCTGCCACAATCTTCCGACAACTCCACGGCCTGTGGTCGCGCTGATGAGCCCCATAATGAGTTCCTCAGCCCGCAGCCAGTGTGCCAGATACAGCATCAATGCTATAATGTTTATCAGACGCAGGGTGTAAAAAGCAGCCCTCTGGATAGCCGGCAACCATTCGTGCCAGTCCAGGACGCTGTGAGGATACCCGGAAAAGAACAGAATGAAGATGAAATTGAGGAGGTAGAACCAATAAAAGCCACGCAATCGCTGCCAGCTGTTGCCCGGATCAGGTAGTGAAAACCTGATAGCGATTGCAACCAGAACCGAAAACAACAGCAGTACTGACCAGCTGGTGATTGCCAGCAGAATTGTCAGCAACATCAGGCCGGTCCAGGCAAGAGCTCGCTGATCGAAGCGCCGAATAAACCTCACAAATCCACCTTTGATAACTAATTAAGATAGGTTATTGGAGGGCAAAAGTCAAATCGTGCAAGTAGGATGAAATACAGGGGGTTAGCCTTCGACTGAATAACATTGTAAAGAAGTGTAAGATTTAATCGCTTGTCGTTGAAGACGACAAGGATTTACCTCAGCTTTTCATAAGAGAGAAATCCCGTCTATTCGTATTCCAGCATCTCCCGCAGATACCCTCCTGTGAAAGAACGCTTCGAACGGGCGACTTTTTCCGGTGTCCCGGTAGCGATTATTTTACCACCACCATCGCCACCCTCCGGTCCCAGATCGATGATATGGTCCGCAGTTTTTATCACATCCAGGTTATGCTCGATGACGACAACTGTGTTGCCTCTTTCTACCAGCCGATTGAGTACATCCAGCAGCTGTCTGATATCGGCAAAATGCAGACCGGTGGTCGGCTCATCCAGAATATAGAAAGTGCGCCCGGTAGCAGTACGGGCAAGCTCTGTAGCCAGCTTTACCCTCTGTGCTTCCCCCCCGGAAAGGGTGGTGGCCTGCTGTCCGAGATGTATGTAACCGAGACCGACATCATGAAGTGTCTGCAGGCGGGAGGCAACCCGCGGAATAGCCGCAAAGAACTGCAGAGCCTCCTCTACGGTCATTTCCAGGATATCAGCGATAGACTTACCCTTGTAGCGCACCTCCAGTGTCTCACGGTTGTAACGCCGCCCGTTACATATCTCACAGGTTACATAAACATCAGGCAGAAAATGCATTTCGATTTTCCGGATGCCATCCCCCTCGCAGGCCTCGCAGCGCCCCCCCTTGACATTGAAACTGAAGCGTCCAGGTTTGTAACCCCGCATCTTTGCTTCAGGAAGCATCGTGAACAGTTCCCGGATGTATGTGAACATCCCTGTATAAGTAGCCGGGTTGGAACGGGGAGTACGGCCGATAGGGGACTGATCGATATCAATCACCTTATCCAGATGCTCCAGCCCTGTGATTGCCGTGTAAGGCAGAACCGGGCGATGAGCTTTCTGCAGTCGGTTGGCAAGCAGTGGATACAGGGTTTCGTTGACCAGCGTAGACTTGCCGGAACCTGAGACACCTGTGATACAGATAAATTTACCCAGGGGGAATTCAGCATTCACCCTGCGCAGGTTATTACCGCTGGCTCCTCTTAACTTAAGCCTGGTGCCATTGCCATCGCGCCTTTTCTCAGGCAGAGAGATTTTCTCCCGCCCTGAGAGAAACGCGCCGGTGACTGAATCCCGCGAACGGAGAATCTGTTTTGGCGTCCCGGCAGCTACAACCAGTCCGCCATGTTCACCCGCACCGGGGCCCAGATCGACAACATAATCAGCAGCTTCAATTGTATCACGATCGTGTTCCACAACCAGGACAGTGTTGCCCAGATCGCGCAGCTTCTTCAAGGTATTCAGCAGGCGATTATTATCACGCTGATGCAAACCTATACTTGGCTCATCAAGGATGTAGAGTACACCGACCAGTTGTGATCCAATCTGGGTGGCCAATCTGATACGCTGCGCTTCCCCGCCGGAAAGCGTTGACGCAGTTCGGGACAGATTGAGATATCCAACCCCGACATCCGACAGAAACCGCAGCCGTGAGTGAACCTCTTTGAGTACCTGATAGGATATTTTGGTTTCGGTTTTTGTCAATTTGAGGTTGTCGAAGAACTCACAGGCGGCCGTCACCGTAAGTCCGGTTGCCTCCTGAATAGCCATACCACCGACCTTAACCGCTCTGGCCTGAGAATTTAACCGGGTACCACCACAGGTCGGGCAGGAACCGCGACTCATGTATTTTTCTATCCAGCGTCTGATACCTTCACTCTGGGTTTGCCGGAAGCGCCGTTCCATATTCGGGATCACGCCCTCCCAGCTGGTAGTGCCCTGAAAGCTGCCCACGCCGGTAGTGCGTTTGATATTGTAGTTGAACGTAGCCTTGCCCGAGCCATACAATATCAGCCTGCGGTGCTTCTCAGGCAGCTCTCCGAAAGGACAATCGAGTTCTATTCCAAAATGAGCAGCGGCATCTATCAGCAATTTGCGGGTCATACTCCCTGCGGCCAGACGCCATGGTTCGATCGCACCATCCAGCAGAGATAGTTCCGGTAACGGAATAATCAACCCGGGATCGATTTCCATTTTCGTGCCAAGGCCGGAGCAATCACTGCAGGCACCATAAGGTGAGTTAAAACTGAACAACCGGGGGGTCAGCTCTTCATAACTGATGCCACACTTGCGGCAGGTCAGTTGTTCACTGTAGACCTGCTCACTGCCGTCAATATCAATACGCAGGAGTCCTGAACCCAGCTTCAGAGCGGTTTCCACTGAATCAGTCAACCGGGAGCGGACACCCGCTTTGACCTTAAGACGATCGACTACAACTTCAATGTCATGCTTGACCTGCTTGCGCAACGGGGGGACAGCATCAATGGGGTAGACTTCACCGTCTACACGCACCCGCACATATCCATCCTTCTGCACCTGCTGCAGGAGGTCAACAAATTCCCCCTTGCGCCCCCGGACAATCGGCGCCATCAGGATGACACGGCTGTCCTGGCTGCTTTCCAGTACCTGGTTAACTATCTCCTCTGGAGACTGCCGGGTGATCGGTTCCCCGCAGGCAGCACAGAATGGATGTCCGATGTTGGCATAGAGCAACCGCAGGTAATCATAGATCTCTGTGACAGTTGCCACCGTGCTGCGAGGATTACGGGCACTGTTGCGCTGTTCAATAGAGATGGCCGGAGAGAGTCCTGTGATCAACTCCACATCCGGTTTTTCCATCAGACCGAGAAACTGACGGGCGTAAGCGGACAGTGATTCAACATAGCGACGCTGCCCTTCGGCATATATTGTATCGAAAGCCAGTGACGACTTGCCTGACCCTGAAAGCCCGGTGATCACTACAAGTTTTTCACGCGGTATTGTGATATCGATATTCTTCAGGTTGTGCTCGCGGGCACCCTTGACAACTATGCTGTTTTTATTCATGGCAATCGGAGAGCTCTAAAATTATCTCATCCAGTAACAGTATACCGGGAAGTGTCAGTTTAATCCTGTCTGTGTCTGTCTCAATATAGCCCTTGAAGCGGGAGCTCTCCACAGTTTTCAGAAGCCGGGCCGAGGTTACACTCCCCAGGGTCTGCTGGAGTTCTGAAAACGTGATACCTCCCAGTCGCCTTAATCCCAGATAGAGTGTCTCCAGCAACTGTTCCTCGCTGGTGATTGTCTCCCGGGAGCTGTCCGGCAGGCTGCCCCGTTCCAATGCTTCCAGCCAGGAACACATATCCGCACTGTTCGTCCAGCGTGATACGCCATCAAAAGAAGATGCAGAAGCACCGATCGCCAGACATGGTTTTCGATCCCAGTAGCCTGAGTTGTGACGGGACTGGAATCCGGGCAGGCAGTAGCTGGAAACTTCGTAATGCTGGTAACCGGAGGCCGTCATCCGCTCATGGACCTGCATGAACAGGGAAGCCTCATCATCGTCAGCAGTTTTTATATCAGGGTTTGCAATCAGTCTTCTGTACAGTGGTGTCCCCTGCTCCCAGGTAAGACAGTACCAGGCAACATGCTCCGGTTGCAGTTGCAGCAGTTCATCCAGATCGAATGCCAGTTCCTTCTCTGTCTGCCCCGGAATGCCGAAAATGAAGTCCAGTGAGATATTATCAAAGCCGCATAGACGGGCTTTGTTCACCGCCTCCCGGGCACGGTCGGCATCATGCAGCCGGCCAAGCTGTTGCAACAGCTGATCCTGGAGTGACTGTATCCCCAGCGAAAGCCGGTTGACCCCGAGCTGTCGCATCTTCAGCAGCCATTCCTCAGTCACGCTTTCCGGATTTGCCTCCACTGTGATCTCAGCATCAGCTGCCAGCGGATAGTAGTCGGGTAGTGCTTCGAGAAAACCGGTGTAATGCTCCGCATTCAGCATACTTGGAGTACCACCACCGATGTAGACAGTGGAAATCGGCCCTGGCCATTCCTGCTGTGCGAAGCGAAGCTTCAGCTCCTGCTGTGCGGCTTTCAGGTACCGTCCATGCAGTTCCTGCCCCTGCTCAGCAGTTGAGTAAAAGTCGCAATAATCACAACGGCGGGCACAAAACGGAATATGGAGATAGATTCCGAAACTCATGCTGGCTCCGCTGGCAACCTAAGTATGGTATGCGAGTGTCAGGCTTCAGGATGCAGGATCCTGGTCAGGGTATTGTGGTAGACATCGTCAAGTTGCTCAAGAGGTAACTCGATCAATGAACCTATCTTGAAATCGCTGCCGGTGACTTCCCCAATATCCTGCAGGGGTATACCATGCTCTTCTGCCAGTGAAGTGATACGTTCCACCTGCTCCGGCGCTGCCGACATTACAACAACACCCTGCGACTCACTGAACAACAACAGGTCGGAACGCAACTGAAACGGCAGTTCCACATTGCAACCCAGCTGAGTAGACTGGTCACCAATACATGATTCTGCCAGTGTTACGGCCACGCCGCCATCTGCCACGTCGTGTGCTGACTGCAGCAGGTGTTCACCGGTTGCAGCATGCAGGAAGTGCTGGAGACGCAACTCGTACTCGAGATCTACCCGTGGTGGCTTGCCACCCAGTTTCCCCTGTGTGAGACGCTGATATTCACC
Organism: uncultured Bacteroidia bacterium; assembly: GCA_964501185.1. Lineage (GTDB taxonomy): Bacteria > CAIWAD01 > CAIWAD01 > BS150m-G50 > BS150m-G50 > BS150m-G50. Next base: position 40,524 of record CAZCRT010000013.1, read on the forward strand.
ACCACCGATATCAGCACTGATTGTACCGGCCAGCAATACCCTGTCACCTGCCGAACGGAAACAGGATTGTGTAACAGCGTCGCCATCCTCGATCAGTCCGATCATGCCGATTACCGGTGTCGGATGGACAGCCGATTGGGGTGTTTCATTATAGAATGAGACATTCCCACCGGTTACCGGTGTGTCGAAGTAGCGGCAGGCCTCGCCCATACCGGCGATAACCTCCTTGAACTGCCAGTAGATTTCCGGATCATATGGATCCCCAAAATTAAGGCAGTTAGTGATGGCGAGGGGGGTAGCACCGGTAACCGCCACATTGCGGGCAGCCTCACTGACAGCCTGCAGTGCCCCCTGGCGTGGATCGAGTTTCGTAAAGCGGCTTGTACAGTCAGTGGTAACCGATAAATATTTACCTGTTGGTAGAATACGTACTACTGCGGCGTCTCCACCGGGACGTACCACACTCGCAGCGCCTATCATATGATCGTACTGCTCATATACATATCTACGTGATACAATGTTGGGGCTGGCCAACACCTTCAGAAACATGGATTGGATATCTTCCGGCTCCGGAATGTCACAGGCGTCTTCCGCCTGCAGTTTACGGTAGTATTCTGGTTCTCGGCTTTCTCTGTGATACACTGGTGCCCCACCACCAAGTACCAGGGACTCAGCCGGCACATTCGCTTTCAGGACATCGCTTTCGTAAATCTCGACATGTCCGTTGTCAATCACCTCACCGATCTGCGCCCAGGGAATATCCCACTTCTTCAGCACTTCAATAATCCGTTCGCGCTGCTCCAGTTTCCCCACGACCAGCATTCGCTCCTGCGACTCTGACAACAGTATTTCATAGGCAGACATCCTGTCTTCCCGCTGTGGCACAAGGTCCAGGTCAATGCGCATACCTGTTTCGCTTTTTGCGGACATCTCACAGGCGGAACAGGTGATCCCGGCCGCACCCATATCCTGAATACCGGTAATCAGATCCATGCTTACCAGTTCCAGGGAGGCTTCCAGCAGGAGCTTCTCCATAAAGGGATCGCCAACCTGTACTGATGATTTACGCTCCTGCGATTCATCTGTCAATTCAACCGAAGCGAAAGTTGCACCATGAATGCCGTCACGCCCGGTGGAGGAACCGATGATGAATACCGGATTACCTACCCCCTCGGCTGCAGCTGACGCAATCCTGCTGCTGTTTACAATGCCTACTGACATGGCGTTGATCAGAGGATTACCTGAGTAGCAGTCATCGAAACAAACCTCGCCACCAACGGTCGGAATACCGAGGCAGTTTCCGTAATCGGCGATACCGGCTACTACACCATCCACCAGAAAGCGATTATGTGGCACATCAGGATTACCAAATCGCAGTGAATTCAAGGAACAGATAGGACGAGCGCCCATGGTAAATATGTCACGCATAATCCCGCCAACGCCTGTGGCAGCACCCTGGTAGGGTTCTACAGCGCTGGGATGGTTGTGGCTCTCGATCTTGAAAGCTACTGCCAGACCGTCACCAATATCTACCAGTCCCGCGTTTTCCTCACCTGCTTCCACCAGCATGCGTCCGCCGCTGCGGGGAAGTGTCTTTAACTGTGCTATAGAGTTCTTGTAGCTGCAATGCTCCGACCAGAGCACGGAGTACATTCCCAGCTCAGTATAGTTTGGATCACGTCCCAGGATAGCTTTAATCTGTTCATATTCCTCTTCCAGGAGCCCATGCTCACGGACGAGATCAAGGTTTACTACCGGTTCCTGCATCTTTTGTTCCCGCAAAGTAATTGTGTATAGTTTCCGCTTTTCTTATTCCAATTCCTGCGACGCCACAGAGCATCTCAACATCTGCCTGGCTTATCCTGCGTACAGATCCAAAGTGCTTCAGCAGTTGTTCCTGCAGCGCCGGTCCAATACCTGGAACACTGCTGAGCTTTGACCGGGTCAGCCGTTTACGCTGTCGCTCTCGATTATGCCGAATTGCAAATCGATGGGCCTCGTCCCGAACCTGCTGTAACAGTCGTATAGAGTAGGAACTGCGTGGAATCTGCTGTGGACTGGAAACACCCGGTACAAATACTTCTTCAAATCGCTTCGCCAGACCGATTACCGGGATATTCAGCTGCAATTCTGCGAGCACTCTGGAAGCGCTTGACAGTTGCCCCTTACCACCATCCACAACTATCAGATCCGGCAGTTGGGAGTGCTCACGCTTGAGCCTGGAGTAGCGCCGCTGCAACACCTCACTCATAGCGGCAAAATCATCAATACCGGAAACTGATTTAATAATGTAGCTCCTGTACTCAGAACGCACAGGTTTTCCTCCGATAAATACAACCATCGAAGCAACAGTATCATGCCCTCCGAAGTGAGAGATATCGAAAGTTTCCATCCGCAGGGGTGGCTTATCAAGCTGCAGATCGCGCTGCAGGCCCTCTACCGCTCCAGCCATCATGTCCTTACGCTGTTTCTTAAGAAGTTGTTCATTGATGAGATGACCTGCATTCTTCTCTGCCAGGAGTATCAACCGGTGCTGCTTTCCACGCAGAGGGATCCTCATCTTCACTTTGCCATCCCGTCTGGCAGAGAGCCATTTTTCCATTAGTTCCAGATCGACCGGATCACGGTTTAAGAGAATCTCACCGGGCACATGATCTGCATCCAGATAATACTGCTGTAGGAAAGCCTGCATCATCTCCTGCTCAGTGTGATACAATACACCTGTCAGAAACGAATGAAACCTTCCCAGCAGCTTACCCTCGCGAACACGCAGCACCACCCCACAGGCTGTATTATCTTCACGCTGGATTGCAACCATGTCCCGGGTCAAGGTTCCGGCGTGTTCAACCTTCTGCTTCTCCATGAAACTCTCAACCACCCGCAATCGGTCCCGGAAACGGGCGGCAAGCTCAAACTTCTGCCGGGCGGATGCCTGCTCCATGTCCTGTCTCAGCGTCTTGACCAGTTCTGTACCTTTCCCTTCAAGCAGCTGTTCCAGTACTTTCACCTGCCGGTTGTAATCTTCGCGTGATTGCTTGCCGGTACAGGGTGCCTGACACTTGCCGATCTGTAAGTCCAGGCAGTCCCGGAAACGACCACGCTTGATATCATCTTCATTCAGCGCCAGGGTACAATTGCGTATTCCCAGTGTTCCTTTGAATTCACGCAGGAATTCTCGCAGGGGTTTTACGCTGGTAAAGGGGCCAAAGCACTGGCTGGTTCGACTATTACGCCGGCGAGTAACAATTACACGCGGAAACTGTTCGCGTGTGATGCAAACCCATGGGAATGACTTGTCATCTTTGAGATCAATATTGTACTGGGGACGGTGGTTCTTTATCAGGTTCGCTTCCAGGATGAGTGCTTCCACCTCAGTGTCGGTTACAATGGTTTCGACGCCGGTAGCGCGCTTCATCATCCTGATAATGTAGGGCCGTCCATCCGCCTGTGGATTGAAATATGAGCGCACCCGCGCCCGCAGATCAACCGCTTTGCCGATGTAGAGCACTTTCCCGGAGCTGTCACGAAACAGGTAAACACCCGGGAGTCTGGGAACTGATTTTGTTTCCAGTTCAAACATGCCCTACTCAAGGTTCTCAGCAGTATAGGTTATTCGTCTTCGCTCAGTTCCAACAGGACACCACCCATAGTCACCGGATGCAGGAAAGCAACCTGTTTGCCACCGGCCCCTTCTCTTGGCAACTTATCAATCAGCGTGTAACCCTCTTTGCAGAAGCGGGTCAGGGCCGTTGCGATATCATCAACTGCCAGGCAGATATGGTGGATACCGGGCCCATTCTTCTCGATAAAGCGTGCGATTGGTGAATCCGGTGCTGTCGCCTCCAGCAGTTCGATATGGCTTTCACCTGCTTTGCCTTTCGCAACAATCACTTTCTGGTCCGCTACCTCCTCAGAAGGCTCAAACTCGATCTGCAGAAGGTCTTCGTACACATACCTGGCTCTGGCGATATCCTTCACCGCGATACCCACATGGTCAATGCGTTCAACTTTCATGTCCACTCCCGAAGAAATCATCAATCTCTCGTTCCATCATCTCTTCCTGAAATATCACGCTCGCCGTCGCTTCTACTGAGGAAGTAAATATACTTCCATACTTTTTCACAGCTACGCGACGATCGAGCAGGATAACCATACCCCTGTCAGCTTCACTGCGAATCAATCTGCCAAATCCCTGCTGAAATTTGAGTACAGCTGCCGGTACCGCCTGACACATGAAGCTGTTGCGGCCCTCAGCTTCGACCTTATCATAGCGCGCCTTGATCATCGGTTCCGAAGGTACGGCAAAAGGCAGCTTGGTAATGATCAAAAGTTCCAGAGCTGGTCCTGGAATATCCACACCCTGCCAGAAACTCTCTGTCCCCAGCAGGATTCCGTTCCTGGCCTTGCGAAAGCGATCCAGGATAGCTTCCCGGGTTCCATCAAGCCCCTGTCCCAGCACCGGCGTTCGATGGTAATCGATTCTCTCGATCAGCTCGCTGTAAGTACGATTGAGCAGCTGGTAAGAAGTAAACAGGATCATAGTTCCTATTCCACGCCTGACGGAAATGCTCTCAACCAGATCTGCCAGTTGTGATACAAACTGGTCATTAACTCTGGTAGCATCTGGAAAATACTGAGGTACCAGAAATCGAACCTGGTTCTCATAATCAAAGGGTGAACCGAAGAGCTTCGTTTTCAGGGGCCGGGGTGGTTTATCCAGCCCTGTCTGCTCCAGGAAGTAGTCGAAATTATTATCCACGGTGATAGTCGCAGACAGCACTACCAGTTGCTTTAAATCTGTATAGAGTTGCTCCCGAAGTTGATCCGCAATCGATAGCGGGCAGGCAAAGTAAGTGGACTCCAGAGAACGGGGATGGACTTCTTCCCAGTAAACCACATCCGGTTCGGTTGCACCGGCGATAGTTTCCAACAGGTTCAGCTGATCCCTCAACTGCTCACGCAATGTACTTATATCACCCAGCAGGGTAGCATAATCCTCTGAGTGTTCCGCCTCATCTTCTTCCAGGCTCAGCAGTAGTTCTGCCAGATCCTGCAGTAGCGCTATGCCCTCAACCTGTAATTGCCCCAGCGCCTGATGATGTACTGCGAGCGGCGAATCCTCCTGCTTGAAGCGTCGTTTGAGAGTGAATTTCAGCTCCTGCAGTTTCCGGGAGTGAGCTTCACGGTTGGCTGCTATGGCGTCACTGCGAACCTGACCCACAATTGCAGCACATTTACTGACAGCATCTATTGCTTTCTGGAGCGCTTCCTGGCACACCGCCTGACGCGAGTCTGAGAGTTCAGCGAATGTAACCTCACCCCGTGCCTGTACCAGCGCACCCCTTTCACCGGCATCCTGCAGGAAAAGGGAATTCAGCGTCATCTTCATCTGCCGGAAACTGAACTCCGACTTAAGTTGACGCTCTGCTGCCTCCATCAGGTTATGCCCCTCGTCTATCACAAGATGGCTGTAATCACCCAGTATTCCCTTTGCCGCAGTCACATCAGACAGCAACAGCGAATGGTTGATAATTGCCATATCGCAATTCTGGGCCTGACGACGAATATGGGTCAGATAACAGCCGTTCCCCTCCTGGCGGCACTTGCCACCATTACAGAAAAGGGCTTCAGACCGCAACTTGGTCCAGAGGCCGGGATTCAGGCGGTGATGAAATGCGCTGCACTCTTCAATATCACCGGTCTTTGTACTGTGCAGCCAGACTGCTACCGGCAGCAACTTCTCCCACTCTGAGGGATGCAGTTTTTCCTGACGATTTGCCAACAGGCTTTCCCAGCGCTGCCGGCAAATGTAGTTATGCCGGCCTTTCAGCAATACTGCCTTGAAATCCGCATTAAGCCCACGCAGCAGATCAGGTAAATCACGTGTAAAGATCTGCTCCTGCAGGTTGCGGGTATGTGTTGAGATAACGAAGCGTTGCCGTTTGGAAACAGCGTGGCGTACTGCCGGGTAGAGGTAAGCATACGATTTACCAATACCGGTTCCAGCCTGCGCCACCAGAAATGTATCACGCTCGCAGGATTCTTCTACTTCCTCAGCCAGGGCAATCTGTTCCTCGCGTTCATGAAAGTCACCCAGCATGGCAGCAAGTTTTCCCTTATTTCCGAAATACTCGCGGATGGTTGTTTCATCGTTACCGGCAGTACCGGTGGCATGCACCTGTATCACATTTGTCTTGACCGGTGTCTGGAAACATGGAGTGCATTCTTCAGTTCCCACTTCCCGGCGATACTGCTGCAGGCCTTTGATAAATCGCTCGGCCCAGCTATCTGTACCCTCTGTAAGCAATGCAAGTTCAGCCAACAGTTGGTCATCGAAGGTAGAGGCAATCTGAACCAGCTTCAACAGCAGAGTACCGGTAGCGCGGGCATCATGCACCGCCCGGTGCGCCTGATCCAGATCAATACCGAGTTCAGAACAGACCGTACCCAGTCGATGATTGGGAAGACCGGGTAAGATAAATTTCACCAGCCGCAATGTATCAAAACGATAGTTATCGGGAACGTCGGGAGCAGGTTTATCCAGACGGTCTGCGGTAACAGTGTAGAAATTCAGATCGAATTCAAGGTTATGCGCAACGATGGGTGTGTCCGCCATGAATTCATCGAATCCAGGAAAGACCTTGCTGATGCCGGGAGCCCGTTTCAATCGTGATGGTTCAATGCCGGTAAGTTTGAAAATCCGGGGTGATACATCACCACGTGGCTTGACCAGCGTGCTGAAGGAATCGACTTCCTGTCCATCTTCCCAGCGTACGGCACCAATCTCGATTATCTGATCTGTTTCCAGCTCCAACCCGGTAGTCTCAAAATCAAATGCTATGAAACTACTCAGTCCAAGTATCTTCAGCAGCTGCGGTGATACACTCATTTCTGTTCCGTGGAACTATCACTGTCCGGCTTACTGAAGCCCAGATCGGATCGCTTGACTGCCACCACATCATTCAGCCTTCTGACCGGTGTATTAATCGGTGCATTCAGCAGCAGCTCCGGATCAGACTTTGCTTCCTCCACGATCCTGATCATCGTCTCAATGAAACGGTCCAGAGTCTGTTTGCTCTCAGTTTCAGTCGGTTCAATCATCAAAGCTTCCGGAACTATCAGCGGGAAGTAGACAGTAGGTGCGTGCATACCGTAGTCGAGCAGCCTCTTGGCGACATCGACTGTTTTCACACCATACTGTTTCAGGGAACGACCTGAAAATACCACTTCATGAAGAGTGTGCCCTTTAAAAGGCAGTTCGAAGTAATCCTCAAGGTGCCTGCGGATATAATTAGCATTTATAATCGCCTGCTGGCTGACAGCACGAACGCCATCACCACCCAGCTTACGGATATATGCCAGCGCCCGCAGCATGATCATAAAATTCCCATTCCAGGAGTGAACCCTCCCGATGCTCAAAGCGCGTTCACTCTCCAGGTGGAAGCCCGTTTCATCCCTGGTGACTACCGGAACCGGCAGATAGGGTGCCAGAGCTTCGTTGCAGAGTACCGGTCCGCCACCGGGGCCACCACCGCCGTGAGGTGTGGAAAAGGTTTTGTGCACATTGATATGCATCACATCAAATCCCATGTCGACCGGTCGGGCCAACCCCATCAATGCGTTCAGGTTCGCCCCGTCCAGATACACAAGGCCGCCGACCTCATGCATCATGCGACAGATCTCTGCGATATTTGATTCAAACAGCCCCAGTGTATTGGGATTGGTAATCATGAAAGCGGCAACCTCTTCGTCAAGGTGTGAAGCCAGCTCATCGAGATCTATTTCACCCCGCTCGTTTGATTTCAACTGCTTCACTTTATAGCCGGCATAGTGGATTGACGCCGGATTGGTACCATGCGAAGAATCGGGAATGATCACCACCCGGCGCGGATTTCCCTTTTGCTCATGATAACGGCGTATCATCAACAGCGCAGTCAGCTCACCATGTGCACCGGCAACCGGTTGCAGGGATGTCGCACTGAATCCGGTGATTTCCTGTAATGACTCCTGCAGCTCCCAGAGCAGCGCCAGATTGCCCTGTACATTTGCCTCCGGCAGCTCCGGGTGGGCGTTCCCAAAATTGAAAGCCCCGGCGAGTCGTTCGTTAATGCGGGGATTATACTTCATGGTACAGGAGCCCAGCGGATAGAAATCCCGATCCACATGGTGATTCTTCACCGAGAGATTTGTGTAATGTCTCACAACTTCCGGTTCCGCAACCTCCGGCAAACCCGTAGTAGTACGGCGTCGTAGATTTTCTGGAAATTCAACCAGCGGCACGTCGCTTCTGGTAAAACTGTATTTACCTTTTCCAGGTTGTGAAATATCCTGTATCAACTGTTGTTTTATCATATCCTCTAACTCCGGTTTGCCGCCAGGGCGACGCTTAATTCTTCAACGAGTTTATCCAGATCGGTTCTCGTATGCACTTCGTGTGTCGATACCAGCAGATGCCGGGTCATATTACAGCTTCCAAGCGCAATGCCGCCCTGCAAGCCTTTTGCACGCAACCGTTCCAACACCTGATCTGCGTCTTCCGGTAACTCGATCACGAATTCACGGAAGCAGGTTGCCCTGTTCCAGAGACTCACTCCAGGAATTTCGCAAAGCCGCTTCTGCAGATAAACACCCTTGCTGTAAAGCTCTCCTGCCAACCGTGTGATCCCCTTTTCCCCTATCAGTGAAAGGTAGATAGTCGCAGAAAGCGCTATCAATGCCTGGTTGGAACAGATATTGGATGTTGCTTTTTCACGACGGATATGCTGTTCCCTGGTCTGGTGCGTCAGGACAAACCCCGGATTCCCATCGGCGTCTTCAGTAGTACCGATCAACCTTCCCGGCATCTTGCGCACATACTCATTCCGTGCGGCTATCAACCCCAGATAGGGGCCTCCCCAACTGACCGGGACTGCCACGCTCTGCCCTTCACCGACAGCGATATCGGCTCCGATCTCACCCGGTGTCCGCATGACACCCAGAGCGAGAGGATCAAACACTGATATATACTTGATCCCCAGTGGTTTCACGGTCTCCTGTACCGCAATGTCATCCTCGATGCTGCCAAAATAATTGGGAGATTGCACAGCAATGGCGGCACAGTCATCCTGTGCCAACTTCTGCAGCTGTTCGAGATCAATTGTATCACGTTTCAATGGCACCGGTACAAGCTCAATATCAAGCGAGTCAAAATAAGTCCGCAGCACCTGTAAATAGCGGGGATTAATGGAAGCGGGAAGTAACAGCCGCTTCCGCCGTGTTGCCTGCAGGCAGATGTTACAGCCTTCCATTAACGCGCTCCCCCCCTCGTAGAGAGATGCGTTGGCGAGATCCATATCTGTCAGGTTGCTGATATGCGATTGAAACTCATAGATAGCCTGCAGAGTTCCCTGTGATACTTCAGCCTGGTAAGGTGTGTAAGCGGTTCTGAATTCCGGGCGTGAGACAACACTTTCCACTACTGCCGGTATATAATTGTAATACGCACCACCACCCAGGAACGAATGTTGCGGCTGTGGCAGGTCATTACGTGCTGCCAGCCCTGCAAACCAGCGCTCAAGGTCCGCATCTGCCATCTCACCCCCGATCTCTGGAGGATCATTCTGGAGCAGCTCCTTCGGAATGCACTTCAGCAGATCACTGAAGGAATCAACCCCGATGGCGTCGAGCATGTCCCGACGGTCTTCTTCTGTTACTGGTATATACACTTGCTGTTCTCCTTTGGTACAATTCTGTCTCAACCATCAGAGACTGTGGTTGAGTACCTGAAATAAAAAACGCCAGGTGCGTTGAAGCCCTGGCGTTGAAATAGCGTAAAGCTTAAATCCGCTCTATTCAGCCAGGTCAGCGTATTGTTCTGCAGACAGTAGTTGCTGCTGCTCTTCGGGGTTGCTGAGAGTGAGTTTCACAATCCAGCCGGCACCGTAAGGATCTGTGTTTATCTGCTCCGGCTCGGCTTCCAGTGACTCGTTGATCTCAAGTAAAGTTCCACTGAGCGGTGAAAAGATATCGGAGACCGTTTTAACCGCCTCCAGTGTCCCCATTGAGTCACCCTGATCAATCTCAAGCCCCGCTGGTTCCAGTTCCACCATTACGATGTCACCCAGTTCGGACTGAGCGTGATCTGTAACACCAATAGTAGCTGTATCGCCTTCTATTCTTATCCATTCATGCTCGCTGGTATAGAGCAGATCTGCTGGTACGTTCATTCTTCCTCCCTGTATTCAAAATGCTCCACAAATGAAGTATCGAAATGTCCTGAAACAAATGCCGGATCACTGACCACCTGAATGTGATAGGGAATACTACTCGCAACCCCCTCGATGATAAACTCATCCAAAGCTCTCTGCAATCGTCTGACTGCCTGAGCGCGTGTTTCAGCATGGACAATCAGTTTTGCTATCAGTGAATCATAGTAGGGTGGTATTTCGTAACCTGCATAGACATGAGTGTCAACCCGCACCCCCAGTCCACCCGGGAGATTCAGAGATGTGATACGTCCGGGACAGGGACGGAAATTGTGATTCGGGTCCTCAGCATTGATACGGCACTCAATGGAATGACCACGTGGAACCACCTGATTCTGACCTGTCCGCAGTTTCTCACCGGCAGCAGTACGAATCTGTTCCACGATCAGGTCGATTCCCGTTATCTGTTCTGTGATGGGGTGTTCTACCTGAATTCTGGTATTCATCTCCATGAAGTAGAAGTTCTCGTCCGCGTCCAGCAGAAACTCAATTGTACCGGCAGTCTGGTAGTTCACCGAACGGGCAGCATTGACAGCTGACTCACCCATTTTCTCCCTCAGCGCCTGTGAAACTGCGGGAGATGGTGATTCCTCAACCAGTTTCTGATGACGGCGTTGAATCGAGCAATCGCGCTCATTCAGATGAATAATGTTCCCATGAGCATCACCCAGAATCTGCAACTCCACATGACGGGGATCCACGATATACTTCTCGAGATAAAGCGCTCCGTTACCAAACCCGCTTTCTGCTTCCTGACTGGCAGCAGTAAACGCGCTGGCCACATCGGCTTCTGAACGGGCGATACGCATACCACGACCACCACCACCGGCGCTCGCTTTCAGTATGACCGGAAATCCGATTTCCCGCGCCAGCGTCTGTGCCTCTTCAGGAGTGTCAACTTCACCATCGCTTCCGGGGATTACCGGCACTCCGGCATTCTTCATCAGCTGTTTTGCGACCGCTTTATCCCCCATCCGGCGGATCATATCTCCTGAGGGTCCGACAAAAGCAATCCCGTGTGATACACACATATCGGCAAAATCAGCATTCTCAGCCAGGAAGCCATATCCGGGATGCAAGGCATCAGCACCGGAAACCTCCGCCGCGCTGATCAGAGCACTGCGATTGAGATAGGATTCGCTACTCGGCCCGGGGCCTATGCGGACTGCGTGATCAGCAAAACGAACATGCAGTGAGTCCTCGTCGGCAGTACTGTAAGCAGCCACCGTTTCCACACCCAGTTCACGGCAGGCGCGTATGATACGCAGAGCAATCTCACCACGATTGGCAATAAGTATTCGCTTATACAAGATTACCCCTTATAGTGGTTCGATTTCAAATATGGGATCGTCGAACTGGACTGGCTGCGCGTCCGCCACTAAAACCCTGCGCACGATTCCGCGCGCGTCCGCTTCGATCTCATTCATAACCTTCATCGCTTCAATAATGCATATAACCTGTCCGGGGGCTACCTCGTCACCTTCCTTCACAAACGGGGGATCATCGGGTGAAGGCTTAGAGTAGAATGTCCCCACCATGGGAGATGTGATTGTATGCTGATTTTCTGAAACAGCGCTATCAGGAGCTGCAGTAGTCTGAACCGCATCCGGGTGAGGGGCGGTAGAAACTACAGGCGCGCTTTGCATCACGGGAGCTGTGGTAACAGTAGCTACAGGCGCTGCACTCTGCTTCTCAATCTCAATCCGGAATCCTGATTCCTCAATCTCTATACGCCCGATCTCGCTGCTTTCAACCAGGTTGACCAGTTTTTTAATCTCTTTAAATTCCACGCGACCTCCTATTTCTTGGCCCGTTCCATGTACTCACCGGTTCGAGTGTCAATGCGCAGCACATCACCTTCGTTGATGAACAACGGGACCTGCACAACACCTCCCGATTCCAGTTCTGCCGGTTTAGAACCACCCTGGGCTGTATCGCCCTTTACGCCGGGATCTGTTTTTACTACGGTTAATTCAACATGGAAAGGGATTTCCACACCGAGAGGATCATCTTTGTGATACAATATATCTACTATTTCGGATTCTTTCATAAACCGGGCCTGGTCACCAACCAGGTCTGCCGGGATGCTTACCTGATTGTATGTTTCCATATCCATGAAATAATAACCATCAGCATCGTGATACAGATACTGCATCTTCTTGTTGTTCAGGCGAATGATATCAATTTTCTCTCCTGAACGGAAAGTGTGCTCTACCACGCGTCCTGTCTGTACGTTTTTCAGCTTGGTCCGTACAAAAGCAGGTCCCTTCCCCGGTTTCACATGCTGGAATTCAGCTATACTTACCAGGTTATCTTTGAACTTGATGGTGAGGCCATTTCGAAAATCTGCTGTTGATGCCATATTTCCCCTTTATTGTCTAAACCTCTGCCTGCAGGCAAAAGGCGGATTTATCATTTATCCAGGTGCTTATATGCAAACCTGTCGAAGCTTTTCAAGAAATTCACTTTCCAGCATGACTCTGATTCCCAGTTGAACTGCCTTCTGCTGTTTGCTGCCAGGATCAATACCAACTATTACCAGATCTGTCTTACTGCTGACACTCCCTGTTATCAGCCCACCCTGCTGCTCCAGCAATTCTCGAGCCTGCCCCCGGGTCATCTGTTGCAGCGTTCCGGTCAGGACTATTTTAAGACCGTTGAAGTAGCCGGGAGTCACTTCTGTATCTGCATCGGCTGCCAGGTTGAATCCGATCTGTTCCAGTCGATCCAGAATGTTCACTCCGACATCGGAATGAAAGTAGTGATACAGGGAGGAAGCAATTCGCGGACCAATATCCGGTATGGCTAACAATTCCTCAGTGGAAGCTGCGGCTACTGCAGCCAGACTGCCAAGCTCTCTGATCAAAGTACGGGCAACAGTAACACCGACAAAGCGAATACCCAACGCAAACAGCAACCGCTGAACAGGGCGTTGCCTGCTGTCCTGAATAGCCTGCAGCAGGTTGTTGGTAGAAACATCGCCCAACCCCTCCAGTCCCAGCAAATCCTCTGCCTGCAGGGAATAAATATCAAGATAATCCCGTACCAGATGATTGGCAACCAGTTTGTCTACCAGCACTTCACCCAGCCCTTCCAGATCCATTGCGTGGCGTGAAACAAAATGCCTGATACGTTCCCGAATCTGAGCCGGACAATCATGATTGGGGCATCGCCAGGCTACCTCTTCCTGTTCCCGCACCAGTTTCGTCTCACATTCCGGACAGGTTTCAGGAATAGCGAAGGGAATAAAACCGGTGGTATCCTCTGCAGCACCGGTAACCTTGGGAATGACATCTCCCCCTTTTTCCACAAAGACAGTGCAACCGGGACGCAGGTCACGCCTGGAGATCTCCTCAAAATTGTGAAGCGTGGCTCTGGAAATTGTTGAACCCATCAGAAAGACCGGTTCCAGTTCTGCGACCGGAGTCAGAACTCCGGTGCGACCTATCTGCAGACTTATTGCCAGCAGACGGGTGCGGGCTTTTTCTGCTTTGAATTTGTAGGCAAAAGCCCACCGCGGCGCTTTGCTGGTAAATCCGAGCTGCTCCTGCTGCTCCACAGAGTCAACCTTGATAACCACACCGTCGATCTCCCAGGGAAGTGTATCACGTTTTTCCTCCCACTCCCGGCAGAATGCAACAATCTCTTCCACATCATGACTTCGCAGGCGTACTGAATTCACAGGTAACTGAAGCGATTCCAGATACTCAAGCCCCTCCCATTGCGTTGCGTTCTCTCCACCGCTTTCACTGTATAGAAGCACCCGCAATCGTCTCTGTGAGACAATCCGGGGATCGAGCAGCTTAAGAGTTCCACTGGCGGCATTGCGCGGGTTGGCAAAGGGTTGTTCTCCTTTTGCCTGACGTGCTTCGTTCAACTCCAGAAAATCCTGCCTGCTGATTACCACTTCACCACGGGCTAACAGGTCAACCGGTTTTTCCAGTTGCAGTGGGAGAGAGCGGATAGTGCGCATGGCGGCAGTTATGACATCACCGGTCTGTCCATCGCCTCTGGTTGCAGCCCAGGATAGTGCCCCCTGCCGCCAGAACAGAGAAACACTGGCACCATCCAGTTTCACTTCCGCCACAAACTCAACCGCTGCCGGTTCCAGATTACGGCTGATTCGAGCAACAAACTCACGCAACTCTTCTTCAGAATAACTGTTGCTGAGAGAATACATGGGGGGATCATGGCTGATAGTGGCGCTGTTTGACTTCAGCGCCTTTTCACCGATACGCCGGGTCGGTGAATCATCACTTGCCAGCTGTGGATAGCTGTTTTCCAGCGCTTCAAGTTCATGGTAAAGGGCGTCATATTCCTGATCTGAAATACGTGGGTCATCCAGGGTGTAATAGTAGTGGTCATGCTCACGAAGCAGCGCCCGCAGCTGATCTACCCGCAACCTGGAAGCTTCCTCATTCATCTTCCGACTCGTAATTGACCAGGGAATAGACAGGGTAATCGTGTAACAGCTTTCTTCCCCCCAGAAAATCCAACTCTACCAGGAAAAGGCAGCCAACTACCTCCCCGCCCAGTTCTTCAACCAGCTGGCAGGTCGCCTGCATGGTTCCCCCTGTTGCCAGCAGGTCATCGATCATCAGTACCCGCTCACCGGGTTTCACAGCATCTTCATGAATTTCCAGCTGATCGGAGCCATATTCAAGATCATAGGAAGCGGAACGGGTAGCGGCAGGTAGCTTCCCCGGCTTGCGTACCGGTATAAATCCGGCGTTCAGCTGCAGAGCCAGCGGTGCCCCGAAAATGAAACCGCGTGATTCGGTACCGATAATTTTCTGTGGATGTAAAGGGATTGCCAGTTCCTCAAAAGTACTCATCGCCAATGTGAACGCTTCCAGGTCCTGGAGCAGAGTGGTGATATCACGGAACATGATCCCCGGTTTCGGGAAATCCGCTATTGAACGGATGGAGCTCCGCAGCCGCTCAGAAACTGATTTTGATACCGTCGTCATCAGCGACTCCTTCCCGTTCATGCAACTCCGTCAACTTATCCACATGACACCGGTTATTGCCGGCCCGGATCAGTTGACACAGTTCTGTCAGCGCTTCGGGTGATCCCTGCGCTTCAACCTCCACACTGCCGTCTTTCAGGTTACACACCCAGCCGGTAATGGAAAGCGCCCGTGCGTTATTCTTCACGAACCAGCGAAATCCTACACCCTGTACACGTCCCTTGATCAGCAGTCGCACTTTGCCGCCTGGATTTGTATCACCCTTTCGAACCACATCCGGTTCAATCCCCCTATGGTTTCAACCGGGAGATCAGGCGGGGGAAAGGAATTGTCTCTCGCAGATGACTTACGCCGGTGAGCCAGGTAATAGTACGTTCCAGTCCGAGACCGAATCCGGCGTGTGGCACACTGCCGTAACGACGCAGATCGAGATACCAGTCGTATGCTTCTTCCGGTAACTCTTCCGCACGCAGTCTTTCCAGCAGGAGGTCATAGTCATCTTCACGCTGTCCACCACCTACAATTTCTCCGTATCCTTCCGGGGCCAGTACATCCATATTCAGCGCCAGCCGGGGGTCATCGGCGTCATGTTTCATATAAAACGGTTTGAGAGCGGCCGGATATCGATGTACGATAACCGGGCTGTCATAGCGGCTTGAGATAGTCGTCTCATCCGCGCCACCGAAGTCGTCACCCCAGTTGAAGTCGACTCCCTCCTCCTTCAGGATAGCAACAGCATCATCATAGCTGATACGGGGGAATGGTTTGCGGATCGCCTTCAGTTTGGTGATATCCCGTTCCAGTAACTCGAGTTCCGTCTGACAACGTTCCAGAACCCACTCCACCAGGTGTACCAGAAAATCCTCCGCCAGGTCCATATCTTCGTCCAACTCCATCCAGGCGACTTCCGGCTCAACCATCCAGAACTCAGTCAGATGACGGCGGGTTTTCGACTTCTCCGCCCGGAAAGTGGGGCCAAAACTGTAGACTTTACCCAGAGCCATCGCGGTAGCCTCGTTGTAAAGCTGTCCCGATTGTGTCAGATAGGCGGTATCATCGAAGTACTCAGTTGAAAAAAGTGTCGTAGTGCCCTCAACTGAAGTTGGTGTAAATATCGGTGCATCAGCATTTATGAAATCACGCTCATCGAAGAAATTACGGATAGCCTTTACCACCTCATGCCGTACCCGCAGCACCGCATGCTGCCTGCTGGAGCGCATCCAGAGGTGACGATGATCCATCAGAAAAGAGGTGCCATGCTCTTTCGGTGTGATTGGATAATCCTCAGAACTACCAACAATTCTCAGATCGCTGGCCTGTATCTCAAAACCCAGTTGTGAACGCTTATCCTCTACAACTTCCCCCCGGACGACAATTGCTGTCTCCTGCGCAAGGTGGCCGGCATTCTCAAAAACTTCTTCCGTAACACTTCCCTTGAAAACAACACACTGGATAGTACCGGTGCCGTCCCGTAACTGGATAAAATGCAGTTTCCCTTTGGAGCTGCTGTTATAAACCCAGCCGCGGATTTCCACCTCACGACCGAGCTGTTCCCTGATTCGACCAACGGTCGTCATGATTACTCCTGCTTCAGTTTTCTCGTCATCAAGTCAGTAACTTCCTGCAGGGGATCCAGTTCCTCAAACAGGATTTTGTAAACCGATTGCGAAATCGGCATGTCAATGTCAAAGCGTTGCCGCAGATCATTGACAGAACGGGTGGTCTTAACACCCTCGGCCACCATCTGCATTTTATCCAGGATCTCAGGTAACCGGAGGCCTTTACCTATCTCCTCACCTACAAAACGGTTTCGGGAGTGACGGCTCATACAGGTTGTGATCAGGTCACCCATCCCGGAAAGCCCGAAAAATGTTGAGGATTGCGCCCCCATCTCAACGCCCAGACGGCTTATTTCCACCAGCCCTCGGTTGAGTAGTGCACCCTTGGTGTTGTCACCAAACCCCAGCCCGTCACAGATACCGGCAGCCAGCGCGATGACATTTTTCACTGATCCACCTACTTCCACACCACAGAGGTCATCATTTGTATATACCCGGAAGTACTCTGAAGAGAAAACCTCCTGAACGATCCGGGCTGCTTCCATATCAGTGGCAGCGGCAACTACAGTCGTCGGAATATGCCGGGAAACCTCCTCGGCATGCGAAGGCCCGGACAGACAGACATAATTACTCTCCGGTAGTTCTGGAAATACTTCCAGCACCAGTTCTGACATCCGCAGCAGGGAACCTTCTTCGATACCTTTGGCGACATCAACCAGCAACGGCTGCCAGTCGACAAACTCATTCAAGCGACCGGCCATAGTGCGCACAGCATGTGAAGGCACAGCCATCAGTATTATCTCAGCTTCATCTACAACAGCTTTCAGGTCGTTGCTCACGAACATCTCAGCTGGCAGAAATATCCCTGGCAGAACCGCAATCTCACGATTTCCTGAATCATATTTCGCGACCTCATCCTCGAGGTACTCCCAGAGACGAACCCGGTGACCGTTATCATGCAGCAGAATAGCCAGTGTGGCTCCAAAACTGCCTCCACCAATCACAGCGATTTTTTTCATGATTGCTCCTCTCCTGAACTCTCTTCCGGTAGAACCACAATTTTCCGTCCCAGACGATTCTCCACACCACGCCTGAAACGACCGATATTGGCACGGTGCAACAGTATCAACAGCAGCACACAGGCGACGGCAAATACCCGCAGGCTGACCGCCCCTTCAGGAGCGAAAATCAGAACCAGCGACCCGTAAGTTACACCGGCAGCAATCGAAGCCAGAAACATGTAGCGAGTTGCTGCTACCAGTACCGCGAAAACCGCAAGCGCCATCAGAATTGCCCAGTAGGGTTGAGTGACCGCAATGGCAATGCCGGCAGCAGTGGCAACGCCTTTACCGCCCCGAAAATTCGCAAACAGCGGAAAGACATGCCCCAACATGGCTATTACACCGGCGATAATCCCACTGAAGCCCGGATCAAAACTGAACAGGTCGACAGGCAATAGCATTGGTAACAATCTTGCCGCCAGAAAGCCCTTGAGCGCATCGACCAGTATGACAAACACGCCCCAGCCCCAGCCGGCTACCCGGCTGACGTTCGTACCACCGGCATTTCCGGAACCATAGTCTCTTACGTCAACCCGCTTGACCGCTTTTACTACCAGAATGCTGGTAGGCACCGATCCAATAAGGTAGGCGATTATAATAAACAGAATCAGACTAAGCATTCCGGTCCAATCGGTTGTGTGTATTCATTTACTTTGATGCCATCCCCGGGGGCAGAATTGAGGCAATGTCCGAATAATCCTCGATACGCTCATATACTTCACACAGCCGGCAATCCTGTGAAGGCAATTTGTCGGTTTTCACCAGTATCCAGCAGGGCTGCAGAAAATCCTGCTTACCCTTGCACACAACATCCAGATCGGAACGTTTGCCGCAATTGGGAAAACTCCAACATGGTATGAGCGCAGCCATACGCAGGATGTCATTGAAGGTTTTACCCTTCCGTAGCAGGTCCCGGATATTGCGAATTTTCTGCAGGTCGTTCTCCGAATACCAGCGCCTGCCGGATGAGCTGATATAGGGAATCAGCAATCCTTCGTTTTCATATTTACGTATGTCATTAATAGTTACTCCGGTCATACGAAATGCTGACTGAATGGCGTGCAGTTCTTCGTTCATAACTTTACCTCAGAGTATTCCAGCAATATAATTGTATCACTTTTTTCCATCATGATCGAGAAACAGTTTTTGCCAGCAACGCTGCCAGTGGATCGGTGACGGCTGAGAATGCGGGATGATATGCCATTTGCAGGTTTTTCAACCTGGAAAGTTTAACACCCGCCTGCATCCAGGAAGCAACCTGATTAACCCTGGCGGCAATCCCTTCAGTCCCGCAGGTATGGAAAGAAAGAAGCGTACCATCGGTGGATCGATAATCCAGTCGCATGAAGAGCTCGCTTTTCCCCATCCAGGCTGGTAATAACCTGAAATTCCCACTGACGGTAACGACCGGTTGATGTTCCAGCTTCAAGCGGGAGAGCGTCATCCCCGCTCGTCCTGCCACCATATCGGCAACCTCTACCAGGACCGCGTCAACACCGTTATAACGTTCCTGGCTACCCATTGCATTGCTGCCGGCAATCTTACCCTGCCTGTTTGCAGCTGCGGCACCACCTGCACCGGTAAACCCATAGGAGTCCTGCATCAGAGCACATTCACCACATGCGAAAACAGCATCAACATCGGACATGCAATATCGATCTACCGGCACGCCCTTTTCCCAGTTCTGGCCAACTGCCAGCCCTGCAGGCAGGTACGGCCTGACACCATGTGCCAGCAGTGTCAGTTGATCAGGGCCATCAGGTGGAGCATCCTGGCGGGGATGCAGCTGCACCTGTCTGTCTTTCAACAACGCTGTCAGTTGAAGCGAAATCTCTTCCGGGAAACTGGAGAGGATTGTATCACGTGAATAAAGATGCAGCTCTTTCCCCAGTGGCAACAGTGCGTCAATCAGTGTGAGTCCCAGGATTCCACTACCCGATATATTTACGCGGCTACAGTTATCGCCACGCAGCTTCTTCTGGATCTTATCAAGTTCATGAGGATAGCGGAGTGTATGAAAACCGGCTCGTCCGGGAGGTTGAGGACGCGCCCCGGTAGCCAGTATCAGAGAACCGTACTCCAGCTCATAATCCCGCTCATGAAGGAGACTTCGCACCAGCAGCTTACGGGAACCGGGAAGAACACGGGTCACCTCCTGCTGCAGCAGCACGGTGATATTGTAACGATCACCCAGCTCTGCCGGATCGCGATGCACCAAGGGAGTTATGTCAGGGAGGTTCCCCTTGAGCACTTCGGGCAACCCACAGCTGGCAAAAGCGTAGTAGGGGAGCCGCTCCAGAAGGATAACCTCCCGCTTGCTGTTCTGCCTTCTCGCAGCAACCGCGGCTGCCATACCTGCGGCAGAGGAGCCGACAACTACAACCGGTAGTGCTGTGTGCGAGCGCCCCATCACTTCCCTTCTTCGTTGTAAGACAGATTACAGGTAGGCTTTAACCCGCTGCTGTAGCTGGTCGAGTGGTAGCAGACCGGTTATCTTATTCATCATGCGGCCATGACGAAAAATCATTACTGTGGGAACAGACTGAATTGCATATGTCCTGGCATGCTCCGTCGCGTAGGCTACATTTGCTTTTGCCACCCTGATCTGATCAGGCAGCTGATTCTGAAGATCACGAACAACTCCCGACATGACTCTGCAGGGAGGGCAGGTATCAGAGTAGAATTGCAGCAACAGCGGTTTGTCCTCAGTATCAGCAATCGCAGCATCGATGGATCCATCATCCAGTTCCACGGGACGAGGACGATTGCCAAAAAGTTTGCCCATAAGTCCCATCATGACTCCAGATACTGGTCGATTGTCTCCTCCAGAAACTGACGGGGACGTACACCGACGATTTTTTCTACCGGCTCACCATTCTTGAACAGAATCAGCGTGGGAATTCCACGGATACCAAACTGACCGGGCAACTGCATGTTCTCATCTGTGTTAAGCTTGAAAATCTGTAACTTATTACCATAATGCTCGGAGATCTCTTCAAGTATTGGTGAAATAGCCTTGCAGGGCGCACACCATGGCGCCCAGAAATCAACCAGAACCGGGCCATCCGCTTTGAGAACAGATTCCTCAAAGGTTGCTTCAGTAACATCATTCATTCTCGTTTCTCCGTTCTATTTATATGTTTTTGAAATCCAGTCATTTCAGCAGCACGGCGACAAGTCACCATGAAGTCAGGACAAAGTACTTTGGCAGCAACGATCCTGCAAGATTTTCCTGATTCCTTAAAGTATATATGACTCTTACACCTTTTACAGAGCTGCGGCTCCCTTTCCGGCAAATCCCGGAAGAGAAACTGCGCAGGCATCACCCTCATTCGCTTTCTGAAGGCATTTTCCTCCGGGGGGCCGGATACTCAATCCGAGGTTCAGCCAACAGCGATATTTCATTGAATAAAATCAGTTGCACAACTAGTTTATGCTGACAACTTCATGACAGACAACCATACAGATAACGGAGCAGGTGTGAGACCACTAACCCCACAGAATATTACTGATCTGGTGCCCTATCGTCCCGGCAAGCCAATCGAGCAGGTACAGCGTGAACTCGGGCTTGATAACATCATCAAGCTGGCATCCAATGAGAATTCCTTCGGGCCATCCCCACTGGCCATGAAAGCTGCCTGTGACTCGTTGCAACAGATACACCGGTACCCTGATATAGGTGGGCCGGAGTTGCGGCGGGAGCTGGCCACGAAATTTGCGGTCAAACCTGACAATGTCATCATCGGCAGTGGTTCCGAGGGGATCATGGCCAATATCGTACGTACTTTTCTATTTGATGATGAAGAGGTACTCACTTCCGCCGGTTCCTTCATCGGTATTTATGTGCTGGCCAATTCTCGTGGTGTCAAGTTGCGGCAGATTCCATTGCGCAATTACGGTTATGATCTGGTAGCGATCGCTGAAGCAATTTCTCCGAAGACGAAGATCATTTACCTCGCCAATCCAAACAACCCTACAGGCTCCTCATTCAGCAGAACTGACTTTGATCATTTCTATCAGCAGGTTCCGGACAATGTGCTGGTCATTATGGATGAGGCCTATTTTGAGTTCGCAGCTGAGGTCCCGGACTACCCGGACTCATTGCAGTACCGCTACGATAATGTGATAACGCTGCGCACTTTCTCGAAAGCTTACGGCCTGGCCGGTATCAGAATCGGGTACGGTCTTGCGGAGGAATCGCTTATCGCCAGCCTGATGAAAGTAAAACTCCCCTTCGAACCGAGTATTCCCGCACAGGCAGCCGGTATTGCAGCACTCAAGGATCAGGAATTCCTGGAGAGGGTACTGGCCAACAATCGTCTGGAGCTGCCCCGGATCATTGAGGAGCTGCGCGCGCTCGATCTGCATGTTCTGCACAGCGCGGCCAATTTTCTGACGATAGTATTTACCGACGAGCAGGAGGTGAACCGGGTGCAGGACTTCATGCTGCATCAGGGTGTCATCCTGCGCCCATTGAAAGCCTTTGGCCTGCCGAATTGTTTGCGTATCACTGTCGGTAAACCTGAAGAAAACGACCGTTTCCTGAATGAGATGCGAAATTTCATCAGCAGTAAACAGTAACTGATAGACAACAAATGAATTAGCAACCGGGTATATCCATGAAAGATCTCAGTAACCTCATCATCGGAAATGATTTCGAAGTAACCCTTCCTGATGGCCGGCAGCTGCCTTATGTCTACCTGGACAACGGCGCTTCGACACCGGCATTAAAAAGCGTCCAGAAGAAACTGGATGAGTTCATGCCCTTTTATGCCAGCATCCACAGGGGATCCGGTTTCAAATCGCGCCTCTCCACTTACATCTTCGAAGAGGCGCGTGAAATCATGCGGCAGTTTCTGGGAGTGCCTGACGACGCAGTGCTGGCCTTTACCCGCAACGCTACTGAGTCCATCAACATGCTGGCACACTACGCTGTCGAACTTCCCGGAGACAGAGTTATCATCTCTGAGGCGGAGCATCACGCTAATGACCTTCCCTGGCGCGATATCGCCGAAGTGTTGCGGGTACCTGTCGACAACAACGGTATCATGGATCTCGAATTCCTGGATCGAACGCTGGCGCAGAACAGCGGGCGGATCAAGATGGTCTCGCTTACCGGCGCTTCCAACATTACCGGCACTGTGCCCCCCTGCCACGAAATCAGCGAAATTGCCCATCGTCACGGCACACTCGTTCATCTTGATGCCGCTCAGCTGGCACCACACAAACCGATAGACATGGTCGCAAGCGGTATAGATTTTATCTCTATCTCAGGCCATAAAATGTATGCACCTTACGGCAGTGGTGTGCTGGTAGGGCCACATGATTTCTTCACTACCCGCTCACCATTGATTGAGGGTGGCGGCTGCGTGGAGGTGGTTACAACGGATACTGTGATGTGGGCACCACCACCGGAACGGCTGGAAGCAGGCACACCCAATGTCCCGGGAGCTGTCGCTATCGCCCAGGCAGCTCTTACATTACAGCAGATCGGCTTTCCCACACTGGAGGAGAACGAAGAGGAGCTGACGCAATACATCCTGCGGGAGCTTGAGCAGATTCCTGAAGTCCGTGTTATCGGACATAATGCTGGCAGTGAGGCCACCAGCAGGCTGGGTGTCATCTCGATGATGGTTGGTGATTTACCTCATGAGCTGGTCAACGCGGCACTCGAGTTTGAGCATGGTATCGGCACCCGGGGTGGCTGTTTCTGTGCACATCCCTACATCATCAAGGTGATGGGTGTTGATGAAGCAACGGTACAGGAGTTTACAGCGCGGATAATGAAGGGTGACCTGACCCATCGTCCCGGGCTGGTGCGTTTCAGTCTCGGCCTCTACAATACGATGGAGGAAGCTGAAAGGGCTGTGTCAGCTATCAGGCAGATCAGCCAGAAGGATCTGGCACTCGACTACGAGATGCACAAACAGACCGGTGAATACCTTCCCCGTGGGTTCGATTACAATCTGGAGAAGTATTTCAGGTTTGAGTAGTGGGCCGGGGTATCTCCAACACCTCCCCGTTGCGTGTCAGCAGCAGTACTGTTCTTATCGCAGAAGAATCCAGCCCGGTCATCTCTGACAGCACCCGCCGGTAAAGGTCCAGTTGTGGCTGGTAGGTATGACGCAGGTGCGCGCGGTAATCCGGGTGATCGAGATTGTTTGATTTGAAGTCGATGATTATGGCCATCTGCGGTTTGCCATTTGTATCACACTCCAGAATTACCCGGTCAAAACTGCCCGATATCCATTCCCCCCTGCCGGCAATCTCAAACCTGCGCTCCCGCCACAGTTCAACTTCAGACGATGACCTGCTGAACAACTCTCGCGAACTCGTTGCTTCCATAACCATCCGGAATTGACCGGCTACCTCTGCTTTCAGCTCAGCGGGCAGGGGACTGTTCTGCAGCCAGTTTTCCATAATCTCGTTTGTATCACATTCATCCAGCCAGCTCACCCGCTCTAGTAGCGCGTGCAGCGCGGTTCCCAGATCGGTGGCTCTGCCATAATCCGGTTCAAACAGCAGGGCAGCATCGAGTTCCGCTTTCACCTGTGTGCTGGGAGTCAACCTTTCCAACCGCTGCCTGTTGCCACCTGATGTGAGCTCCAACGGCAGCAGTTTTACCGGCTCTGGCAGAGTGTCTGGCTCAGCCTGCTTGAGGTACCATTCCCGGTCACCGGTTTCCCAGGCGAGAGTCTCATCGTCGTCATTACCCTGCCATCCCGGTGCCAGCGTGTCCTGCAACAGTGTGGAGAGACGGGCTTGAGTTGCCTTTTTTCCCCGTTCCGGTGTAATCAGATAGAGTCCGTGAACTGCCCGGGTCATGCCTACATAGAGCAGGCAGAGCCGCTCGTACCACTCCTCGTCCTGCTGACGCTCCTGCTGCTGCTTGAGGACCGGGTCCCCCTGCACAAACATCTTCTGAGGTGTCGTCAACAGCCAGTCCACCTCCTGCCGGCTGTCACCACGGCTGCCCGACAGGAGTTCATATCTGCTGCTGGTTCTGGAGTGCAGTTCCGGCAGTATGACAATGTCGTATTGCAGCCCCTTTGCCTGATGCAGAGTTGTTACCTGTACAACCGATCCGGGCAACGGTTCACGTTTGCGATACTCCCGGACAAAGTCGATGAAGTCCAGAGGCGCGCCTGTTCCAGGCTGATCAAATTCCAGAGCGGCCTCCACCAGCGCGAGTGCCTGCTCCCTCTCTCTGGCTGTCAGTTTCTGCAGCTTCTGCAGCCTATCCCGCCACCAGGTTACCAGACCGGCATACCCCTGCTGATCGATTATTTTCAGAACTGCCAGGCCTGTCTGTTCGCGGCTGTTGTCGAACTCTTTTGCGATCAGATCAGCCAGCGGAGTCATCCTCAGGTATTCCCAACCGGCACTGTCACCCGGGTGTGCTGCTGCCTTTACCAATGAGAGGATTCCCTGAACAAAAATACTTTCCACGACCGGCAGTGCCCCCTCCCAGACAGCCGGTATCTGCCGGGAGCGCAGCAGGTCAACCAGCGCCCGGCCTGTATCATTCTTTCGCACCAGAACAGCGCAGCTCCAGCCCCGCCTCCAGGGTGCCAACTCTTCCAGCAGGATCAGAGTTCTACTGAACACCTGCTGCGATCTTTCCCCCTCAGTTTTTCCAGTGATAATGTGCAGATGAACAGAACCTGACCAGTCATTACGGGTAGTTGTATGCTCTTCCCACTTCGACTGCCAGCGTCTGCAGGTCACTTCAGGTAGATTATCCACCCGTTGCAGGTTTCCGAATACCCGGTTGACAGCATCTATCACCGGCGGTGCAGAGCGCCAGGAGCGGCTCAACTGTTTCTGAATAATCCCTTCACCTTCCACGCCGGCCTGATTGTAGTAGGCCAGCAGATCATGAAAGAGGCTCGCTTTGCCACCACGCCAGTTGTAGATCGCCTGCTTTACATCGCCCACATAAAAAAGCGAGCGGCGGCCACTGCCGTCCTGCACTACTTCATCCACCAGGTTGGCAATGGCCCGCCACTGTGGCAGGCTGGTGTCCTGAAATTCATCCAGCAACCAGTGGTCGAGACTTGCATCGAGACGGTAATCGAGATCAAGCCGGCGCAGAGCCTGCCGGCCCTCATCCTGACCACCGGATAACAGATGGAGCACATCACTGAATGAAAGCCTGCCCCGGCGTCGCACCTGCCGGTCATATGTCTGCTCGAATGTCTCAAGCAGGGTATGTAAACCCTGAGTACTCTTAAGCTCCAGCTCCAGTACTCTGACCGCGATATAACTGATCAGTACTATGAGTGGAGCACATGCCTGCTGATCCAGCCGGTAGGTTTCCCTGTTGGTACTTATCTCAAAATCACCTCGCCTGATCTGCTCTATCTCAGGTAACATGAGCTTCAGGAAGTATTTAATCCGTTTGCTTAGCTGCATACCCTCCTGAAACTCCGGCACCTGCAGGCAGAACTCCTGCCAGAACTCCTGATTCCTGTCATTCAGGCCCAGCCTGGCTATCTCAGGCAATATATCAACTGCGGCCTGTTGCACCTGTTTCAGTTCAAAGCGCTCCCATGGGAAACCATCCGGCCAGATACTCCTCTTCACCCCCCAGATATCCTGTGATGGAGCCAACTGATAAATGGTCTGCATCTTGCGTGTGAAGTCGTCCAGCTTCAAATGGACCGGGATTTCGTCACGTCCTTTGCTCAACAGCTGGTGCTGCTTGAGGATAAGGGATGATAATTGTGGTAGGGCAGGCTGAGATGATTCCGGTTGACTGGAGTCGGCGCCCAGTAACTGCCCCAGAACCTCCTCCCGGCTGCGGATAGTGTCGTATTCAGACATAATCTCAAAATCGCCGCCAAGGTCATACTCGAATGGGAAGGCACGCAGGATACTTACAAAGAAACTGTCCAGTGTACCGATACGGGTCTGATGCATCTCGTGGATTACCCCGCGCAGCAGCTTGATTACCCGGCCGGCAGTCAGTTGATCAGATGCAGCGAGATATCCATTCTCCAGCAGATCCTGATTGAGTTCCAGCAGTTTCCTGTCATCCTGCGCTGCAGTCGCCAGCCGGTTCACGATAGCCGCAAAAATCTCCCCACCTGCTTTCCTGGAAAAAGTGAGTGCGGCAATAGATGAAGGCCGGGCTCCTCCTGTCAGCAGGCCAATGTAACGGGTGACCAGTTGATATGTTTTGCCAGCCCCGGCAGAGGCGGCAATAGCGAGATGCTGCAACCGAAGCGGCTTCTGTGGAGCGCTCATGCTACCTCCTCATCGTCCGCCCTGCCCTGCAGAGATCGGGCAGCTGCAGCAGCGACCTGTTTCTCCGGAGTGCCACTGAAAAGCTCCGCAAACTCATCGTAGCCGGGCTTCGCCGCCGGTGGCCAGAAACGGCCTGCTCTGATATCGGCAATCACACCCCGGGCGCATTCAAGCGCCGATGCCGTCATCTCTTCCGTCAACTCCCAGGGATAAATCCCTGCCTCAGCACCGCTACGCGGCAAGGCAAAATACCCGACCTCAATTTCACCCTGCAGCTGCCGGCTTAGCATGGTGTGATACAAAGGTAACTGCAGGTCAATCCAGGCAAGTGGCTTCTTACCGGTATCCAGGAGGTTGTAATCAGAGGTCTCGTCACCAGGTTTCCTCAAGTGGGTTTTTGCCGGATCCAGCACACTGCCGCCGGTCTTGTAGTCCAGTAGCCGGTACCTGCCATTCTCATGCCGGTCAATACGATCGATAGTCCCGGAGATGTGCATACCATCCAGCTCGAAAGAGCGCTCCTCCCGAAATCCGAGCTCAACCTCGAAGATTCTCCAACCCTCCTGCCTGAGCTGCGCCTGTTCCTTTGCAGCCCGGCGTAAACGCTGATGCAGCGTATCACGCTGTATTATCAGTGCCGTGGAAAGATCCTGGCCAAAGGTGCCATAAATCAGCGCATCCGCGCGTTTCAGCAGCGCCCGGGCAATTTCCTGCTCGTCAGTTGAATCACGCAGTTCCGATCTGCCGAACTGCTCCAGAGCCCGGTGACACATCTCTCCAAAGCGGGCGGCAGTTAACTCCCGCACCCGGTCATCTGCACTTTTCATTTTCATAACACGGGCGAGATAGAAACGGAAAGGACAGGAGAGGTACCTGCGAAAATCGGTCACGGAAATTGTCTCACCATATTGCCGTAGAGTCGGGTGCAGTTGCCAGCCGGGCGGTTGCCCGGTTACAGTGGAACGGGGGGCAGTGCCAAACAATTCTCTGACTCGTTCAGCCAGCAGTGTCGGGCTGCATTGAAACAGGAGTCTTGATGGCCTGAGGGGATCACCCCGGCTGGAGTTTTTACCAACTATAATCTGCAGTCCACTGTCCTCAGTGGTACGGGAGGCAGCCATGGCGGACAACAGGTAGGCGTCACGGGCATAACGGCTACGATTATTCTTCAGGCCGAGTTGCTCACGGGCGCTATCAGGTAGAAAGAGATCTCCCACTACCGCCTCTGGAACAAAACCATCGTTCATTCCACTGAGCAGCAGGCAGGGAGCATCGTTCCAGTGCAGTTCCAGCCATCCCTCGAGTTCTACACTAAGCGGCGGACGTTCCGGGTGATAGCTCAGAGTGCGCAACTCCTGCAACAGGAGCTGCAGCTGTTCGCCAGCGGTAAGCTGGTAGTTGCTCTCCTGCAGTTGATCAAAACTGTTCAGCAATCCGGTCAGCTGCCCGGCAACCAGCAGCAGCTCTCTGTCATCGGGGTGATCGGTGTTCACTCGCCTTCCGTTCATCACTGCCTGCAGGAAAGAGCGAAGTCCCCCGGTCAATGATTTGCCCGCCTGCCTGAGCAGCGGTTCCAGCAGCTCGATGGCCAGCATCAGGTCTACTGCTCCTGCTTCGCTGTATTTTCCCTGATGATAATCGAGGGTGCATTCTACCAGCCTGGAGAAAGTTGCCGGCAGGTAATGGTTCTGGATCTGATCGAGTTGTGACAGCATGCGATCGGTACTGAACTCACCCCTCTGCTCAAGCTTGCTGAGCAGGGAATGACGCCGCACCAGCCGCGCAAAAGCTGTATAACTGCCATCCTGTATCAATTCACAGAAGCTGCTCAACAGTCCGGTCAGGTGGTGTTGTGCACAGAGGACACCGGCAGGGTTCCAGGAGGCAGCTCCCGCTTCCTGCAGCTCCTGCTCGAGAAACGGAATTACCTCGGGGTTGAGAACACCCACTGCCAGGTCATCCACCGGTATCGCAGCTTTTTCATCACTACCGGAAACTGAACCGGGTGCAAAACCGGGGGGGATCTGCAGCAACTGTTCCGCCTGGGCTGCCGGTTTGTCCGCCAGCCTGATACTGACCCTCTGTAGATCGATCTCCGCATCCTCCCAACTCGCGGGAAGTGGCCGTCCCCAGCAGTCAAACCACTCCTGCTTCTCCTGTGGGGCGTGGATGACTACTTCAACCGGAATCTTCTGCGACCAGGCATCCAGCACCTTCAACGCCAGCGGCAGGGGGTCCGGTACCGCCAGCATCATTACTCTGCTGATACTATCCGGTAGAACTGGTTGCTCCGCTACCCGCTGCTGTGCAAATGGGGTGTCTATCTTTCCGCGTTTTGTAAGCTGGTCGAGATAGAGCTGCTCGAGACGGGCCAGTTCGTACCACCGTTCCGACTCGTTGCTCCAGCCCTCCCGGTTAGAGAGCGCCGTCATGGAAAGCCCCTGCTCACCCAGGTCGGTTCGCAACCTGCGGAATTTTTCTGCGGTGGATGTGATACGCCTCAACCCGTTCTCTTCCGCAGTTCTGCCGGCACCGACCAGCGGGAACAGCATCGGAAAATCACCAGATCTCACACGGCGGAGTGCTGCGATCCAGGCTGCCAGTGTCTCCACCCTCCCTGCGATCATCTCCGGGCCACTGTACCCGCTCAGCAAACCATGAGGTGGTGTAACCATACCCGGCAGCACCGCTCCACCCTGCTCACCCACAGCTCGTGCCAGCCGCTCACGCAGGCGCCGACCGGAATTCGCTGTTGGAACGATAATCATTGTATCACGCAGGTCGAGCAACCCACCCCTGTATCCCTCCAGCAGGAGTCCGGTAACTCCATCGAGCAGGGGGCGCTTCCAGTCCAGGCAGGTTGTCTGCAGCGGCATCAGTTTTCCAGGTTTATCGTGGGTACTTTCGAAGACGCAACCGGCTAACAGGTAAGTAAGCCAAAACCTGATGTACGGTCAGCAGGTAAGATACACAGGCGAGTGGGCAACGGCAACGACTGATCGAATATGTCTGTTCGCTCGTTGCATGATAAGAGAAAGAACCGGGACAGCTCCTTTACAGAACCGTCCCGGTTTAGTCGAAGCCTCTCATCAACAGGCCATTACCGGTATGTTCGTATGTCAACTCAGTGACTGTATTCCAACATCCCTGTTGGGGATGATTGATGGATAACTTCCGCTCTGTCCTTGATCATTCATAGCCCTGAAAGGGCAGGAGAATAAAGCCCCGGGTTTTAACCCGGGGCGGTAAAATGCAAATGAAGGTTGTCAACGTTACTACTTACTTGACCAACACCATCTTACGTACAGCACGCTGCTGGCCGGCAGTTAACTCGTAAAAATACAGACCGCTGGCCAGCTCCTCCCCGTCAAAGGTTACCTGGTGTTCACCGGCCGGCAAAGCTTCATCGACCAGTAATGCCACCCGGCGACCGGCGAGGTCATAGATCGTCAGTTCCACTGCTCCCGTTTGCGGTAGCACAAACTCGATGCTGGTAGTCGGGTTGAATGGATTAGGATAATTCTGTTTCAGGCAGAAACTTTCCGGTCCTGTAACCGGGTCAACCGCCTCCGGCCAGCAATGCAGGGTTACAGGAATCTCAACCAGTTCGTTCTGTTGGTCATTGGTCTCCAGGCGAATCATACCGTGATAGGTCCCGTATTGCAGCGATGCACCCGCAGGATCTATGCTCACCTCGATACTCCGCTCCGACCAGGCCGGTACAATACCGCTGACATTCTCAATTGTAAGCCAGAATGGCGCGGTGAACCTGATGGCCATATCATCATGAATATAGCTGTCGTTGTAAACGAGGTTGAACCCGAGCTGGCCATCATGATTCTGGATACCAACGGTGCCGTAAGTACAGTTGCCCATACTGTCATACTGCATAGTGATTTCACCATTGGCGCGCAGAATCATCTGGAAGGTGAACGGCCCCTGCTGCAGTGCTCCGTTAGTGTGTGGCACGTTTACAAAGGAAACGATGGCGGAATCAAGATCATTGGTATAGAAATAGCAGTAACCTGCCTGATCGTCTTCCGGACGCATATCATCCCAGTAACCGGCAATCATGTTGAGCGGCATATCGGGATCCGGCAGGGGCTGATTATACCAGCAGTAGTTACCGGCGCAGGAATCACTGAAAGAGATGAAGCCGTTTGCGTTGATACGCATCTGACTGAAACGCTCACCGTAAAGTGACATCTCAAAACCGAGATCCAGTGGCAGGGTAGAAGCGTCATGGTCGGGGAAAGTAATGTCCTGGCCGTAACCGGTGATATCGATCCAGTTGTACACCGGACCGGCGCCTTCATCCGAATCCATCCATGTGTAACCATATTCATCGCTGCCGTAAGCACGGCCATCCAGATTCTCCACCGAAATCAGATAGCTGAGTGCAGCATCACCACTGTTGCCAATTACCAGATCGGTCAACAGTGTAGAATCCGGGGTCATATAGATGTCGAACTCCAGCTGTGTCAGATCCAGATGTGGTGTACCTGCCAGACCACTGGGATTGGGGGTGAAGAAAATCGCATCACCGTCACTGACAGGGTGCATCGTATTCGGCTGGTTATCCCAGTAGGAGAGGGTCAGGCCATCGGTGGCATTGTTGTTTTCGATACCGATAGTGCAGTAGGGATTATCCCATCCCGGCACTCCACCGGCGGAATCATGGAATTCATTATACTGAAAGGTAATGCCACCGTCACCGGTTGCAGATGGATAATGCGCAGGATCCTGCAGGATAACCTGGAAAGTATTGTTGTTATTGTTCCAGTTCTTGGCCTCATACCACTCAACTATGAAGACATGCAGTTCGTTATCGTAATAATACCAGGCATCACCACTACCGGAGAAATGCAGATCATCCCACATCGGCGCAATCATATTACGTGCACCCTGCGGATTGGGCAGTGGTTGATTACGCCCGTTGTTAAACCAGGTTGTATTGTAACCGAGGGCGATGTAACCGTTGGAACATATTGTTACCGAATCATGCTCCATTCCATAGTATATAAAAGTAAAGGGGAGTGGTACATTTATTGAATCGTCACCCTCCACACCAGTATCGGAGAGGTCGCAGGCCGTTCCATCACCACCGGCGGTCCCGGAGATTTCTATCCAGTCGTATACGGGGGTGGTTACATAATTGAGGTCCTGATCCTCTATCGCCCAGTAACCATAGTTGTCGGGACCGGTGGGATCGTCCTGACCGGGATTACCAATCATCCCTTCGACAATCAGAGCACCCTCGATATCAGTTGTACTGGTCCACTCGAGACCGGTAATTATCGGATAACCGACAACTGTCAACGCATCAATTTCGATAGTAAATGGGTCGAGCGTATTGGAACCACTGCCTCCGGGTGCAATCGCACTCCAGGTGCCCAGCGAATCAACAGCAGTTATCAACGGATCATTCAGCAGCAGCATTCCGCTGGCTCCGGTGAGGGTCTTACTACCTGTATTAATCAGCTCAACAGCAAATGTGGCAGTTTGCCCCGGCTCGAGTGAGCCGCTTAACAGCTGAATTCCGGCCATTTCCAGAACCGGCGCGGAAACCGGCAGCTCAACCAGAGCGTCGAAATCACCCTGATCAGATGCAATTGCAATCTGGATTGGAACCAGTGCCGCATCTTCAATATCACCGGTGAGTTCAATGACGAAATCACCATCAGTGCTTCCGGTTGCTCCGGGGGACAGGTCATCTGCGGTCTGACTGTCTACTGTTAAATCACCCCAGACAGCATCAACTTCAGCTGTCAGTGTGATACCGGTCAGTGTTGTCGAATTGCCGCTGTTTAAGAGATTCAGTTCAAAAGCTATCGTTTCACCCGGATTGACATCACCGGCATTGTCACCGGCGGAATCGTCAATCTCAAATCCGGTTACACTCAAATAGGTATCGCTGTCTATTACTTCACAATCACCCAGCACCGGTAGCGTATTGAAGAAGGAAACGGTCACCATCAGATCACCCGGATCACAGTCATAAGGCAGGGGAACTAAAGCGTTACCGGCAGTATCCGTGTGCCGGCGTTCGAAGATTTCACCTTCCCGGAAAAGTGTTACCAGTGCCCCCTCCAGCGGGGCGCTGTTGCGTGATACATCCACCGGCAGGAAGGAACTTCCTGAAGCAACCTGAGTCGGATAGTCAGCTATCAGTTCATCCTGTACACCGTAACGTACTTCCAGACCGGGATCACCCATCTCATTGAACCAGGAACAGAAATCGCTCACATTTGAGGCATTATTGGGGAAGGAAAGATAGAGTTCATATTTACCACGAAAAATGGCGGCACCGAAAGACTTCAGCCCCCAGTCAAGCATACCGCCATACAGCCCCATGCAGAGGGTATTGTTGTAACGTGTATGGGTGGCTGAAGTAGCAAGCCCTACCGAAGCGACTCCCCCCCTACCCAGTGTAGGAGTACCGGCGCGCAGAAAACCCTCCGTGAAACTGGTGCCACTCATCCAGGTACCTGTATTACAGGTCGGTATTACAACCAGTGGAGTCATCCAGCCGTTGTTCAGGTTATTGGCCATACTGTTGCTCCACCCCTCCATACCGATCCAGCCACGGTAGTTGAGGATTGATATCCCTTCGTTCATCGTCTGGGTAATCATGGTGGGTGTGTTGCAACCGGCATTATACCAGCAGGTATCAACCAAAGTGTAGCCAACATTCTGCAGGCGCCATTTGACCTGCTGGTTGGTCTGGATTGAGCTGAGCCCGGAATATGATGATCCGGCAATCACTGTAGCGTGGGTCCACCAGTCGGTTTCCGTCATGTAAGGATCACTTTCATACTTGACCGACTTGGCCACAACAGTCTGTAGTGTGGTAGCGCTTTCAACGGAGAAACGGCCTACTACGATATCCGCCAGAATATCACCACCTTCAAGCCGTGAATACTGGTGATCACCATAACTGTCACTGGCCGCTACTGAATAGGACCCGCTGTTGTCACCGATCAGCAACAGATAGTCCGGCGGGTTTTCCCATTCGTCATAGGCGTCCTGAACATAGCCTTTGATCGCAGCGTAGCTGGTGCCGATATCGGCAGTGTTAGCCATGTCTACAATATGTCCCTTACGGCGCTTCCATTCGACAAGGGGTTCCAGATAGCTTTCTGCGACATTGGGATAGACAATTATATAGGTCCCCGGGAAGGAGGGCTCGTCAAAGATATCACGCATTGCAGGATCTGAGTTTTCCATCTGGTCTATGTTCAGAATCATATCCTGATACACGCCCCGCATGGCTGACGAGGGATGGGCGTGATGGGTTGTCTTCTGATTGATCGGATTGGTTCCGTTGAATTCCACACGTACCCTTAAACTGTGGTACACACGCAGCTCGCGGGTCACCGGGTTGTACTGTACCGGTTGGAAGGTCAGACGCGCTACCCGGTAATCGCGCATAATTGCAGGATCACCTGTCTGCAGCAGCTGCTCAGGGTAAAAGGCATCCCGTTGCCAGATCTCTGTGTCGCGCTGGAAATAACCCGGCTCCGGATTCTCCCAGAAATCACCTGCCTGCACCGGAAAGATATCAATATTCTGTTGAGTCGTATATTCGGCATCTACCAGTTCTACCTGGATGTCAGATAGATCTGGCATCGCAACCAGGCGGGAAGCCAGCGGCAGATCAGGGGCACCCGGCTCTTCCAGCCAGCCACCACCCTCCAGTTCCACTGTAAAATACTCCGCACCCTGATACCTTACCGGGACCATTGTGAGGTCTGCCAGCTCGAAATCAATAGTCAGGCCACCCTGGTCAGCTTCAACTACCCGGGTCGCGAAATTTCTCTTTTGATGAAGTTGCTCCTGTTCTGTAAGAGCCAGCAGCAGGACCGGAATCAGCAGGATTGTCATAAGTGTGGTCAAGGAACGGAACATGTTTCTCGAGTTAATGTCAAATGTTGTGTATGGGTGCATTCCTAAGCTGCGAGTATTTCCT
>CAZCRT010000014.1:0-71833 GCA_964501185.1 uncultured Bacteroidia bacterium
ATGCAGAACCGATACATGAGATGTCGGTCCATTACCTCCTGTCCGGGGAAACAGTTGCTGCCGCTCAAGTGGTGCTGTTTCCCCACTTTTTTATTTTTCCACGTCGATACAGGCATAGTTTCAGTAACAAATGTTGTTACAGATCGTCCTTCCCGGGAAATACTGATGTTTGTATAAAAAAAACTCAGGAGCCGGTTGCCGACTCCTGAGTAATTAGTAGTGTATTAAATACAGGACAGTTCTGCTGTTAGTCCCTTCCCCGCAGGGCCGGGTATGGTGTGCTGAACCACTTGCGAATACCGATGTTCAACGCGAGTGCATTTGTCCAGGGGCCATTACCGGTAATCTCATTGTACCGATTACGAGAATCTGGAATCTTGGCTACATTCAGATCCGCCCGGCCATAAAAATCCAGTGTCTCGGAAAAAGCAAAGAACAGGCCATAGCTTAAGTTTGCAGCAAAACCGGTTTGAGTACTTCTGTCTTCAAAAGCCAGTTGATCTTCACTGCGTGTCAGAAGAGAGTAACTGGCTGTAGTGAAACCGAAACCAAAATCTATGAAAGTATGCAGATCCTCTTCCGGGCTGAACTCATGACGCCAGCCAATAGTTACAGTGTGGAAACTGAAGCTGCGCTCTCCATCCAGGCTTTCGAGTACCCACATCGGGATTGTCGGATCAGAATAGTAATCGAGCTCATCTTCAGTCAGCTCACCGGTAACAACCGGCGCATAGTAGTAATCAAATTTCATGATGATTGCACCCGGACCGGTGTATTGATGTGCAATAGCTCCATGGCCGGATAATCCGGAACCAAAATCACCCTGAAGTTTGAAAACATCATTGTATGCGCCAACATCATTGTTAGGTGATGCAAATGTACCACGGTCAAGCATGTAATGACCGCCCAGGCCCAACTCAAAGTAGTCAACAGGGGCCGCCAGGGCCGCCACAGAGATTAATAAGGTTATAACGAATCCCAGCTTAAACTGCTTCATTCATTCCTCCAGTTCGAGGTGATTGCTTTGATTATTTTTGATTCAGCGGCTGGCGCCTGCCAACCTGATTTTCACGGAAACTACATCTGTTAATCGCGGTTATCCTGTAAGTCATTATCAGGTAACCGGCGCAGGTAAATCAAGAAGTTTACATTCCGTAAAAAACAACCGCCAAACGGTTCTATTTCTTGCCAGTAAATAGTAAATCAACAGATATTTGTCATTCAAGTCCAGTGATTTGCAACTTCCGCGCCAGTTTTTCAGGAAAGTTCTCACAGCTCAGGATACTGCTTCATCACGTCTTTCGACCCTGACCACACCCTTGATACCCTTCAGCTGCTTGATTACCCGCTCCAGATGTTCCCTGTTCAGAACCTCCAGCACAAACTTGCCAATCGCCAGATTATCCTGCTTACGCATGTTAAACTGACGGATGTTAATATCCATTCTGGTCAATACGTTAGTCAGCTCATGCAGCATATTGCGGCGATCCTCACCCATGACAATTATCCGGGCCAGAAAATACTCACTCTTCGACACATCCCACATCACTTCGATCAACTTGTCCGGATTTGCATGGATCATCTGTTGAGCATTATGGCAATTTGAGCGATGCACAGTTATCCCTTTGCCGGTTGTAATGAAACCGTTGATAGCATCACCGGGCAACGGCTGACAGCAACGGGCGAAATTGACCATGATGTTATCCAGCCCCTGGACCCGTATTGCTGAATATTGCTGCCGATCCCCACGACTCAATCGTGACTTGAGCCGCCCGATCAGCGAAGTGGTATCTTCAGGTGGTTTGATCCTCCGCAGGAATTCCTTCAGCTTCAGATCTCCGCTACCGAGAGCAGCGTAAAAAAGATCCTCTTTACGGAAACCTGCCTGTCTTGCCAGATCCTGGATCTCCTCCACCTCCAGTTTCAGTTTACGCCGGGTTAACTGCCTCTGAAGCAGCTGCCGCCCCAGCTCCACAGAAGACTGATGAAACTCATCTTTATACCAGCGACGTATATGGGAACGGGCACGGGAAGTTCTGACGAATTTCAACCAGTCACGACTGGGTTGATGTGTCTGTGAAGTGATAATTTCAACTGTCTGACCTGATTTCAGCGCACTGTCAAGGGGAATGATACGGCCATCAGCCTTGGCACCGATACAATGCAGGCCCACTTCGGAATGGATATGAAATGCGAAATCAACCGGTGTGGACTTAGTTGGCAGCTGGATCAATTTACCACCGGGTGTGAAAACGAAAATATCATCATGGAAGAGATTACTTTTCAGACTTTCCATGAAACTGGCATCGGTCGGTGTGGCGTTCTGTTCCTCCAGCATCTCCTTGAACCAGTGGAAGAAACTGTCCAGTTCCTGGTCGGGCTGACCCTCCTTATATTTCCAGTGTGCTGCAATTCCATGCTCCGCGATCCGGTCCATCTCCTCAGTCCGGATCTGAACTTCAAACAGGTGCCCACCTGGCGCAACCGCTTTTGTGTGCAGTGACTGGTACTTATTCGATTTCGGTGTCGCAATGTAATCGAAGAACTGATCCGGAACCGGTGTGTAAATGGCGTGTATGGTTCCCAGTACGTAGTAGCAAGCATCCTTGTCGCTGACAATAATCCGGATGGCAAAGAGGTCGAATATCTCATCGAACTGTTTCTGTTGCTGCCACATTTTGTTGTGTATGGAAAAGAAGTGCTTGGCCCGACCCTTTATCCTCGCCTTGACACCGTCCATCTCCAGTTTTTTCTGAATCGGTTCAATGACCTCCTGAATGACTGCATCCCGCTCTTCCTGGCTGAGGCTGACTTTCTGCTCAACAGCACTGTATTCCTCCGGTTGGAGTACCTGAAAGCAGAGGTCCTCAAGTTCGCGCTTAACCTGCGCCATACCGAAGCGATGAGCTAATGGTGCGTATACATCCAGCGTTTCCTCAGCGATACGACGCTGTTTGCCCTGTGGCACATAGCTGATAGTACGCATGTTGTGCAACCGGTCAGCGAACTTGATGAAAATCACCCGCAGATCGGTAGACATCGAAAGCAGCATTTTTCGGAAATTGTGTGCCTGTTTGGTTTCACCACTGGTCAGCCTGAGGTCGCTGATCTTGGTGACACCATCAACCAGCTGTGCCACCTCTGTGCCAAACTCAAGTTCCACTTTTCGGATAGTAATTTCGGGATTGTCTTCGACGGAATCGTGTAAAAGTCCAGCCACCAGAGTATTGCGGTCCATGCGCATCTGTGCCAGGATCAGGGTAACCTGAAGAGGGTGGATAAGATAAGGCTCACCGGAACGACGGTACTGATCACTATGGGCACGGTAGGCAAAGTGAAAACCACGCCAGATCAGTTCATCTTCTGTGTGCGGGGAATACTCATGCAATGTATCACAAATACGATGGAGCAACTGGAGCAGCTCATCGCGATGCTCTTTATCGCCGATGTCCCGTTGAAAACGTTCCTGCAGTGAATCGAATAACTGCATAATTGTTAGCCTCTAAAACCCGATATCTTCCTCAGATCTACTACTCTGGACGGTGGCGGGAGGTGGTGCAACATCCTCAGAGATAAACTCCTCAAAACGCTGAATGTGTTTGTGGAAAGTGAGCTTGATCTGTCCGACCGGACCATTACGGTTCTTGCTGACATCAATTATCGCCTGATTCTCCAGGGATTGTCCGGAATCATCTGTCTTACGATAAACCTCATCTCGATGGACAAACATAACGATATCAGCATCCTGTTCGATGGCACCGGAATCACGCAGATCCGAAAGAATTGGCCGCTTTGATTCCTTGCGCCGTTCGCTTTCACGCGAAAGCTGTGACAGGGCGATGACCGGAATCTCCAGATCCTTGGCCATCGATTTCATGGCACGGGTAGCAGCGGCTACCCGTAACGCCTGATTGTCACCATCCGGCAGGTGCATCAGCTGAAGGTAATCCACAAACAACAGATCAACTTTGTCACCGGTCATCGAAAGACGCTGAATTTTTGCCCGCAGATCTGAAATAGCCACCTTACTGGTATCGTCAATAAATATATGATACGAGGCCAGATTGGCAGCAGCACGGGCCAGTTTGCGGGTCTGCGTATCACGCAGCACCGAACCGCTCTTAAGAGGTGTCAATGACACGCCTGATTCTATCATGATCAGCCTCATCCCCAACTCTTTCCAGGTCATCTCCAGCGATATAAAAGCTACCTTCTTGTTATGCGCCGCAGCATTGCGTGCCAGGTTCAAGGCAAAAGCTGTTTTGCCCATACCGGGCCTTCCGGCCAGAACGACCAGGCTGCCGGGATTAAACCCGCCGAGCATCCGGTCCAGATCAGGGTAGCCGGTAGTAGTTCCCTGGAGACCTCCGCCCTTCTGCTGAATGGACTCAATCTCCTGCATAACCTCTTTCATACCGTCAGCAGTATGGACAAAGTCCTTCTGCAATGACTGACCGGTGGAAAGTTTATAGAGCTGATCTTCTGTATCACGTAATAGTTCTTCGAAAGTTGAGGCAGGGGAGTTTCCTTCACGCTGCAGGCGATTACCAATACGAATCAGCTCACGCATCAGGGCATGCTGGTGGACGATCCCCAGGTGATGCTGAATATTGGCGGTTGAAGTTGTCACTGCGAGGCAATCTGACAGGTAACTGCTGCCCCCGGCCTTATCCAGGTTCTCCATCTTTTCCAGTTCCCGGTGCAGTGTCACCATGTCGATAGGATGCCCCTCTTCAAAGAGATTCTGCATCGCTTTAAACATCACCCGGTGTTCGAGCAGATAGAAATGATCTTCCTGCAGGTTCTCAAGTACCAGTGCACAGGCATCCTTATCGATCAGCATGCTGCCGATTACCAGCTGTTCCGCTTCACTGGAATGCGGTGGTTGCAATGGTTTGATTTCACTCATGAGTGCTGTCTCCGCGGTATATGTCCCGTACCCGCTGCATGTCTTCCCAGGCTGGCTTCTTCCAGTGTGGATTACGCAACAATGCTGCCGGATGATAAGTAACCATCAGTGGAATCCCGTGATAATCATGCAGTCTACCCCGCATGTCTCCCAGTGAGTCAGCACCCTTGAGTAGTGTGTTCCCGGCGATACGGCCCAGCGCCAGGATCAGATTGGGTTGGATTATCTGGAGTTGCTGAATCAAAAAAGGTTCGCATTGAGCGACTTCATCGCTCTTCGGATCCCTGTTTGCGGGAGGGCGGCATTTCATCACATTGGCAATGTAGACATCTTCCCGTTCGAGTCCGATTGCAGCCAGAATCTTAGTCAGCAGTTTACCGGCCCGCCCTACAAAAGGCTCACCCTGCTTATCCTCATCAGCACCCGGCGCTTCTCCCACCAGTACCAGACGAGCATTGCTGTTACCAGTACCGAAAACCACATTTTGACGGGTTTCACCCAGAGGGCAGCGGGAGCATTCCTGTAACGATTGTTCCAGCTGTTGTAAATGGCCGGCGTTATCTGAATCACTTTTAGTTTTCGGCATACTTTCCTTTTCGACAGCATCTGAACAAACGCTGGAGGATGTTTCATTCAGGTACAGCTGTTTTCCGAAAAGCGATTGCTGCCGCCAGAATTCCGTGAATGAATTGGAAGCCATTGTGGTTGTCCTTTACCAATGTACGCAGCAAACAGGATCTTTAAAAGGGGTGGATTATAATATGTCAGCCAACAATTGCAGCAATGACCATGCTACCGCTTCTTTTGAACCGGACAGATCGATTTCATCTCCTTCAGGGCGTAAAACCCTGAGGGTGATTTCACTGCTTTCCATTCCCTGGTCCGGGTGATTGAGACAGATGAGATCCAGTTTCTTTTCAGCCATCTTGCGACCGGCTTCAGTCATGCCCTTATCTGTTTCAAGTGCAAATCCTACCAGTGTCTGTTGTTGCTTCCGCTCACTCATACGAGCCAGGATATCCGGCGCGGCAGTGAGTTGCAGGCTCGTTAACTGTTCAGTTTTCTTCAGTTTGCTGACGCTGTATTCTGGTGACCAGTCGGCGACAGCAGCCGTAGCAATGAAAGCATCACAGTTATCAAATTCCGCTGCCACAGCTTCTTCCATTTCAACAGCTGTTTCAACTGACAGCAGACGACAGCCGGACGGTGCCGGAATATTTACAGGTCCGCTGACCAGGGTTACCTGCGCACCCAGAACCGCTGCGGCACCCGCCAGTGCATAACCAAGACGGCCTGAGGAGCGGTTTGAAAGATAACGTACCGGATCAATCGCTTCACGGGTCGGCCCGGCATTTATCAACAGGTGATGCCCTTCCAGCTTTCTGCCACCGGCCATTACCCAACCGGCAATACGGGCAATCGCCTCCGGTTCTGCCAGCTTTCCTTCACCGCTGTCTCCACAGGCCAGCGATCCGGTAACAGGCTTAACCAGTTTGACTCCCTGCTCCTGCAGCAGTTTAAGATTGCGTTGTACGGCAGGATTGTGAAACATGCGGTTGTTCATTGCCGGTGCAAAAAGATGGGGGCAATCACAGGCACAGATGGTAGTGGAGAGAAGATCATCACATATCCCGCCCGCAGCCTTGCCAATAATGTTGGCCGTAGCAGGCGCAATCAGCAGTAAATCGGCCCAGCGAGCCAACTCTACATGCTCAATCTGATGATCCTCCGGATCGCTGAAGGTTTCTACCAGCGTGGGCATATCAGCAAGCGTACTGAATGTAAGCGGTGCGACAAAACGGGTCGCATTGGCTGTCATCACCACCCGTACTTCCGCACCACCACGCTGCAGATGACGTAACAGCTCTACTGCCCGGTAGGCAGCTATTCCGCCGGTAACACCGAGAATGATCTTCTTATTTTGCAGCAGTTTCGTCATCATCCTGGTTGCTGTCCTTATCACCTTCCGGATAATGATAATCCAGTCCACCGTCAATCAGTTCCCTGATCGCAGTGTTGGTGGGCTTGGGAAACCTGGGTACCACGAATTCGTTTTCCGGTTCCAGGATATAGTCGGGATCACCCATCGTGTCCAGATATTCCTGACGCATTTTTTCTATAGTATCATGATGTACCTGGTTTATCTGCCGTGCCCGCTGTGCCATGATCAGAATCGCTTCGTAAATGTTACGGGCGGAATCATCAAAATCGGAAGCGGTTGTCTGTTGAAAGTCTGACATATGATCTCCTCTTTCTATTCTCAGTGGCTGCTGAACCCCGACAGGTTCAACAACGAACTAACGTTTCTATCTGTTAAATGACTACTTACTCGACGGATCTGCCTGTTATCTCATCTATCAACTCACTGATGCGATCAACAGTTGCCGCAATCGGTCCATCATTATCAACTCGATAATCAAATTGCGGCGCCAGCATCAATTCACTGGCCATGCGTGAGAGACGCAACTCAATCTGCTGTGCAGTTTCTGAGTTACGACTGACAAGCCGTTGCCGGTACACCTCGCGATCTGTCACCTGAACAAAGATCAGATGTGGAAGCTCCAGTTCTCTTTTCAGTGTCAGGGCCCCTTTGACATCCAGATCAAATATCGGAAAATACCCGGCAGCAAGGATGCGATCCACTTCACTGCGAAGGGTGCCGTAACGGTTATCGTGCACCGGTTCCCATTCCAGAAAATCACCATTATCAAGATGCGCGTCAAACTCCCGATCACTTATGTAATAGTAGTTTTTCGCCTCCTGCTCACCGGTGCGCCTGGCCCGGGTTGTACAGGATATTGAGAACTCCAGGTCATCCCGCTGCTTCAGGAGTTGCCTGATGATAGTGGTTTTACCGGTACCACTGGGAGCCGCTATCACAAAGGAGTGTGGACGCTCTACTCTACTCAATGCTACTCCAGATTCTGCACCTGTTCCCGCAGGCACTCCAGCTCTTCCTTGATGTATACAACCTGATGAGAAATACCTGCAGAAGAACTCTTTGAAGCGATCGTGTTCCCTTCCCGGTTCATCTCCTGCAACAGAAAATTGAGCTTCTTACCTACAGGATTCTGTTCGCGTAACGTGGCACGAAACAGTTTGATATGACTGCGCAGCCTGGTCAACTCTTCATTTATATCAAGCTTGTCCGCCAGCAGTGCTACTTCCATATCAATTCGATCAGAAGTCAGGCTATGGCGTTCTTCCAGTTTTGCCACTTTCGCTAGGATTGTATCACGGATCGCATTACGATTACTCTTGAAGGAACTGCCTACCAGCTGCAGGTGCTTCTCCAGAGACTGCAGCCGCTTCCTGAAGTCTGCCAGCAGTTCACGCCCTTCTGCCCGCCGCATTTCCTGAAACTCACGCAATGCCTGTTTCAATACTGCCTGAACCAGTTTCCACAGTTCAGGATTCTCACGGTTCTTTCTCCCTTCACTCATCAGATTGTTGAATGAAGGGAGATGGGAAAGACGCAGATCGTTTTCAAGCCCATGCTTGCGGGCTACCTGACCTGCCTCCTCGAGCAGTGCTTTCACCTGGTCTGGACGCAGACTGCCCAATCCACCGCTTTCCTCGCGTGTAACGGAAAGATAAACAGTCAGCTTTCCACGAGCTACTTCCTGCTTGATGAGTTCACGTATCTCCTGCTGGTAGAAATAGAGTTCACGTGGCAGATGAAGGTGAAGATCGAGGAACCTACTGTTGACCGCAGAGACCTCGGCAAACACCTCCCATGGTGCTTTCCTGCGAGTACTGCGTCCGAACCCGGTCATACTGTTAATCATGTCGCCTCATTTTATTGAGTGGCTGATTATTGACAACCAGCTTAACAGAATCACAAACTCCCAGTGTGGAGTTATTCACAGCTTAAAAGTATACCTTATCTATCAGCAGATTTCAAATGGAAAATCATGGATGTGTCATTTTACTGAAGTCCGGATGAACTAACTTAACCGCATGCGGTAGAAGAGAAACCCCCCGATCTGTAATGCCGGTTCCTTATCGCACCTTTTCCGATTCAGTCAATGGTATCCAGCTGATTGCTCCTGATGGGCAGAATTTAACACACATGGGATCGCCACCACAGAGGTCGCATTTGACCGGGTAATCGGTAACAGGATCAAAGTAGATATTACCAAACGGACAGGCGGCAACACAGAGGTGACAGCGTACGCAAAGCTCTTCCTGATGTTCGATAGCGCGGGTTTCATCATTCCATTTTAACGCGCCGGTGGGGCAGATAGTCGCACAGGCCGCTTCATCACACTGCTGACAGAGTAACGGAGTATTGTGTTGACGGGATTCATCAATCCGTTCAACTTTGATATTGATACGGGATTTACCTGGTTGCCCCTGTTGACTGCCGTGGCTGAAAGCACAGGCCAACTCACAGGATTTACAGGCGATGCAGAGATCCGGTTTTACATGA
Organism: uncultured Bacteroidia bacterium; assembly: GCA_964501185.1. Classification (GTDB taxonomy): domain Bacteria; phylum CAIWAD01; class CAIWAD01; order BS150m-G50; family BS150m-G50; genus BS150m-G50. The sequence goes on from CAZCRT010000014.1 coordinate 9,342, forward strand.
TAACGGAATTCCATTAAAACACCTCTTCCGAGCGGTCAATGATCGTGTTGAACTTGTCGACAGTCTGACGCTGCTTACACTCTGTGCAGAGCTCGAAGTAATCTTCCGGCAGCTGTTGCCGTTCACTGAAATATGTGACCATTGCGGTAGTAACATCAAGTGAGCGGCCACATTCGCTACAGGTTGCCATTTTGAAATCCTGATACCAGATATGGCGCTGTTTGCCGCGATCCTGAAATTTAATATTACCGGTCGGACAGACCTGAGCACAGATAGTACAACCGATACAATCAGCTGTTGCTTTACTGAAGGGGGTGTCGACGACTTTTCTCTTACCCCGCTCCACTGTGGCAATCGCTTTCATACCCAGAGCATTACAGACACGGGTACAGAGACCACAGAGAATACAGTCGTCACCCTCAGGGTCCACCGGGTAATTGCAGCTGTCAATCCCGTACTCAGCAGCCAGCTCCTGTATCACACTCGACCTGGGGCTGGAAGCCAGCAACAGGTCCAGGATAGTGCGACGGATCTGTGTCACTTCACCGGTATGTGTCTGGACGATCAATCCCTCTTCGACCGGATAGAGACAGGAAGTGACATAATTCTTCCAGCCATCCCACTCTTTTCTGGTTATCTCTACAGTACAGAGACGGCAGGCACCAAAGGGCTCAACCGCTTCATGATGACATAACGCCGGAACATCAATGCCCTGTTGGCGAATCACGGTGAGTAGCATCTCACCTTCCTTCGCCTGCAGCAGCTTTCCATTAATGCTCAATGTTATCATGTAAGGCTCCTAGTAAACTTCAACAGTACTCAATGTAACCATGTAAGGCTCCGGGTGAACTTCAACAGTGCTCAATGTTACCATTTAAGGCCCCTAGTGAACTTCAACCGCATCAAAATTACAAACTGCCATGCAGGCACCACATTGCGTGCACTTGTCCTGATCGATAACATGCAGCCCCTTCTTCTCACCTGTGATAGCATCATCACCGCAGGCCCTGGCACATAATGTGCATCCGGTACATTTGTCGTTGATGGTATAGGTGATCAGGTCCCTGCAGACACCGGCAGGACACCGTTTATTCAGGATATGCTCCAAGTACTCATCCTTGAAATATCTCAAGGTGGAAAGCAACGGATTGGGACCGGATTGCCCCAGCCCGCACAGTGATCCGCGAACGATCACTTCCGAGAGCTGCTCCATCCTCTCCAGATCGCTTTCAGTAGCCTTGCCTTCGCAGACTTGCTTCACCATGCCGTGTAACTGGTACAGGCCTTCGCGGCAGGGAACACACTTGCCACAGGATTCATTGACCAGAAATTCCAGGAAGTACCTGGCTATGTCTACCATGCAGGTCCTGTCATCCATAACAATCATGCCACCGGATCCCATCATGGAGCCATTGTCGGTGAGAGTGTCAAAATCCACCGGCAGGTCGAGCATCGACTCCGGCAGACAACCGCCTGAGGGCCCTCCAGTCTGAACCGCCTTAAAAGGCCGGTCGTCGATAATACCGCCCCCGACGTCAAATATTATCTGACGCAGGGTGATGCCCATGGGGACCTCAATCAGACCGGTATTGCGAACCTTGCCGACCAGCGAAAACACCTTTGTTCCGGTAGATTTCGGGGTACCGATTTTACTGTACCAGTCGGCACCTTTCGCAATGATGACCGGGACATTTGCGAAGGTCTCTACATTATTCAGCACTGTTGGCTGATCGTACAGTCCTTTAACAACTGAGCGAACATACTTGGCTCGTGGCTCACCGACCTCCCCGGCGACAGATTTCATCAGCGCTGATGACTCACCACAGACAAAAGCGCCTGCGCCACGTGCGATACGGATATCAAACGAGAAGCCGCTGCCAAAGATGTTCTCGCCCAGCAGACCGGTCTTACGGCAGTCTTCGATTGCTTTCTGCATATGCACTACAGCCAGAGGGTATTCCTCCCGCACATAAATATAGCCATGGTGGGCGCCTACGGCATAGGCTGCAATGATCATCCCCTCCAGGACTGCATGCGGGTCCCCTTCCAGGATGCTTCTATCCATGAAAGCACCGGGATCACCTTCGTCACCATTGCAGATAACATAGCGAATCTCGGATTCAACATCGGCGCAGGTCTGCCACTTGCGCCCTGCAGAGAAACCGCCACCACCGCGGCCACGCAGCCTCGATTTCTTGATCTCGTCAATCACATCCTGCGGCTTCATTTCATGCAGGGTTTTGTAAAGAGCAGTATAACCATCGTTGGCTATGTACTCGTTGATATCATGCGGGGCAATCTTGCCCAGATTCCGCAACGCAATACGCTGCTGGTGGGCAAAGAAACCTACATCAGGATAATGGGTGATTTTCTGGCCATCGACCGGATTGGTGAACAGGAGCTTTTCGATCACTTCACCCTTGCGGATGGTTGTGTCGATAATCTCCTCCACCTGACTGATCTTGACCTTGGTATAAAAGATGTCTTCCGGTTCTATGATCACCAGCGGGCCCTGTTCACAGAAGCCGTGACAACCGGTCGACCGCACCGCTTCGACGGAAAAACCTTTAATCCGCTTCTTCTTCAACAGGGCTTCGAACTGGTCCACGATCGTCTGAGCACCGTTGGCGAGACATCCTGTGCCACAACAGATCAGCGCTTTTCTGGTGAATTGCTTGTCCCTGTTAAGGAAATCACGCTGAACCTGTTTGAGCTGCCTGGAGTTCTTAATACACATGTTAGTTCCTCTTCAGCAGTTTCGCGGCTCTGGTTACATTCAGAGAACCATGGTACTTCTCATTGACAATCACCACCGGCGCCATTGCGCAGGCACCGACACAGGCGACTTCTTCGAGAGTGTACTCCATATCCTCCGTGGTTTGCCCCGCTGTGATACCCAGCTTGTTCTCCAGCTGATCCTGGATCAGTTTGGCGCCCCGGATATGACAGGCAGTACCCAGACAGACCTTTACAATATTTTTGCCACGCGGTTCCAGAGCGAATGAGTTATAGAAAGATGACACTGATGCCAGCTTGCTGAGCGGCAGATCGAGCGCTTCAGCAGTCATGGTCAAAGCTTCCGGTGGCAGATAGTGATACTCCTTCTGAATATCCTGTAGAATCATTATCAGCGACTCACTGCTTTTAGGGTGTCGGGCGATGATCTCCGGTATCTTGCTGAAGTCTTGACACATAGTCTATCCTTATACCTGACCGGGAAACCCGGCATAATGGTGATGATTTTCATGAAACCCTGTCATCCGGTACTCAGCGCTTACCCACTGGCCTCCTGAATGACAGTTCTACCCCGACGAAAACATTCCAGATTCTTATCGATGAACTGTGGTTTGGCAGCGAAGCTCTGGCGAATATGCTCCTCAACCATCTCGTCCGGGACAACATTAGTGACCGCCTGAAAGGCTCCGAGAATAACCATATTGGCCGCTTTGGGATTTCCCAGCTCCTGGGCCAGTTCATTGGCCGTTACCTGATACTCAAGCAGATCATCACGTTCGCAGTTCTGATCGATCAACGAACTGTTGATTATCACTTTTCCACCTGGCTGCATCAGTGGACCGAATTTCTCCAGTGAGGGGCGGTTCATAGCAACCAGAACATTGGGATTTGAAATCAGTGGTGAGGCAACCGGTTCATCGGCTATCACCACTGCTACATTAGCAGTACCGCCACGCATCTCCGGGCCATATGAAGGAAGCCAGCTGACAAACAGATTCGCAGACATACCGGCGTAAGCAACTATCTGCCCTGTGCGCAGAATACCCTGGCCGCCAAAACCGGCGAAAACGGCTTGAATCAACATCAGCTACTCCCCTTCCGGTGATTTAAGAATGCCCAGCTTGTAGTGCTGCATTGTAGTATCCCGAACATGGTCCATTGATTGCTGTGGTGTCATGCCCCAGTTAGTTGGACAGGTGGAAAGAACCTCTACAAGCGAGAAACAGCGATTGTCAACCTGATACTGGAAAGCCTGTCGGATAAGCTTCTTTGTCTGAACCTGGTGAATACCGTCATGGGATGAACAGCGCACTATGAAACCGGGTGTCGTCTGAGTCGCCAGTGCTTCAGAAACAGATACCGGATACCCGGTCTGCCCCACATCCCTTCCTTCAGGAGTTGTAGTAGTAACCTGATTGGGCAGAGTGGTCGGCGCCATCTGGCCACCGGTCATACCATAGATACCGTTGTTGATGAAGATGACAGTTATCTTCTCACCACGGTTGGCAGCATGAAATATCTCATTGAAGCCGATGGAGGCCAGGTCTCCGTCACCCTGATAAGTATAGACGATCAGATCGGGGCGGGCCCGCTTGGCGCCTGTGGCCAGTGCGGGTGCGCGGCCATGGGGGGCCTCCATGAAATCGTTATTGAGATAGTTATAGATCAGAACGGCGCATCCTACCGGTGCAACACCTACAGCGCGCTCCCTGATGTTGAGTTCATCCAGTACTTCGGCCACCATTCTATGTACGATGCCATGGGTGCAGCCGGGGCAATAATGCATCGGTACATTCTTCATCGCTGAGGTGACTTTAAAGGCCAGCTCCATGGGAGACCTCACTTGATAAGTTTTAACAGTTGTTCTTTAACTTCTGCCGGTGTCGGGACAATACCACCGGTGCGGCCAAAGAACTCGACCTTGCGACGGCCCTTTACGGCAAGCCTGACATCTTCAACCATCTGCCCGGTACTCATCTCTACAGAAATCACTTTACGTGCATGGCCAGCAGCCTTGTTGACAGCTGCAGCAGGGAACGGAAAGAGGGAAATCGGCCGCAGCAGCCCTATCTGATGCCCTTCATGATTGAGTTCATCAATGGCCGTTTTACAGACCCGCGCCATCATACCGTAGGAAACGACCAGAACATCCATTTTTTCGGTAACAGCGTATTCCTCAAAACGGATCTCATTCTTCTCCATCAATCTGTATTTATCGCGCAGCTCCAGATTATTATTCTCCAGCTGCAGCGGATCGAGAAATAGTGACCTTATGATAGTGGGTTCGCGGTCTACAGCCCCGGAATTGGCATAACTGCGATCGATATTGTCAGGTAGTTTGTAATCACGGAATTCGACCGGTTCCATCATCTGGCCGATCATACCGTCACCGATAATCATTACCGGATTGCGATACTTGTCAGCCAGATCAAATGCGTCCATGACCAGATCAGCAGCTTCCTGGACACCTGAAGGTGCCAGTACCAGCATTCGAAAATCTCCATGTCCACCACCCTTGGTAGCCATGAAGTAGTCAGACTGTGCCGGCAGAATCCCCCCCAGACCGGGACCACCACGCACAATGTTAATCAGAACTGCCGGTAGTTGCGATCCGGCCAGATAGGAGAGGGTTTCAGACATCAATGCAACACCGGGACTGGATGATGATGTGAAAACGCGCTCACCAACAGCCGCTGCACCCAGAACCATGTTCACGGCACCCAGCTCGCTTTCCGCCTGGACAAAATGCCCGCCCACTTCCGGGAGCCTGCGGACCATATATTCTGCGATCTCTGTCTGCGGAGTAATCGGGTAAGCGAAGTAGTTCAGGCAATTAGCGCGAATAGCTGCTTCTCCAAGCGCTTCGTTACCCTTCATCAATACTTTTGTCATGGCAGTTTCCTCAGGGGAGGTTTTTTGCTTTCATCACTCTTTTCAAATACCAGGCTGCTTAAGTTCGAGATGGTAGTTCCAGTTGATAGACATCATCGTGAAACTAATACTCGAAGTAATGCACCATTACACCATTAAGACCGACTTCTATCACCTGATCGGGGCAGGTGATTGCACAGAGACGACAGCCAATACAGCGGGGTTGGTCAGCTACTGTTGAGAAGAAGTAGCCTTTCTCATTTATCTCTTCGGACATGGCCAGGACATTCTGCGGGCAGGCGTAAACACAGAGTTCACATCCCTTGCAGCGTTCCTGCCTGATCATCACTCTGGGCATAAGGACCTCTTTCATAGCTGTGGTTGATACCACTTATCCTGAAATCGTGTCTAAATCTGAAAACGCCCCCGGGCTTTACCGTATTGTACATTCGGCTCCTGCCAGGGAGGCTGCATGAGGCGTCGAATCTTAAGCAGCGGAACATCATAATCTGCGCTGGAAATTTCAGCAGCAACCTGCTCTTCGACGGTCATGAAAAGAAATGGCAGCTGAAACTGCTCCGCAAGACGGGTTGTGGTTTCATAACCACGATTGAGCACTTCAGCATCCGTATCATCCATCAGGTGTGCATTGGCTACGAGGGCAGTTATCCCCATACCGGCAGCCTGTTCTATTTCCTTCATGATGCGTGAAGCACCCTGAACAGTACTGGTGAACGGGCGCAGAACATTCAGAACGAAGATGAATTCACTGTCTTCAGGTACAATAGCGTCCTTAAGGGATCTCAGGACGCGAGCACCGACATCATCTCCACCTACATCCACAACCACATGACGATCCGGGTCACCCAGATGGCCACGCACTTCCGGAAGTATGATAGGAAGCTCTGCGAAAAACTGCTCTCCCTTCGGAACTACAACCTCAACACCTGCTTCCTCCAGGGAATCAATAGCTTCCCGGGACCGGAAATAGGGATTAACGATATCCAGATCGATAATGGATTGTGGCTCGTTAAACTGTTTCAGGTAGAGCGCCAGATTTACGGCAACTTCAGTCTTGCCGCTGCCATAAGCGCCAGCGATTATCAGTACCCGCTTTGTCAGGTTCTGATGAAGTGTATTTTCATGCATCAATATAGTCCAGTTTTGTTCCAGCGATGCTCACAATAGCAGCATTGTCAATTCGGGGAATAGACAGCAGCAGTACTTCAGAAATATGGATAACTGCGTGGTTGGCGATAATCGCAGCGCTGTTGGCGATTCACCTCGAATATCATGCACACAAAGATAGTTGGAGCATCGAAATCATTTCAAAAAACAACAGTAACAGCGCTACAGTACAGTGAAGCTGGTTGCGACAGTATAACTGTGTAACCGAGTAGTAAAGGTAGAGTTATGGTGAATATTTCCAAGGGAAAATTGGGTTCAGCCGCCAATCAACCCCATATCGGATAGCAGTGTACCGAAGATAGCTGAAAATGGTGTATTTTTCAGTCACAATCATCTTCCCGGCGCAGGTATCTGACAGCCAGCCACTCCCCTTCCGTTTCTGACCCCTCGAGTACAAGTGGAAAATCAGCAGCGAGTTCCGCCATTTTCTGTTCATCAGACAGCAGTAATCCACTTACCAGCAGCTCCCCACCCGGATCTGTCAATCTTACCAGGTCACTGAAGACTTCTGCAATTTTCGGGAATATCATGTTTGCCATGACAATGTGGAAATGGTACATCTCTTCCAGCTGACCCGGCTCCATACTGCGGAAGAAGGTTTCATGGGCAACACTATTCAGGGTAGCATTCTCGCGGGCATTATCGACAGCATCCTGATCTATGTCTATGCCAAGCGCAAATGCCGCACCTCGTTTAACTGCAGCAATAGCGAGAATACCACTTCCGGAACCGACATCCAGAATATTCTGCCCGCTGAAATCAGACCTGTCAATCCAACCCAGCAGCAAGCGGGTGGTTGCGTGAGTCCCCGTCCCGAACGCCATACCGGGATTTATCTCCAGGGTGGTTACCCCATTTCCAGCCTGCGGCCGGTCCCAGGGTGGATGGACAATGAAGCTGCCAACTTCGGTGGGCTTCCAACTCTTCTGCCAACTGGAATTCCAGTTAACTTCCGGAAGTTCCTCCTTCACTGCACTGAAATCGAGTTCAACATTATTGAGCGCTTCAAACTCCTCAGCATAAACTGCCAGTATTTTTTCGAAAAGGTCACTCTGCTGCTCATCCTTGAAATAGATCTCCAGCTGGCCGTTTTTCTCTTCGAGACCCAGGGCATTATTCTCAAAAGCAAGGTTGGCGATGTTTTCTGAAGGGGCCCCTTCTACACGGATGACAAGACGATAATACAAGGGGAACTCCTATGCCATGCAGGTTAAGTAATTTCATGCTGGTGGCTTCAGTCCCATGCAGCATTCTTCATCGAAGTCAAGTTTGCATCTCCGACAGATCAGCGACCTACAATGTTTGTATTCACACTGAGACGCAGCTCCTGGAAACTCACCTGACCGGAGGGATCACGGTTATCGAGGCGTTGGCCAAATTCATAAGTGACTGCACCGGACACATTGGAGGTGAAGTTGTAGCGTGTTTCCATGCCCAAAGTCCAATTGCGGTTGAAGTTTTCACTCGACCATTCATCAATACCATTGAATGCGCTACGGTTCGAGCTGTTTGAGCGGGTATATGACAGGGATAGATTGAGATCGTTGCGAAGAGCGGCAGACTTCATGAACCACAGCTTGAACGGCAATTTTGTACCTCTACCCAGCCTGTAGTTTGACGAAATCGTGAGATCACGCGAGTTGCTGTATTCCGCATCGCGGAACTCACCGGGCTCCGTAATTCCAAATGACATACGCTGATTGTAGGCAATCGTAGTTGAAATCCGTCCGATCCATGTCACATTGAATCCAATCAGAGGGCTGAAATTACGCTCATATTCAAGATTGTTTAATCCCAGATAGTCTCCAAAATCCCGGTAGGTCTTGCGAACTGACCCTGTATAATGATGAGTCATGGTAAGGGATTGACAGACTTTAGACACCCAGGGAAGTGATTCCAGATGACTCCAGCGTAACTGGTAGTCAGGTATATTCAATATCGGCACTCCGCTGTTCACCCCCACCTTATCCTTCAACAGATAGAGCGGCATACCGGTCCAGTTCTCCTGACGGCTCTCAGTATCACCCCAGCCTCTGTCAGTATCGACTCCGTATTGAAAATCGATATCAATATCTGCTGACACCTTCATTTTGGTAGTAACTGAATAGTCCCTGGAAATGAAGGATGTCGGATTGAAAATATATCCGCTATTTGAGGATAATGGGTTTCGTCCCGGTCCGGGATTGGTTGCCAGGCCAAACTGATAGGCCAGCGATGCATGGCGGTTTCCGTCAAAAGCCCCTTCATTGTAAAGGTCCATACCGGGGTCAACCTGATTCCGAACCAGGGTTGTACTCAAGCGAATGTCACCCAGTTTACTGAGCAGTGAGTAAGTTCCCTGTCTGCTCTTCCGGAACATGCTGCCGATGCGTTCACTCAGAGGAATCTGAGGTGAAACAGATTCCTCAGAAACAGCCATCGTATCTGCAGGTTCACCCTCCTGTGGCCTCTCGGGAGCGTCCCTGGCTTCACCTTGACGGTTATTGCGGTTATCGCGACGGCTGTTCCCACCGCTGCGACCGGCCTTCGGCACCTGAAGTACCCAGGCGAAAATATCCTGTGGTTTTAATGTTCCGCTTGCTGTCAGTGTATTCTGGTTTCCCATATCGATACCCCTGCGAGGATCAGAAAGGGTCCGGGACCAGTCATAGGAAGTTGTATAGTTCAGATCCGGCCGGAGCCAGTTAACAAAAGAGGGCTGATAACTCACCGTGCTGCTCTGCTGAATGTTTCTATCCCGTGCAAACAGGTCAGTAGCAGCATTCTGGTATCTGTAAGTAGTGCTGTCAGCAACGTCGTACAGATCACGCAGATTGAAGTAGAGATTGGATCTGTAACTGCGGTTGTAGGAGAAGGTTACTGATCTGAATGGTGACAGTGAATACTCATATCTCCTGAGCATGGTGTAGGTTCTGTTTTCGCTGGTTGTATTATTGCGGTTATAGCGAAGATTCTCACTCCAGTCAGTACTGGCGCTGGCACCGATACGAGTGGGAAAATAACGAAGCTTGACATCTGCCAGAGTTCCCAGCAGTGGCATTCCTTCAGTCCAGCCAAAGATTGGCAACTCATGCCTCCAGTTGATTGAGTTACTGTAGGAACCACTGATCTTTTCACTACGGGTTGTATCAGCTAAGGTCTGGTCGTTACTGCCATAGGTTTGTGATACATCATACGAAAGATTCATCTTATCGAGTGTGTGCGTAATCCAAGGATTCTCAGAGCCGGATTTTGAGAAGCTCACACTGCCATTAAGAGTATGGCGACGATTGATAATCTCATCGGGAGGATTATCCGGTACTAACCGGTCATCTCCCGGGAAGTACTTTGGCGATGAGATTGACTGATTACTGCTGAGCGAAAGGGGAACATTAGTACGCCAGGGACGCGGCAGGAACTTGTCCAGATGAATGGTGCTGTTTACAACCTGTGATGTAGTATTATCACCACTGCCCATTCGTTGTTCCACAGTGTGGAATTCGCTATCCCGCTGCTCCAGTCGCCCGTATAGAGTCATGAAATCAGAAAGGCGCACGTTCATTGCCACACGCTTGGCCTGGCCGATCTCCCGCTTGACATCGGATACACGAAGCTCATTGTAGTAAACAGCTTCACTACTGGGGAGGGCACCATGATTAGTGATTCCCAGATACAGAAAGCTCACGTCGTTCAGTGATGGATTCCCCTTAACCAGGACATAACCACCATCTGAAACCTGTTCCGGTTTCTCCGGATCGGGGTGATTCCTGCTGGACCGGCTGAACTCATCCAGATCTGTAATCTCTTCAAAAATGATATCCATATCGTTCAGCTGCCAGCCGGAATTGAGGAAGCGGCGGTACTCATAGTAATCCTGTTCAGTTGATGCAATACGCATTCGCAATTCCAGTACCGAATCAGGGAATGCACCCTCCCGTTCTTCCGTCCCGCCCCGAATAAACATCTTCAGACGGTTGTAGTCCGTCAACCTTACCCTCTCGTTGAGTATTTTGTATATCCAGAAGGTGGAATCGGTCGGCAGCTCTGCAAGTTGCATAACCAGTGATTGTTCTTTCTGGTAAGCGCCGGTAATTGCATCCCGGTGGCCAAGCACACCATTGGGAGGATCGTAGTCGCTGTTTTCATGCGTATTGATAACTGCGACATTCCCGAATTCCAGTGTATCACCTGCGGCTGTCACCGGATAGATTTCCCGCCACTCGTTACCAACCAGCATGAAACTGGCGAACTGCATGGTGGTCGTCTGCTGGAAGCCCTCGAACCAGATGCGGACTCCACGGATATTCTGAAAAGAGGGGTTGTTCCAGGCGACTACATATTCCTTTAATGGAATGCGGTACAGCGCCCAGCCATATGTGTTTTCTGAGACCAGATAGCGTGACCAGTTCGACGCCGGATCAGTTGAAAGAGTGTAACTGTAGTAACTGTCGATTGCATCGAGTACACCATTACTGTTGCGGTCCTCAGTATCGGGAAGATATGTTGCAGCATCCGTCCCGTTGTCCTCCAGCCCTTTAAACCACTGGCCATCGCTCTCATCGTGAAACTGCCAGTCATCACGCGACCACGGTTCCAGCGCCTCTTTTCGACGATTCCCGTTGATATCCCAGTAATCATAGAAACTACCCAGTTCATCAACCATGCTGAGTGAATCACCGGACCAGTGGGCATCCTCATATGAAGGGGGCCAGGGAGCGTCCTCGCCGGCCATACCATCAATACCGACATCTTCTCCTTCGTCCAGAATACCGTTACCGACATTAACCAGGGCAGGTTCGATCAGATCCTCAGTGTCGAGCAGTCCATTGGGGATTACATCCTCAGATATCTCACCCAGATCGATATGAATCAGACCGCTGCGGTCACCGGAGACCTTTACCATCAACTCGATATACTTGGTGTTACTCTGATCAGGATTTGCACCCCGGAAGTCATGATAGAAGCCGCCCCAGCACCCTGCTTCCGGAATTTCCTGTCCATCGTCACCTGTCTGATAAATTACCGGATAGAAATCCATCTGTAGAATCTGCATGTCATCGTTCTGCAGATTTCCGGAATCATATTCCTCCCAGATTTCCTGCTTGGAAACCCGTTGCCTGGGAGTGAAGGCAGTAAAAATCCCACGCTCACCGGTAAACGTATGGTCCGGACTGGAGGAGATAAACCAGGCACCGGGACGCATACCCAGATCCTGCTCCCGTTTAATCGATTCGAAATCATCCAGATAGGCAACACCACTGTTATCACCTGTGGCTGGATTGTTGAGCGGATTGGGATTGGGGATCACCCGGGCGTATTCTCCCTCAATAGAGATCTCCGACTCCACTTCTGCTTCAACCAGTGGTATCGCATCAACCATCCGGGTTAACAGACGGGGATGAAACTCGAATGCTCCATTCAGGTCAAGAACCAGATTGCGCATCGGTTCGTTACCGATACGTACTTTGTCTTCCTGTATCTGCTGATTGAGGTAAAGGACTGTTGCGCCGAGGTATGAGACCTCATCAAAATTGTACTGCCCTCTGACCCCCATGATGGTTTTTTTCTCAATCGACATCATCTCGTGATTCTGGTAAGTGATCTCCAGACTGGCCCCGGGATTATCAGCTTCGCTGGTCAGGATCGTCACAATTCCTGCTACGTAGTCAATAGTATAATCCCTGTCACGGGTCAGTTTCTGTCCATTGAGTTTAACAGTCTCCGACCCCTCGATCACATTCCAGCCGAGATCATACACTTTGGACAGAGTCAACACGCTCGTTTCCATGTAGAAACGCTGACTCAACCGTTGAAAATCATTGTGTGTTGTCGGGATATTATAAATCGTCTCAAGAGTATCAGCTTCAGCGAATTCCGTATACAGTGTGGAGTCGGCCACAATTACCATGGCATCTTCCTGGCCGAAAGGTTCCAGCGCGGGAAAAGTAATTATACCGGTTTCAGTGTCAATCCAGCGGGAATCAATTTTGTTGTCAGGTATCTGCTGGCCGGCGGAATTCTCGTTGTCCAGATGGAGAATCTCAATGTATGTACTGCTGCCCTGGTGGTCAGGGTCGGAACTTCCGGTAACGTACTGGCGAATGGCAAAATTCAGGTCATCAATGCTCTTACCGGCGGTTGCAACCTGATACTTGTTACGCAGCATCAGATCCCAGTGAGACAACTCAGGATCCTCATGCGAATCCCGCAGAATGTACAGCGCATTATCACCGTATACTTCAGGCTCAGGAAACTCCTCGCCAAGTTTGTTCTTGAAGGAAACAGCCAGAATATCGTTTGGCCGCAGATAGCTGTTGATGAGAATATAACCCAGATCATCGTTGCGCTGGTATTCGTTATCGCTCAGACGACGCATAGGTTGATTGGAATAGACTGCATCTTCCTGGCCAATCTCCTCAAAAACATTCATTGTCTCATCACCACTGGCCGAGGAAATGTATACTTCCACAAAATCAACCCGGCTGTTAGCGTCTATCAGGTGCTCCCAGCGATCAGTATACACCGGGAAATCCGCCCGGTAACTGTGGCTGAGGAAGAAGTAGCGGTCGAGAATAAACTGGGTCGGGTAGATCTGGGAACTCTGCTCTGACTGCCCGCCGGTAAATGTCTGAGACTGGTTTTCACCATGCTCAACACTCATGATTGCAGTCATGTTCAGAGGGCCAAACTGCATGACAGTCTTCAATCCGAACAAACCGGAATTTCTGCCTGAAAACGTGACAAAGTCAGCTCCCGGGAGTGAGAGGCTGACATTTCCGGCAGCTATGGTTTTTATTATCTCATCTTCTGTACCGGTGTATGTCAATCGCAATGAGTTCTGCCAGTCGAAGAGATTGTCGGTGTCCTGATCGATATTGATATCGACTTTCTGACCGATTTTCCCAACGATGGTAAAACGCTGCTGCATATCCATGTTGAAGTTCGTGTTGTCAGCCTGGTTCGTATAGGAGTCCTGCCGCTCCCTCTTCTCCTTACGAAAGCCACCGGTGATGTTGACATTACCGGTTGCATCCAGACCGATACGGCCGTCGCCAAAGAACTTCCGGAAGGTCTTATTTCGAACCCGGAAGGGGATGTCAATCTTAATCGCACCACCGGATCGTTGTTGAACCTGATTCTTCGTGCGTAGCATTTCGTGTCGTAATTCAGTAACCGCGTGGTGCAGTAACAGCCTGTCATAGTAGTTTTCGGGAGCCAGGAATATTGCATACTGGAAACTGCTGTCAGGATTGAAGTACTCAAGCCGAACGAGTGAATCACTGACCGTTGAACGTATGATTAACTCCACCGGCTCGATATCATCAAGCTGAGGCTGAAAACCGACCGTTTCCCAGGAAGATGTCATGAATGGTGTTTGCGAAGAAGGAAAGGTGGCATCCCGGAAACGGTATTCTGAAGTATCTGCTGAAGCTGGTTCACCGATCATCAGCCCGGTAAGCAGGACAATACTACTTAGGAGATAGCGAGGTTTTCGGGATGGGATGGACTTCCGGAAGTACGCTTCCTTAACCCACTGGAGTATTTTCAGTTGAGATCCTCGCATAATTGCTTGTCTTGATTTCGACCTGTCCTGAGCCGGTCTGAACCGGGCAGTTACCGGTCTCTTCCGGATGTCTTCTTTTTCCCCTGCCTGTCAGTGGCTTCACCATTTCTGGTGTTCCTGTTATTGCGCCGATACCGATATGTCACTTCCGGACTTCCGGAAGCCGGTAATGCTATTTGCATCAGGTCACTGGCGAGTAGTGAGCCTGGCAGCACCTCTTCAACCTGATCCTGAAGCAGGCTTCCCCGATTCAGATATCTGGAACTTATATGTGTAAGCAGGAGCAGTTTAACCCCGGCTTCCCGTGCTACGCGAACTGCATCATCAACTGTTGAATGTTGTGTCCGACGTGCGTTCCTGCGGTCACTGTTGTCGTAGGTACTTTCATGAATCAGAATATCCGCACCTTCTGCCAGTTCCACCGATGATGAAGAATATGTTGTGTCAGTCACATAGACAATTTTCCGCCCCGGAAGTGCCGGTGCAACCAGCTCGCTGCTCCTGATCACCCGGCCATCATCGAGAGTTATGTCATGCCCGTCTTTCAGTAATCGTCGCTCCGGGCCTTCTGGTATATTCATCTCTGTCGCGAGTTCAGCGTCCAGACGCCCCGGTCGTGGTTTTTCTATCAGCGAGTATGCCATGGTGTAAATGCGGTGCCTGACTCTGACAGCTTCAATCCGGTATTCCTCAGTCTCCAGTATCGTCTCCGGTTCTCTGCCAACCTCCAGTTCATGCACACTCAATGGATATGCAAAATCTGTCTCAGAAATTCGCTTCATGAATTTGATATAATCGGTAATTCCCGGAGGTCCGAATATCTCAAGCGGATCTTCCCGTTTATTCAGCTGATAGGAGGTTAACAATCCAATCAAACCATAAAAATGATCACCATGCATATGTGTAATAAAGATTTTACGGATTCGTGATCTTTTCAGAGAACTGCGAATTATCTGGTGTTGTGTACTCTCACCACAATCAAAGAGGAGGGTTTCCCGTTCCCTCCTGATTGCTACTGCAGCAACATTTCGCTCATAGGTTGGGGTCGCTGAGCCGGTACCTAAGAAGATTAATTCCATCTAGATTAGTCGGGTCCATTTTTGATGATTTTTTTAAACTAGAGAATTTGTAGCGTTTTGCAAAAGAAATCGTGGTGTGAGGAGTGGTTATTGCCTCGCAGCAGTTAAAAGGTTCAGCGTTGTGGCACAGAAGCACTACGGTGTCATAAGTAGCAATGCTGTCAAGAGGAAAGAGTTGTAGTATTGAACAGGTGAAACTATTTTTTCTGAAAACCGGGAGGCGCAATGCGACTACTTTCTATTACTGTTATCCTGATCTGTTCTGCAGCTGTCACCTTGATCCAGGTAAACAGTTCCATGGCACAGGAATTTGAGGAATCCCCCGAGCAAACGCATATGAGCGTAGGTGTTGGCACCGTTACAATGGATGGAGAAACCTTCCAGCAGGTTTCACTCCGCCCGGAAATTCCTATCGGTAAATTTGGAATCGGCCTGGATTTAACCCTCTACTTTGACGCTGATGGTAATATCCGTAGCAATGGATGGGATGAAGCTGCTGATATCATTGATAAGATCCGCTACCTGCGATATGCACATCCGGGTGATCCGTTCTATTTCCAGGCTGGCGCATTGGATGATGTTACTATTGGCTACGGCATCCTGATGAAACACTACGCAAATTCTGTTGAATACCCTGCAGTGAAACGGATCGGGCTGGATTTTGAAATCCTGAGAGCCGGTTTTCAGGTTGAAGGTATGTTTAACAACTTCCGGGAATTGACTGAACCCGGGTTATTCGCGGTCAGGGTCAGTCGCCCCCTGTTGGGTAACCTGACAATTGGCGCAGCCGTGGTTGCTGATGGAAACCAGTTTGCAAACCTGTCCGATGCCGATGATGACAATGTCCCTGATGAGTTGGACCGATTCCCCGGTGAAGACGATGAACAGGTTTACGAATGGCTGCAGGCGCTGTATGACAACTACCCGGCTGCGTATAATGGGCTGCGGGGTCAGTATCCGGAATGGCCGGAGGATCCTACCACTGTTACTCCCGATTACACACCCGGAAGTGCCCCGATTACTGCTGTTTCTCTGGATGTGGGTTACCCGCTCCTGTTCAACAAACTTCACCTCTACGCACAGGGAGCGCATTTTGTTTCACATGGGTCTGGTATCACTGCTCCTGGAGTGGTGTTCACACCCTTTCCTTCTCTGACAATGGGCGCTGAATACCGTTACTATACTGATGAGTTCCTGCCTGAATACTTTGACAGGACATACGAACTGACCCGCAGTACTGTTATTGAAGGGGATGATGGGGCAACCCTTGCTTCCCGTGAAGCAACCATGCTGGACAGTGCCAGAGCTGCTCAGGGTGTTTATGCGAGTATCCGGTTCAAGCTGTTGAGTCTGCTGATTGCTGATCTGTCTTACTCAAGCATGCATCCTGTTAATGAAGGAAATCATACGAACTCAATCTGGGGTTCAATGGGTCTCAGCATGGCACGTATACCAAAATTGACGGAACTTTCAGCCTATTATTATCAGGCAAATGTAAGAAAGATGTTCGTTCTGGAGACGGATGCCCTGCCGATCTGGGGTTACAGAATCGGTTACGAGATATCAAGTGGCGTAAATCTGCTGCTCAACTATCGCTTTACATACCGGGATCTGGATGGTGATGGTGAGATATCGGGAAATGCTGAAATGGTCAGAACATTCGCTATCGAGACCTCATTCATTATCAATTGAAAACGCCTGTTGTCAATATGGTTCTGAAGCCAGTTTTCTCTTGTAATACTGGGGGCACCATTGTAGAATTATGCCCGAATTCAGGGCGATTAGCTCAGCTGGTTAGAGCGCATGCCCCACACGCATGAGGCCGCAGGTTCGAATCCCGCATCGCCCATTAATTAAACCTACTCTGAATTGATGTAGTTTTGCCTAAGAAAATCCTTTTTTCCAACTCCCGTAAGTCCCTCCGACAGTTCATCAACCTTCTGAAGACCCAGGATCAAACCTTTGTATTAGTAACAGCTGTGCTTATCGGTGTTGCCGGTGGCTATGCTGCGGTCGGAATCCAGTTTGCGATCAAGGAATTCCAACTCCTCTTCTGGCAGCATGAATACTCTCTGGAGTATATCCGCTCCCTTCCCTGGTGGTGGAAAGTTGCCGCTCCTGCAGTCGGTGGACTCGTTGTAGGATTGATAGTCCAGTTCGTGGCCAGGGAGGCAAAAGGGCATGGTGTCCCGGAAGTCATGGAGGCGATCCTGTTGAGGAATGGCCGCATCCGTCCCCGGGTAGTAATAGCCAAGCTTTTCGGATCGGCAATATATATCGCTTCCGGTGGTTCTGTCGGGCGTGAGGGCCCGGTAATCCAGATCGGTTCGGCAATCGGCTCCAGCGCCGGACAGTTGCTTGGCGCCAATACCAGCAGGATGCGTACTTTCGTAGCCTGTGGAGCTGCTGCCGGTATTGCTGCTGCTTTCAATGCCCCGGTAGCGGGAGCACTCTTCGCGATTGAAATTCTCCTGGGAGATATTGCGGTACTCCAGTTCAGTCCCATCGTTGTTGCCTCTGTCTCGGCAACAGTTGTATCACGTCATTACCTGGGCGACTACCCTGCTTTTTCTGTGCCACATTATGAAATGATAAGCGCCTGGGAGCTGGTGCTCTACTCCGGCCTCGGTGTTCTGAGTGGCCTGGTGGCAACCGGATTTATCAAGGTGCTCTACGCCTCAGAGGACTTTTTCGATCGTATCAGAATTCCGGACTCTATCAAAGGGGTTACGGGAGGAATAGCCATCGGTGCTATCGGTATTATGATACCTGAGATTTTCGGAGTGGGTTACGAGAGTATTGATGCGGCCCTGCACAGCAACATGCTCTGGAAGCTGGCACTGATGCTCGTTCTGGTGAAGATCATCGCCACTTCGATTTCGCTGGGATCGGGTGGTTCAGGCGGAATTTTCGCCCCGGCGCTTTTCCTGGGAGCAACTACCGGTGCGTTTTTTGGTGGCCTTGCCCACTACTTCTTCCCCACGATAACTGCCAATCCGGGTGCATATGCACTGGTAGGCATGGGTGGTGTCGTTGCGGCGGCTACTCAGGGGCCAATTACTGCGATACTGATCATCTTTGAGATGACTAATGACTACAAGACCATCCTGCCATTGATGCTGACCTGTATTGTCGGGACAATCGTAGCCCTGAAGTTGAACAAGCACTCTATCTATACGCTGAAACTGTTCCGGCGGGGAATTGATCTCCAGAGAGGCCGGGAGGTAAATGTGCTGAAATCTGTCAGGGTAGAGGATGTGTATCACAAAAGCATCGAACGGGTTGATGAGACAGCTTCTTTCCCGGAAGTTGTCAACCGTATTTACAACAGTCAACACAGCTGTCTGCATGTGGTTGACAGCAACGGAAAGCTGACCGGTGTCATTTCAATGAATGAAATCCGGCAGACATTAACCGACTACGACCAGTTGAAGAATCTGTTGATAGCAGCTGATATCAGTAACGATACTGTCCTGTCTCTCACTCCGGAAGATAGACTCGATGAAGTTATGCACTCCTTTGGACGCTACCATCTGGATGAGATGCCGGTACTCAATGAACAGGGTGACTTCCTGGGTACAGTACAGAAAACAGATGTGATACAAACCTATAACCGGTTAATTTCCCTTAAGGACATCAGTCACGAGATAAGCGCCGGAATCAAGCATGCACAGAAGAAGGAAGCGGTACATGTCGTGGATAACTACTATGTAAAGGAGATCGAAGTTCCGGACCATTTTCATGGTAAACGGATCGGTGAGTTGCATATCCGCAATGAATACAAAATTGAAATTCTGCTGATCTTCCCGACCAGAGAAAGCTCACAACCGATACATCCCAGTTTCAATTACCAGTTTGCCAGAGGAAACCGTATGCTTGTTTTTGGAGATGGAAAGGACCTGCTGCGGCTGGAGTGAGGGGGTTCGTCCAGAAAACCAGATTACTCCACCCTACCCCATATCCACCCTGATCCGCCCATCAACAGCGATTCCACCCTGTCCCTCGTCATACAGGAAGAATGGATTGATATCCAGCTCCATGACTTCATGGAAATCGGTCACCAGCTGCGAGATTCTGAGTAGTGATTCCTGTGCTGCAGCTGTATCGGCAGCCGTTTCCCCACGAATTCCTGTCAACAGTTTATACCCCTTGATACCCTGTACGAGATCCCTGGCATCCACATCGGTAATCGGGGCAATCTTGAACTTCACATCCTTCAGCACTTCCACATAGATCCCACCCAGACCGAACATCAGAAGTGGCCCGATACCGGTATCAGTAGTCACACCAATGATGGTCTCTTTACCACTCGCTGCCATTTTCTGAATCAGGATACCATTGATATCCTCCCCGGGGATCGCTGTCACAGCCGGATTGGACATGACATTATCCCAGGCTTCACGCAGCTCGGCTTCTGAGTTGATACCGAGTTTCACACCACCGGCATCAGATTTGTGGATCAGCTTCCGGGAGTCGATTTTTAATGCTACGGGATAACCAATTCTGCCGGATGCCTGTACTGCCTCTTCAACTTCATTACAGATCGCGTATTCCGGAATTGTAATACCGTACGCTGACAGTATCTGGAATACTTCAACCTGGTTCAGGTGTTCACGATTCTCCTCCTGGGCATTATAGATTATCTTCTGAACCAGCGCCCTGTCTACAGTGTAGTTCTGAATCTTACCCTGTGGTTTGTCACGCCAGTTCGCATAGCGGTTCAGAGCGGCCAGAGAGCGTACAGCCGACTCGGGGTAGACATAGTTGGGGATTCCCTCTTCTGCCAGAACTTTGAGAGCTGCGTCACCCTGCCGCTCCCCCATAAAACAGGACACAACCGGTTTGCCATCCTGCTCCGCACACCCGGCAGCAATACCACCGGCAATATCCAGAGGATCTGCAGTAATCGGTGGTACAAAAATCACCAGGATACCATCAACTTCAGGATCATCCAGAGCGAACTGAATTGCCTGCTGGTACCGTTCTCCGTTGGCAGAGGCGATCATATCAACAGGGTTGTTGCAGCTACTCTCTTCCGGAAGTATCTGTTCCAGCGCCCTGGTTGTTTCCTCTGAAAATGTTGCTACCTGCAGCCCATAGTTCTCCAGAGCATCTGTTGCCAGAATACCGGGGCCTCCAGCATTGCTGATGATGGCTATCCTGTCGCCGGATGAAGATGGCTGACTGATGAAAGCTTTGGCAATATCAAACAGCTCTTCCATGGTGTCGATCCGGATAATACCAGCCTTATCAAACAACACATCTGTTATCAATTCCTGGCCGGCAATAGCCCCTGTATGTGAAGATGCCGCCAGAGCACCGCGGGCAGTTCTACCTGATTTCACCGCCAGAATCGGTTTGCGCCGGGAAACCTCCTCAGAGAGTTTTACAAAACTGCGGGGATTGCCGAAACTCTCCAGATACATCAATATCAGTTGTGTGTTGGGATCATCACGCCAGTATTCCAGCAGATCGTTACCGAAGATATCCGCTTTGTTTCCCAGTGAAACGAATTGCGACAGCCCCAGACCGTAGTCCTGCGCATTTTCGAGGATTGCAACACCCAGGGCGCCTGACTGTGACAGAAAACTGATCCCGCCGGGGCGGGGCCTTGTCGCAGCGAAAGTAGCGTTCATCTGAACACCTCTTTCTGTATTCAGAATCCCCATACAGTTCGGTCCAACCATCCGCATATTATACTTATGGACAATCCGCAGCAGTCTCTGTTCCAGCTCAATTCCGGCACCGCCTATCTCCCGGAAACCGGCTGTGATCACGACCAGCCCCTTGACCCCTTTACGGCCACACTCGTCGGCAACCTTGAGCACATGTTTCTTCTGGACGACGATGATCGCGAGATCGACATCTTCTTCAATATCGAGAACAGAGGGGTAGGCTTTCATCGACAGGATGTGTGGTTCCTGAGGGTTTACCGGGAATATCACACCCTGGAATTCGTTTTGCAGCAGATTGTGGAGTATCTCCCGTCCGATTTTTCCAGGATTTGTGGAAGCACCGATAACGGCTATTGAATCGGGGCGAAATATTTTATCCAGCGATCTGGTGTCTAAATCCTGCTTGCTATTAGCGGTCATTTTTCTTCCTTTTCAAGTTCACAGATGTTGCGTGGGAAGCGTATTTTCCAATACTTCTGGTCATCTTCAGTTTGAAAAGAAAGCAGATCACTTCGCGAATGTCAACTGCAACCTTGGTAGATAAAGTCAGACAGGCAGGTGTTATCGGGGCTGGTGGCGCCGGTTTTCCAACTTATGTCAAAATTGCTGAACCGGTAGAAACACTTATCATAAACGGGGCTGAATGCGAACCACTTCTGCACAAAGACAACGCCCTGATGCAACATTTCACAGAGGAGCTCGCACAGGGAATCGCACTCCTTCAGGAGAAGCTAAAGCCTGAACGGACTGTTATCGGAATCAAGCAGAAGAACGCTCATTCTATCAGCAGGGTACTGGCAGTCGCTGATAGAATCGGCCTGGAGATATTTCAACTGGAGGATTATTATCCTGCAGGGGATGAAGTCAATCTCGTTTATGAAGTAACAGGCAAGGTGATCCCCCCGGCAGGAATCCCGCTTGCGTTGAATATCGTAGTGCTGAATGTTGAAACTGTAATCAATGTATATCTTGCCAACCGGAATAAACCTGTCACACATTCAATGGTTACGATCACCGGTGCAGTACGGAAACCTGCTACCAGCCTGCTTCCAGTAGGGCTCTCTATCCGAAAGGCAATAGAATTTGCCGGGGGAGCTTCACTGCGTGACTATCTGGTTATCGACGGTGGCCCCATGATGGGGAAAGTAGTGCAGGATCTTGATATTCCGGTTGAGAAAACGAGCTCCGGTTTTATTGTGATTCCGAGATCACACGGATATGTCAGCAGGCAGCTGGTAACCCCGGAACAACGAACCAGAATTGGCCGTTCTGTCTGTGACCAGTGCAACATGTGTACGCAGTTGTGCCCCCGCTATCTGCTGGGGTTTACTGTAGAACCACACCGCGTGATGCGGCATCAACAGACAATTGACACAGCCCCGGTATCCCGCTGGGGCGAACTGTGCTGTGAATGCGGTCTCTGTTCCCTGGTCAGCTGTCCGGAGAATCTCGATCCCCGCCTGGCCTGCCAGCTATCCAAGGTATCACTGCATGAGAAGGGTGAGAAGTACAATGGGCCGACAGCAGCTGTACCACACCCTCTGGGGGAATACCGTAAACTTTCCAGCCAGCAGGTTATCCGGCGCCTGGGTTTGTCAGAATTTCAGAAGCAGGCACCCTTCCGGGAATTCAGCGACGATACCGGAGTCCTGAAAATCAGGCTGAATCAACATATTGGAACTAAAGCTTCACCTGAAGTAGAAGTTGGTGAAAAAGTATCCGCCGGCCAGTTACTGGCATCTGTTCCTGCAGACAAACTGGGTGTCGGTGTTCATTCACCTGCTTCCGGAACTGTTGCCGGCATCAACTCAGAAGAGATTATAATCCAATGATTACTTCACTCGGCATTATAGAGTTCACTTCGATTGCATCAGGAATTGCGGCAGCTGATGCCATGCTGAAAGCTGCAGATGTCACACTGCTCATCTCAAGAACGATCTGTCCTGGAAAGTTCATGAACATGATAAGTGGGGATGTAGCTGCAGTACGTTCTTCGATTGAGGCGGCCGAGCAGCTTGCAACCAGCGAAGTTGTGGACACATTTATTGTTGCCAATATCCATCCGACAATCGTTCCCGCAATTCAGGGGCTCAACAACGTAGAGAACATTGAAGCACTGGGCGTTATTGAATCCTTCTCAATAGCCTCACTGGTTGAGGCAGCAGATCAGGCTGTCAAGACCGCTAAAGTGCAGATTCTCGAATTACGACTGGCGATTGCAATTGGTGGTAAGGGATTTGTTACACTGTGTGGCGATGTCGCTGCCGTTACTTCTGCTGTAAACACCGGTGCCAGTTATGTAGCACAAAAAGGTTTACTGGTTAACAAAGTCGTGATTCCACAACCACGCGCTGAAATCCTCAGGGAATACATATAAAAAGGACTCCCGAAAGCGCTCACTCCCGGAAGTCCACATTATATCTAATAACCCTGCCTCTTAACTAACCCTACACATCATTCCTCACTTCTACACGTCATTCCTAATCTCCACACGTCATTCCCGCGAAGGCGGGAATCCAGGAGCATTCAACATGAAAACACCTTCTGTATGTATCATAGCGTTCTGTCACCCCGGTTTAAAGCCCAGAGGCTGTGACACTATGTTGACATAAGTAACGGTGGGTGCATCAGCTGGTGTATTTAAAGCGCATCCTGATTCCTAAGCACCATTCTCAACTGACTCAGTTTTGGGCTTACTCATACGATACTTCAAGCGATTGAAACACTGGATTCCCGCCTTCGCGGGAATGACGTGAGTACAAATGGGCGTTATACATAAAAAGACTTCCGGAAGCGTTTACTCCCGGAAGTCATTATGTCATTCAATCAAACTACACTACTTCCCTGACGCTGATTCCAGATACTGCAGGAATTCACTATCTGTCTGCAGCACCAGTGTTGTCAAACTGTCGATCATCAGTTGGTATGCTTCAAGTGAACGGGAAAACTGGTAAAACTCGGGATCGCGATTGTAGGCTTCAGCGTAGATCGCCGTAGCCTCAGCATCGGCAGCACCGATTTTTTCCTGGGCAACCCGGTAGGCCTCCGAAGAAATCAGCTGCAATTCCTTCTCCATCTCACCATTGATCTCGGCACTGCTCCCTCTTCCCTCTGAACGCAATTTCTCAGCAATTCGCTGCCGCTCAGAAATCATACGGTCATAGACTTTCCGCAATACTTCGTCGATATAGAGCAGCCGTTTGATTCTCAAGTCGACCAGTTCAATACCGTAATCCTGGACAATTGCTGATGCTTTCTCCAGAATCCGGCTCTGAATTACACTTCTACCAACGGCAATATCAGGAATCTCACCCTGCTCAAAATCTTCCAGGTCAACGGTTAATTCGAGTTCCCGGTTAGTATTACGGACAATCTCGATAATATCCACATTGGCGATAGCGTTACGGGCTTCACCATCGAGGATATCATCCAGCCGTGATTGCGCACTGACTTCATTCTGTACTGTCTCGTAGAAGCGCAGCGGATCCGCAATACGCCAGCGTGCGTAGGTATCCACCATGATATATTTCTTATCACGGGTAGGAATCTGGTTGGGATAACCATCCCACTCCAACCAGCGCTTCTCAAAGAAAATCGCCCTTTGAATCAGCGGGACCTTGAATTTTATTCCTGCGTTTACAATCGGTTCGCCAACAGGTTTACCGAACTGGGTAATTACTACCTGCTCCGTCTCGCTCACAATGAACAGGCCGGAAGAAACCACGATCAGGATGAATATTGCAATTATGCCCCATAGAATGCGTTTCATTTGATCACCTCCCCACTCAGGTTGAGAAGCGGTAAAACACCAGAAAGATCGTCGTCGATCAAGACCTTGTTCCTCACTTCCGGAAGTACACCGGTAACCATTTCGAGATACATCCGCTGCCTGGTTACACTTTTTGCTTTGCGGTACTCGTTATATATCGAGATGAACCGCGCTGCTTCACCCTGAGCACGATTTACCCTGTTCAGAGCATACCCTTCTGCATTCAGAATCGTCTGTGCTGCTTCACCACGCGCTCTCGGGATAACCTGATTATAGGCAGCCCGTGCCTGGTTGATCAGCTGCTCTTTTTCCTGTTGTGCCTGATTGACCTCGTTGAATGATGCTTTTACCGGATCCGGGGGATTCACATCCTGTAGTACTACTACCTGGATATTGATCCCCAGCTCGTAAGAATCGACAATGCTCTGCAGAAGCTCTCTTACGGCCAATGCTACCTCTTCACGGCCTGTGGTCAGAACCTCGGTTACACTACGGTCACCAACGATTTGCCGCATAGCAGACTCACTGGCGCTGCGTAATGTCTCTTCCGGCTGTCTCGCCTTGAACAGAAAACGTACCGGATCGCTGATTCGATACTGTACAATCCACTCTACTTCGGCACAACTCAGATCACCGGTCAGCATCAACGATTCATTCTCGTATTTACGGCTGTCGTATCTCGTCTTCACACCAGCTTTGAGAGTCCTGAAACCAAACTCCTGTTTCAGCTGACGTTTGACCGGAACCTTGATTACCGTTTCCACACCAAATGGCACCTTGAAATGCAAACCCGGCTGAGTAATACGGGTGTATTTGCCAAAAGTCAGGACGACACCGGTTTCATGTGGTTCGATTGAATAGAAACCTGTCCCGAGAAAAATCATGACTAACAGCACAATCAATCCACCCCAAATAAACGAGGGCTTTAATTTGGGTATTTTAATCTCTTTGAGATCGGGAAATTCATTTTCCATACTTCTACCTCACTGTATTCCTGTTTTAAAACCACTTCTCCTGAAATTGCAGCATTGTGTTTCGGTCAATCTAAGCCCACCCCCTGATTCAGGGAGCAGCTTCTAAGAACCTGATCATCTGCGTCGTTATAATATCATTCTGTACCGGTTTATCCAATAACTTCCTTGTCCTCCATGCCCGGGGCAACATATGAGTCTGTGAGAACAGGATAACTGACATCAGCGACCAATTTCTTTGACAAGAATGGAGTGTTTGCTAGCTTATGCGGATGAATAACAGCATTTCAGAAGTATATAGTATTGCTAGAAATAAATGGCCGTTACAAAATCGCTCTTCTAAGCAATACTATGGGCCGATGCTTCACTTGACGTTTTTATAAGGACACTATTTGTGAGCATCGGTATAGATCCAGACCTGACTGAATCCACCGGGACATCAATCCGACTGATCCTGTTTGATCTGGGGGGGGTACTTGTCCCTCTGGCACCGAAGTACCGTGAAGATTGTTTTGCACGAGAATTCGGAATCAATCAGGATAGATTCCAATCATTTCTGAAGTCAACTGTGCCTGAACAGTTCAATACCGGTAAACTGGATGCTGTAGATTTTTACCGGGAAGCACAACAGTATTTCGGAATGAACTTCCGGAAGTCAGTTTTTAAGGGATGTTGGATGAAACTGATTGCAGATTTCTACCCTGAAAACCTGATACTGGCAGGTTCACTGCGAGATAGTGGATTCCGAGTCGGGATACTGAGTAATACTGATCCCTGGCACTGGGAGTATATTCGTAGCCTCGCACCGGCTTTCACCGATTTTGACCCTGTGTTTACTTCATTCGAGCTGGGAATGCAGAAACCTGACAGTGGAATATTCAGTGCTATTTGCGATGACCAGCAGCTTCACCCGGCTGAGATACTGTTGATAGATGATTCAGCTGTCAATCTGGAAGCTGCACGTAATTCAGGATGGCAGGTACACCACCTTGTGGATAGCAGAAAACTCGGTGTCCTTACCAGCCACCTGACAGGATGATTTGATAATAATCTTTTGGAGATAACAAAATATCGAGGACAACATGAGCACATGCAGGAAAGCACCCGGGATTTTTTCCCGTTTTATGATAATCGGTCTCATTCTGGCCATTACAACCGGAGCATCCGGAAGGCAATCCCGGCAGCCAGTCGAGAAAACTCAAAACAGGATTCACCTGCTTCCGAAGAACGTCCAGCTCGGACAGCTGGAAAACGGGCTGCAGGTTATGCTGGTCCACAATCCCACCAGCACCATGTCGGGGGTAAATCTGCAGGTACATGCCGGGGCAGTTTACGAGGACTATCATACTTCAGGCATGTCCCACATGCTGGAACATTTGCTCTTCAACGGTACTACCAGCCGCACTCAGGAACAGCTTTACGATGATATTGACAGCATCAGTGGTTACATCAACGCCAACACTGCCGGTACTTATGTTAACTACATGGCAGTAGCGCCAGCCGACCAGCTGAATGCGGCGATGGAGATTCAGAGTGATATGCTTTTCAACTCCGTTATTCCACCGGAGAAGTTCGAAAAGGAACGGGGAATAGTACTGGAGGAGTTAATGCAGGGCCGCAACGATCCCTCTCATAAATCCAGTGAGCTTATCAACCGGCAGATTTTTGCGGGTACTTCAATGAGCATGCCTGTGCTGGGTACCAGCAGCACTATCGAAAACATGGATCGTGATGATGTCTGGGCTTTCTACAAGAATTTCTATGTTCCAAATAATATGCAGCTTTCAGTAGTAGGAAGTTTTGACCCTGATTCAATCTGGCAGCAACTGGAAGGGTATTACGGTGCCTACCCGGCAAGAAATGTAGTGTTTCCTGAAGTTAAACAGCTCGGCCAGCTGACTGTAAGCAAGATTACATCCCGTTGGGTTGAAGGACTTCCGGAACTGCATCTTATCTTCAACGCTCCTGCTTTCAATGAAAGTGATTACCCGGTTTTTGAAGTACTGCTTGAGATTCTGGCATCATCTTCAAACCCGGTCAAGCAGATGCTCAAGGAAAATGGAATACCGCTTCAAGACATTTCACATATGCACTATCCCTGGGAAGGATTTTCACGATTGCAGATGAGCTTCAGTTTCAGCGAAGAGGTTGATGTCAACCATGTCATGCCGATAGTAGATCAGGCTCTTAAAGGTATGGCAACAGACCTCCTGCTGGAAGAGAACCTGATCAAGAGTATTGTAAACACCCGACTGACTGATGAATTGTGCATGTTTGAAAGACCACACAGCCTGGGTATGTTCAAGGGAGATCTGCTTGCTAATGCCGGGTTTGAGTATCTCTATGAACTGACACACCAGATTCAATCTGTGGACAGAAATCAACTCCAGCAGGTAGTTGGGCAATATATTGCCAACCAGCCCCGTCAGATCATTGCATTTAATACACTCCATGAAAAGGTGATGGATCAGACCAGTCAGGGGACGGATACCGAAAGACTGACTCTTGATGCAGGTTCAACACTTATTGCCCATGACCGGGGGGCTTCTGATCTCTTCGCACTGCATCTTCTCTTCCGTAACCGCTCCTTGAATGAACCTGAAGGCAAAGAGGGAATTGTAAACCTGCTGCATCAGATGCTATTGACCGCTGATTCTGAAAACCTGTCACAGGATCCAGAATTGCTTTTCAGTGAATTTGGTATCATTACCAAAGCAGTGGACTCACCCTGGATTCCATTCGACGATTATTATACAAACGGTCGCTTCTCCTTTGTTCGTCTGGAGTGTCGCAGGCAGCATGCTGACGATGCTGTCAGACTCATAAGTGATCATCTTTACGACCGTGAATTCACTCCGGCAATACTGCAGAGTGCAAAGGAAAACATCTACTCGCGGTTGCGTAGAGATAAAGCAAGTACACGAACCATGGCAAGAAGCGAGTTTCGGGACCTGCTTCTGGGAGATCACCCACTCACGCAACCCATTTATGGTACTGTAGAAAGTATCGAAAGTATTTCCCTGGACGACATACTCGAGCTTCGGAAGCAGTACTTCAATCCAGCTAACATCATTTTCAGCGTGGTCTCAGCAATTCCCGCAGAAGAGGTCGCAACCATGCTCTCCTCTTACCTGCCGGATTATAAGCAGATTCAACCTCTGGAGCTTCCAGATGCCCCATTGACTGAGAGTGCAGCATCTGCGACTATTGAAGTCGGTGGTGAACAGGCGTTTGTCTACCTGGGCTATATCACAGAGATTGATCCTGATGATGGATACGCTTTGCAACTGCTGGGTTCGATTATTTCCAACCGTATTGCCATGGACCTGCGTGAAACACGTGGACTGGCGTATTCGGTGGGAGCCTGGATTTCTGCAAACGATGACAGAGCAGAAATAGGAAGCTACATGGGGACCCGCAGTGAAAATCTGGAGGAAGTACTTCCTGTTCTGCGACAGAGTATTACCGATTTTGATTCCGGTGATATAACAGAGACTGAACTGGAAATTGCTCTGCAGGCGGTACTGGGAAGACAGCAGATGCGTCTTCTGACATCTATCGGCCAGGCTTATAATCTGGGAACCGGAGAGATGGGGGGAGACTTCCGGAAGTCAATTGAAATCTTTGATCGTTACGAAGCTGTCACCCTTGAACAGGTTCAGTCTATGTCATCTTACCTGGGCACAAGACCACTAGTGGAGGTAATTGCCAAATGAAATACAGAAACTCTATCATAACAACCATGCTTGTTGTTCCCCTGATCTCAATAACAGTTACAGCCTGTGCTGCTACCACCAGTCCGGTAGAGAACCTGACTGAAGGTTGTTTTAACAGTTCCGGAAGTCAACTCACTCATCATAATCTCACAATCGATCTCTATCCTGCCCTGAATAAAGTGGAGATGACAGATACTCTCTATCTGCCGGAAGGTGCTGATGAGCTGTTACTCAACCGGCATTACCAGATTAGTGGAATCAGTTCTCTCGATGGCATTCTGGACTTCACTGTGGAACCGCTTGACGATGATGAGGACTCGGTACTCAATCGTATTGTATTGAGTTCCGGAACTCCCGGCCCTCGCACTATCGTGATCAGCACACAGGGTACTTTCTTCGAGTCAACTGCATCAACCTCTTTTTCACATGAAAATGTCGGACGGGAGATATCCACCACCATCTCTGATGAAGGGATCTATCTTTCAGGTTCTGCAGGCTGGTATCCACTCGTCGATGATTCCCCCGCCTGTTTCAGAACCACAATAACCTCCCCGGATACAATTGAATGCCTTACAAATGGTGATCTGCTTTCCCACGAAGTGTCGGACGGCAGGTTGACATCTGTCTGGCAGACAGGCCCTCCGACTGACGGTCTGATTATGATCGGTGGACGTTACCATATCCACAGTCGTGAGACTTCCGGTGGCAAAACCGTATACACATGGTTCCTCAGCGATGATCCTCAACTCACGGAGACTTATCTTTCACAATCGGTCCGCTACATCGAGATGTACAGCCGTATGCTCTCCCCATATCCGTACCAGCGCTTTACCGTTGTGGAAAACTTCTTCCCCACCGGATATGGCATGCCGGGTTGGACGCTGCTGGGGGGGAATATCATCCGTCTCCCCTTTATCCCCTATACTTCTCTGGGACATGAGATACTGCACAACTGGTGGGGTAATTCAGTTTTCGTTGACGATACACTCGGAAACTGGTGCGAGGGGATAACTGTCTATCAGGCTGATTATCTTTATAAACTGCAACGGGACCCTGCTGAAGGAAAACGATATCGCAAGAACAGCCTCAAGCAGTTTACATCTTACATCAATTCTGAAAATGACCTGCCATTAGTGGAATTCAGGGAGCGCCACAATCCAGCTACCCGCGCCATCGGCTATGGTAAGAGTATGATGCTTTTCCATATGGTTGAAGAGCAGATAGGTGCTGAAGCCTTTCAACTTGCACTGCAGGATGTAATCGCCAGCTTCCCCTATCGTAGAGCTTCCTTTGCAGATTTCGTTCAGGCATTCAGTAAACGCTCAGGCCTTGATTTCACCCCCTTCTTCGACAGCTGGCTGCATCAGCTTGGCGCGGCACAACTGGAGCTGGGTAAAACCAAATGGAACGGGTCTACTCTGGCACTGGAACTACTGCAATCAGAACCGCTTTTCCCACTGTCTGTGCCGGTTCGTCTGACTACTACTGATGGAACGCTTGATACTACGCTGGAGTTTTCCACCGCCAGCGCCAGTTACAGAATTCCGGTTGATAATCTCCAGAAACTTGAAATTGATCCTGACTACCACCTTTTCCGTTTCCTGCTACCTGCAGAAATGGAGTCATCGCTTGAGCAGGCATTTGCCGATACAGCACCCTGCTTCTTACCAGGTGTGGAGACTTCACCGGAAACCATTGCCGGTTTTGCTGAGGCAATCTGCGATAATCCCGGGGAGGATCAAATCCTGAAATCCGATAGCCCCCTGCCATCGAAAGGAACCTGCTATCTGTTCAACCCGGCAGCCATCCCACAGGGATTGACAACTCACTTCAATCTGGATGAAAATCAGGTTTTTCTCCTGAATGAGACCTACAATCTGGACGAGACCACTCTGATAATGGTAGAAAAGCGACCTGTTGAGGATGGATTTCAAACCATCGTTTTTGTTTTTGACAGGAGTGATCCGGAAGGACTGGGCCGCCGCCTGCAGCATTATGGCAAATATTCCTGGCTCGTTTTCCAGGAGGGCCGCAACAGTGGTAAAGGATACTGGCCGGTAACAGATTCGCCGTTATCACGCCAGTGGTAATTATGAAACGAATCGCTCTGTTGATGCTATCGCTGGTTCTGCCGGGTCTGTCTGCAATGGGATTTGCAGAAGTGGATATTCAACCGGCTCCAATCCCGACAGATAATTCAATGCAGGCTGATACCGTTGCTGTAAGCAGTGTCCCGTCTGATCACGCCCGGCGTCCAGGGATCATCGCGTATCGCTCCGGATTACGTTGTATTCGTTTCAATGAACCTGACAGTGCATTTTTTTTCCTGAGAATGGCTCTGGATCTGATTCCTGAGTTCTATCCCGCTCACATCTCTCTCGGAAGGCAGTTACTTCAGGCCTGGGATCTGACAGCTGCAGAAAAGACTGCTCATCAGGCAATACTGATTGATCCCATCCATCCTGACGGATACCATCTTCTGGGTGATATCGCTTTTGGTCGTCAGCAATTGTCAGCAGCCATACAATGGTATCGCACCGCTCTGGCTCTTTATACCGATCAGGAACCCACCGGACCACTGCACAATAAAATGGGGCTCTGTTTATGGGAGTCCGGCAACCATGATCTGGCGCTGCGTTATCTGTTGAAAGCATATCAACAGTCAGGCGGTGCTCTGTCAACCACGATTGTCGATTCACTGCTGGAGCAACAGGACATCGGAACTGAAGAGGCACTGGCTGACCTCTACGAACAGTACTCAATCGATCCAGGCTATTCAGTATCCGAGTCAATACAGGAGTATATTGAAGAGACCTACCAGGTCGAAATGGAGAACCAGAACTTTTCATCAGCGCTCAGCATCGCCAGAAAGCTAACACAACTGGATTCCACACAATCCCGTTATCAGATCTATACGGTTCAGGCGCTGATCAGTCTCGGTCAACTGGCTGAAGCCCGTCAATCTCTGGAAAACCTGCCAGATACACCTGACAACCGGTTGGCACTGGCCCGGTTGTATGTACGCTGTGATTCTCTGGACAGGGCTCTCTTCAACTATCGTATCGCCTGGAAATCTCTACCACATACTATTGATCTTGAACTGGAAATCGGTGAGCTCTACTTTTATGCTGGTTTGAAGGATTCTGCTCTGGTTTATTTTCGCAGTGCCTGTGACCGTGGTGACTCACCAGCCTGCGAGCAGGTAAGGTTGATAGAGGCTGCTGCCGGTGATGAACTTCAGGAAGCCCCTGATCGATAGAAAGATGTACAGAAAGTTTTTTTACTGAAGAGTTGCATTTAGGGCAACGCGGTGGAAAATCGCTATAAATAAAGGAACAGACATGCTTACTGTGATTTTCAGTCTCCTGTTGCTGATCGGATTACCGTCTACCCAGGCAGATGCTGCCAGG
This sequence comes from uncultured Bacteroidia bacterium, assembly GCA_964501185.1. Taxonomy (GTDB): domain Bacteria; phylum CAIWAD01; class CAIWAD01; order BS150m-G50; family BS150m-G50; genus BS150m-G50. The sequence continues at coordinate 42,300 of CAZCRT010000014.1, forward strand.
CTGCAACTACAAAATCGTACCATTGATACCGAACTCGATGCTGGATTGGCTGCAGCTGATCAGCCTGCTGGTACTTATTTCATTCAACTTGCCACAACCCCCACTTCAGACCAGAAGGCATGGATGGTTAAAAATGGTGTTGAACTCAGACAATATCTGCCACGCGGTTTCTGGTTTGCAGAGTTCAGTGCTGAAGCCACTTTGCAGGAATTGGACGATATGCTCCTCTGGATTGGTGTGATACAACCGGTGGACAAGCTTTCTTCCCGGATAATCAATCATCAGCTCCCCCCAGCTCTCTTCGACAGCAACGGTGACCTGCAGGTTATAGTGCGCCCATATCTCTATAACCAGGAGTTTGTACAGTTACTGCTTGACCTTGCAGCACAACATGATTGGCTAACGGGTGAAATCAGTGAGCGCTTCGGCAGAGTTTCACTCGCACTCCCGCTGTCTGATATCAGCCTGTTGACGGAACAACAGTCCGTACGCTGGATTGAACCGATACCCCCTCTGAAGAAAACCTTTAACGATGGTGCCAGGGCTAACATGCAGGTCGATCCGCTGCAGGAACCGTACTATAATCTGCGTGGTTCTGATGTGACTGTTGGTGTCTGGGATGGAGGGACTATTTCAACTCAACACCCGGATTTTTCGGGACGTCTCACAATTGAAGATCCACAGGACACAGAACAGCATGCTACACACGTTGCCGGCACCATGGCTGGTGATGGAAGTAATAGCTCCAACAACGGTGGTACTCCATACCAGTGGCGTGGTATGGCGCCGGACGCTGACCTTCATTCCTGGGATTGGGACGAAGCTGAAGATGAATATGCTGATGCAGCTGATGCAATGAGTCTTTCCGTTGCCAACAATTCCTGGGGATATGGTATTGAGCCACCTTTCTGCGATTTCTACGGTGACTATGCCGCTTTCTGTGTCGATGTAGATCTGGTTGTCCCGGCCTGGCAGGTCAATGTCCAGTTTGCCGCCGGTAACGAACGGGGCTGGAATGAGTGCGGACAGGGAGCTAACTCCTATGCCAATATTCCACCACCCGGCACCGCCAAGAATATCATTACTATCGGAGCCATCAACTCCAACAACTCCTCAATGACCAGTTTTTCCAGCTGGGGGCCGGTCGATGACGGGCGGATCAAACCTGATCTCTGCGCACCGGGATGTCAGACCGGCAGTTATATCAAATCAACCCTCCCACCGAGTGGCTACGGTGGCAATGGCTGGTGCGGCACCTCCATGGCAGCTCCTGCAGCCAGTGGTGTTGTCACCCTGCTGCAGCAGGCTTATCGCGCCCGTTACGATGAAGCGCCCTACCCTTCACTGATTAAGGGATTACTTATCCAGACAGCTGAGGATCTTGGTACTACCGGGCCCGATTACAAATATGGCTGGGGTGGGATTGACGCACTGACTGCTATCGAGCATCTCTACGATGGTGATTTCATGCAGGGGATGGTCTTCGGTACAGATGATTATACGCATCATTTCACAGTGGCTGCTGGAACTGATGAGATCAAAGTTACCCTGGCCTGGGATGATAGTCCCGGAACCGAGAATGCAGAACGCACACTGGTGACCGATCTCAATCTGCGGCTTATATCTCCAGATGCAACTGAGTATCACCCCTGGGTGACCAACCCGAACAGCCCCTCACAGGCTGCACAAACAGGTAATGATTCACTTAACAATGTCGAGCAGGTCAGTGTGCAGTCACCACAGGCAGGTGAATGGACAGCATCAATCAGCGGTGATCTGCCTATGGGATTTCAATTGTTCAGTCTGGTTCTGCCACACAACGAGGATCTTATCTCCCTGCAGCATCAGTCAGCTGATACTCTCTATCAGGAGGCAGGTGGCAGCAGAGTAGAATGCACAATCACCGGTAGCGGTGACATAGATTTAGCCCAGAGTGGTGTTGTCTGGTATAACAATCTTGGAGAAAGTGATTCTTCCCCTCTACAGTCTTCAGGTGGAAATCAGTACTACAGCATGATTCCAGCCACTGTTTCCGGGCCGGTAGATTATTACCTGCGGGCTGTTGACATTTCCGGGAATGAGGACCTGCTTCCACCTGGCGCACCACAGGGGCTCTACAGCACTTTTATCAGTGGCAGTGAATTCGTATCACGTTCACCTGAAGTACCGCGGGAATTCGCTCTTCAGCCGCTCTACCCCAATCCTTTCAACCCGAGTACTACCTGTGCATTCTCTCTGCGTCAGGCAGGACAGGCTCAGCTGCGAGTTTACGATCTGTCAGGCCGGGAAGTGAAGCAGCTGATGAATTCTTATCTTGAGGCAGGCGTCTACCAGGTTCAATTCCAGGGGGATGAGTTACCGGCTGGTCTGTATTTTGTACAACTGCGACAGAATGACCGTGTTCAAACCCGCAAGGCACTACTTGTCAAATAGATTTGACGATATACGATTGCAAAAAAAAGCCACCCGCAAAGGGTGGCTTTCTTGTATCAGATTTTATAGTGCCCGAAAATCAGTCGATAATCTTGATCGAAGTGGCGAGGAAGAATACCCGATTCACTTCATCTTCTTCCGTTGAATCCTCTTCGGATGCTTCAGCCTGATCATCCTGATGGTCTTCATGGTGTTCAGCTGCATCATCAGCATCATGCTCAGCATGTTCATCATCACCATGCTCAGTTGCGGCATCAGCTTCATGAGCCTGATGCTGCTCATGCTCAGCGTTATCACAGTTAGGGGGAAGTGGTTTGTCCCGCAGAAATCCCTGTACCAGAACCCGCTTATCCTTGGAGTCTGTGGGAATTGTGTAAGCGTGGTCTTTGAATTGAACGACTACCTGATTATTGTCCTCAGACCAGACAATCCAGTCCCCTTTGTGCAGGCACATCGCCTGGATAGTTCCGTCAAGGCAGATCTCCTGACCCTGCAGGTCATCATAAGAAGCAGCCGCTTCAGTCAGGGTCATCGTCTCATTCGAGGTGAAAGCATCACCATAAATTGTGCCACTAAGAGTACTGGTATCAGACTTACCACCGCAGGCTACCATAAAAGCAGCTGCCAGTATCATTGTTATTGTCAGTCGCATTATTCTCTCCTCTTTTTTTCCAGACGTTTTGAACGTATCACAATCAACATATAAAATCCTGTAACAACGAGTATCAATGAAAATATGGCCAGGGCATCATATAAAAACACTCCCCAGGGGCCAAAGAAGTCACCTGTGTGCAGGTCCCAGATAATCCAGCGTAACGGTGCTCCCTTCAGCTGCTCTACCGGTAGATCAGACTGGGCAACATTCAGTACTTCCACCCGATCAGTGTATCCCCCCGGGAGTAACCACAGCGGGACCTGAGTGTGGCTGATGAAACTGAAATCGTTTATGTGATTGAGCAGGAACCCGGTGATCGCTATAGCGGCAAACAGAAGCAGCAACACGGTACCGAGGCTGCGGCGATAACCGGCAATCCAGCGATGGACAGTACGCCACTTGCGCAGGCTCATCAGAAACTCCCAAACAGATTTATTTTACTACCAGGCTTACCAGTTTACCCGGAACTACAATCAGCTTTATCAATTCCCTGTTCTCGAGATACTGTTGCACCCGTTCCCGCTCCAGTACAACCTTTTCAAGGTCCTGCTTCACGATATCAACAGGCACTTCGATACTGTCACGTACCTTGCCGTTGATCTGAATAACTATGGTCTGCTCCTCCTGCAGGAGTGCATCCTCATCATGGTCGGGCCAGGTCTGCTCAAACATTGAAGCTTCACCACCCATCTGCTGCCAGAGCTCCTCTGCCAGATGAGGGGCAAAAGGAGCTACCAGTACTACCAGTTTCAGCAGCAGATAATTGATCGCGGAAGCTGCTGGACAGTCGTCATCAGGCAGCTGGGCGACGCGATAGATTTCGTTCACCAACTCCATCAGCCGGGAAAGCGCAGTGTTGAAACTGAAGGCCTCAGTATCTATCGTGACCTGACGAATTGTGTAATGCAGTATCCTGTTGGTTTCTCGTGGCAGGTCGTTTGCTGAAGGAGCAATGTCCCTCTGATACCAGTCACCTACTGCACGCCAGATGCGATTGCGAAAACGCTCGATACCGGTAATTCCCTTGTCACTCCAGTCACCACCCTCTGTGTAGTCACCCATGAACATCATGTACATGCGAAATACATCTGCCCCATACTGTGATATAAAATCGTCGGGTGAAACCACATTGCCACGTGACTTGGACATCTTATCACCATTACGCGTTATGGTACCCTGATGCACCAGGCGCTTGAAAGGTTCTTTAAAAGGCAGAAGACCAATACTGTTCAGAGCATGCGTCACAAAACGTGCATAGAGCAGGTGCATTGTCGCATGTTCGGATCCTCCAACATACTGATCTACCGGCACCCACTTTTCTACCAGCTTCTGATCCCATGGTTTGTCATCCAACTGCGGTGACAGATAGCGGAGAAAATACCAGGACGAACAAACGAATGTATCCATTGTATCCGGATCGCGTCGCGCTTCCTTACCACAACCGGGACATGTCACCTGCATGAACTGATCATTGGTCTCCAGTGGTGCTTTTCCGTGAGGACGGAAATCCACATCCTCCGGTAATTCAACCGGCAGATCTTCCAGCGGTACCGGCAATGCACCACAATCTTCACAGTGGATAATCGGAATCGGTGCACCCCAATAGCGCTGACGCGAGATCAGCCAGTCGCGCAATCTGTAGGTCACAGCAGCTTCACCGCTACCGATTTTCTCCAGATGCTCTGTAACCAGCCGTCCCCCTTCGCTTGAGGGCTGTCCGTTGAAATCAGCAGAATTCACCATCACGCCCGGTTCGGTAAAAGCCTCCTCCATCAGGCTGGGATCCAGATTCGTCCCGGGCTTATTAATAACCACTTTAACCGGCAACTTGTACTTACAGGCGAATTCATAGTCCCGTTCGTCATGAGCAGGCACAGCCATTACCACACCGGTTCCATATGAGGCCAGCACATAATCAGCTATCCAGACCGGCAACTCCTCACCGGTGAGTGGATGTATCACATAGGCGCCGGTGAAAACACCGGTCTTCTCACGATCAGTGGAAGTGCGCTCAATTTCGTTTCGAGTACGAGCTTCATTCACATAATCCTGCACATCGGGCCATTGCTCACTGCTGGCGATCTTCTCCACCAGCGGATGCTCGGGGGCGAATACAACATAGGTCACTCCATACAGCGTATCCGGTCGTGTTGTGAAGACATTGATCTCTTCACTCCCCTTTATCTTGAAAGTAATATGTGTACCCTCGGAACGGCCGATCCAGTTCTTCTGCAGTTTGCGGGTTTTAACTGGCCAGTTCAGATCATCCAATCCCTGCAACAGGTCATCTGCAAAGTCAGTAATACTGAAAAACCACTGCTTCATCTCCTTGCGGACCACAGGATTTTCACACCGCTCGCAATGCCCCTCGTGGACCTGTTCGTTTGCCAGTACTGTGCTGCAGGACTCACACCAGTTAACAGGTGCTTCAGCCTGATAGGCAAAGCCATGCTCATAGAGGGTCAGAAACAGCCATTGCGTCCATTTGTAGTACTGCGGTGACGATGTCTCGATTGCATAGTTCCAATCATACATAGCGCCGATCCTGTCCAGCTGACCGGTTATGTAATCGATATTCGCCCGGGTACTCTTCGCAGGATGGATACCGTTTTTAATGGCGTAGTTCTCAGCCGGTAAACCGAAAGAATCAAATCCCATCGGTTCAAAAACCGTGTACCCCTGCATCTTTTTGAAACGGGCCCAACTGTCAGTCGGACCATAATTATACCAGTGGCCAATATGCAGACGGTCACCTGATGGATATGAGAACATGACCAGAGTGTAGAGAGGACGTGTCGATTGTTCCAGATCAACCTTGTGACAATCATCTTTCTGCCACTGCCTGCGCCACTTCTCTTCTACCACCTGATGCTGGTATTGCTCTGTCATCATTGCCTCACTTTCACCGGCATAACTGGGACATTATCAGTTGTACTGTGCCACATTTTGCGATGCTCAAAAATAGAAAAACCCGGTGCATTTATGACCGGGTCTTTTTAAATCGGGGCGACTGGACTCGAACCAGCGACCTTACGGTCCCGAACCGTACGCGCTACCGGGCTGCGCTACGCCCCGAACAAGAACAAAATGATAGAACTGGAGGCCGCTGTAAGCAAGCAAAATCTGGTATCAAAATACTATATGAGTCATTCGGAGCCCTTACGAAGTCCCTGTTAACTGGTTACCACCAGATCTGCTTTCCTGCAACCCAACTGAAAATCCGCTCCTCACGCCGTGAATCCTCTTCAACCAGCCAGTAAAGTGATCCTGCCGGTACACTATCAAAAAGCAGCGGTTCTGAACCTGCCTCCAACTCGCCAACAGATATCCACTCATTCTGCCACTGGAAGAGTTCGTACTTCCTGCCAGGTGTGAAAAACACCTGCTCAATGCTGTCAGTTGAACTGACTGTGGTACGGCGAGTGGTTGAGACAAGTCGCATATCAACCAGTTCCGCACTGCCGGAAAGGAAGTGGAGTTCACCATCCGGATAGAGAATCAGCGGTTTCGCAGCAGGAATCAGCTCCTCATCGACGTAGTACATCGGCAGGTAAGCGATATTAACACCCATATCGGTGAATGTTACCCGTTGCTGCTGCAGGCGACCCCAGTGAATTGCCTTCCATTCACCTGAATTAAAAACAGATAGGTAGGCGAAACTGACGCTGTCGGGGACAGGTATCGAAAGCTCCAGCGTTACATCAGCCACCTCGGTATACTGCGGTGTGACATCGATATAACTCCGTCCTCCGAGCCAGCCGGGAACCTCTTCCCAGTCCGGTTTGACAAAGTAGAGATTATCCTTCTGCACAGCAAATGTCTTACGATATGCTTTTGCCATTTTCGAACGCAGGCTGTACTGCCCGGGATTGCTTTCAGCTCCCATGAAAGGAACGGCGCGGCCATCGGGTGTCAGGATGGCGTTCCAGGCATGGTTGTTACCGGTGTCAGCCCAGTGTGGTGTGTAATCGCTGGTAACCGGCAAGGCATTGGCACGCAGTGCGTAAATTGCCAGGTTAGTCATATCCTCACAGCGCCCTAGCCCCGTCTGCAGCATCTCGCTGAAACTCTGATCGGTGGGATGACGGTAAAAACGCTCCGTGAAAGTAAACCAGGACTTCACATCATCATTGATACGGGAAGCAGCTTCGGTAGGATTGGCAGGATCGCTCATAAATCGTGGAAGATCGGCAAAGCGCTCCAGAAACCACTCCCGCCACGGCTCGACCGGTTCATTGCTGCCACGGTAGGGAAGCACATAATTGCAGAACTCCTCAAACTCCAGTTGTTGAGCCCAGGGTTTCTCCTGCCAGGCTTTAAACGACAGCTCGATATTCTGTATCAGATATTCACTGCCTATACTGTTTACATCATCCACTCGCTGTGACAGCCCCCAGCGCAGTTCACCTCTTTCCGCCTCCACCGAATCCCAGGCAGCAATCAGAGAGGTGTAATCAGGCCAATCCAGCACATTTATTTCCAGCTCGCTGTCAGTCGAATCATAAAGCCCGATCTGTACGAAGCTGTGCCCCTGCATATTGGCAATCAGGAATTCAGCAGCCTTCAGCTTCAGGCTGTCCTCCGGTGCTGAGTAATAACGCAGTACTTCCTGCAGTTGATGACGATTATCACCAGACTGCTGGAGGGTCCTTTCCACTTCGGCGAGGTGATATGGGCGGGTAATGAAGGGGAACATGCTGCAGGAGCTGAATAGAAGCAGCGCCACCAGTAAAGAGAAAACAGGACCACGCATTAATCCTCCAGGTTCAGTTTGCTTTGTGACAGGTTCTCAGGGTCAGTCTTTTCAGGTGGCTCCGGCTCTTCACCTTCTGCCAGTTCAATCCGTAGATCCATTTGTACTTTTTCGATACTGCCATCAGCAGATGGTGCCGATAACCAGCCATAACGCAGTGCATGTTCAAACAGACGCCAGGTAACTTCTACATCTTTCTGACAATAGGCCCGGATCTGATCGATCTTTCCTTCACGCCACCATTCAAGCGCCTGCAGCCCATCAGCCGATTTCCCAACATTTAAAGTCGCACCTGCCAGCGCATCCAGACCACCTTTACCACCCGCACGTCGTAACGACTTCAACAGATCAATAGACTGATTGATTTTGAGCGCAAATGGCAGATAGCCCTTGAGTACATTGAAGTCAAACCGCTCGCTGTTGAAACCGACCACGATATCAGCCTCCATAAGCTCTGTCAGCAATTCGTCGACCTGATCTTCCTCCCAGGCCTGATACTCACCTCTGACGACATCGTAAGTTACTGCTACCGATATCCGCATACGGTGCGCATTGTGCCAGCCACCAACTTCAGCAGCAGAAAATCTGGTTTCCAGATCAAACACCAGAATCTTACGGTCACCCCAGAGCTGCTGCATCTGCTCATCTGTTAGCTCCGGCAGTTCTGGTTTATCTGAACGCCTGCGTTTTACACGGGAACGCTTCTTCTCAGGTAAAGGTGCACTGTCCAGCTCCATAGCACGATCGAGAAACATGACCGCCCCGCTTTTACTCAGCGGCCTGTTGCCGGACCCACATTTCGGGGAATGAATACAGGCAGGGCAACCCTCTTCGCAATCGCACTCTGCAATCAATTTCCTGACACGGGGCAGCCACTGGTCAAGCTGTTCGTAGAGTCTGTTGAAAATCCCTATGCCACCGGGATAACCATCATAGAAAAAAATCACAGCGTCATCAACATCCTCGTGATGGGTAAAGCAGATACCACCGATATCGTTGCGGTCGCAGAGCGCGAACAGTGGTGTCAGTGCCAGACTGGCATGCTCGACGGCGTGCAGGCTGCCCATGAAGTGCTCTTCCGCCTCCACCAGTTCCTGCTCCAGCTTCTGTGATACACTCAGCCAGATACCGCGGGTCTGGAATTCCTGTGGTGGCAGGCCTTCCAGCACATGTGATGAGATCAGTTCCCGGGAACGCATATCCCGTTTCTGAAATCCGGTTACCTGCGTTTTCACCTCCAGCTCACCCTCATAAACACGCAGGCCATGCCACTGTTGATTGCGCTCAATTTCGAGTACCCTGATCTCTTTCTCAGACATCGGCTGTGTGTAGAAGCTGACATCAACCGGGCGGGCTGAAATCTTGCGGGTACCGAGATCCAGCTCCTCTATCAGATACTGCCTTCCCTGGTGCAGATAGACCGCACCGGTATGACACTCCGCAAAAGCCTGCCCACCGGAAACCGTACCGATCAGTTTACCACTCTTCCAATGATGGATGGAGTAGCTCTCACCGATGGCGCGGATCTGTACTTCCCGCTGCGGCTTCTGACTTACCGGGAAATATTGTCTTCCCCCGGCAACCTCGTCCAACCTCTTCTCTGTTATCAATTGATCCAGATCAGCTTCATACTCACCGGTTGGATACTGTGGATCACCTGCGGTCAGCGCCAGCTCAGCCGCAGCACACACCAGATGATCACGTCGGATTATCCGGTTATCACTGCCGATGATTGCCCGTTCGAAGCTCTGCTCAAACAGTGTCTGCGGTTCCCGCATGAAATACTGATCCAGCGCATCTTCACCGGCAACCAGCAGTACCAGCGCCGGGAATCCTGAACGCCCTACCCGGCCGGCCCGTTGCCAGGTGGAAATGAGTGTACCGGGATAACCGGCCAGAATGCAGAGATCCAGCCCACCGATATCTATACCCAGTTCCAGTGCAGAAGTTGTAATCACCCCCAGCAGCTCCCCATCTTTCAGACGCTGTTCAATCTCACGACGCTCCTGAGCGCGGAAACCGGCACGATAAGGGGCAATCCCGGGTGCCAGCTTTTTGTGAAAACGAAGGATATTGGCGTAGAGTGCTTCGGTCAAACGGCGTGATTGCGTGAAAAGAATCGTGCGGATACCACGCTGAACAGCATCCAGAAAAAGTTCCAGGCTTACCCTGTAAAATGGCTTGTCTTCAGCAGGATTGATGAAGAGAAACTGCTTCTCAGAGGTAGCACCACCGGACTGACCGATCACTTTGACCTTCTGTCCCAGCAGCGACTCACCCAACTCCTGCACATTGGCTACCGTGGCAGAACTGAGCAGGAAGCGGGGATTCGCACCATAGTAGTTGGCAATGCGTTGCAGCCGTTTAATGATATGCATCACATGTGCACCGAATACTCCACGATAGACATGCACTTCATCCAGAACCACCAGTTTCAGGTGCTGGAAGAAGTGTTGCCAGGAGGCATGGTTCGGCAGGAAAGTGTAATGCAGCATATCGGGGTTAGTCAGCAGGAGATTGGGTTGCTTTGCTTTGATAGCACGGCGGCGGTGAGCAGTTGTATCACCGTCATAAATCGCCGCTGTCAGTTTCATCCCGGGTGCACCGGCAATCCGGTTAAACCAGCGGAGCTGATCCTGCGCCAGCGATTTCAACGGGAACATCAGCAGAGCCCGGGCGTCAGGATCTTCTTCCAGCAGCTCCATAAATGGAAGTGTGTAGGTCAGAGTTTTACCACTGGCGGTGGGTGTGCTGATAATGAGATCGTGCCCCTGCCGGAATTCAGACAGGGCATCAGCCTGATGACTGTAGAGCTGCCCGATACCCAGATAATCCAGCAGTTCATCTACAACCGGTGAAAGAAGGATGTCACTGTGTTGCGCTGATTTCTCGGGAAGACTCTTCTCAAAGGCAATCTCGTAACCGGGATTGCGCTTTCTGAGCTTGTTCAGATATGTAGAAACTTGAGAATCAGCCATAACAAAAGAACTACTGTCCTGCCTGTTCAGACGTAACTTTCAGGAATATTATGTTCTATTTGCATCACTTCGTGTTGCAAATAGCGATGAGACCTCTAACTATGCTGGTCATGTTTTCCGGTCGAATGCTTCCGCCAGCGCCAGAAACCGCCCACCAGCAACATGGAGGCTGCGAGATATTGTATCAATGAGATTTTACTAACCCAGTGTGGCGCATATTGTGGTTCCAGATCGAGATAGGGACAATGCACGCCCTGTGGTGCGAACAGAGGAAATTGTGAGACAACTGCCGGGTCGTAATCCGGAATCGGTGTACCCCAGCGCTGCGACAGAACATGGACAACCAGCATCAGTACAATAACCCACCAGCGTCGATAGAAACCGGAGAACTGACGGTAATGATGATAGAGCATGAGAAACGCGACAGGTGTGCTCCAGAAAACAATACGAATAGTATCAGTACCGGCACACCAGCCCAGTATCCAGAGACCACCCATCCAGACAGTCTCCTGTGGATATCGTTTCACCCATTCTTTAAGCCAGTCCCAGCTGCTCACTGCCGCTACCAGCAGGATACCGAAGGCGGCGAACCAGCCATTTACCCAGACCGGAAACGGTTTATGCCAGAAACCACCGATCACAGCTCTCAACAGGCCATACTCACCGGTTCCGGTTGCCAGCAGGTGTGTAAGTATGAGTGCGGTAATCCCAACTGCCAGTGCTATCAGGTGTCTCCTTATCTCCAGGTCGATGCGCCAGAGCTTCGGTGCAATGCTTAAAGCCCGGCCGACAGAGCCTGCCATGGCAATCCACAGCACCAGTTCACGAAACAACACACCGACAAAAATCAGCATTGGGTAACGAATCCAGCCTTTTCGGGGGCGGCTCAGCTCCGGTAGTAACAACAGTACAAACATCCATAACCAGGGATCAGGCGTAACCGGATAGAAAAAATTGAAACGGGGTGATACATGCCAGCTGAGCAGGAAGATAAATATGAAAATCCAGGCAGCAGCTGATGGCATCAGATAACGTCGCCAGAAGCGGATAAACAGCAGTGGGAAGAGTAGAATCGGTAACAGGTTGACCAGCAGGAACGCCCGGGTCAATGGCATGTAGTCCAGCAGGAAGGAAGCCAGCCAGGGTGTTCCGAGACGGTGGCAGAACGGAGCGTCGGCAACAATCGGCTCACCGGTATGAATCTGCCATGCAACCTGTCCATAGGTTACACCATCCCAGCCCAACCCCTGTTCATAAGTAATCGGCGACTGCGTGAGATAGGTAACCAGCAGCAGTGCCAGATACAGCAGATAGAGTGGTGCCTGTTTCTGCCAGCTCCAGCTGTTTCCGTCACCTGATTCCGTCATCATCTGCATTTTATCACTACTCATTGAATTACTCTAATCCCACTGTAGATCTTCCTTGTGCATTCCTGAATCACGGTCAGGTACTTCAGTCGGATACTCTCCGGTAAAGCAGGCCATACAGAAATCTTCAGCAGGCTGGTACAATGCCTTGCGCAGCGTTTCAACTGACATGTATTCAACGGAGTCCGCACCCACCCGTCTGGCCAGTTCCTCGGGATTGTAACGGTTTGCCGCCAGTTCATCCGGATTGGGAAAATCCATACCGTAGAAACAGGGATAACGAACCGGGGGAGAACTGATACGGATGTGAATTTGTGCCACACCAGCTTCCCGCAGCAGATGCACCAGCTTCTTCAGTGTGGTTCCCCGCACAATGGAATCATCCACCAGCACAACCCGTTTACCATGCAACACCCCTTCCACCACGTTAAACTTGAGTCGGACGGAAAAATCCCGTTCCATCTGTTGTGGATCAATGAAGGTACGTCCCACATAGTGATTGCGAATCAGACCCAGCTCAAATTTGACTCCGGAGCTGTTTGCATAGCCGAGAGCGGCTGTATTACTGGAGTCTGGCACTGGAATGGTGATATCGGCATCAGCCGGTCTCTCTTCAGCCAGAAACCTGCCCAGTTGACGCCTGGTCTTGTCGACATTCTCACCGAAAATTTTAGAGTCAGGCCGGGAGAAATAGATGTATTCAAAAACACAATGCGCACGTTTCGTTGGTTCAGCCAGCCGCAGAGATTCCATTCCCTCCTCGCTGAACAGCAATAACTCCCCGGGTTCAATATCCCGCTCGTACTCTGCACCGATGATATCGAAAGCACATGATTCGGAAGCGACAACCGGTGCGCCGGATGCAGTTCTTCCCAGGCAGAGTGGTTTGAAGCCGTGAGGGTCACGTGCCGCCAGCATCTGATCTTTTGAAAGCACCACCAGTGAATAGGAGCCGGTAACCTGTTGCAACGCCTCTATAGCCCGCTGTGCAAGTGTATCACGTTTTGAACGAGCCAGCAGGTGGAGTATTACTTCAGAGTCGGTTGAGGTCTGGAAAATAGCTCCTTCACTCTCCAGGCGCTTCCGCTCTATGCGGGAATTGGTCAGGTTGCCATTATGCGCCAGCGCCAGTGACCCGAGGTGTGTGTTGACAAGAATTGGCTGGTTGTTGACCTCTGTACTCGATCCGGTAGTAGAGTAGCGATTGTGCCCTATGGCGTGTCGGCCGGCAAGCATCTCCATCTGCTCAGGCAGCCGGAACACCTCCCTCACCTGCCCCAGCTTGGCGCGGCGATACAGACGCTGGCTGTCAGCTGTGACAATTCCAGCGGATTCCTGGCCCCGGTGCTGCAATGCAAACAATCCCAGGAAAGCCTGTTGTGCTGCATCTTCACTATCGTAGATACCGAAGACACCACAGGCTTCATGCACTCCTCTGTCACAGGCTGTACGACAAACAGGTTGATTACTGTTCAAGACACATTCGCTGTTTTTCATTTGCTCCTATACCTCCTGCCCTTCATAATCAGTGTAGTATTTCCAGAAAGAAGCAGGTGCAGATTGTAGACGCTGAAGCGATGCCGTTGGCATCGTACTCCGGAAATACTATTAAGCGATTCTAACGAATGAAAGACTGTTTGTAAACACTAAGTCCTTATGAGAATCGCTAAATCATGGAAGACGCAGGATTTTGATTTTATAAAGCATCACCACAGCTACCAGAAGTGGAGCCACCCAGCGCAAAATGAAACGCCAGATCGGATACCACTTTTCCAGACCGGGACCGGTAGTGAACTCTTCACGAGCCAGCTGCGCCGGCATGCGCCAACCGACAAAGAGCGCAATCAACAGTCCACCGGCCGGTAACAACCAGTTGGAAGCGAGATAGTCCATGGTGTCAAAAAAGTTCATGCCAAAGATATCCACCCAGGCACCGAAAAGAGCCCCCTGTCCTGAATATGCGCTGGGTATGCCAAATACGAATATTATCGATCCGGTAAGTAAGGTCGCTTTTCGCCGGGACCAGCTGGTTTCATCGATAAGGAAACTGGTGACCACCTCCTGCAATGAAATCGCACTGGTCAGTGCGGCGAAAGTCAACAGCAGAAAGAACATCAGAGCCAGGATCATACCACCCGGAAGCTGCGAAAAGATGATCGGCATAGTCTTGAACACAAGTCCCGGCCCGGCTTCCGGTGCAAAACCATAGCCGAACACAATCGGAAAGATCATGAAACAGGCCATCAGTGCGACAACCGTATCCAGTATAGAAATAGTCACTGCTGAGCGCACCAGATCCTCTTTGCGCTTCAGATAGCTACCATAAGTGAGCATCGCTCCCATACCGAGTGAGAGGGTGAAGAATGCATGTCCCAGGGCTTCCAGTACACCACGGGAAGTCAGTTTGCTGACATCCGGATAGAAAATGAAGCGAACTGTCTGCATGAAACCCTGGTCAGGGGCAAACATCCCATAGACAACCAGAACCACCAGTATGACAAAAAGTACCGGCATCAGAACCCGTGCGGCCTTTTCAATCCCCTGGCGTACACCACCCAGCACAATGCCAACCACCATGCCCATGAAAATAAAATGCCAGAAAAGAGTAATGTTGCCATCGGCATACAGTTTGCTGAACAGTCCACCAATCTGTTCCGGTGTCTGATTGTGCGTAGTGTCCATGATGGCCAGCAATACATAGTTGAGTGACCAGCCGGCTACAACGGAATAGTAGGAGAGGATGACAAAACCGGCAGCAATCCCCATCCAGCCCACCAGTTTCCATTTGGAGTTTTCACCGGCCAGGATACTGAAAGCTCCAACCGGGCTTTTTTGTGTAGACCTGCCGATCATTACTTCCGCAATCATGATGGGAATACCGATCACCAGAATTGCAGCCAGATAGATAAGTACAAAAAGACCACCGCCATTTTCACCGGTGATGTAGGGAAATTTCCAGATGTTACCCAACCCGACCGCTGAACCGGCTGCTGCCAGCACAAAGCCAAGACGACTGTTCCAGTTTCCTCGATTCTGGGACATGTTCTCCTCCTCCTTTGACTACTCAGCTATGATGGATAGCAATAGTATTACCAGGTTCGTTACCGCAAGCAACACCTTAGCGTTCGATACCAGAGGTATCGAACACAAGTAACACTATACTAAAGCGAGGCTTGAACCCACGGGAGAGCTCTCAGTAAGCATCTACAAGCCTCGAAATAACCGATGTTTCAATGGTCGTTTTCAAAAGGACATTACTTGTGAGCATCGGTATATTTCCAGAATGGAAGTCTCAGAGATACTGTTACACCTGCACCATCCGGAAACAGCTGCAGGGAAAGGTCTGGTGAATCATCAAAATCTGCCAGCGCGGCATCGACATAAGCATCGGTGATATTGAACAGCTCAAACCAGAGCAGCCACCAGAGCAGCTTGTTGCGGTCGTTCAGATAGAAACCGGCACGACGATTATAATCGTATTGCAGATCAGGATCTGTTGCATCATGTGCATTCTGCTCCAACTCCTGCCAACGGAGGTGCTGATGAACAATCCCGTAAACCATTCCAACTTCCACTCCGGCAAACAGGAGCGCTTTCAGAATTCTGCCATTCTGAAGCTGCCCCCAGCCCGGCTGCACTATGGACTTCAACATCGCTCGCCGGGCCAACTCCATCGTTGTATCAACCCTGGCGTCCTGTCGGGACACACTTGTGTCAGGTGTAACTACTCGCAGGGAATCAGGCTGAGCCATTGTATCACACCAGACAACAGCCAGTAAAATGAGCAAACTCAACAGGTTCAGCAAAGGGAATTCTCTGCCCCGGAAACAGATCATTGACCGGCCAGAGCGATACAATCCATCTCTATCAGTGCATCTTTTGGCAGACGGGAAACCTGAACCAGCACCCGGGCCGGACTGGATTCTCCGAAGTATTCACTATAGATCTCATTAACCAGGTCGTAGTCGCTCATATCAAGCAGATAGATTGTCACCTTGACAACCTGTGGCAGACTACTTTCTCCACCTTCCAGTACAGCAGTCAGGTTTTTCAATACCTGGCGGGTCTGCAGGCCGATGTCTGCAGGCGCCATTTCACCTGTGGCAGGATCAAGTGCGATCTGCCCCGCAGTAAAGAGTAATTTACCATCGGCGATAACACCCTGTGAATAGGGGCCAATGGCTGCCGGTGCTTTATCAGTAGCAACGATTGCTCGTACCATAACTACTCCTGCAATAATGGTTGGTTAGCGGTGTTCTGATCCACCCTATGAATCTAGGAGTCTATCGGTTCTTCTCAACAAAAACAGCAGGCAGCCTGTGATACAAACCACATTCTCATCCTGTTCATCAGCTACTTCATCACCTACCTGATCAAGAGGCACTTCCCCGATAGTGATGGTGCATTGTCT
Organism: uncultured Bacteroidia bacterium; assembly: GCA_964501185.1. Lineage (GTDB taxonomy): Bacteria > CAIWAD01 > CAIWAD01 > BS150m-G50 > BS150m-G50 > BS150m-G50. Next base: position 58,897 of record CAZCRT010000014.1, read on the forward strand.
ATCCTTATGCTGTAGAAGTAGAGACCGGAGGGTGCTGAATCCGCCTGCCAGTGCAGCAGCTGCTGTCCGGCGTTCAGCGGCCCCTGATGCAACAGTGCAATTCTCTCACCCAGCAGATTGTAGACAGTGACCTCTACCTCACCGGGATGATTCAGAGTGAATTGCAGGGAGTAGCTGCTGTTAAAGGGATTGGGATAACCACGTACCAGTTGTATCACATCAGGTTCTTCTTCAATACCCTGGAGCAGCGGGCCGGTAGTGAATTTGATACTCTGCAGGGAATTCAACTCCTGGTTTGGCAGGTTGAACTCATGATTGAAGCTGTATTCCAGGCCATACTGCTCACCCGGGGCCTCAATACCAATGGTTGCATAGTTCTCATCTGAGTCCAGGTTCTGATAATCGAGATAATGAAAGATCAGCTCGCTGTCACCGGTTGCTGTAGGATAATTCTGTTGATCGTGGATTACGACCTGAAAGTTCTGCGACATTACAGGTTGTGCCCCTGAGATTCGAAACTCGGACCACTCAACATAGAAACGTCCCTGTTCCATATCGTGCCAGTAGAAGATTTCCCCCTGCTGCTGATACTGCCAGTTGTACAGATCATCCCAGAAAGGTGCCACCATACCGGAAGGTCCGTTTGCACCCGGGATCTGGGAATTACGCCAGCTGGTCAGATCTGTTTCACCGGGAGCCAGCCAGCCATTACTGCAAACGGAAATTGAGGCGTAGTCCTGTCCATAAAACCGAAATGTAAACGGTAGTGGCAGCATGTTGGTTTCACCATAGGGGTCGTCCCATTCCGGTTGTGCGGGATCATAAACATTGAGACTGCTGCCGGGGCCACCCTGATCCGGATCCAGCTCCAGCCAGTTGAATTCCGGTGCCAGCTCGTAATCATCATTGCTGTGATAGGCATAGTAGCCACCTGCATCCGGGCCTGAAGGATCTGTCCAATCCAGTTGACCGATGGTAAGTGAGGCTGCTGCTGTCCAGGGCAGATCACCGGTCATCACCAGCACCAGGGGACAGATGGTACCATTGACACATTCCTGGTCTATGGTCAGCTGACAGCTGCAACTTGTAACCGCATCAGGTGGGAGTGACGGGAGGTCAAACTGCATTGTCGATGATGAAAGGCAGGGGTTGAGCTCCAACAGGGCAGATACCGGCTGTTCAAATCCACGATCACCACTGTTACGGAGAAACAGTTCGATATTACCGGTTTCACCACGCTGTGGCAGATCGTCGTTATCATCGCTCCAGATCAGTGAATCTACATCCAGGCGGGGGCCATGCAACAGTTGATTGAACGCGTCTGGTTCACCGGTGGTAAACACACCCACAAACTGCTGCTGCTCCAGCACCAGGCTCAGATCGTTGTAACTCAGTTCCACGCTGTTTTCAGAAAGCGCCTCTTCACCGGCAGCAATCTCTGGTAGTTGAAAGTCAGCCCCCAGTGTCATTCCTGCCGCACTCAGGGTAACATCAACAGGAGTGAGTGTTACAGTGCTGTGATTAACCGCGCGCAACCTGACCTGTTGTGGCTGGCCTACTACCAGTTCACCACCCTGCTCTGCATCGAGGGCAAGAAGCAACGGATTCAGTTGCCAGCCAGATTGCAGAATGGAGTTCTGTACCGGTATCAATCCATAACCGCTGACCGTGATTGTCCAGGTCCGCTCTACACCGGCAGGAATATCCACCAGGGCCAGCCCGGCTTCATCCGTCCAGGCGGAGAATGCTTCATCAGTCTCTTCATCATAAAGTGTCACATTGGCCTGTGTCACTTCGGAAGGCAACTGCACCTGAACCGGAACCTGTGATTGTTCGAGGTGTACTAAAGCCGGATACTGCACTTCCGGGCTGACCGGAGTACCGGTAATCAGGATCATTCCCGGATCACCCAGCAGATTGTAAGCATGGAAATAGAAGTGGACTGAATTTGCCGGTCCTCCCGGGCTATGCCAGTCCGGGTTATTGAAGTAGAGCTCCAGCTTGCCCCTGGTCAACAGCTGCCCGAGGTACTCCAGCCGTTCCTGAACCACTCCCTGGTAGATTCCCAGATCAATGGTGTTATTCCAGCGGGTATGAGTATCGAGCTCCGAGGGCCCTATGAATCCTACGGCCCCTTTCAACTGATTGGCAGTACCGTGACGCAACCACTTCTCTCCAAAACAGGGATCAGTGCCATAAGAGGCGAAGTCACCACCTCCACAAACAATGGATGTGACTACCGGCAGTTTGTCATAGTTATGAATGCCGCTCTGGATATCATCACTGGTAAAAAAAGGTGTTACCCAGGCATAGCGATGGCCGAATCCACGATAATTGATATAGGATAGCCCGTCGTTGACCGCCGGATAAATACTGGAAGCGGGAAGCGGGTTATAATAGTGGCTGTAAACGCTGTCCACAGTAGTATAACCATTTTCCAGCAGGTCATCACGTACCTGCCGCATGACCTCCCGCCGCGACCAGGCCAGCCACCAGTCACAAACCATCAGAGCGCGATCCGGCCAGTTCGGGTCATCCTCCGGCAGAATGATGTCGCGCTCGTACCGAAGTATCTTGTTGACCACAGTCTGCAGCTGGCTGGCTGTGTCAACCGATAACCTGCCGACATACACTTCCGGTAGAAAATCATTACCGGCCAGCAGGCTGTAAGGATGATCAGTTACGTCCTGATAATTCCATTCCGGTTCGGAATAACTGGTGCCATTGATAAAGAATGCGTCAAGGGGCATCGACTGTGGATATAGGTCCTTGTCCCCCACGAGCAGTACGAAGTCAAAACTGTTCCCCAGGTCCCAGCGAGTCTGCAGGTAGTTTTTTATATCGTTGTAATCCATGTCATCCGGCGTTGTGCAAACGGTATCTATAGCCCAACCCAGTTGACGTTTCCAGTCAATCAGAGGGTACAGGAGTTCGCGTGCCGGTTCCGGGAAGAATATTACATAACCACCACGGGGGATATCGCGTGCGTTCTGCTGCGCGGGGCGATAATTCAATAGCAACCTGCTGAACTGCTGCTCTGCAATTCGTGAAGGATGTGTGGACAATAACTGATTACAATTGGAACAATCCTCTCCGTTGAAGGAAACAAACAACTCCAGCCGATCACTGCGCAACAGTGTATGCCCGTCCGCAGCCAGCCTGAAAGGAGCGATACTGATCTGAACTATTCGCCGGTCACGCATAATCGCCGGGGTTGTCATTCTGGTTGCCTGCGGCCACCAGGCTGCCTGGAAGCCGGTATCCTCATATCTGCTTTCATCGCCGGCATCCCAGCGGTCACTGCCGGTCAACACCGGTGCGGGTGTACAAGCGGGCATTCCGACAGTCACAGCGGAAAGCTGCTCAAGTGATACCGGTGCTGTTGCAGGCAATTCCAGCCAGGTGGAAATGAGTGGTAATGGATCTGTACCGGTTGCATTGAGACCTGGTATTTCAATCCTGACACCAGCTTCCGTTCGCACTAGTTGATACTCTGTTAACTCGAATTGGAGGAGTATTCCATCACCGGCATTCTCCTGTGCAGTCAGTGTCCAACCGGCAGTTTCCTGACTGTACTGTGATGCATTTGCACCAACTGTTACCAGTAATAGAAATAGCAACCACATAAATCCTCCTGTGAGAGCAGAAATCTGATACCTCAACCAGTCAACTTAAGCAATGTCATTTTAACTCGCCACAAATACCACCGTTCAAATGGGGTAACTATTCTAACTGCGTAACCTTCAAAAGCGATCCCTGTGTATCCCACAGTTGCTGAAGCGATTTCAACGATACCACCATTCTTTTACTGCAACACAAGCCTGTTTCCACAGGTGCTACGCCAGGGTAGCTGTGTCGTTTGGGTAGCAATCTCGTTGTCGCTGTTTATTATGAGTTTAGCATGATTTGACGAATTGTGCAACCTTTTCGTATCACTTTGCCAGAAGTAAGATAGCACTCGAAATTCTAGAGCATACTGATCGTTAGTACCGTTATATCAATAACATACAACTCCTTTACTTCCGAACTTGTTAAGTTATTAACTATTGGCACTGTTATTGCTTGGAAAGGGGGCAGACAGGGTCAGTGATAGTACCGACACACAAACAGGTGACAAAACGAGGTGATGATGACAACGAGATCCCAGACCTGCACCGAGCAAAAGTTGTTTCAGGATATTGAACGGCTTAAACGCCACCGACAACTGTTCCGCAATCGCATGGAACTGGTACTGCACCAGCAAAGTGATGTTCGTCACCTGATCGCGATACCGGTGAACCCGCGCGGATGCAAAGTTGTATTGCGTGACAGTGAGAAACACTCCCGGGTAGGTCAGGTAAGTGGTAAACGAACTGAGGGATTCTACCAGGAAAACAATGCACTGTTTGAAGATGTCGCTGAAAAGATTCTGGCCAAGCTGTGGAATCTGCATATTGAAGAGTAATCATGAAGAATATGGTATTTCCTGGTGTCTTTGTGCAGGAAAGCCCTGGTAAAAAGTGTTTGAAAGTATTCAGTTTCCAGGAAAGTATGATAAGTGATGCTAGTGGATACACACTGAAAAGACGATTTATTCATATCGCATCACAGTAACAGAGGACCTGAAAATGGTTGAACATATCGGTAACCAAGAGAATATCCCCCTGCAGCCAGCAGAAAGCAGCAAGCCGATAGAAAAAAACGAGCGCACCGCATCAGCACCTGTTGGTCAGCCTGAAAAAGTGGATGCTGCCTCTCGCCAGCGTCTGGAAGCAGATACAATAGAGATTTCGGATACTGCCCGGCGTCAACAGGTTGAACAGAAACAGGTCGAAACCGAAAAGAGCAGAGAAGAGAGTAACCTGCAATTCACCGGAAATCATTTCTACACACTCGGGCTCAACCTTATCAAGCAGGAGGCGATTGCTTCACCGTCTGAGCCTGAGATAAAACCTTAAAGTAACTGGTAGCCTATCGGACAAGTAGTGGCATTTGCATGCCCCCTGTAAGATTGTACCTGAACCTGAAATGAGATGCTGATGATTTTCAACACAAGCTTTCTGGATAGCCATTCACAATTCCGCCGGATGCTCGGCCGCCACCCCGGCCTGATGCCTCTGATGCAGATTGACAGTGAAGCCGCCAAAGAGTTGAAAAACAGTGCGGCTCACAATCAGGCAACCCGGGTGACACTACGCGAGGAGCTTCCCGGCACTGCCTACGACCCCGTTCGCAAACAGGCGGAGACATTCCGCCCCCCTTTCAAAGCTGCGGACAATCTGGGCTCACCTGAAACCGACAGTGAAAAAGCACAGCAGCCACATATATTCTCACATGATCGTGGACTGCGGGAACTCTCAGTCAGGCTTGCTGATGGAGAGTATCTGGAGCGACACCCGGAAGTACGTGACACATTGATCTCAAAAAGGAACCTGCACAAAGAGATAAGCTCGCCCCGAATTCCAAACCAGCAACAGTTACGCAGCTATCTGGCAGAATCAGCACACCGCAGGGCAGGAGCGCCTTCTCAACCTGACAGGAAAAAACTCGAGCAGGATCCCGAGCTGGCGGCCTGGATTGCTGAGGATCGGGCAGGTATTGCGGGACTTATGGACCGGCATGGAACAGAAGCAACACGAAATGCAGCGACGGACAGTTGGGGGCAGGTACGCAATCAAATCGCTACTGAAGCAGCTGGCTGGTTTGATAAGGAATCCATTCTCGATGAAAAGTTCTTCCGGGAGTATCCAACTGCTGCCTACTATCTGTCAAAGAACCCGAAATTAGTTGAGGACCTGCAACTACATGGTGACAGTGCCAGAAAATTCACCACCCGCTTTGAACGCATACATCAGCGCCTGCTGCCCGGGCTTGCCGAACTTGCAGCACAGCGCGCCGATAGCCCCGGACAGTATAATCAACGCTGGTTCGAGCATCACCAGGAACAGGCAATCCTGGTTGAGACAGCTCGAAAGGTCATCCCGAAAGAACAACTGGCTTCAGTTTTCAGCGGGAAAGCGTTGCAGACCGATTACAGCGATCAGGAACTGGCTGGTGAATGGGAAAGAGCAGCCGCTGATGAAACACTCAGTCAGACCGGCCTTCCTGACGCATGGCTGAAGGATCATGGCTGGCTGCCACGTCTGGTTAACCGTTCAGACCAGTTTGCCGATCAGCTGATGTCAATAGCTGACAAACTGAAGGCGGAACTGGAGCAGATGAACAATCCCGGTGATAACAGTTGGTGGACGATCAGGCTGGCAGAGGCATTGGATATCAAATTGCCGTCGCTGCACTTCGACTGGCGGGTATGAGCGAGTTATGAAGGTAATCAAATCCGGTACAGGCAATGACTACGCTATCTTTTCCGCTGATGCGGTAGAGGCGGCACAACGTCAGGCACACGCTCTGGGTATTAAACTATACCGACAACAGAGCAACCTGCTACCGGTGAAAGAGCAGGAGCATGGGTTAGTACAAATCCTGCGTGATGACCCCTGGGAAGAGCCCCTGGAGCTTCCCGGTACAATTGAGGAAAGACGATGAACGCTATCACAGGCAGTATAAGCAATACGAAATTGTTCCTGCAACTGCGTGCTACCAACGATACAGATAAGACGACAGCTGTAGAGAGGAAGAAGAGTGAAGCACCGACTGAACGGCAGCCGATAGTTCAGGACACTGTTTCGGTACGCTACCAGGCAATTCCACCCAGCCTGCTGGCACGACTCCACTTCAAGACAGAATTAGAGAGCAACCCTGAACTGGATATAAGAATCTGAGAGCTATTCTCAATACCTGTGGCAGGACAACTACCGACAGGAAATTGGATAAGACATAGGAGTTAACATGCAGGCAGCAGTAATCAAACCAGCAATTGATGTTACCCGATTGATGGAGCAGTTGCATCAGCAGAAGCAGGCACGTGAAGAACAATACGAGTACATGGAAAAGAAATCCGTTGCGATCCAACTCGAAACACCGAATAAAGCCCCCGGCCGTGGTGAGAAACTCGATACTTCAGGGTGACGGATCCTGTCTTTGTGATACATGAAGTGTAATCCAGTGAGCCGGTGCTATTTCATCCAGTGTCTACTGCGTCAGAGCGTCAGGTAACCGGAGTAGCATCTGCACACCGTCACCGGCTGCCCATGATTCTACCATCAGTCCATCGGCGTTAAAACGATCAACCAGGCCACTACCATAACACGCTACCAGAAAACCTGGCTGCAGCGGCAGTAGCCCCATGGCACCACGATGGCTGGCAAGAGGTTCTGCTGGTGAAAACAGCCATGTACCTGTAGTCCAGTCCATCTGACAGATCATACCGGCTAACTCACCAGTACTATCCCACCCACCGGCAGCAAGCAGCAGAACATTGTCCTGAAAGCAGGCGTCCAGTGGATCGCAGGCCAGCTCCCGTCTTTGTATCACGTTCCAGCTGCCCCACTCCAGTTCAAGCAGACTCCCGCTACCGGTGTAGTCTCCCGTACACATTACACCCAGGTTACCTGCAGGAGTCAACAGCAGTCGTTGCGGATTCAGGTCTACTGCTACGGTCGCCAACGAATCGCCACTCACACTCTCCCTGATTGTAATACTACCCTCACCCCAAGTATAATCGGTGAAACTGTAGTTGGTATTGGTCACGATTACCAGCCCAGCATGACAGAGAACACCTTCCGGGGCGTGACCGGTCGCGTACACCTGCTGTTGACCGGTAGATGGGCTCACACGCAACAACTGATCCTGCAGAAAACAGGTGACCCAGAGCCAGGTGCCATCTGTTGCCAGATTCCAGGGATTGAGACTGACATCCTGGCTACCCAGGACTATCTCACGCAGGTTAACAGGTTCCGGTTTCATGGAGTAGATGGAGATGGACTGCTGGCCTGAATTGAGCAGGTAAAGCGTATCACGTAGAAACAGCATGTCATTCGGGACCCGCCCGGTTCCAGCAGCATGTTGCAGCAGGTCACTGCTGGATACATTGATCAGGCTGAGCGTCTCTGACTGACCGCTGTTCATAGTCACCACCAGCGTATCACCGGAGTTGTAACTGAACTCAGTATCTGAAGTATCACAACCGCACAGAAGACAGAGTGGCAACAACAGCAGCAGAATTCTTCTGTACATCCTATCTCCTCAGACTACAGCAGTGTATCACACTTTGCACGGACCTAAACAGGCAGGAATTGATTGAGGTGTTTCCATGCAGGAGCCAGCATTCCCCTGTGAGCGATGACAGCCTTCCGGACAGGAAATGGCAGTTTCAACTCTTCAAGTGGCAACTTCCAGTCAACTGCAGCTATCTCCGGGAGGAAAGGTTTCAAGGCCCGGCTGAAATCCTCCGAGCTTTCACGGGGGACTTCACAGGGCAGATTATCCACGGCCATGATTACCGGTCCGTTCCCGGCCACACCATCAGTGAAGCGGTTCTGGACAGGCTCATAGACATAGCAGGGATTATCTGATAATGTGGCTTTGTAACTGCACTCGATTGAGCCTTCAATGTCGATACTGATATCACCGATAACTTTCAATCTGGGCGCTTCAGGCTGTTCCCAGACACTCCGCAGATAATCCTTTGTGACCAGTCTCGGATAACGTTCATCCCAGTATACAGCATTTATCAGCATATCCATATGAGGCAGGTAGTTCTGGAAGATGGACCGGTACAGTTCTGGTCTGTCATAGTAAGTCTGTAATTCGAAATCACTGCCATCCCGCCGTTCAACCATGTGTTCCTCACGAAAGACGACTTTGAGAATCGTATCACCCTCCTGCTCCGGTTCCCCGGATAACAACTCTTCCGGTGTAATTTCCCTTACCGGCAGTAAGTCGAGGATTGACTGTGCACCCTGTGATACATTTCCATACCCGGTGAAACCGACAACCAGCGGTGATAGCGCTGCAGGCAAACCATCCGCTGCGATCTCTTCGCCAATACCCCGGATAACTGCCCGGGCATCCTTCAGCGAATCGTATGTATAGGCTCCCTTCAATCTGGCGAGAGGAGTATCGATTCCCTCAGACTGCAGCCTGGCGCCCAGTGCGCTCAGACTGTTGATCATACCGGCGTATCCGGCGTAGGGGCCGAAGAATACCAGTCTGTTGCCAAGCTCATCAACTATAAGTTCATAGTCAATCAGGGTGATATTATGATCCAGAACATGCTGCAACAACGGCATGTTATAACTCTGCCCCTTGATCGTATGTGAAAAGAAGATGTAGGTCTTCCCATCTTCCAGCAGTTCTATCGGGATCTCCTTGACACCCATGACGATTCCGCAATCTCCCAGATCTTCTCTGACCGTGATACCCGCTTCAAGAAACTGTCGATCGTTAAAAGTACGCCGGGGATATGGCTGAACTGTGAATTGCAGATTCTGTTCTGTGGACAGATCCTGCAGGTCTGAGGGGATTAATGGAACACGACGCTCCCAGAAATTCTTATCCTCACGTCTGATTCCAATTCTATTCAGAGACATTTCATTTCCCCTCATTCAGGCACACAGGACAGGGTGTTTGCCTGTGGCTGCTGGTAATTGTGATACATTATAATGACGTTTTACGGTCGTTAATGAAGAGTCTATCGGGTCCTACAATGGCCTGGCTTTATCGACGAAGGCTATTCCCTCACCGGCGAGTTCTTCCAGTATTGGCTGGTAGACAGATGGGTTAATCGGAATGTGAGTACCCCTGATCTGTAACTTGCCGGTCAACACCAGTTTGACAGCAATTGCAGCCGGCATCCCGACGGTCTGAGCCATAGCCGTAAAACCACCGGGCTCACCATAACTGATCATAGTTGAAGTTACCTGCTCCCTGCGATCATCATATTCAACTTCCAGTTCATGATGCAGTATGACCATATCACGTGCTTCCGGATGCAGGGGTAATTTTTTCTGTAACAGATCGGTGAGCATATCTGCCGGTGAGTTACCAAGTGAAGTTATCTTTTCATCAGAAAGCAACCCCAGCCATTCCAGATTTCCCATGATACGGCCGGTAGGACTGATGTTCAACAGGCGGGCCAGCCTTCTGACAGTAGTAGCGCCAGCCTCCGGATTCAGAGGCAGCAACATTTCCAGAACTTCACGGTAAGTGTGTTCCTGCAGATCGGGGATTTCCATATCCTGGGTGGGGAGTCCCAGATTGACAATCTGCTGCCAGGTTTCACCCCAACCTGGATAACGCAGCGTGCCACGTATCATCGTATCAGCATGCTTCAGATCAAACAGCTCAATGTAACCCAGTGAATCACGGTTAGGGTAAGCCTCAAGCGTACCTATATCATCCACTTCAACCGGCCAGGTATAACTGAATATCCGACTCCCGGGTACGATTTTAACATTTCCCCGTTCCAGGTACATCGCCCCCTGCTTACCCGCCATCGCCACATTCCAGGGATTCCAGGTGATCACATAATTGAGCGGATTGCTGCGGGAGTCAGGCGCCGGAATACCACTTCCATAGGAACGAAATGCCTTGATGCGCCCACCTTCAGCTTTGATTGACTGTATTACGGCCATCGCACCCATGTGGTCGATACCGGGGTCGAGACCGGTTTCTGTCAGCAGCAGTACACCTTTTTCAGCAGCTGCTTCCGACATTTCCATGACCTCTTTACTACAGTAAGAAGCGGAAATCATATGTGTGTCAGAAGCCAGGCACTCAGCAGCAATCACTGACTGGAAGGCAGGCGCCAGCATGTGCACCGCCACATCAGCCGCTTCCACCAATCCTCGCAATTGATCACGATCATTAATATCAAACCGTACCGCTATACCCCGGGGATGCTCCGCAATAGCTTCACGCGCAGCTTCCAGGTCAATATCACCAACAGTAACAACCCAGTCCTGCTCTTCGGCAGCAGTCAACAGGTAATGAATGAGATAGGGAGCACTCTTGCCGGCACCCAGCACCAGTATCTGTTTCATGCGATTCCTTTCTTTCTGAAGGGGAAAGCCTATAACTGCGAGAAACAATAATAATCTGTGTGGGTGATTTTGTAAAGGTTTGTCAACAGCAGCAGGCGAACAGAAATGCTATCACTTATGGGCATCTGGATGGAGAAGTGTATCACAATCTCTATTGAAAACAACGGTTGTGATACAAAAAAGAAAGGCGCATAAAAAGAATCTGTGATACATCAGTTTTCCAGAGCTGCCTGTTCAGTTGCCTGTCGGGGGAGTATGCTAAGCGCCCCACCACCAGGAAACTTTCAGAGCGAAAACATTATCGGTCTTTGCTGTCAGCATTCTTTGCCAATCCCTTTGCCAGGCAAATTCTCCGGGATTTTCCAGATCTTCTCCGTTACGGGTCCAGACCAGGTAAAAAGTCGAGCCGGGACGAAATTCCCACCGCAACACCATGTTTGCCAGAAATGCTTTGTAGTTAAAATCGGGATTCTCTACCCAGCGAGCATCTGTGTCATCTCCACCGGTCGGATCAAGCAGGTACCAGTCACCATCCGGTACAATGGTGGCTTCACCCTCACCATAAACCAGGAAATCACCGGTCCCGGGCCTGCTGTATTCCCGAAAGCTGTTGTAACTGCCTACCGCCTGAAAGGGTTGCACAAAAGCCTGCAGGGAAAGACGCGGGGTCAACGACCAGTCACACCTTATCTCAGCCGCGATTACTTTCTGATCCAGATGAGCCAGCAGCGAGCGGGTTCCGTACATGGCAGAGGCGGCGTCATCCTCCCAGCTGTCCACAAACTGGGTTCCATTGAGTTCACGACTGAAGGAAGGAGCTACTTCCAGCGTAAAGCTGGATCCAAGTTTGAGCGCAGCTTCGGTGCGACAGGAAAAAGAACCACCCCAATCTGCACTCCGGGACCACTCGAGCGACAATTCACCGCTCAATCGCTTCTGCTGGTCACTCTCCAGATTAATGTTGTATAGTAGAAACACTGGATCGCGAACCAGCGGCCCGCCGCGCAACAGGGATGGATTGAGGGCTTCATACCCCAGAGCGATAAATCCCTCCGTTTGCCAGAAGTTGTTAAACAATGCATACCAGAATATGCTGTTCATCGAGCCGGTCAGCGTACCATTGAAATTGTGATTACTCACCCAGGAACCATTAAGCATTGCGAAACGGAAAAGTTGACCCGGTTCAATCCAGCGCCACCCCATCGTCAGATGCTTGTTGATCACATCACTCCGAAAAGTCAGACCGAGATCGTTCGGTTCGAAACCGGGTGAAACAAATGCCAGCGCACCGTTGAAAAACAGGCGACCCCGTTCCTTGTTGACAACAAAACGGGTTGCCCAGCCCTGCATACTGGTAGCAGTGCTATCGAATTCCAGATGAGTAGCGTCAGGACGGCTGAAATTATGTGTTGAATTCTCCTGCAGCTCGCTGATTCTGGTCGTCGTTCCTCTGACATTGGTGAATCCGGTCCAGCTGCTTACAGCCCAGCTGCGTTGCTCACCCAGAAAGCTCCAGCCATCCACCCCGAAACTGGAGGCGCTCTCGTTTAACTGTTCCTGCAGGCCTGGATCGCCCAGATCACGACGTACGTCGGTAACCAGGAACCCGATTCCCCGCCTGCCATGAGCCAGCTCACGCTCTGCACGCAGCAGTCCGTACCAGGTCAACGGTTCCACCTCCTGCTGCCAGCGTTGTCCATCATCATCCTCGATCCTGGCTTCTTCACTGGCTGTCACAGCGTTCAGACACCCTACCGACCACTCACCCAGACGTCCACTCAGCTTTCCTGCTCCCAGAATTGTGGTCGCAGTGGGTACATCCACCCATCCCTCACTATCGATATCACCCTGTGGTGCACGGCCGATACGGCGACTGTAGAAGAATACCGGTTCCATGAAGTTGAGGCTCATCCGGTTGCCCGGTCCACCACGACCGAACCGGAAGATACCGGCACCCTCAATAAAAAAGGGGCGCTTTTCCATGTAGAAGGTTTCGAAAGCGGAGAGATTTATCT
>CAZCRT010000015.1:0-29587 GCA_964501185.1 uncultured Bacteroidia bacterium
TCAGTCAAGATAATACAGTATCATTGTTATGAAAGAAGATTAGTTGTACAGCTTAATCGAGGAATAGTCTTGGTTAGCGTCTCTCTTTTTCTGGAAAGGAGATCCTTCAGCTTATCGTGCCATATTTTGGGATCAACAATCCTGTTGTCACATAAATCCGCCGTCAATTCTTCTAGAATTGCTCTTCTTTGCAGATCCTCTTGATGTCCCCATGCATCGTAATAAAAGACATGGTGTGTATCCTCCAGCTTTGACTCGATGATCATGACTAAGTTCGACTTACCAGAACCCCACGCACCATCTAAACCTATAAGTTTATTCTCTGTTTTATTGGTTCTGATTAATCTAGACAGGCTCTCAGCAATCTGCTCCTGTGACCGGCCTTCAAGCAGATCTATACCTAGTGGTGAGCTATCAATAAAGGATGGCTTTATCTCTTCATTTTCCTTATTTTTAGTAGATATATCAACTTCAGTTCTCATGTATAGTCTCCTGGGGCTTGTTTTAAATAGAGCACTTCTACCCATTTGTACTAAGAATCGTTATTCCTTATTGAGCCCAACATTCAATCTACCCCTCTACCCCTCTATTTCTCAGTTTCTCAGTTTTCACTGGAGATGCTTCCACTTATCCCCCCTACCCCAAATCCACCTCTCCAGTAAGCGCATCCAATAGCCTGCCATTGATATAGCCGACTTTTCGGTTATATCTCTGCCTAGACCTGAACAGTAACCCAGCTGACTCCAGCTTTTTGAGATATGCGTGGGCGGTTGACAGGCTTCCCGCAACACCATGTTCTACCAGCTGATTAGCGAACACAATTGGCCACCGGAAGAGCACATTTACCAGATCCTGGGAGTACATGGATGGATCCAGTGAGCGGATTTCATGTTTAAGCTCCTGCATCGCAATGCGTACTTTGATGGCACGGTTTGCAGATTGCCAGGAAGCTACTTCAACTATCTTTACAAACCATATCAAGTATGGAAGAAAGTCGTTTGTCTCCCGGGTTTTCTGCAGGAGATCATAATACTGATCCTTGTTTCTCAGTATTTCACCAGAAAGAAAAAGTACCGGTGCTTTTAACAGTTTCTGCTCCACCAGGTACAGAACCATCATGATTCTACCGGTTCTGCCGTTTCCATCGGTGAATGGATGAATTGACTCAAACTGGTAATGGGCGATTGCCGCTTTTAGAATTGGATGAATCCTGTCTTCTCTGTTCATCCACTCAAACAGGTTGCCCAGGAGGTCTCTGAGCAGGGTTTCGCCATCCGGAGGTGTATAAACGGTCTCTCCTGTCGCAGAACGTTTTTGTGCAGTCCCCGGCACCTTGCGAACTTGCATCGGTTTGTTTCTGATGATTGAGCAAATCTCCTCCATCACTTTAGTACATAGAGGTTTTTCATGCTGCCAGCCATGATACATCGCCTTGCCATAACGATGAACCTCTTTGGTCATTGAGTCTGTGATACCTCCGGAAGGTTCAGCGCCAAAGAGCTTGCTGTCAGTTGTGATGACCTGCTCTATTTCTGAGGATGCCTTGGCTTCAAGCAGGATAACACTTTGGAACAGTGCGGCCTGGTTGGGAAGGTGCTCGGCAATTCCAGAAAGCTTAGCAAGAGTCTCTGCCGCTCCCACGAGAGCCGTCAACAATTCAACAGAGTCAAATGATTGCGCGGGGGGAAGTTCCGGCAATTGATAGAAGGGTGTATTCGGATCAGACATATCTTTCCTTGCAGAATCACGATGAATTTCGCAACTACAACGCCAAACTTACGGCATTCTGGCATATTCTGCAAGTTTAGATTAGTAAATGTTAAAATATCCGGTTTTCTGGAAATCCGATAACTGCATATCCCGACCAGGTACCGTCCGGCTCATATGAATCCCCCACCCGGTGAAATCACCCCCCCGGATGCACCATAGGTACGAAGCGCACCGGGATAATCGACTCTTCTAATACTTCACCTGTTGTCGTTTTCCGGATCACCTTCAACTCCTGGTTATAACTCCCCACCGGCAGTACCATGATTCCCTCACTCGCCAGCTGCCTCAGCAGTTCCGGTGGCACTTCATCCGGCGCAGCGGTGACGATGATGCGGTCGAAAGGTGCATGTTGCGGCCAGCCGAGATAACCGTCCCCGCACTTCACCTCAACATTCTCATAACCAAGCCTTTGTAATCTTGCCCCGGAACTGTCTGCCAGAGTTTTGACAAGCTCGATGCTGTAGACCTCCCCGGCCAGCCGGGAAAGAATCGCTGCCTGATAACCGGACCCGGTCCCGATCTCCAGAACCCGCTCGTCACCTGTCAACTGCAACAGCTCCGTCATCAGGGCAACTACGTAAGGTTGTGAAATGGTCTGCCCCTCACCGATCGGCAGGGGGCCGTCGGTGTAAGCGTATTGCTCAAGTTGCTTCGGGACAAAAAGATGCCTGGGTGTCACCAGCATTGCTTTCAGAACAACCTCGTCAGTAACTCCTCGCTGGTGGATCTGTTGTTCCACCATCTCTTCTGCGGCATTTTGCCACCATGTTTCCGGTGAGGCGCCCTTCTGGGTACTGAAATAACCGCTCGCAAGGAAAATCGCAAATAGTGAAGCCCATATGAGGTAGGCGGGCTTTTTCTTAACCATGATTTCACTCATCTGTTGTGAAGCTACCTGCCAACACAACTTCTGTACCGGATAACCCCTTAACTGAACTGCCCCCGCCAGCAGGTCTGCTCTGAAAGCAGTTGAAATCCGACCTTCTCTATTACACGCAGCAGGGTATGGTTATCCTTGTCGCATTCCCAGTACGGTCTCAATCCGCGCTGCTGACAGTGCTCTACAAAGCGGGCCGCGGTGGCACTCCCCACTCCCCGGTTTTCATACTCCGGCAGCGTCTCGATTCTGAATCCACACCAGTCCTGACTGACATACTCCGCAGTACACCAGCAGATGATCCGTTTATCTACCAGTGCTGCTATGCCAAATTCCTTTCCCCTGCGCATACCATCGGGGGTCCACATCTGGTTGAGTTCCGCCTTAACCGGTTCCAGGTCTTCCAGCTCGCTGCTGGCGAGAAACTTCTTGTCGATGTTTACAAACTCGAGTCCTGGAACATCCGGCATCTCCATCAGGCTGGGATGTTCAACTTCAAGGCTGTACAACAACCGTTCTACCTGCTGCAGATTGATACCGGGGAGCAGCTCCGGTAATACTGACTCATCCCAGGGGGGTACCATGCAGACCATGAAATCTGTCAGTCCGGCTTCGATTGCCAGTTCCCTGATTTTATCCATGAGCAGCCGGGATAGCTCATTCACATGCTCCGGTGAAACCGGTTTGCCAGCTATATAGATTACATTCTTGCCCTTGTCCCAGAATAATACCAGGCATTCATTAAGTGACTGTGGCGCTGTCCACAGCTGCCCTTCCGTGTTCTCTTCCTCCAGGGAAGCCAGAATCAGTTTCAGTTGACGCCCCGGAAAGCATCTGCTGAATTTGGCCAATCTTAACACCGGTGTTTCCGTAAACATAAACCCTCCCGGTTATCATTTATTCTCGCTTTGTTGTCTGTGTGTGGCCGTTCTGCCAACGGCTGCCAGCTCTTGTTTTGATTCATTTCCTTTTCAGCCGGATCGTTCTTTCTGCCGGCTGGTGCTGACCGCTCTTTCATCTGCCTGCGACGAAACATGATTGCGAACCCGTCTCAGCGGGATGCGATCCTCTGCCAGTTGGAATCACCCAGTTCATCTTCCAGTTTACTCCACATGACCTGCAGGTCACACCGCATTACTACCAGATCATGCTTTTTTCCGTGCATATCAATGACATAATCGGGCAGGGAACACTGCTGATGGAAACCGAGCTTGCTGAATATCCTCATAGCGCCAACCTGTGGCTTCATGAAGTTGACTATGATCTCCTCGATCCTTTCCTTGACCGCCAGCAGGTGCAACTCACCCGCCAGGTGCAATCCCAGCCCCCGCCGCTGGTAATCCCGGGAGATGATCAAACGGATCTCACCGATGTGTCGCTTCCAGCCGTATACTTCCAGAAAAAGTGACCCGTCAGCTATGATCTTATCATCAGCCAACGCAATAATCCGTTTGACCCGGCCATCGGTGATATCTTTGATCCTCTGGGCGACTATTTCACGCCTGGTGATATCTACCCGCAGGTAGTTGCGGTCTTCCTCCGGCAGCGCCTGAAAAAAAGCGAAGGAACGTTCCAGATCACCTGTCTGCATTTCCCGCACCAGTACAGTGCTGCCATCATTCAGTTTGAGTTGTTTCTCCATATTAAAGCCCTTCCATCTATCAGCTCTCAACCCGCACCTGATGCATTGCCAGCCGGGGCCGGGAGCAATTTCTGGTCCTGGCTGTTTCAATCAAGACCGATTTTTTCCAACAGGGAGGTGAGTTTGATTTTGTGCCGGTTTAATCCCACCTCATCTGGAGCCAGCCCCTGTGCGAGACCCAGCAACTGGAAGTAATATACCGGAGGAACCATCTGCTGATCTGCCGGTCTCTCCTTATGTTTGCGTGCCAGCAGGATCTGCCCCAGGTCGAATGAGGAGAAACAGGTAGGACAGATCATTCCCATGCAATCCGCTTCCATCTCCCGCACTGAATCCAGTACACTGCGGGTCATCTCTTCGCGCAGTTCCGTGCTCTGGCAGGCGCGCCCGCAACAGAGGTACCATTCCCGGTGACGGCAGGTGTTGCCACCGATGGCCTGGATGAGATGGTCCATGACATGGGGATCATCAGGATCATCCACCTGCATGAAATCGCTCGGCTTAAGCAGGTGACAGCCGTAATGTATCGCCACCAGTACATCCTGCAGGGGGCGGGTAACGGTAGCACTGATCTTCTCGACACCGATATCATCACGCAGTATGGTGACAATGTGGCGGACCTTCACCTTGCCCAGGTATTCCCGCCCTGTACGAGCCAGCCGCCGATTGACTCGTTCCTTTAACTCCGGGTCTTCCTCCAGCATGTAGACAGCTTCGGACAGGGTTTCTGTGCATCCGGAACAGATGGTGAAAATATCGAGACCTGCCTCTTCAGCTATGCAGAGATTGCGGGTAGCCGCTACCAGCCAGCCCAGATTGTCAGCCGCCTTGAAGTGAATCGGATCGGGGCAACAGGTCAATCCCTCCAGGTCGATGATCTCGATGCCAAGTGATGGCAGCGTTTTGCGTATTGCCACTTCCATGTAGGGGTATTTCACCGGGATCAGACATCCCGGGAAAAATGCCAGTTTCATGATTCACCGTCCGGTTTGAGAATCTCTTTCAACTCACCTGTGTCTATCTTTTCCAGTGGTGGTAATCCCAACTCTTCACGCATCCGGTGAATTGCCGGCATGACCGGTACGCTGCGGCCTGTTTCTACAATGCGGTCTCTGATCTGCGCGATCTCCTCGTTGGCTGTCTTACGATCTACTGAAAGGTTTTTCAGGGCTATTATCACCTCTACCGGACGCACATCCTGGGGACAGCGCTCATAACAGTTGTAGCAGTTGCTGCAGAGCCAGATCAGGGAATTCTCCTCCAGCAGATGATCGAAATCTCCTACCAGAGCCTGCAGCATTATTGTGCGTGGATTAAACTCCGGATTGAAGCGGGCTGTCGGGCAATCCCCCACACAGGCGCCACACTGATAGCAATAATTCAGGTGCCCGGCACCGAGAATCCGCTCCAGCTGCTGCCTTTTACTGAAATCGACTTTCAAACCCTGATCGCTCACGCTACCTCCTCCACTATGGCCGGCTGTTTCTTCAGCTGCAGGCGCCGGATACTGTTGCTGCGGCATTCACCCAGTGGACACTGCCATTCAGTGAGTGCCGCGTCAGGATCGAACGGCATCAGGAACTGGTGGCCACAGCTCTGACATTTGAACCAGCTCTGTTCGACCGGCGCCGGGGCCAGCTCCGGTTGCTGCGGCGGCCGTGGTGAAATCAGATTTGCCATGGCCTCTTTTCTGGCCGCCCCTTTGAGTTGCTGTGCTTTGAAGACCTCCTGCGTATAGGCCACCTCCTCCGGTGTCACTTCGCGGCGGACTTCGTCCAGCTTCCGCATCACGGCGGCGAACTTCTGCCCCTCCGCGGCGCTGATCCATTCCAGTTGTAACCGCTCCGGCCGTATCCCCAATTTTTCCATGCGATCCCAGAGGCGTTGTACCCGCCTTACCGTGGCACGGTTGGCGTCGATATAGTGGCAGTCGGCAAAATGACATCCGGAAACCAGCACCATCGGAGCTCCCTTCATAAAGGCGTGCTCGACAAATTCCTCCTTCACCCGGGCACTGCACATGGTGCGGATAAGTCGGGTATGTACAGGGTACTGCAGGCGGGAGATACCTGCGAAATCACCACCGGCATAGCTGCACCAGTTACAGGCGAAGGTCACCAGTTTGTCCATGTGATCCTCTTCCAGGATGGCATCCACCTGTGCGATCAACTGGTGATCAGTGAAATGGCGCATGGTGATAGCACCGAAATTACATTCAGCGCCACAGGAACCGCAGCCGGCACAGGCCGCTTCGATGATCTGTGGTATCTCTCCCTTATGCCACTGGATGGCGCTGTAGGGACAGACGCTGGAGCACTTGCTGCCGCATTTTTTGCACAGCTCTTCGTTGATACGGGAGGTGATCGCTTCGATCTTCACCTCCCCGGCATTGAGCAGAATCTGTGCGCGTGCTGCAGCCGCTCCCGCCTGGGTAACGCTGTCCTTGATATCCTTGGGGGACTCCGCACAGCCTGCGAGAAAAATACCCCGTGTCGGTGCATCCACCGGTTTAAGCTTCGGATGCGCTTCCATCATGAAGCCGTCGGGGGATTGTGAGAGTGTCAGCAGTTTGCGAATCACACCGGCGTCTTCCTGCGGTTTGACACCGACTGAAAGCACTATCATATCCAGTTCAAACTCCTCAAGCTCGCCGGTCAGGGTGTTCTCTACCACTACTGTCAGGCTGCCGGTTTCAGGGTCTTCACTTATCTCACCCGGAATACCGCGGATGTAGTGAACCCCCTCCTCCCTTGAGCGGATGTACATATCCTCAAAGCCCTTGCCGAAAGCGCGGATATCCATGTAAAAAACATAGTTCTCAGTATCCGGGTAGTGATCGCGCAGCAGCAGGGTGTCCTTGATGGTATTCATACAGCAGATGTTGGAACAGTATTCGGAACCATGTTTCCTTGAACGGGAGCCGACACACTGGATAAAGCCGATCCGTTTGGGGCGCTGCCGGTCACCGGGTCGCATGAAGTGCCCCTCGGTAGGGCCACCGGCGCAGATCAACCGCTCGAACTCCATACTGGTAATCACATTTTCAAAACGGCCATAACCGTATTCCTCTATCTCTGTCGGATCGTAAGGTGCCATGCCGGTAGCAACGATAATAGCACCGACATCAAGCTCCACTATCTCGTCATGTGCGTCAAAATCGATACAATCCTTGTCACAGACATCCTGGCATTTACCACAGGCGATCGGATTATTGCCAAGACAGGTTTCCATGTCTATCAGATAGGCGGAGGGAACAGCCTGGGCGAACTGAATGTAAATCGCTTTACGGGTAGAGAATCCCTCCTGGTATTCATCCGGATGCCCCGTGGGGCAGATATCTGCACAATCGCCACAGGCGTTGCAGAGCGTCTCGTCCACATAGCGCGCTTTCCGGCGCACCCTGACCTTGAAGTTGCCAACATACCCGGAGACTGTTTCAACTTCACTGTAAGTCATCAGCTTGATGTTTGGATGCCGACCGGCATCCATGGCCTTTGGCCCCAGGATTCATATACTGCAGTCCATGGTGGGGTAGGTCTTATCCAGAGCGGCCATTATGCCACCGATGGAGGGCTCCTTCTCCACCAGGTAGACCGTATGCCCCCCTTCGGCCAGGTCCATCGCTGCCTGGATACCGGCAACGCCACCACCGATGACCATTGCCGCCGGTGTCACCTGCACCTGCATCTCCTCCTGTGGTTCCAGAAAGCGGGCACGGGCAACAGCGCTGCGTACCAGGTCCATAGCTTTATGGGTAGCACCCTCCCTGTCGTCAGTGTGTACCCAGCTGCAGTGTTCCCGCAGGTTGGCCATCTCCATCAGGTAGGGGTTCAATCCCACATCCCAGACACAGCCACGGAAGGTCGGCTCATGCATACGGGGTGAACAGGAAGCTACCACCACCCGGTCCAGTCTGTGCTCGACAATCGCCTTTTTAATTTCATTCTGCCCCGGATCCGCACAGGTGTATTTATTGCGTATCACACAGACTACATCAGGCAGTGTGCGGGCGTACTCCTCCACAGCAGCGGTATCTACAGTACCCGCGATGTTAAGGCCACAATCACAGACGAACACTCCGATTCTTTCTCCGTTATCTGCCATGCCTTCCTCCAGAGATTCCGGTCGTCCTGTTTTCAATATATTGACGGCGGGTGGTGCGATTCACCACATCTGCCATTGTTATCATTTCTCCAGTTGCTCAGCCATATAATCCCAGCTGTCCCTGATCTGAACGGCAGGAGTCTCCACTTCCTCCTGTCCCGCCTGAGAGCAGGTCAGATGAATAAGACACTTGGGACAGGCGGTCAGCAGCAGTTCGGAGCCGGTAGCACGTGCCTCACCCAGCCGCTTCTGCTGCAGCACTCTGGTACCCGCATTACACCCGATCCAGGCAGTGGTCCCGCAGCAAATGGAGCGCTTACGGTTGTGCTCCATTTCTGTCAATTCCAGTCCCGGTATTGATTGCAGAACCGAGCGGGGCTCCTCGTATATCTGCTCATAACGTCCCAGCCGGCAGGGGTCCTGGAAGGTTACCTGTTGCTCAACATCACGGAATTTGAGTTCTTCCAGATGCGCCGCCAGCAGTGTTGAGATATGAACCAGTTCCACTCCCGGTTCAGCAGCAACAGCGGGATAATCGTTACGCAGAGTGGTCAGGCATTCCGGACAACTGAAGACTACCCTTTCCACTCCGGAGCTGCGGATCTGCTCGGCAACACTCCGGGCCAGGCTTTCGAATTTTTCCTGTTCTCCCCGCAGCAGCAGGTCATGCCCGCAACAGCGCTCATTGGCCAGCAGTAACGGCTTGATACCGATTTCATTGAGCAGCCGCACTGCAGCACGCAGAGAATTGAGCAGCGGTCCGGCATAAGGTTCCCCGAAGTAGGCAGCGAAGTAGGGAGTACACCCGGTGAAGAACAGCGTATCGCTTTTTGTTTTGCGGACTTTCAGGTCATCAGTAATCCAGCCGAGTCGATCCTGCTTCAGTTTCGGGTGCATCATCAGGGAACAGATCTGCTCGAAGATGCCCCCATGGGTGCAACTCTGTACCTCCTCTATCTCCCGTGCCTGTGAGCGCACCGCCCGGTTGAGTTCAGCATATGGAATCTCCCTGGGGCAGACCTGTTCGCAGCGGCGGCAGGTCAGACAATCCCAGAGCGATCGATCTGCTATCAGTCCTGCCGTCCCACCGCTGATAGCACGGGAAAGCAGACGTCGCGGTGAGAAGGTGTGGGTAGGAGCAACCGGGCAGACTGCCGTACAGCGGCCGCATTCCAGACAGCTGTTAATACCGTAGGCCTGTAACAGTGCGTTGCCGTCAGTTGTCATGTTGCTTTTCCTTGCCATTACGCAGGGGGCTGGGCCCCAGTTCCCGGATCTTCTCCACGAAGTCGTCTATAACTGTCACAAAGCGCGGTCCCTCTGCAGCTGATATCCATTCCAGAGCAATCCGCTCCGGTTCCATACCCAGCAGGGCCGTTATATGCTGCAGCTTCTCATACTGCTCTACCGCCCGGTGATTACCGAAGATATAATGACAGTCACCGAAGTGGCAGCCTGAAACCATGACACCATCAGAGCCCTCCACAAAGGCCTGCAGGACAAAGGAGGGGTGCACCCGCCCTGAACACATCACCCGCAACAGACGCACATTAGGTGAGTACTGCAGGCGACTTACGCCGGCACCATCGGCACCGGCGTAGGAACACCAGTTGCAGGCGAACACCAGCACCCGTGGTTCGAACTTCTCTTTGACTGCCGTTTTACTCTTTCCTGGTGACATGGTAATCCTCGAACAGAGTCGTTATCATCGACTGGATCTGGTCGTCGGTGAAGTGACAGGCGGTTATTGCGTTAGTCGGACACCAGACGGCACAGGTACCACACCCCTTACAGAGTGCCCTGTTGATGACAGCCGCCTGCCTGCCAGCTTCAGTCGTTATCAGTTCGGGAGCGTGATACTCGCAGATCTGTACACATTCGCCGCAGGCCCGGCACCGTTCGGTGTTCACCTCGCAGACTACCGGTTCCAGACAGAGTCGCTCCCGGCTCAGCAGCTCTGCCACTTTTCCGGCTACTGCTGACGCCTGGGTCAGGCTGTCGGTAATATCTTTTGGCCCCTGAATGGTGCCACAGAGAAATACGCCGTCGATACAGGTTTCCACAGGGCCCAGCTCCGGGTGTAATTCCATGAAAAAACCATCGCTGCTGCGGGGAACCTTCAGCAGGGTACGCAACGCTTCCGAATGCTCTTGTTCGTTGACCATGCCAACAGCCAGGACCACCAGGTCTGTCTGGACGGTGATATCACGTTTGAGCAGCGTATCGAACAGCGAGACAGCGGTTACCTTCTTTTTACCATGCCAGGCTGGCGGCTGAGCTGTTTCATAGCGCAGGAACAGTACACCATCTTTGCGTGCGCTGCGGTAGAACTCCTCCGCCCCCTGTCCCACCATCCGCATATCGCGATAGAGTACGGTTGCATCAATCCCGCGCTCCTGCAGCTCCACTGCCTGTTTGACCGTGGCGGCACAGCAGTAGCGGGAGCATCCACTGTAGCCTTCCTCCAGACTGCGGGATCCCACACACTGCACAAAGACTGTATGTTCGCACCGTTTCAGAACACCATCCGGATCTCCGGCTGCTATCATCTCTTCCAGCTCGGCCGAGGTGATTACATTCTCCCGGTCATAACCCCAGTTCGCTCCCGGCTTAAACAGCCTTGAACCAATAGCTACTACAATTGCCCCGGCAGTCAGCGGGGCCTGTGCACTTTTTCCATTTCCACTGTCCAGCGTAATCTCGAAATTGCCGACAAATCCGGAGATGTCTTTAACCTGCGTATTCAGCAGCAGGGGGATCTCCGCCTTATTGAACCGCTTTATCAGCTCACGGGCCGGATGTCCTGCGCCAGGGAAAACCGCGTGTAATTGATCAACCCTGCCGCCGATCTCTCCTGTCGCTTCCACCAGGGTAACTTCGAAGTCCAGCTGATGCAGGTCGAGAGCGGTCTGCAGGCCGGCCACACCACCGCCTATCACCACCACCCGTTTGTCAACTTCCACTTCAGTTACCTGCAACGGCAGCAGCCGGGAAGCACGCGCTACCGCCATGCGAATCAGGTCAAGCGCCTTGCCCCAGGCTTCCGGGCGGGTTTTTGCGTGTACCCAGGAGCATTGGTCGCGGATATTTGCCATCTCCAGCAGGTAAGGGTTCAGGCCTGCTTCCAGGCAGGCTTTGCGGAATACCGGTTCGTGAGTACGGGGAGTACAGGCGGCTACTACCACCCGGTTCAGCCTGTGCTCGAGTATCTTCTCCCTGATTGAACTCTGGCCGCTGTCGGCGCAGGCGAACAGCTCCTCACCGGCGTAAGCCACACCGGGCAGTTGCGCTGCTTCCTCAACCAGGTCGGCAATCTTAAGTACCCGGCCGATATTGGCTCCACAATGGCAGATGAATACACCGATCCGGGGTGCGGCCGCAGGGTCAATCGGTTCCGCAACCTCCGGTTCGATTTCCGGCAGCTTGTGCTCTTTAACCAGGATCGACGCCTGAGCCGCCGCTGCTGAGGCCTGCGCCACGCAATCGGGGATTACCTGGGGTCCGCCGGCGCTGCCGCAGATGAACACACCGGCGCGACTGGTTTCTACCGGCCGGTCGGGATAACGGGCGCTGAAGAAGCCGATATCGTTGGTATCGATGCGCAGGGCCCGGGCCAGTTGAGGTGAAAATGGAGGAGGCACACCGGCGCAACTCAATACCACCAGGTCAGCCTGCAGGCGGAGTTGGCGCTGCTCCTCGGTATCCTCCACGAATATCTCGATGTCGTCGTTCTCCATCTCCATCAGCTTGCTGGGCCTGCCCCGCAGGAAATGGATATAGTCTTCCTCCTGCGCCCGGGCGACAAAGCTGTCAAAGCCCTTGCCGAACGCACGGATATCTGTATAGAGAATGGTGCAGGACTCCACCTCCGGCTGGTGTTGCTTGATCAGCAGCGCATCCTTGACGGCATTCATACAGCAGTAGCGTGAACAGTTGGGCCGCCCACCTTCACCACGGGCTCCAACACACTGTATGAAAACCAGGTTCTGCGGCTCTTTGCGGTCACTGGGGCGGATGATATCACCCTGTGTGGGTCCGGAAGCATTCAGCAACCGCTCAAACTCCAGACTGGTCATCACATTCTGCCAGACTCCGTAGCCATAGTTCTTCATTACATGAGGATGGAACTCATCGAAACCGGTGGCGACAATTACCGCACCGACATCCAGCACACGGGTTTCCGTCTGCATATCGTGCTCGATCGCCTCCACCTTGCAGACATTACGGCAACGCTCACATACGAAGTGTTCCGCGGTGTTGAGACAGCTCTCCATATCGATGATATAGGAAGATGGTACAGCCTGGGGATAGGGGCGGTAAATTGCACGACGGCTGCCCAGACCCAGATCCCATTCATTCGGTGCAGTCTGTGGACAGGCACGTGCGCAGTCCCCGCAGGCGGTACAGCGGTCACTGATAACACGCCGCGGTTCTATCTGAACGGTGGCATGAAAGTTACCGGCACTACCCTTCAGATCTGTCAATTGCGCCAGGGTCAGCAGTTCGATGTTGGGATGTCGACCGACATCCATGGCCTTCGGGCCCAGGATTCATATGGAACAGTCCATGGTGGGGAAGGTCTTGTCCAGTTGGGCCATCCTCCCCCCGATCGTCGGGCTTTTCTCGACCAGGTAGGTTTTATAACCGGTCCGGGCCA
This sequence comes from uncultured Bacteroidia bacterium, assembly GCA_964501185.1. Lineage (GTDB taxonomy): Bacteria > CAIWAD01 > CAIWAD01 > BS150m-G50 > BS150m-G50 > BS150m-G50. The sequence continues at coordinate 13,051 of CAZCRT010000015.1, forward strand.
GGTCCAGTGAAGCCTGAATTCCCGCGATTCCACCGCCGACAACAACTACTCCTTTTTCCATATCCGATCCTTATCAATCAGACATATCTCGTTATCAATCTATTTCCGGGTTCTCCATGCCCGGCTTCATGTTTGAAAGTTCTCATAACAATGCTTCAACATCCGGTTGCCCATCTTCGTCACTCCAGACATACAGGGTGACTCCCTGCAGCCCGATCGGACTGAACCGAAGTTGATCCCACTCAAGTTTAACCGGGCAGCTTATGATCCAGACCGATTCTGAGCGCCTCCTCATTCAATTTCTGGGTACCACCGGGCGCTGTTGCTGCAACAGCTTCCATAATGGCTTTCTCGGAAACCACGCTGGTGACAGTCGAGAGGTAGCCCAACATGATGATGTTGGCGACAATCCGCTTGTTGAACTGCTTTTCAGCCGAAGTGGTGGCCGGCATCGGGTACAGTTTTACTTTGCCACCCGGTTTCCCCTCGTCCACCAGATCCGGATCATATATGACAATCGCACCATCACCTGACTCACCGATGAACTTATCGTATCCCTCCTGCGACATGGCTATCAGTATATCCTGACGCGTCAGAAATGGATATAGAATCGGATCGTCGGAGACGACAACCTGCGAGCTGCAGGCGCTTCCCCGCGCTTCCGGGCCATAAGACATGGTGAAGATGGAATTGCGCTCATCGTAGATGGTAATCGCCCGGCCGAGAATGTAACCTGCGGTAATTACCCCCTGACCGCCAAAACCGGTGATACGTATCTGTGTTAACATAGTTATCCCTCCGCCCGCTCTCTGACATTCAGCATCTGCCGGAAGGTCTCTTTCTCCCGGTTCACGAAGTTGCCACAGATGATCTTTTCCTGGAAACGCAGATCGAGATCTTCAAGATTGGCGTCATGGTTGATTTCACTGTTGTCATGATAGAACTGCATCAGCTCCGTACCGCTGCCCAGCTTGTTCTTGCGGGCGTAAAGCGTCGAGCAGGGTGCTATCACTTCCACGAAAGAGAAGCCGGGTTTGAGAATCGCCTCCCTGATGGCGCGGGTTAATCGCTTGATATGGAGTATAGTCCAGCGTGATACATAAGCCGCTCCGCAGGCGGCCACCACATGAGGTATGTTCAGCGGGTACTCGTGGCTGCCATAAGGTGAAGTGGTGGTTTTAGCGGTTTCCGGTGTAGTCGGAGCCAGCTGCCCCCCCGTCATCCCGTAGATGAAATTGTTGATGCAGATGACGGTAATATCAAAATTACGCCGGGTAGTGTGTAACAGATGGTTGCCACCGATGGCGACCAGATCACCGTCTCCGGAGAAGACGACAATTTTCATATCCGGTCTGGCCAGGTGCAGCCCTACCGCAAATGGCATCGCCCGCCCGTGAGTGGTATGGAAAGAATCGAGATACACATAACCTGCTACCCGTCCGGTACACCCGATACCGGAAACTACCGCGAATTTCTCCAGAGGAATCTCGGTCGTCCGGATCGCGTTGATAAAACAGCTGACCGCAGTGCCGATGCCACAGGTGGGACACCAGATGTGAGGCAGCCGTTCAGTGCGCAGCAGGTCATCCTTGGTGTGGCTGACAGCTTCTGTGATGGTTGTCATCAGTACATCTCCTTCACAATAGCGAAGATCTCTTCCGGTGTATGTACACGGCCACCGGCATTGGGGATCAGTTTTACATCGCAGCGCCCACCGGCTACCCGTTCCACTTCCAGTACCATCTGGCCGAGATTGATTTCCGGGACAATGATGGTTTTAACCTGCCCGGCCAGCTCCCGCACCCGTTCTTCTGGAAAAGGCCAGGCAACAATCAGTCGCAGGAAGCCGACTTTGAGTCCCTCTTTGCGTGCCAGTTGCATGGTATATTCCGCAATACGGGAAGAAACGCCATAGGAGAGGATCAGCAGTTCGGCATCCCCTGTTTCCTTCTCTTCCCATTCCTGGATCTCTGTGGCGTTGAGGCGGATTTTATCCACTAACCGCTGAACCAGCGGTTGATGTGCTTCCGGATTGACGGCGGGGTAGCCCCGCTCGTCGTGTGTGAGGCCTGTGACATGTAACTTATAACCTTCACCGGCGAGTCCCATGGGTGGAATCAGTGATCCCTCAGGCAGGGCGTAGGGTTTGTAATCTTTCGTTCCGGGAGCCGGCCGGGGGCGGTTTGAGAGTTTGATCTCCTCCGGATCCGGGATAACCACTTTTTCATACATATGCCCGACGGTTTCGTCGGTCATTACCAGCACCGGAATACGATAGATTTCCGACAGGTTGAAGGCTTTGATTGTGAGATCGAAGCACTCCTGCGGGGAGTTGGGGCAGAGGGCTATAATCTCATAATCACCATGCGATCCCCAGCGGGCCTGCATCATGTCCTGTTGTCCGACCAGTGTTGGCAGGCCGGTAGAGGGGCCACCCCGCTGCACATTTGCGATAACGCAGGGGGTCTCCATCATGACACCCAGTCCCAGGTTCTCCATCATAAGGCTGAATCCCGGACCTGAAGTAGAGGTCATCGTTTTCATACCACCCCAGGATGCGCCCAGCATGGCGTTGATGGAGGCCATCTCATCTTCCATCTGTACGAAGATGCCGCCCTCCAGATCGGGTAATCGCTCCGACATCCGTTCCGCCACCTCTGTAGCGGGTGTGATCGGATAACCGGCAAAAAAACGGCAACCGGCAGCCAGGCCGCCCTCCGCCAGCGCCAGGTCGCCACTCATGAAAAACGTGCCGGTCAGTACACCTGAATTGTTATCACCCACTTTTTCCTCCCTGTTATAGCGATTCTCAGAAGGCGATCTCGAGAAATACTATAAGAGAATTTCCCCACTTATCAGACGCGCAGAGAGAGCAGACCCTGCTCCGCGGTCAGAAATTATGACTATTCTTTTACTTTGTCTTCCTCAGAGTAAATGGCGAATTCAGGACAGATGTTCGTACACAGGTTACAGTTGACACAGAGTCCATTTTCAACAATGCAGGGGTAATGATAGCCCTTCTTGTTGAACTTCTCTGACATGACCAGGATCTGTTTGGGGCAGTAGTCGATGCAATAGGAACAACCTTTACATCGTTCGATAATGATGTGTACGGTACCGGAGGGGTATTTTGTCTCTGCTACGTCAAGGGGAGTCCGCCATAGTTTCATAGTGCAACTCCTTCATATATAGTGATGCCGTTATCTGCCCGCTTCTAAGACTTAAACTGCTGGCATCATCTGATAGCATTTACAGGAAAGTGATGTGATGTCCGGTTGCTTCACTTGTAAATACTACACTTGTCAGTGAAAAAGGGTCACTGGATATGAAGATCTTCTGATCACCATTGCGATAAGAAGATAGGCTTGAATGAGCAAACCCTGTTATGCGAAAAATAGGAATATTATCCAATAAACACAACTCAAAATTCCTCATGAGAAGTTGATATGGCTTTCTCAAAATATCCCGGGCCGTCGAGTTGACTGTGTAGCCCGGGCGCGGATTACCCGGGGAAAATGCTCCAGCTTCACCACCATCAGTGGATAGTAGATATGATAATCATCTGGATCTGCTGTAAGTTGCTACATGGGTGTCAAATCATAAGCATTTTTATAATCTGTATCAGTTAGTCTGCGATTCATCAGTTTTCACATTTTGTGGCAATTCTCACCATCGCCAGCTGCTGTCGTATTGCTAAAATGAGCAATAATTATCATCGTATTAAGCAGATACTCTACGACAGTATCATGATTTAAGGATGGTACACTTCGTTTGGTGATTTTTATCAGAATGAACAAAGGTGAGGAGATGCTCATGTTGTATAATCTTTCCCCTTTATCGATGAGTTATGGTCGCCTGGCAACATATCTGACACTTATATTGGCACAGGCCTTTACTGGGCTTACCCCCCTGCTGGCCCAGAACTATCATGTCAACCCTGAGAGTGCCGTCTACGATGCGTCCGCCAGCCGCACACTTGTCTCCAACACCGGCAACGGTGATATCGTCGCTGTAGATCTGGAGGGGAACCAGACAATTTTCAACAGCGGACTGAGCAGTGTGCGGGGTGTAACCATCGTGGAAGACAAACTGTGGGTAGCTGCAACGGAGGGCGTTGCCAGCATCAACCTGGCTACCGGTGAGCAGGAGGAACTGATTGTCATAAGCGGTGCAGTCTTTCTCAACGACATCACCACAGACGGCGCTGACAACCTCTATGTCACCGACAGCAACGCTGCCCGCATCTACCGGATCTATCTGCCGGACCTATCATTCACCCAGTTTGTCGCCAGCGCTCTGGCGACACCGAACGGACTCTATTTCGACGGCGCCAATGACCGGCTGCTGCTGGTCAGCTTTCGCTCGAATTCTCCCCTGCAGGCGGTCTCGCTGGCGGACTCCAGCGTGAGTACCATTATCAACACCACTCTGGACAATCTGGATGGTATTGCACGGGATAATCAGGGACGCTTCTATGTATCATCCTGGAGCACCGGTTCCACTTACCGCATCGACACCGATTTTAGTGGAGAATGGGAGTTGTTCTCTGATGGTCATGCCGGTCCCGCAGACCTCGGTTTTGACGGAGAGCACAGCCTGCTGGTCGTACCCAATTTCAACAGCAACAGTGTGGACTATCTGTTGGTTGAGGGAGAATCTGTACCCGGCCAACCGGATCGCTCTGATGCGGGATTCATGCTGTCTGCCAACTATCCCAACCCCTTCAACAACAGCACGGTCATACCGTTTTCACTGTCACACGAAAGCCTGGTGTCTCTGGAATTGTATCACATTAATGGCAGGCGGGCCGCTATCCTGCTGGATGAAAACCGGGGGGCGGGAGATCATCAGTTTGTCTGCGCGCTGGAGGACTTTCCCAGCGGCACTTATCTGTACAAGTTGACCGCGGGGAACTACGTAGAAGCCAGAAAAATGACACTGATACGTTAAGAGATTGCATGTTTGGCCCGCATGAAACCGAGTTCTCGTTACTGCAGGCAACGCTTCAGAGTTTTGCTTAAGGGTTAAACTGCCAAGCCTTTTTGCAAAGAAAAATGGCAGTCAACTAGCGCAGGAGTGTGTGGCAGCGTCTCAGCACTTCTCTTCATCACCCGCGACTACCCTGTCAATCCTGAGCAGTACCAACCCGCTGATCTTTTCAGTGGAGATCAGAAAATCGGTGCGCTGGTAATTGTCGAGAGTCCCCCGGTTGAGGTAGGCAGGGGTTTTCACGAGGCTTTTTCCTGTCTGCAGGGTTTCCATCACTGATCGACGAATCGCACAACCGCTGCAGTGGACTGTGTTGCCGCACCCCTCCGGAAGTGTCGCATAGGCACATTCGAATACTTCACCGCCTCTGTAGCCTTCAATCTCCGGCAGTGTTTTCAGGAGCAATGTCTGCGCCCGGGCATTGGCGGTCTGCACAATCCCGTTATCATCGACAACTATCACCGGCGCGGCCAGGCTGTCGATAAATGAATTCAGCTCCTCCCCCATCCTGTCAAAGGACTTCTGGAGACAGTCGTCACATACTCCCTGTGCGATTGCCTCCGGAGCTCTCCCCGCCACCTGTTCAGGAGTTATCTCTTCACCGCACCGGAAGCACATCCTTTTCATCACCGATTGTCTCCAGAAGCTGTTCTGCTTGAAAGTAGTAATTCCCGGTCTTCAACGGGAGCTAAAAACACGCTTTCTGCCAGATAGAGAATTCTGTTCAGGCAGATATGATTTTGGCATTTTGATTACTTTGCGACTAGCGGGGATTCCGGCATCAGATACCGGATAAAAGGTGAAGGCCGTGCCCGGATTTTATCAGTGCGGTTCAATGCTACTCGATCCCCGGACCACGTGTAACCAGCACACAGCAGACAACAAGCAGTACAGCAAGCGGTGCCATCCCGAAACGTTCCCAGGGGCTTGATGAGGCGAAGTTAAGCAGCGCACTCAGGCTGAAAAGCACGACATATCCCCACATCGCCCAGCGGGCTATCCTGCGCACTCCCTGTCCGACAGTAATAACGGCTGCACTTGTAAGAACAGCCCAGATAGCACCCAGAAACAGCAGTGCTGATATTACACTGGCAATCCGCAGCCCCGGTGTGAGTATATCGCTCGCGCCCCCGAACGCTGCTCTTCCCCAGGGCACCCCGGCAGCCAGAAGAATCTGGAATATGAATAGCCCCGCGAACACAACAGCAGCCATACTGGCTGCAGCACGGTTTCTCTCAGAACCCGCCACAAAATCCGCCTTTCCTCAAATCAATCACCGATAACACTATCCTGTTGCTCCGTCACCAGCCAGACGGGCTGCGATATTCATATCAGGATCTGATCATGGTCAGCATCATCTTGAAGCGCTCGACCGCTTTCAAAGCATGGGGTTCGTTGGCGGGCATGATCAGCATTTCACCCTCTTTTACCAGAATTGGTGCACCCGAGATTGTCACTTCAGCTACCCCGTCCAGCACACAGACCATGGCGTCGAACGGTGCGGTGTGCTCGCTGAGGCCCTGACCCTGGTCAAAGGCAAACAGCGTGACCGTACCGGTTTTCTTCTCAAGTAAAGTCATACTTACTACGGACGCTTCCTGGTAAGCTATGGATTCGACCAGATTGCCCGGTGTGTTTTCCTGATTCACAATTCTCTCCTAATTATTAAGTCCATTCTAACGGCTCTTATCAGATTTTTTCTTCGGCTTCCTTTTCATCCCGTTACCAACCAGCATCAATGAAAATGCTGCACCGCCGCCGAGAATTAATTGTATTTTCTCAAACGAGTCGGTGCCCTTCAATGCTATGGCAGAAGCGACCAGGACAAAACCCCATACACAGGCATTGATAATCGTAATCAACATTCCTCTTCTCATCAGTACCGCCCCGTTATGAACAATTCTCTTTCTACCTGCTATGACCGGCACTCACGCCGCATCGATTTCGATAATCCGGTTACATTTGCGACAGGTGAAGGTATCAGCGTCAAATGCCGGCGAGAGGCTGATGGTCGTGCCACAGCGACATTCAAAGGAGGTCCACCCTTTCTCTCTGCGCACAAACCGCAGCCTCTCCTCTTTATCAGGCAGGTCAATCTCCGGTGCTGTTTCACCACTTTCGCTCAGTTTTGAGGCCAGTACACCGACTGCCGCAAGTTCTGCGACTGGTAGTTCATTCAGGCGCCCACATCTGGGGCAATCCAGCTTCTTTTCCTTCAGCTCAGCCGGGATTTTCATCTTCAGACCACAGGCACAGACCAGAAAAGCATACTTGTTGATCTTCTCGACCAGATCGTTGACATCCTGTATCTGCTGTCTCCGCTTATCCTTACCGGCCGATCTGTCAGCTGTGGTAGTGCGGATCTCTACCTGTTCCTCTGAGCTGAGACCGCTGGCGGGGATGACATTCCTGCTCTTGCCCATCACCTGCTGCCAGGACTGGTTATAGTCTGCAAGAGCGGCGCCACCTGCCATATTGCGCAGGATACGAATTCTTGTCTGGATGGGGGGGTGGGTGCTGGTGCGGTTGCGGGCCGCCATGCCAACCTTCTTGAGGGGATTGATGATATACATGGGTGCGGTAACGCTGTTTGCTACTCCCAGTGGTGAAGTATCACCGGAGATTTTCTCCAGAGCCGAGGCGAGACCCTCTGGATACCGAGAAAACTGGGCACCGCTGGCATCGGCCAGATACTCCCTTTCCCGGGAAAGGGCAAAGTACAGTAACCTGGCAAAGATCGGAGCCAGGATGGCCATGACAATGGCGATGATCAGTATTGCCCCCTGTGCTCCGCCGCCCTCTTTCCCACTCGACCGACGCCCCCTGGCGCCACCGGTATAAAAAAACGTCCTGGTAAACACTTGAGATATCAGCAGCAGTGAGCCTACAAGTATTCCGGCGAGTGTTATGTACATGACGTCACGGTTGGCGATGTGGGCCATTTCGTGGGCGATTACCCCCTGAAGCTCATCCCGGTTAAGCTTCTTCAGCAGGCCGGAGGTAACTGCAATCAGCGAATTCTCCGGTTTATTGCCGGCTGCAAAAGCGTTGGGAGCATCCTCAGTAATCAGATATATCTTCGGCATCGGCATGCCGGAGGCGATAGCCATTTCCTCGACTACATTGAACAGTTGTGGGGAGTCACTCCTGCTGAGTTCCTTGCCCCGGCTTACCATCAACAGGACATTACTGCCACCGATCAGACTCATTATGGCCAGCCCCGCCCAGATAAACATGGCGACAGCTGCACCTGTGATCCCGAAACCGGGCGCGTACACTTCCGCTATGACGTACCCGAGTCCCGCCAGCAGCAGTGCCATGAAAATAAGCAACAGGACGCTTTTTCTCCTGTTGGCCCGAATCTGTTCCCACATATCAGTATCCTAGTCGAACTTCACTTGCGGTGTATCGCGCTCATCCGCGTTTTCGATCTCGAAGAATACCTCTTCCTTGAAGTTGAACATACCTGCCAGAATACTGCTGGGGAACATCTGGATCCGGTTGTTGAGTCCCAGCACCTGGTCATTATAGAACAGCCTGGCGAATCCGATTTTGTTCTCCGTTGAGGTCAGCTCCTCCTGCAGTGCCAGAAAATTGGTGTTCGCTTTCAGATCGGGATAGTTTTCCACAACCAGAAAGAAGTTGCTCATGGCGCCACTGAGTTCCGACTCCGCTTTCGAAGCCTCGGCCGGACCCTGGGCGCCGGTGGCGAGATTCCGGGCGTTGGTTATCCCTTCCAGCGTCTCCCGCTCGTGCTTCATATACCCCTTGGCAGTTTCCACCAGGTTGGGGATGAGATCGTGACGACGCTTGAGCTGAACATCAATCTGTGACCAGGCGTTTTTGACCTGATTGCGGAACCTGACCAGACTGTTGTAGAGGCCAACCCCCCACATTACCATGATAGCCAGAACAATGATGACAAATAAAAGTAAAGCGGTTAGCATGATTCGTTCCTTCAGTGTGTTTCTTCTGAATTATCAGTGTCGGGATTCTGGAACAGGTGGCCGAGAAACCTTTGTATCTCAAGCCCTTCCCGATCGGGAAGACCGATTCTGATGACTGCTTCCAGTTCTCCTCTGTCAAACCAGATCCCCTCACCCCGCGGACAGGCGTCATAGGTGATTTTCGGCTCGTCGCCTACCTGGATCTTATTCATTTTTTTACGGCAGAGTGGGCATCTGCGTTTCTTTTCGCTGGTTCGCTCCAGCAGCTTACCGGCAGCGATTACCCTGTTATATGCATCTTCGTCATCGAGGAGCAACTCCAGCTCATTGGAGTCCAGCCAGATTCCTTCGCAGGAGACGCAGTAATCGATCTCGATCTGCTCCAGCTCCAGAATGATCATCGGTTTTTTACAAAGCGGGCAATGCATGATTCCTCAAATCGGGGTAAATTCCTCAAAACGGATCGTTTTCGTGTTCTTACCAGTTGACTGAAAGACATGGCAACAGGACGGGAGTCGTGGACAAAAAATAGGGTGGTTATCTATAAATATCAAGCTATGGGAATCTGATGCCTGGAGTAGAAAACCAGGTTACAACAATTTTTCTTTTAATGGGTAGTTTACGGCTTTATCCCAAATACCAAATCGCTTTCAATCCTCTCAATCTTCAGGCCATTTTCACGCATCCGTTTTGCGGATGATCTGATAGCAAACGGAATATCATAAATCGCCAGCCAGCCACCCGGTTTTAAAACACGTATCATCTCACCCATTGCCCTGCCGGTATCCCTGCCATGTGATATATGGTGCATCGTCAGGCCGCTGATGATGATTTCGAATGATTCATCTTCGAAGGGCAACTGACGTACATCCTCATTCTGGACTTTCACCCGGTCGGACACTCCTTCCAGCAGGGCGTTCTCCTGAAAAGCCTGCAGGCTGCAGTCACCTGAACCTTCGGTCCAGATATCGATACCGATTGCTTTACCGGTCGTCAGGTGCCTGGCTGCGCCCAGGGTCAGAATGCCATTCCCACAGCCAACATCCAGTAATGTCTCATCACCTTGCCAGGGTATCTGATCCAGCAGCCGGTCTCTGGCCTGGAACCGGCGCTCCAGATTGGTAACCCGCTTGACCAATGCACAGAACCCGGCATAAATCCCACCGATGAGGATGCTGAGCCCACCCAGAACACCGGCCACTACAGGGTTTTCACGCATAAGAACAAACAACACAGCACCGATCAACACGCTGATGGCTGCAACCGGAACCGGGTAAGTCAGAGACCGGGGAATATGTAAATCGTAATCGGGATGTTGATGGTCAGGAGTTGTCTGATCTTGCTGCATGGTGTATTCCGCCGTTTCTGAAAATGCCGGGTTATAAGTACATCTTTTATTGCCGGGAGACAAGCAATCCTCTGTTTACCGGAACAACTCGATCAACGATGACAGGATAATAATGATACAGATAGCACAATGCAGTCTGAAAGCATCTTTACCTGCCTCGAACATCTGCGCCGGGCTGGCGTAACTGTTCCAGGACACGCTGTCAATTTTCCACACCAGTCTCAGCAGAAGCAGCGCCAAAAGCCCCGTCAGGCTGATTGCATTCGCGTAAACCGCCAGCAGGAGCATGGTATACAACAGCAGCGTTAATACCAGCAGAGCAATACGTCCGGAAAATTCCAGGCCAAGTAGATCAATCATGGTCTTCCGTCCTGTCCGCTGATCCTCCTCCCGGCTGGCCAGTTGAGCTGTCCATACCCAGAGACCGGTCGCAACTACAATCGGCATTGAAGCCATGTAGACTGTTCGGGTGAGATCGCCGGTCTGGACCAGATAGGCTCCCAGAACCGGCAGCAGGCCCAGGCTCTGGGCGATGATTATTTCACCACCTGCGCGATGGCAGAAATTTATGGGGGGTGTTACATAAAGCAGGCCTGCGAACATTGTTGTAATCCCGAAGACGAGGAAAATGCTACCGGGAAAGAGTCTGTTCAGATGCAAACCCAGCAGACAGGCTGCAGCCAATAGCAATACTGCGAAACTGAGGAGTCGCCACTCAGTCCATTCTGCTGTCGATCTGCGCTCGAATCGCGCCTGCAGAAACGAAAATCCGGCGTGGAATAGAACGGTTGCGATCAGAAACTCGATGGCACCGAGCAGGTTGAAAGAGAAACCGGGTGGCTGTAACCAGAACGGTAAAGTTGTGCCGACCAGCGCGGGTAGCAGAGAGGCGTTCCAGTAGCGTGCACCGGCGAAGTGCAGAAACCCGTTGGTATCCACCGGGAGTTCGTCTGATGCGTGATTATCTGCTGCTCTGTCGATCATGTCATATTCTGGAGGTGTTATGCCAACTGCTTACTGCCACTTCAAAGTAAGCATCGGGGACTTGTTACACACCACAAACCTCCTGTTGTCGTCACACGTAACGCCCTGCAGAACATAGAGGGGCGCATTATAGTGTTTGTAGAGCATGAGGGTGGATTTATGATGACTCCTGTAACTACCGGAGGGACGGATCGCAACAGCGTAGGATCACGAGCGGCCTCGATCCCGGCACTCGTTATGTGACACAGGGAGCGTTTCAGCTCAAAGCCACAATCATCACCCATCATCCTGGACTCGCACGCCGTCCATAGCCACTAATAGAGGTTTTCATGATTGATCGAATTGCTCAAATATCATTGAAAATGCCGGGACTGGTTCTGCTGGCGGTGTGACCCTGTGCCATCTATCTCCCTGGAGGAGGGCACACAGCTGATCATGGAGATGGAACGGGAAATTATCGGTTTCGAATCGGTCGGTTTCATCGCCCTGTTCGGGATCGCTGTTCAGAACGGCATGGTGCTGGTGACTTACTTCAACGACCTGCGTACGGGTGGCAAATCAGCTCTGGAAGCAGTGACTGAAGGTGCCGAACTGCGCCTGAGACCGGTGTTGATGACAGCTATGACAACCGTGCTGGGGCTTATGCCGCTTTTGTTCTCCAGCGGAATCGGTGCGGATGCGCAACGTCCGCTGGCCACGGTGGTAGTGTTCGGGCTAACCACATCAACGTTGCTCACCCTGTTTGTAACTCCTGCGGTGTATGTCTGGGTGGAGGAGCGGATTGGGAGGGATCAAGCTCAATAGCAACTGATGCAAACATCTGTTTGATGTTTGGCGCAAACAGGTGTCTGGCTATTAAAGTGGAATATCATCTTCTTGAGCTGCTCATTACAATGGCAACTTAGCCCGGCCCGAAAGTATCTACCGGTTCTTGAGAATAATGACCAGGCAATATATCACAAATACCTGTATGCTTCCCCTCCTGTTCGCTGGCTGGCTGACTCTCTCGCAATGTCTGTTGTCTCCAACAGATATGCAGGCGGCTGAATCCGTAACGACCTGGTCTGAAACTGGAGTGACACTGTCTGGAATCACTCCGATCGACAGTCCGGAAGACTTTGAGGAGTACTGGTCGGGAGGTGCCGGGCTGACACTAATTCTGGACACCCCATTTCAGCCCGGCTATTTGAATGCCGGCATACTACTCATGTTTCACAACGCACAGGACGAGTTGATTCCTGATTTTCAGACCCGCTACTTCTTTCTGGGCTGGGGGGATTTTTTCCCACTTCCGGCAGGTCTCCAGGGATTAGCGGGTGTACACTGTGGTAACTGTAATTTCATCTTCGACGATACCGATATTAACCATGCTCTTAAATCTGAGAGCGAATTTGCAGTCGGAATTGATCTGGGTTGCAGGTATGATTTTGTCCACAACTGGTCGCTGGTGTGCAACTGGAAACAAACAACAGTTTTTACCAGACGTCGGATACATATGTCACACCTGACAGCAGGAGTTGTATACCGGTTCGTCAATCCGGACTGGTTGAGGAGTTTCCTGAGATGAGATCTGCGGCCACAACATCCATCGTATTGATAATGATTCTGCTGACAGCTGTTGCGCCGGCAATGCAATTGCAAACCGATGCCGACCGTGTTATCACCGCCGAGGAAATCAACCTCTCAGGATTGACCAGGGTGAGCGATATCCTCGGTCTGGCGCTTGAACTGGACGCCCTTACGGTGGATGGTTTTAACTGGCAGTTTGAACCAGCCGGGCACTTTCCCGATTTTCGCTCTGAGTGGATTCTGTTGCTTGATGGTCAGCGCCTGGAATTGGGTAGATTTGGTTATCCGGCTTTAAACTCACTACCTGTAAACGCGGATCAGATTGAACGAATTGAGATATTTACCACTCCGATGATATTCCATGCCGGTATCGCTACACGGGGCATGATACACATTCATACAACTGACAGGCTCGATAGAAATGGTTTTACCGGGCTACTGCAATACAGTGCCGGTAATGAAACCGGTGACCCTGGACCTTATCGCTACACCGATTATAACAGCCGCAATGTTGACCACATCGGTGCAGATCGAGTCGCTCGGTCCGATTTCCAGTATGGGGGTAATTACACCCGCCTTTCACTGTTTGCCGCTAATCACTTTCCTACTGATGAAACTGCTTATCATAGAAACCGGGATATTTTTCGGGAAAACTTCGCGATGCAGGAAGTAGTAGGTGGGCTGCTGAAATCCTCGTTGGAAGGTGGTAACAACCGACTTACGATACTGATAGGTCATTTTCAGTCTGAAGATCTCCTGTACTTCGAACCGGCAGCCGGGGAGGTACCTCTGAAGGAGAACTGGACTCACTGTGGTTTGAATGGACAGTATCCAGTAACATCAAAAAGCAATATCCTCTTCACAACAAGTTACACTCATCATGAATTGGGTGACTGGTATTCACCCTCTTTTCCCAGTTTTGACTGGCAGAGTGGTTACCTCAGGTCAAATGCCGCCCTGGTGCACCGCAATGACAATCTGGTGAAGCAGATTACAGTTGAGCTGACACACAGGCAAGCTTATGCAGAGGATTTCGGTAGTTACGGTTTGACACGGTTGACAATGTGTGGTAGTGCTAAGAAACAGTTCGGAACGACCGCATCTTCAGCGTTCGCAGTGGAGTTACAAACCGGTGAAAGTGGCAACGGTGGTACAATTCTGTTAGGAGCCAAATGGCAGCCGCAACTCAGGCAGAAACTGAGCCTGGTCCTGTCAGCCGCAGTTCAACCACAGACTGCATCGGCTGGCTTTCTGTTCTGGACAGAGCAAGGATACAACTTTCTTGATTCCAACAGCATCCCATGTAATGACAACTATACATCTGAAGCTCGATCACATGCAGCGCTGGATGCCGGGTGGCGACTCGATAGGAAGAGCTTTCAGCTTCACCTGAACGGACGCTATCTGTTTATCGACAGGTTTCAGCTCTACAGACAGAACTATCAGTACAATGTTCTGGAGGATTCTTTCTCTTCACCTCTGGATATTCACCCTGACCAGAAGGGACAGTCAGTATCCGGGGGTGTGCGCTTCAGCTGGCACCCCGGTTCTTCTCTGCATCAAGCAGGGGAAGCGCAATCCAGGATAACGCAAACTCTGGAATGGCGTTGTCAATACTTCCTGTCCGGCACCACGCTTTTTTCGGATCATTTCCGTCGGCACCCGGCACATAAAATTAGCATAACTACGCTTTACCGGCACCATGAACGTCTATCCCTGACCTTGAGCATAGCCTACCGTTCACAGACATCCTGGCAAGACTATCAACAGGCAATCATCGATGCCGGAGAACTCTATTCCGCACCAGTTCCCGGTGCAACCACCTGGGATGTTGCTGTACACAAGCTTCTCTGGGGACCCAGGCTGAACTGTAGCCTGCTGGTACGCAATATTTTCAATGCTCCTGACCTTTATCATCCTCTAGGTGCACATTTCGATTTGAGCTTCTTCCTGCGCCTGGTGCTAAAATTTGGATATATGTAAGTACTGATCGCAAGATCCGGCAGGAGGGCACACCTGGACCTGTCCGCTACACCGGTGGAAAATGCAAAGAGGTTTATCGTGTGACTGTTCAATACCGGTATTCCCGGTATAATGTCCGATTTATCGATGTCAAAACGGAGGAGCACTATGAACAAGAGAATCGTAATCTGCGCAGATGGCACCTGGAACCGGCCGGAAGAGGATCTGAAGAAGGATTTTCCTACAAATGTACTCCGCCTGGCGCGTGCCATCAAACCGGTTGGTACAGGGCAGACTCCGCAACAGGTCTTTTATGACTGGGGGGTCGGTTCCTACTATAGCTCTGTTAAAGGTGGCGCGACCGGCAAGGGATTGCATAAGAACATCATGGACGACTACCGGTACATTGTGCAGAATTACTCGCCCGGGGATGAGCTGTATCTGTTTGGCTTCAGCAGGGGATCGTATACGATACGATGCCTTTGCGGTATGATTAATAATTGCGGAATTATCAAGAGGCCTGATGCTGCCCTGATCCAGAAAGCATTCAAACATTACAAAAAGAGCGGTGCCGCTTACGCTCCGGATGGCAGTAAATCAAAGGAGTTCAGAAATCAGCATTCACACAGGTCGCGGGAAATCAGATTTGTCGGTGTCTGGGATACTGTTGGCGCAATGGGGATACCGATATCATTCCTGGGCTTGTTTGACGACAAGGATGAATTCTATGATACCAAAATCGGCAGGAATGTGCGGATTGCCAGGCATGCATTAGCCATAGATGAACATCGAAGTGACTTTGAACCAACCATCTGGAATCCGAGGGAGAATATGGATCTGCAGCAGGTCTGGTTTACAGGTGCACACAGCAATATCGGGGGGAGTTACAAGCCCGACAAAGATGGTTCACTGTTATCGGATAATGCTCTGGCCTGGATGATCAAAGAGGCCAGAAGATCAGGGCTTTCAATTGAGACACATCTGGTGCAGAGCATCAACCAGAGTCCACTGGCAACAATGCACAATTCCAGACGGAGTTTTTACCGGGTCAGGAAGAAATACCATCGACCGATTGAACATGGCAAAGGAGCCGTACTGATACATGAGTCAGTGAAATTGCGCTGGGATCAGAATTCAAAATACCGACCAGATAATCTGGTCGAGTATGTTGATAAACATGGCTGGCCTGACAGCTTTGTCCGGTAATCATAGAGGTATTTGCTTCGTAGCTGAGGCAGCACTAATGCAGGATGGTTACCCGTTTCATCAGGCGGCTGTTATCGCTCTGGATAGAAATGAAGTAGATCCCGCTGGCCAGAGCATCAGTCTGAAACAGATAACGGTGTACCCCGGCACCCAGCGCTCCTCCTGCAAGCTCAGCAACAAGTTGGCCCTGCAGGTTGAAAACTTCGACCCGGGAGTATCCCGGTGTTGCCAGCCTGAAAACGATATTGAGATCCGGATTGCAGGGATTGGGATAAGCTGAAAATTCAGAGATAGCAGACAGGGGGGCAGATATCCCGGGGCCTGCCGCCTGCGGGCTGTCCGGACCGGTGTGGATCAGAAACGCATCGCCGCCCGGCCGGGATCCACCCGCGATCAGGTAACTTTGATCGGGAAGTATCGCCAGCGCCTGACCGCTGTCCATTCCGGCCAGGTCATACTGCAGCCGCCACAACTCCTCCCCCTCCCCATCAACACGCATCAGCACTGCATCCATCATCCCCGGCCCGGTCTG
>CAZCRT010000015.1:29687-66062 GCA_964501185.1 uncultured Bacteroidia bacterium
CCCCCTCCCCATCAACACGCATCAGCACTGCATCCATCATCCCCGGCCCGGTCTGCTCCTTTCCGGCCACAACCAGATCACCATTGGCTGCTTCCACCATATCCAGGCCGAGCATGTTGTAAGTTGCATCACCGTAGATATGGCTCCAGACCAGGCCACCCTCAGAATCGAATCGTGCCATGTACAGGTAAGCTGCCTGATATTCACCGGCTACCGCCAGATCACCGTTGGCCAGCTCAATCGCCGCATAGTAGCGGCCATCATAGTTTTCATACCACCAGAGCAGGTTACCGCTTGAATCCGCTCGCACAAGTTGCTGGTAGCGGTCAATCCACTCAAAATCATCGTGATAGCTCTGCCCCCCTATCAGGAATCCACCATCATCGGTCAGTTCCAGTGCATGAGCCAGATCAGTATAACCGGTGCGCAGATCCCATCGGCGTGTCCACAGGGTATCACCGGATTGATTCATCCTGGCCAGGAGAAACTGGTCATGGAAAGTACCTGC
This sequence comes from uncultured Bacteroidia bacterium, assembly GCA_964501185.1. Taxonomy (GTDB): domain Bacteria; phylum CAIWAD01; class CAIWAD01; order BS150m-G50; family BS150m-G50; genus BS150m-G50. The sequence goes on from CAZCRT010000015.1 coordinate 30,196, forward strand.
CAGCGCAAAATCACCATCCGGCAGAGACACTACAGCCCGCAGGAAATCCTCCTGCTCTTCCCAGCCCAGGCGCTTCTGCCAGAGGAGTGTTCCCTCTGAATCGATATGCAGCACCAGCCCGTCACGAAATCCGCCGGCCTCCTCCGTATCACCGGCAATGATGAAACCATCATCCTCAGCGGCACAGATAGCCTGGGCCTGATTGGCCAGAGAATCACCGTAACACTCGGTCCACAATGTGTCACCGGACGCATCAAAGCGTACTACCAGGAAATCTGCAGGTTCACCGGGACCGGCGGCAGCTTCTCCGGCAGCAATACAGCCGCCGTCCGGCGTTGCGAGCAACGCATATAACCGCGCGTTGCCTGAACCGTGGTAGGTTGTCACCCAGTCGGTTGCCGGTTCCGGCTGCGCCAGACAGGTGACGGATAGCAACAGTATCGTAGCCAGAGTGATCATATCAACATCCCGTCAGGTTTATTTACAATAGGAGAAACCGTCAATGCGTTGTCAACAGGATCGTCCCGGAAGATCTGGAGATCCATCAGGGTAATTCCTCGTTAGAAGCTGTTTTTGCCCTGAAAAACGGTTTCTAAGGACCATATATCGGGCTTATTTGTACTACAACTTCTATAATCACATAAACATACTGTGGTCCGACCCCATAAGCAGACCCCATAAGATACATCCCCCGAGAAAAAGGGGCGGAATTACCTCCGCCCCTCTACAGTCAGGTTCAGTTTTATCCACCTGAACAACAGTTCAACCGGCACTGATTACAGTAACCGGTTTAAACCGGGAGAAACATTTTGTAAATCTATACCGGCTATTTAACCAGCATGATTTTTGTCTGTGCAGACTCTGAACCGGCAGTGACATTCAGGAAATAGATTCCGGTGGCCAGGTTCCGACCGTCTACTTCAAAGGTGTGACTACCAGGTGTTCTGGGGCCACTGAAGACATCCTGTACCATTCTACCGGTCATATCATACAGGTTAATCCGTACGATATAGGGTTTGTCAATAGTGATATTCAGAGTAGTCATCGGGTTGAACGGATTGGGATAGACACTGTCGATATGCAGTGTAACTGGTACTTCCGGCGCGCTGCTTACAGACTGATGCTCGGTGTGAATATTCTCGGCAAAATCTGCAGCTTCAGCCAGACTCATGTCATCATGACAGGCCAGACAGGCATAGTCAAGAGTGACCTCTGCATTACCATCATCATCCTGGTTCCAGAAGAGACTTCCGTCAACATCGTAGACATTGTCAGCAGCCGCAATGGGTTCTGTCATGATACTGAAAAGGTGACCGCGTACGTCAGCCTCGTAAGTACCAATGATATTCGCAGACTTGCCCATGCGTGGCATGTGACAATCTTTACAGCTCAGATCGCCCATACCCTGGACGCTGTAATAACCATTGTCTTCGCTGCCTGGGTGGCATTGACTGCAGCTGGCAATCAGCCCCTCGTCGTTGTAAACAGTTGAACGGTGAGGATTATGACAGCTCATACAGGTCATTGCATCATGCGGTGAGTGTGAAAGGTCCTCACCCTGCTGATGATGTTTCATGAATCCGCCGCTCCACGGCATACGGAATTCGGAATCGCGATAGTGACACTCGGAACAATCTTTTCCACCGGGAGGTGGTGTGCTGGTATTTTCTACATGAAGGCTGGAGGGGCCGTGACAGGCTTCACAGCGAATAGCATCCTCTTCCCAGCTACCCACGATACCGGGCAGGCCGTGCTGGCTGTCGCCTTCGGCATCGTAGCCGGTTGTGTGACAGCGTCCGCAGTTAAAGGGGCGGACTTCGCCAGCATTGTAGTTGACCCATTCCTCATTAATAAGATTCCACTGGGTGAGTTCACCTTCAAGACCTGTGTAGATATACCCTTCGCGATCCATGTAACGGGTCTTCCAGTAGAAGTTGCCAATGGTGTACTCGACATCTCCCCAGCCAAGCTCCTCTCCTTCAACAACCGGCAGCGGTGGTACGGGAGTATGTGGCCAGGTGTCACCATCAGGGGTATCTCCCGCTGTGTGATAGATCTTCCAGGGGTGACCTGTCAACTTGTAGTTGTCGAAGAAATCAGCTGCCGGAAAATTAGCGTGGCAACCGGCGCAAGCTTCGTCTCCAACATACTCCTGAGCCTGGAGGCTGAGTGTGGTGAAACTCAGTATAAATAGACAAATAAGCACCTTTTTCATTAGCGAACTCCTCTTGTTAAACGGTACGGTTCTATTAAACACTTCATTGTAAACTGCGACAGGTGTTATCAGCTAAAAGCTGCAACACCCACTCGTTTAGTCTCGGTACTGTTATAAATAATAACCATACCCAACTAAGTCAAGTACAAATATCCATGCGTGACACAAAAAAATATGCGTTTTCTGGCTGATTTTAAGGTGAGCCTGTGCTGTAGCGTTTTAATGATGGGTCAATCATACTAGTCCAACTATAACCATTATAACCGTTTAATAAATGAATTGTATTATATGGTTTTCGTGTGGAGTGATCGGCGAACAGATAGTGGTGGGAATGAAACTACCCGGAGAACCGGGCCGGGCAGAAGCATCAGGGCAGATTCCACCTGCCGGGCGCCAGAGCAGGAAGTATCCGCGGGAATTGAATACTGTTCACATTCAGTAACTTAATTGATTAGCTGACCAGAGAAGCACTACTCCGGTTGCTGCCGACTTCATCTGCGGCTTCAACATTCATCCACCAGAAGGCCTCTGAGCCGCGCCCTCACCGAACACACCTCCAGAGCTCACCCCGGTAGATAAGAATGGGCGTCCCTGCGGTTGAACAGAGCGACCAGTAGCGGCTGGCAACAGAGATAATACTCGTTAGAAAGAAAAGCCCCCGCCGTGTGACAGGGGCTTTATAGATTGCATATTGCCGGAACTGCTGTGTTCTTATTTCACCAGTATCATCTGGCGTGAAATGGTTCCCGGTTCGCATTCCAGTTGATACAGATAATTGCCGCTGGCCAGGCCATCAGCCTGGAACTCAAAGCTATGTTCACCAACCGGCAGCCAGCCATCATAAAGCGTCATCACCTGCTGACCGGCCATATTATAAACCGCCAGTTCCACTGAACCTGCTTCCGGCAGACCGAAGCGGATCGTGGTTGTGGGATTAAAGGGGTTGGGATAATTCTGTTCCATATAAAAGGCTTCCGGTACATCCAGATCGGTAATCCCGGGATCACATACCGAAACGCAGTAGGCAGCAATCGCCATCCACAGTTCAGCAGTATCATCCGGTTGAGTCCAGCAATTACTGCCGATCATGCCATACTCCCCCATGACTCCGGTTGCGATCACCTCACCCGCTCCCAGGGGATAGGAGACAGTCGTCAGGAACTCGCTGTAGCTGCTGATAGTAATCGGGATAAACCCGGGGGGCAGGTTATCGAACCTGCTCATCGACATCGCTGAGCAGTTGGCCGCCAGCATCCAGGGCAGTTCATCCGCGATCGGATGGCCTTCGATGACGAAGTTTTCCCAGTCCTGCCAGTCAAAAGCCATTACGCCACCAGGCAGAGTGAAGGTTTCAAAGTTGGCAGTTTCATAGAAAAGCGTACCACCATTCTGGACGTAGTCTTCCAGCAGACCGACCGCATCATTCAGCTGGTAGGGCACCGGGTCACCGGGAAAACACTCGATACCTGTTACATAGACAACACAGTAGGGTGTCAGATTAAAAGCGAACAGGTCGTCGGTGGGAATCTCGTCTACGACAGCGCCGAGATCGAGAAACATCTGGACGGCATCACCGTTATTAGGCAGGCAATTCCGTACAACCAGCACTGTGGGCTGGGCCATAGCCTGTACAGCAATAGTAACACTGAACAGAAACAGAAAACTCTTCTTCCAGTTCATAATAATCTCCCCATTTAGTTTTGCTTTGAATAGGAGTAGTCACACACCTTTTATTGATTATTCTATCTGTATTTTCGTATGGTTTAATATAATTATCGTTAGCGTGTATTACAAGACGAATACAACTGATGATAAAAAATTATTGAATTGCTGTCGCTCTGGTGGTTCAGAGACAGTCTGGGTCATTTCCTGCTGAATGAATACTGCTTTCAGGGGCGAAAGAAACACTGCCATGGAATAAGGAGGTGACCGTTTATATCATGACTAAAAGCTGGATATCGCCCTGTCGGCGAGGCTGTGATCGTCGTGATTCAAGGAGTGTTGTATTAATCACTACATATATATGATTTTTCAGAGATCGCTGGTCATAATCATCAACGGGTGTCCACTGAAATTCTTGTAGAGAGGCCGGTAACGCTCGGTATTGTAGTATTGTTCTACGTCAACTACCTTTTTCTGCTCGATTACTGTTTCCAGCCTTACATCACCATACTTGCCGTTACGCAGCGAAACCAGTCGCCCGCTCTTGCCGGCCTGTACCAGGTCGAAAGCGAGATTTCCAAAAACAATCGGCACGAATGAATCCAGCGCATCCGGGCTACCGCTGCGCACCATGTAACCGAGCCGCTGATTGATAGCGTTGATCTTGCGACCATTATTGAATTGTGGTGAAAGCTCGACCAGCCGCGCTCCAACCATATCACCGATTCCACCCAGTTTCTTGTGGCCATAGGCGTCCTGCTCATCACCGGAAAATACCATTTTGCCGTCGCTGAACATAGCCCCCTCTGAAATCAGCACTACGGAATAGTGGCTCGTGTTGCGATGCCAGTCACGTACCATCAGTTCGGTCAGCAGCTCAATATCGAATTTGTGTTCCGGAATGAGGCAGCGGTTGGCGGCACCGGCGATGGCGGGCATCAAAGCGGTAAATCCGGCATACCGCCCGAACACTTCAACAACGAGAAATCGTTCATGCGATCCGGCAGATGTCCTCATCTGGTTGGCGAATTCGATGGTGCGGGTAACACAGGTGCTGAAACCGATACAGTAATCGGTACCCGGTACATCGTTATCCATCGTTTTGGGAATCGCCACAACCCTGACACCCTGCTTGTGGAGATGGGCGGCATAGCTGAGGGTATCATCACCACCTATAGCTATCAGAAAATCAACCCCCAGGAATTCCAGGTTTTTCATTACTTCCGGAGTGAGATCGTTTACATCCCCGGTGTAAGTTTCCTGCAGGTGCTCCGGTACATCACTCTTTGCTATATTGTTGGGACGTGTGCGGGAACTGTGCAGACAGGTACCGCCGGAACGAGCGATCCTATTGACAGACGCTTCGCTGAGCACTTCAAAGCTATTGACGTTATCAGCCTCAAAATCCCGCACTATGTCTACCAGGCCACGCCAGCCCCGCTTAATACCTACCATGCGATAGCCGTCCCGGATAGCACGGATTGTGACTGCACGGATGGCAGGATTTAACCCCGGCACATCCCCGCCACCGGTCAGGATGCCGATGGTTCCCTTGCGACTTTTATGGTCTGTCATTTCTCGCCCCTTCCTGCTCCGCTACTCGTTTCACACGTATCACATTACTCTCTAATGGAACAATGTATCACTCCAGTGGTGGTTTTCAAACAGAGCAATTTGATTAGTTCTTCGTAGATTCATAAAGGGAGACTAATACCAGCATTACTCATGTCATTCCCGCGCAGGCGGGAATCCAGGGTCTCAAGTGAGCAACCTTCTGTGTTTTCCGTTATTTGTTTACCTCGTTTACCAAAGCGTGTGAACGTAGTAATGTGTGTAAAAGCTGTCCATTCGATTGCCCGGGAAAAGGAAAGATACAGCGTTTTCTAACTTCACCTCTCTGGTTTCCCGCCTGCGCGGGAATGACTTAGCAGGGTGTGTTCTTACCTGTCGAATAAACCCGAGTATTATTGGAGAAATCGTTTAGCTTGATTGAGTACTTGTATTATCAGGATAGTTTACCGGAGCCAGCAGACAGCCGTGTGGGTCATATATCAAAGCAATATAATCATGTATAATAGATATACCTCTTATTCATTGTATTAGCGTCCTTTATCCATATATAATGTTGATATCAATAGAGATAGTCAGATTGCTTTTTCTGGCATAACCATTGCTCTTATGTGTGACTGTCCCGACAGAGGACAGATCCATGCCCGGAGTAGAAGGAGATAATGTGACACAATCCGCATCAGAGAGCGACCTGCAGAAACTGGAACATCTGCGTGTCTCACGCGACCGTATCCGTACGGAAATCGGCAAAGTAATTATCGGACAGGAAGAGTTGATCGATCAACTGTTGATTTCCATCCTGTCACAGGGTCATTGCCTGCTGGTTGGAGTCCCCGGTCTGGCCAAGACACTTTTGATTTCCACACTGGCTTCTGCGCTCGATCTCAAGTTCAACCGGATTCAATTTACCCCTGATCTGATGCCCAGTGATATCACCGGCACCGAGGTGATCGAAGATGACATCAGCACCGGCCGTAAGTCCTTTCAATTCTACAAGGGACCGGTCTTCAGCAATATCGTGCTGGCTGACGAGATCAACCGCACCCCCCCGAAAACCCAGTCAGCACTGCTGCAGGCTATGCAGGAGTACGAAGTAACCGCTACTGGAACTACCTATCCACTGGAAATGCCTTTCTTTGTACTGGCCACACAGAACCCGATCGAGCAGGAAGGTACTTATCCGCTGCCGGAGGCACAGTTGGATCGTTTCATGTTCAACCTCTGGGTAGACTACCCCTCCCTGGAGGAAGAGGTGGACATCGTCAAGCGCACAACTACGCTGGCGCAGACCGAAGTCACGGCGGTTTTCAACGCGGCTGATATTATCGACCTGCAAAAACTTGTACGCCGCAGCCCGGTGTCCGATAACGTGATACAGTATGCGGTGAACCTCGTCGCCAGCACCCGTCCCGGTAATGATCAGATTCCACCCGAGATGAGGAAGTGGATCAGCTGGGGAGCCGGCCCACGCGCTTCACAATACCTTATACTTGGCGCCCGCACCCGCGCCCTTTTAGATGGCCGCCCCACACCCGACATCGACGACGTTCGTGCAGTAGCAATTCCAGTTCTCCGCCACCGTATAATCACCAGCTTCAACGCTGAAGCTGAGGGAATCAACAGTGTGGAAATTACCAGGAGATTGATAGAGAAAGCATGAACACTCTGCTGCTGCCCGAAAACCTGCAAAAACTGCGCAACCTGGAGCTGATTGCCCGCCAGGTAGTGGAGGGATTTATCACCGGCAGGCATCGCAGCCCCTACCATGGGTTCAGTGTAGAGTTCGCCGAGCACCGTCAGTATATGCCCGGTGATCCGGTACGACACATCGACTGGAAGGTCTACGGTAAGACGCAACGCTACTACATCAAACAGTTCGAAGAGGATACCAACCTCAAGGCCTGGATACTGCTGGACACCTCCGCTTCCATGTTCTATGGCTCCGGGAGTATCACTAAGTTCGCCTATGCTTCCTACCTGGCTGCAGCGCTTACTTACCTGATGCTCAAACAGCGGGATGCTACCGGGTTGATGCTTTTTGATAACCAGGTGCGCGAGAAACTGGTGCCCCGTTCTGTCTGGAGCTGGTTCTACCGGATTCTGGAGAAGATCGATAATGTCACCCCCGGCACCACTACCGACCTTTCCGCCAGTCTGCACAACCTGGCGGAATCGATAAACCGGCGCGGTCTGATCATTCTGATTTCAGACCTCTTTGATGAGGATGAGAAGTTGCTGAGCGCGCTGCAGCACTTCCGGCACCTCAAACATGAGGTGATCGTTTTCCATGTGCTGGACCCTCAGGAGACCCGCTTTGATTTCAAGCGTGAGACAAAATTCCGTGATCTTGAGACCGGTGAACTGATCAACACCCAGCCTCTGCATATCCGGGCTGATGTTCGACAGGCGGTAGCTGGCTTCATCAGGGATTTTCAGGCTGGATGCCGCGAGCATCATATCGACCACGTCCTGCTGGACACTGAAACTCCTTTTGACCAGGCGCTTTACCAGTATCTGCTCAAAAGGGGGCGTCTGTATTGAAATGTATCACATTGATAAATAGTCTTATCTTAAATTGGAGAAAACCATGAAACGAATTTTCACTTTGCTTGGGCTCACCCTGGCGACTGTCGCCTTCGCTCAGTCTGCCAATCCCGGTTGGCCTGTAAACTCTGCAACCAGCGACAACATCTTCAGTGTTGCCGCCAACCCGGCCGGACTCGGTGTCGAGCGGGATACGGAATTCCTTTTTAACTGGCAGGTCAACGACCTCTATCCTGAAGATCAGAATGAGTATTCATTCTTGCTGTCCAGCGATGGGCTCGGATTCGGTCTGTACGAAGTATATTCACCACAGCTACAGACAATTGTTCGCAAGTATCAGATTTCATCAGGCGGGCACCTGGGTGGCGGAGTCTATATGGGTGCCCGGGCCAACTGGTGGGCACGCTTCCCGGATCAGCAGATGGAATGGGATGCCGGCCTGTTGTACCGTCCTTTCAATTTCCTGTCCGTCGGCCTGACCGCCAGTAATCTCCTTGAAGGAAACGACCTGTATCGTTCCTTCGAACCGGGGATTGCTATCCGTCCCATGTGGGGGTGCAGCAAACTCACCTTCAGCGCTTCCGCTACGCTCTCCAAGGACGAGGATCTTAATTATGGTGAAGAGCTTCCCTATCGTCTTGGTGTAGAGATAGAGCCTCTACCGGGACTGACCCTGGCCGGCAGCTGGGAAAGCGAAGGCGAAACTATCGGCATCGCTGCTTCTCTGGGCACCGATTTCTCTTCTGTCTTCGCCAGCCAGCAGCTGGCAGATGATGATGAGGCCGCTCTGCGTAACATTGGAATCCATTTCACCAGCGAGAAACGACACAGCGTTACTGACATAGTTCCTTCTGTTCCTTCCCGGTTTGTTGAGATCACCCTGGCAGGTGGCATGCCCTATTTCCCCGGCCATAAGGGATTCTTTCAGACACCGACAAGCAGCGTGCGTGAGCTGCTCACCTTCCTGGAGGAATTGACCGAAGAGCAGAATGCTGCCGGAATATTCCTTCATCTTAAATCTCCCGCTCTGGGCGCTTCAGCAATGAGGGAGCTGGGGGATGCACTACAGGCCTATCGTGATGCGGGTGGCAGAATATACACCTATATCGAAATGGGTGGACTGGGCACATATTACCTGGCTGCTCACAGTGACCGCATCTATATGCCGGAGACTTCCAGTATTGACCTGCAGGGTATTGCCATAGAGAGCATGTTCTTCTCCGGCCTGCTGGACAAGCTGGGTATTGAGATGGAAGTGATTGCTGCCGGTAAATATAAATCCGCGATGGAGCAGTTCAGTCGCGACGGGTTCTCCGAACCTGCCCGTGAAGCACTGGATGCTGTGATAGTTGATATTCTCGACGCCTTCATTACCGGAATCGCTTCAGCTCGTGATATATCCAATGAAGCTGCGGCTGAACTGGTTTACAATGGCCCCTACAACTATCAGGCCGCTCTGGATAACGGGATGATCGACGGCGCAATGTACTTCAACGACCGCGAGGAGATGATCAAGGGCGCAAGTGGCCTGGAAGAGATATCTTTCGCCTGCTGGCGGAACTTCAATGAGGAGACTTACCAGTATGCCTGGGGTGTCGATAGTAAACCGCAACGCATCGCCCTGATCAGGGCTGAGGGTCCGGTTGTAAATCGCACCTCACCACAGCGCTCCATGTTCAAGACTACAAAACAGGTAACCTACCAGGTTGCCGATCAACTCAAGGCGGCCCGGGAAGATGACAGTGTGGCCGGTGTAGTACTCTGGATTAACTCTCCGGGTGGCGCTGTGATGGCATCTGATATGATCTGGCACGAAATGGAAAAGTATCACACTGACGATTTCAACAAACCGCTTGTTGCTGTGATGGGCGATGTCGCCGGTAGTGGTGGATATTACATCGCCTGCGAGGCGGACACTATTATTGCCGCTCCTACAACTATTACCGGTTCTATCGGTGTCATCTCCGGAAAACCCAATACCTGGCGTCTGCTGGAGAAGATAGGTGTCACTGTTGACACACTTCACTACTCCAACCATGCTTCGGTCAACAGCTCCTATTACCCGTTTACCGACCAGGATCACAAGCTGATTGAAGATATCATCATGGACTACTACGAGCTGTTTCTCAGCCGGGTTACTTCCGGAAGAGATATGACCCGTGACGAAGTTCATAATGTGGCACAGGGCCGTATCTGGAGTGGTGCTGACGCTGTTGACAACGGATTGATCGATCTGCTTGGTGATCTAGATACCGGTTTTGAAGTCGCCTGTCATCTGGCCGGTGGTACTACAGATCAGTTCGACCTGGTCGAGATAAAATCAGGTGATCACAACTTCTCGCTGGCTCCACTGATGGGTGTTCGCAGTGATCTGCCCGAGAGTGTGAACCTGCTCCTCGACGAGTATGAGCGTCTTGAGGATATCTCCACAGGTGAACCTCTGTTCCTGATGCCGCTGAAGATTGCTGTAAAATAACCTGTCTTGTGAGGCCTGATACAACCATGGGTTGTGTTTGGCTACTGGTTTCTTTTCAGAGGGAGGAGGCTGACCTGGCGTCGGCCTCTTCCTTTTTGTAACCTTTGTCTTAATATCGTGACACATTACCATCCTGCAAATCACCGGAGCTAACAAGGAGCAACAATGATACACCGCTTTACCCTTCCAAACGGAATGCGCGTTCTCTTCAAAGAGGACCACAAGGCCCCTGTTGCAATTTCCAGTGTCTGGGTTGGTGCGGGTGCTCTTTATGAATGGCCTGAGGTTCGCGGCTGGTCACATGGAATTGAACACAATCTTTTCAAAGGTACAGCTCGTCGTGGACCCGGAGACATCAGTCGTGAGATTAAAGCAGCCGGCGGCACTCTGAATGCCGGTACCGGTTACTCGATGACGATGTATTACATAACGCTGCCCTCAGACAAATATGATGTTGCTCTCGATATCCACGCGGATGTCATAAAGAACTCCACTTTTAACGCTTCCGAGTTTGAAAGGGAGCGGAATGTTTTGATCCAGGAAAATCAGATGTACCGCGATCAGCCGCAGGGATTTGGCTTTACCTGGGAGCGGCTTCTGCGACTGATGTATCTCAATCATCCCCTGCGCTATCCACTGGGGGGGGCGGATGACAACCTGCGTCAGACTACCCGGGCTGAAGTACTGAAATATTTTCGGAAGTTCTATGTCCCGGCTAACATGGTTTATGTGGTAGTGGGGGATCTCGATTATGACACCTGGCGCCCGCGTATCGAGAAGGCTTTCGGGGATATGCCTGCAAAACCATCCCCACGCCTGAATCTGCCGGTAGAGCCTGTGCAGCGGCGGCTGAGGTATAAGGCTTACTCCGGCAGTTTCAATAAAGGTTACCTCAAGATCGGCTTCAAGGGCCCCGGTGAACTGCATCCCGATAACCACGCCCTCGATATCCTGATTCGTATTCTCACCTCAGGAAATGGCTCTCGCCTGGTGAAGTTGCTGCGAGACCAACGCAAGCTGGTCAGCGGTATAGGTGGTATGTCAGAGGATTGCAGCAATACACAGGCCCTGGTGCTGGATCTCGTGCTGGACCCGAAAAACCTGCAAACCGTATTGAAACTGCTCTTTCAGGAAATTGATCGCCTGTGTCGGGAACCGGTTGAGGCACGGGAACTGGCCCGCCTCCGTCGTGCTGCGGAATCAAACCTGGTTACCGCCATGGAAACTGTTGAAGGACAGGCCAATCTGCTCGGGCGCAATGAGTTGCTCGGGGATTACCACTCCTTCTATTACTCACTGGACACCCTGCGCAACCTGACTACAGCTGATCTCCTGCGTGTTGCCAGAGAGTATCTTACACCGGACAAGATATCTGTTCTCTATCACCACCCGAAACAGGCAACAGCACCCTCAATAGAGCAGGTGCGCGCAATTGCGCAAAAAGCAACAGACCGTCCGCGGAAATTGAAGCCGTCCCGCAAAGCACCAGCTGAGGCAAACGAGCGATTCAGACTTTCCAACGGCATGCCGGTGATAACTCAACATGTTCCGCAGTTGCCGTTGATATCCACCGGTGTCTTTGCCGGTTTTGGACAGCGGCTTGCAACGCCAACCAGCAATCCATTACCGCATTTCCTGCAGCGTCTCTGGAGCAGCGGCTCCCGGCGCTTTTCCGAGGAAGAGATCATCCGCAGTATGGAAGATATCGCAGGTGAACTGCTCACATTCAGTTCACAGGATGTCACCGGTTGCTATCTGCTGACAGAGTCACGCGACCTGCCCCGTGGACTGGATATACTTGGTGACATCGTCAAACACCCCCTCTTTTCAGAAGATATTCTCAAACGTGAACAGCAACTCTCAATGCAGCAATTGCGTCAGCTTCCGGACAACCCCCGCCTGCTGGCTCAGCGTAATCTGATGCAGATTCTACTCGGGAATCGGGGATACGGGCTTTTCCCGCTTGGCGATGAGAAGGGGATCGACAGGATTTCCCGGAGGAGCCTGCAATCTGCTTACCGCAAGCATTTTACTCCTGACAACATGCTGGTCGGTGTAGTTGGTGATTTCAACCGTGATACAATTAAGAGTGAGCTTGAAGAGGCTTTCGGTTCCCACGCAACAGGCCGGTCGTTTCAAGTAAAGCCGGTAACCTATCCACAGCTGAAAGGAGTGCACCGAAAGGAGATAAACCTTCCGGTGAATCAATCAGTAGTACTCCTCGGTTTTCCGGGTGTAATTTCAACCGATGATAACCAGCTTACTCTTGCGCTTCTATCAACCATCTTAAGCGGTATGGGCAACCGTCTCTTCAACAATCTGCGCGAGAAACGAGCGCTCTGTTACTATACCGGAATTGCCCGTTCCTCTTTCCGTGATGCGGGGACTGTCACTGCCTGGGTTGGTACTGAGGTTGGCCGCGAGGAGGAAGCTTTACAGGCGCTCCTTGACGAGCTGCAGCTCGTCAGGCAGAAGGGGGTTACGCAGCAGGAACTGCACCGTGCTCGTTCTGAGCTGGCGGGTCAACTTGCTTTAGACATGCAGCGTAATGCTGACAGGCTTATGTTATTTGCGCGTCTGGAGATGCGCGGAAAGCGCTTTACCGACTGGCGTCAGCTTATTGATCGGGTGAATCGCATTTCCCTTGACCAGGTGAACCGGGTCGCCAGACGCTATCTTGATTTGAACAATCATGCAATTTCAATCGTACGCCCCTGAACTCAGGGTATAAGTACACCTTACAACAGGAGAATTGATGTTCAGCAACCGACAACGTTTCACACAAAACGCCACGCTTCCATCTACCGGGAGCAGGGCTGCAACCTTAGTTCTCGTATATATCCTGACTGTTGCGATATCGTCTACCAGCGCCATAGCACAACCGCAACTGGTTGTTGAAGAGCGGCATCTCGACAACGGCCTGACTCTGTTGATGATTGAGGATCATTCTGCTCCTGTCGTTAACCTGCAGTCCTGGATTGGTGTGGGAGCCCGGATGGAGGTAAGCGGTAAGCTGGGCCTGACGCACTTTTTTGAGCACATGATGTTCCGTGGTTCCCTCAAATATGGACCGGAAGAGCATGCCGGTATTGTCCAGGCTAATGGCGGTAAATTGAACGCTTACACCACCAAGGATGTAACCGTTTTTTATGAGACAATCGCTGCCGACAAGCTGGAACTGATAGTGGCTCTTGAAGCAGAGAGAATGCAGAATCTGCAGATCACAGCTGATGTGCTGGCTACGGAACGGGGGGTTGTGCAGAATGAGCGGCGACAACGCACCGATAACAGCAGCTTCGGCACCATACATGAGCAACTCTACGCAAGCGCTTACCAGATTCACCCATATCACAACCCGGTTCTGGGGTGGATGGAAGATATCGAAAACTATAGTGTCGACCTCTGTCAGGATTTCTTTGACAGCTGGTATGTACCCAATAATTGTACTCTGATCCTTACCGGCGATTTCGATCCGGATGATGCTTTTGATATCGTAACCCGGTACTACGGTCCGATGCCGGCACGCGAGTGTCCTCAGCCACGCATCAGGCAGGAGAAGCCACAACATGGCGAAAGGCGGGTGGTGTATCACATGCCAGCACAGATGCCGATGCTGGCTGTAGGTTATCACAGCGTGGCTCTCAGCCATCCCGATATCTACCCGTTACAGATTCTCAGTACAATCCTCTCGGATGGAGAAAGCTCCCGTCTGCATAAGCGCCTGGTGCTGGATGACCAGCTGGCGGTCTGGATCGGCGGTGGCACAGATGAAAACAGTGACCCCGGCCTCTTCACCTTCTGGATGACACCTTTACCCACTGTGGCTCCGGAAGATGCTGAGGCTGCCCTCTACGAGGAACTCGAGCGGATTGCCAGCGAACCAATCGGGGAGCGGGAACTGCAGAAAGCCCGGAACAAACTGGAGGACCAGTTCATTTTCAACCTTCAGGATTGCGCGGAAAAAGGGAGGCTGGTCGGACACTATCATCTCCGTGCCGGAGACTGGAATCTGGTGAACGACTATCTGGACAACATCAACGCTGTAACAACAGCCGACCTGCAAAGCGTTGCCGCCCGGTATTTCTCTCCGGACAACCGTACTACAGTCACCATCATGCCGGAAAACAACCTGTCACCGCAGGCTTCCAGCCACCAGGAGTAACCGATGAAACGCTTTACAACTTTTGCCTTAACATTCTTTTGTACCGGTGGCCTGGCTTTAGCTGCGTCAACAGATATCATCCCTGAATACAATCCTCCCGCGGAACAGATAATAGCTCCTCTGGATCTGCCACCAACGTATCACACTACACTTGCCAACGGTTTGCAGATTACCACCATCCCACAGCATGAAGTTCCGACAGTCTCGTTCACGCTGGCTATCGGAAACGGCGCCTTGCTGGATCCGCCCGGGAAAGAGGGGACCGCATCCCTGACCGCTTCCATGCTGGATCGCGGAACTGAAATGCACACCGGTGATGAGATTGCTTCAGAACTCGACTTCATGGCCACCGGTATCGGCGGTTATTCAGACTGGTATAGCAGCTATGTCCGATTCGGTTGTCTGACCCGTTATCTGGAGCCGACACTTGCCCTGTTCAGTGAAGTACTGCTGCAGCCTGTTTTTCCACAGAGAGAGTTCGACATTGTACAGACTCGTGGAATAAGTTCCATGCAACAGGCTCTGGATTCACCACGTCATCTGGTAAGGAAACACTTCAGTAGCGCTGTAAACAAAGGCACTCGTTATGCGACAGCTGCCGGAGGCGATCTGGAGTCACTCCCCGCCATCACCCGGGATGATGTGATCGCTTTTCACCACAACTACTATACACCTGCAGAAGCTGAACTCATTATTGTTGGTGATGTTGAGCATCATGAGATGGTGCGGCTGGTAGAGACGTATCTGGGCGACTGGCAGGGTTCTGAAGCTGTTGCAACCATTTCTACCGCCCTGCCTCAGCCCGGTGAACAGGGGGTCATCATTATCAACAAACCGGAAGCCACCAATGCGAACCTGCGTTTCGGCCACCTTGGAGTACCACGCAACCATCCTGATTACTACTCTCTGCAGGTTATGAACTCAATTCTGGGTGGCGGTGGTTTTTCTTCCCGTCTTATGCAGCGTATCCGCACCGAACTCGGTTACACTTACGGCATTTATTCCGGATTCAGATATGAACGCGATACAGGCACCTTCAGTATCGGTGCTGCAGTTTCAGCTTCCAGCCTGCAGGATGCCATTTCTGAAGCTTTGACGATTATCAACACAATCCGCGAGGAACCGGTCGGTGATAAGGAACTTCGTGACGCCCGTACTTTCCTGGCGGCCAGCTACCCTCTGGCGTTTGAAAACCCTGAGACTCTTGCCGGCGAGATACTGGAAGCTCATGTATACGGCCTGCCTGAGAGCGATATCATTGAATACAGCGAGCGCATCCTGGCGGTTACAAAAGAGGATGTGTTACGAGTTGCCAGACGCTATATTACTCCCGGGAATTTTCAATTCGTCATCTGTGGAAACGCTGCTGAGCTGCAGGAGCAGGTGGAACAGTTTGGTACTGTGACAATCGTGGAGATTAACTGATTCGAACCGAGAACATAAACCGTCAGCTTCCAGGCAGTCTGCTGCTGAAATTACTGATACCATTGACGCTGCTGGTAGTAGTGTTCAGCTCAATACCGGAACGGGTTGTCGGATTCTATCTCTCGCAACGCAATGAACTGCGCGAAAACTCCGGTCGTCTCTATACCACACAGGAATACCTCCAGCGAGTAGAGGAGATGCGTAATCGCGCTCTTGCCATCCGTCACGATCTGCGTCTCGCCGAGGAGGGGATCAGGTCGCTTGATGAGTTGTTCGCTTTTCTTCAGAACAACAACAGCGTACTCCTCTCCCGGGATCAGTTCATCTCCATTTATCGCTGGCTCCCCCGCGATCACGCTGCTTTACTTGTACCCCAGGAGGAGTTTACAAACCTGCTCTATGTCGGGCAGCTTGCTAATGTAGCCTGTGATTATCGCGCCGGGTTTGTCGCCTTCGACTTTCTTGACGATGACAGTCGCAGCCTGCGATACATTGAGGTTGCCGATCGCTGGTTTCACCCCAATCGCTCCGGACTGGTATTCCTCTCGCGACAGCGAGACATTGAACTTATGCAGGTTTATCCCGGCTATGCACCGGAGCAGTTTTACAGTATACTTGATTCTCTTACACTGGAATATCACTGGCAATTTGACCGCTCCTTTCTCACTGATATGGCGGACCGTCTGCACTATATCGCCATGCCCTCATCTGCAGAGCTGCTGATTGTAACACAACAGGATTCATTGTTCGATATCTGGCGCTATACTCCAGCCACACAGGCTCTTGAGCCTTCAACGCCCTGGTGGGAACGATGAAAAACCTGCTTCGTGTCTTTTATCACACTGCCCTGGCGGTTTTTGCCCTGCTGGCTCTGATAATGATGCTGCTGGTTATCTATGTCGGCGATTCGCTGTCCCGCCTGCCGGACTCGCTCAGTGATCTGCGCATCATTCAGCCAACCAGAATCTATGACTGTAACAATCAGTTGCTGATGGAGTATGGAGAGTCAATACATGTTGAGCTTGAGCAGATTTCTCCAGCTTTCATCCAGACACTGTTGGCTGTAGAGGATCAGCAGTTCTACCACCACCACGGTATCAACAAGCCCCGCTTGATAATGATTTCGTTTAAGTATCTGCTGGCCGGAGGCCGTAAAGGGGCTTCCACCCTGACTCAACAGCTGGTTAAGAACTACTTTCTCAGCTTCGATAAAACTGTAAGCCGTAAATTTGAGGAGATACTTACCGCTTTCCAGTTTGAGCTGCGTTACTCGAAAGACGAGATTCTCTCAGCATATTGTAACACGGTAAACTTCGGTGGTAACAAGGGTGTGGAGCTGGCTGCGCAGAATTTTTTCGGAAAGCATGCCGCACAGCTGGATTACCTGGAGTCGGCAGTACTTGTCGCCATGTTGAAAGCCTCTACCCGTTATTCACCGCGCGCTCATCCTGAACTGTCCAGACAGAGACGCGATCTGATCCTGCAGCTTCTCAGGGACAACGGAATTATTAAGGAATCACTGTTTTCGGAATTGTCGGAACGTGATACAGAGGTTATACCACAGCAGGTGCAACAGGGGTATCTGCGCGATTACCTGCGTCTTAATCTGGCAGGCGAAACAGGGAGTAACGATTTCAGCACTACCTTTTTCGATTATGCCGGGGCTTCTATCTACACAACTATTGATCTCGAATTACAGCTGGCCGCCGAGCGAGCACTTTCTACCCGTTTACAACAACTCGGTGACAGGCTGGCAAATGGTGCTGACGACCTGCTGGGTTGCTTTGTCGCCATTCACCCCTACTCAGGTGGAATACTGGTTATGCAGGGGGGGCGTGACTACTCGAAATCTCAACTCAACCTGACCACCAGAGCGCGGCGTCAGCCAGGCTCCGGTATTAAACCGTTTCTATACTACACCGCGCTGGAACAGGGTCTTTCACCCCGCGACATCTTCGCGGACTCAGCAATGGTGTTTGACATAGGTTACGGGAGAACCTGGCAGCCCCGCAACTGGGATGGCAAGTATCTGGGGCCGATGATTTTGAAGCAGGGGTTCATGAAAAGCCGTAACACTATTGCCGCACAGGTTGGCGATAGCGTTGGTGTGCAGGGGCTTGTAGCGCTGGGAAAGCAACTCCACTTCGAACGAGAGTTTGAGGCACAACCGGCCCTGGCTCTCGGTGCGGCGGATGTAACACCATTAGAAATGGCAGCTGCCTACGCGGCTTTTGTCAATTCCGGTTACTACACCGAACCCTATGTTGTCCGCCGTATTGAGGATGACCGTGGGAATATTCTCTTTGAGGAGGATAGCAAGAGACAGCGGGTGATGGACCCGCAGACTGCCTACCTGGTAGTTGATATGCTGCAGGATGCCGTCAACCAGGGTACCGGCAGCCTGATCCGCCGCCTTGGGTACAGAGGGACAGTCGGTGGTAAAACAGGAACCAGCAATAATTATCATGACAGCTGGTTCAACGGGATTACCCCCTGGCTGGTTTCCTCCCTCTGGGTGGGTTATGACAGAGCGGATATGTATTACACCAACAGCAGCCGCGGTGTTACCGGTGCCAGTGGTGCCCTGCCTGTCTTTGCTGATTTCCTGTTGGAGGCTGGTGCCGGGCGCGATGAAGGTGCTGCTTTCCGAATTCCTGCGGGGATCACCTTCAAGCAGCTGGATGTGACTACCGGTGAGGAGGTTGCCGGGGACAGTCCTAACAGTTTACGGGTAGCATTACGTCAGGTGGATTACTAATGCGTTACTTCGCGGACATCTTGCGCGCCCTTTCGTTGAGACTGCTGCTGTTTGTCGGCCTGTCAATGCTGCTCTTTCCGGTTCTGGACCGGTTGCTTCTGCTCCTGGCCGGGCATCCTGACAGGCATCCCTTCGTCACTTTTTTTGTCGTACTGCTGGCCGGTATGATTCTTGTCCAACTCAGTATTGGACTGCGGCAGCGGCAACTGCGACGCCGCTATGTTGAACAACCGCTTGTGTCACATTCCTGGCCGGATGTAAGATTACGATTGATCCGTTTAAATCGCTGGCTGGACACCTCTATCTTCTTTCCCTGGCAGGCAAACGGGCTTCGCAGCCAACTCTATCCCCTTTGCATAAAGGCTGCAGGCCGCGCCGACGAACCTGATCTTGTATTGCTCCAGCTGCTGGAGCTGCTTCTGCACGAACCAGAGACCGCAGATGAAGCACAGCGGCTTTTTGCTTTTCACTTCGCACAGGGAGAGCAGATACACTCCGCTGCATTACCGGGCCTGATGTTCCTCTATACATCTGCACCAGAGCTGGTAACTCCGCTGGCGCCATCGATTCAATGCGCACTGCTCGACAATCCGCGGTACTGTAACCGTCACAGCTTTGATTTCATGCAGGCTTTTCCACATAAGGGTTTTCATGGAACCCTGACCCGGCTCTATGCGAAGCTTCACGATGCGCCGGTTGCTGATACGGACCTTCTACAGGAGTTGCTTGTCAGTTCAGACTGTAAACCCTCCTTCCGCCGTATCACACGACGTAAACTTCAACGGCTGTCTGAGCTTACACAAGCACAGTCTATGATACTGACAGATCTCGATAAACTGCTGGGTACACCCGCAAGAGAGCTCCTGTCGGCAAATCTGCGGCCTGTTCTATCTTTGTTGAATAGCTCACTGATCATCTACAGCGCAGGCGGGCTGCTGGTATTGATAGTACTGATCAAACTCGGCGGCTGGGTTTTTACCAGCGACAAAACACCCCCCTCTACTCCATTACTTTCGGTAATGGCGGATAGCGCGGCCTTCACGGTACAGGTAATGGCCACCCGTGATTCTTCTTTTGCCATACGCGAGGCTGCGAGGCTTACGGAAGCGGGTTATTACTCATACGTTATGTCGCCCCGGATAAATTCGACCTACTTCCGTGTGCGCACCGGGTTACTGGCCGAACGTGCAGAAGCAGACACCCTGGCACAGCAGCTCCTGAGACAACAGCTCATCAGCGAGTTCTATGTCGCCCCATTTGATTCGAGTGGTCTGATTCTCCCTGGTGCAGAATGAATTCTTGATCCGCTCACACCTGTTGACATTCGCCACTTTTCGGTTTATAATTTTCCGCCGCTGACCCTGTCATCCCCCTGTAACCGGAATGGAAATCAGTTCCTTATCCCGGAGACTGGCAGCAGTGATGTATCAGTAGTGCAGCAAACAACAGCCAGCCTGTCTGGCAAGGAGAATAGAACATGAGTAATCAACAGATTACGGAAGAAGTGATCCGGGAAGCTCTGCAACAGGTACCTTACCCCGGCATGTCGCGCGATATCGTTTCATTTGGTATGGTCAAGGAGATCAGAATTGATGGCAATTCGGTTCAGGTTGATCTTTCTATTACCACCACCAACAGTGAAGTGAAGCCCACGGTTGAAAAGGAAGCAACATCCGTCCTGCAGGCAATCGAGGGTATCGGGGATGTCAAAGTTGAAATGACCGCCCTGGACGTGCCACAACCGAAAGTAGAGCAACCGCGCTACTTTGCCAATATTCCCCGGGTGATTGCCGTTGCGTCGGGTAAAGGCGGTGTGGGCAAATCCACAGTTGCGTCTAACCTGGCTGTTACCTACGCTCGCGAAGGACTGCGTACCGCCCTGCTTGATGCGGACATCTATGGGCCATCCATGCAGCTGATGATGGGTGTCGAAAAGAAACCGGATATCCACAACGAGAAGATGATACCACCGCGGGCACACGATGTGTTTTTGATGTCGCTCGGTCTGCTGGTGGACACTGACCAGGCGATGATCTGGCGGGGACCGATGGTAATGCAGGCATTTGAGCAGATCATGCGTGATACAGAGTGGCCGGAACTGGATGTGATGATTATCGATCTGCCACCAGGAACCGGTGATGTGCAGCTCTCGCTTTCGCAACAGGTTAATGTCACCGGCGCGGTAATTGTCACGACTCCGCAGAATGTGGCACTTATCGACGCCCGCAAAGCTGTTAACATGTTCCAGAAGGTTGAAGTGCCGATTATTGGCTTTATCGAGAATATGAGCTATTATCACTGCCCGCATTGTGGTGAAAGGGACTATATCTTTTCGCAGGAAGGTGGCAAGGCGACTGCAGCCGGCAGTGGCCATCTGCTGCTGGGTGAGATCCCCCTTGATGTGGCTGTCCGTAAAGGTGGTGACGAGGGTGTTCCCAGCTCACTTACCAACGATATGCAGAAACAGATATACAGTGATATCTTCAGCAAGATTGAGAAAACTATATCCGGGTGGCAATAGTAGTATAGGTCTTGCTGAAGGCAGTTATTGATACAGCAGTTGTTTAAGGTATAGAGCTGATGGATTCAGCAAGATTGAGAAAACTATCGCCGGCTGGCAATAGCAGTACAGGTCTTGCTGAAGGCAGTTATTGATACAGCAGTTGTTTAAGGTATAGAGCTGATGGATTCAGCAAGATTGAGAAAACTATCGCCGGCTGGCAATAGCAGTACAGGTCTTGCTGAAGGCAGTTATTGATACAGCAGTTGTTTAAGGTATAGAGCTGATGGATTCAGCAAGATTGAGAAAACTATATCCGGGTGGCAATAGTAGTATAGGTCTTGCTGAAGGCAGTTATTGATACAGCAGTTGTTTAAGGTATAGAGCTGATGGATTCAGCAAGATTGAGAAAACTATCGCCGGCTGGCAATAGCAGTACAGGTCTTGCTGAAGGCAGTTATTGATTCAGCAGTTGTTTAACATGCAGTGCTGATGGCTTCGGTAAAATCGAAAAACCAATGCCAGCTGGCAGAAGTAAAGGAGTGTCAAATGGATTTACAGCAGGTATGGGATGCCCTGAAAACAGTGATCGATCCCGAGATACACATCAATATCGTCGACATGGGTCTGATCTACAATGTGGTCGAAACCGACGGTGTTATTGCCGTAGATATGACATTGACTACACAGGGTTGTCCGCTTTCCAATGAGCTGAAACAACAGGCACAGTCAGCAGTAGAGAGCGTTGAGGGCGTCAAGAGCGCTGAAATCACCCTGGTATGGGATCCGCGCTGGTCACCGGTTATGATGACCCCGGAGGCCCGGAAAAAGATGGGTGTCTGAAAATGCCAACAAAAGCAATAGGTCTCGTTTCAGGCGGTCTTGACAGCACGCTGGCGGTAGCGCTTGTTTTACGTCAGGGTATTGAGGTTCGTGCAGTCAATTTCCGCACCGGGTTTGGCGGTCCTGTCGGTGACAGTTGTGCGGTTGAAAATCGTCTGAGCCAGGTTTTTACCGGTGACTTCTTCAAGCAATTCAGCGGTAAGCTTTCCTTCGAACAACTGGATATCGGGGATGGTTATCTCGACGTTCTCAACAACCCTAAATACGGCTTTGGCAAGAACGTTAACCCGTGCATTGATTGCCGGATTTACGGTTTCCGTAACGCCAAAGCTCATATGGAGCGGATCGGCGCTGATTTTATCTTCACCGGTGAAGTGCTGGCACAACGCCCCATGAGCCAGCACCGTAATACAATGAGTCAGATTGCCAATCAGTCCGGCATGAAAGGGCTGGTTTTGCGTCCTCTCAGCGCTCAGCTGCTGCAACCGACTATTGCTGAGGAACAGGGGCTGATCGATCGTAGTCAATTGATGAATATTTCCGGTCGGGGGCGCAAGCGTCAGATTGCGATGGCAAAGGAGCTCGGACTGGAGGACTACCCGCAACCGGCTGGTGGCTGCTGCTACCTGACTGACCCCGGTTATGCGCGACGTTTCCGGGATCTGGTGCAGTACCGTGAACAGGGCCAGTTGGTAATCCGTGATTTTCAACTGCTCAAACTGGGTCGGCATCTGCGTCTGGCTGATGATTTCAAAGTGATTGTCGGCCGCAATGAGGAGGAGAACCAGATACTGGAAGAGAACTTCAGTGACCACCCGGCACTTGAGCTGGTTGATGCCCCGGGGCCGCTGGTGTTGATCGAGGGCAGAGTCACCGAGGAGCGCATAGAACTGGCTGCCCGCATCACGGCGCGCTACAGCAAGTGTCGGGAAGGTAAAGTCCCGGTAGAGTATCGTGATACATCTGCCGATGCCAGAGTGCTGGAAGTGGAACCGATGTCACCTGCAGAGACCGATAAGCTGGTTATAAAGTAGATCGAGCGATCCGGGTAATGAGGTGGCAGACAAACTACCCTGCGGCGATCAGTCGTCCTCGACCATTTTGTTGAACCTGCGGATCTGGTCGTCCAGCTCCTCTGCTCCGGTAAATTTTTCCTGCCAGTAGCCAGGATCATACCACTGTCGATTCAGTTCCTCTACTTCTTTCCCCTGCTGTTCTACCCAGGTGAAGTACTTTAGATTATGAACCTGTTTACGTTCGAGATAGTTCAATTCCTTGAACCAGTCAGCGCGCTGCCCCTGGAGTGCCCGCTTCAGTACAACCTGCGCCTCTGTTTCGGTACAGGGATGTGCAGACTCCAGTTCGGCCACTCGTGACTCGTACATATCAGCGGAATCAGTAAACACTGTAAAAATAACATCTCTGTCTGTCAGCTCGAAATAGCGCGCCGCCTTGATTGCGCTCAGCATATTTCCTATGCTCGAAATTCCCAGCAGGGATAGCGCATCAATCTGTTCCGGAGCCAACCCTTCCCGCTGCAGGAAACCCTTCCCACAATCTGTGTTAAACAACTGCAGAATTTCCATACAATCCTGATCGTCGATCGCGGCTATAGCGTCGGTGTTTTTTACATTGTGAATCCAGGGAATGTGTTTGTCGCCTATTCCCTCTATACGATGTCCACCAAAACCGTTCTGGTAGATTGTGGGACATTGCAGTGCTTCGGAAGCGACAATTTTCAATCCGTGATATTTCTGCTTCAGATAATCCCCCGCCGCAATTGTACCGGCGGAACCTGTCGCGCTGATGTAAAGCGCGGGGTTGCGGTCAGCGTAGTGTGCTTGATACACTTCCTCAAAAGCAGCACCGGTAAGCTGATAGTGCCACATACCGTTGCCGAACTGATCAAATTGATTGAACACTACCACATCATTACGCGTTGCTCGCAGTTCATCACATTTATCGTATATCTCTTTCACGTTGCTCTCGCAGCCAGGTGTCGCGATCACCTCGGAGCCTATCTTCCTGAGCCATTCAAACCGCTCCTGGCTCATCTCCTCCGGTAGAATAGCAATTGAGTGCACGTCCAGCAGTGCAGAATTGAACGCGCCACCACGACAGTAGTTACCTGTTGACGGCCATACCGCTTTCTTATGTTCCGGGTCAAAGCGCCCACTTACCAGTTCCGGCACCAGACAACCATAAGTAGCACCAACCTTATGTGCACCGGTAGGAAAGTGCCTGCCAACCAGACCGACTATCGGTACCGGTACTCCTGTCAACTCCGGAGGCAGCTCCAGATAATTCACACCGTGAAAGCCCCCTGTTGAAGGGTCATTCTTCCAGGTTATCCGAAACAGGTTTTCCGGTTCAACTGCATCTATTGCGGTTTGCTCGACCCTCTTCCTGATGTCAACCGGAATCGTGTCCGGATCGCGCATCTGTTCATAAGTCGGCAGCAGCAGAGATCGTTCCCGGCACCGGGTGACGGTTCTCCGCAGAATTTCCTGTCTTTCTGTCATTCTTCTCTCCTCGCTATACCGCGGCCTGTTAAGTATATATTGCCGCACTATTGTTGTCTGATCAAGCTACCACGAGCGATGCAATATGGAAAGAGCTTTATGTGTGACATTCGCTTCTCAGCGCCTGTCTGTAAAGGCTTGAGAATACCTATTACACCTTTTGCCTTGAAATGCTAAGCCGTAATTGGTATTGTCAATACCAAGCATAAGGAAGTTCATGAAGCTATTACGGCAGGTCAGAGCGTTTTACGACAATACTGATACAAATTGGGATATACTCTTTGATCATCAGTTCAGGGAAATTGCACCGGAGATACAGGCGCGCCCTGATCTGGAACAGATTGACGGATCTGGATTTCTTCTACTGCCACAGGTTACCGATACACATGTGCATTTCAATGACCCCGGCTACACAGAGCACGAGGATTTTGCCCACGGTACCCGCGCAGCTGCTCGAGGTGGCATAACCACAATATGCGACATGCCCTGTACGACAGTACCGCCGGTTACCAGTGGTGATATACTTAAGGCACGGGTAGATCATGTTTCCCCGGCAGCGTTCGTCGATTACGCTTTCTGGGGTGGAATACATGCCGGTCTGTGTCACGACGAAGAGATGGTTGACGGGACAATCTCCAGCCTGTCCACTGCAGGCGCTATTGGCATCAAGGTTTATCTCACTTCCGGTATGCCAACCTTTCCAGAGCTTACAATTGCGCAGCTGTACCTCGTGCTGCAGTCTGCCGGGAAGTATGGTTTACGGGTAGCTGTTCACGCGGAAGAGCCCACTCTGGTGCGGGATTTTGAAACGCAGGCCCGAAGTCGAAAGCTCACATCTCCCCGCGACTACGCAGATTACCGGCCCGCTCTGGTGGAAGCTGTAGCAATCGCCCAGGTCATAGAAGTTGCCCGGGTAACCGGAGCAGCTGTTCATATCGTTCATCTATCAAGTGCCGGTGGCCTGGCACTGATCGAACGCGCGCGGGATGACGGTATTGACATCACTGTGGAGACCTGTCCCCAATATCTTGCTTTCAGTGCGGACGACCTGCAACGGATAGGGCCGGCGCTGAAATGTGCACCTGCTGTCAGGCCCGATACCGATCGAAAGGCACTCTGGCAGGGACTCTCAAATGGTATGATCGATTTTGTAACGACCGATCACGCTCCCTGTGACTTTGCCACTGAAAAGCAACACGATAATATCTGGCAGAACTACAGCGGCATACCTGGTGTAGAAACCATGTTGAGCTACCTGTATGAAGCAGGCGTCGTCCAGCGTGGTCTGAGTCTGGAGTGGTTGCAACGTGTTACATCCATAGCCGCCCAGAAAACCTTTGATCTCTCGCTTGGCGGGCTACACCAGGGTGCTCCAGCCACATTTACCCTGGTAGACACCGATCGTCCCTGGCGGGTCGATCCTCAACATTTTGAGTCACTTGGCAAATACTCCCCTTTCGCGGACCACACTTTCCCTGCCTCTGTGGCGATGACTGTTCTCAATGGAAGGGTGCTGTTTGATGGTCACGAGATTTCTGGTAAGCCTGCCGGTTCTTTCAGGAAACGAGGTAATGCATGAGCCTTCTCCTGCGCAACGCCAATTCACTTATCTGGGATATACCCGCAGGGGATTTCATTCTGCGCACCGGTCATCTTCTGCTCGAGAACAATTGTATCACACATATTCCTGCTGGAAATCCGGTTCCGGCTGCTGATGTCGAACAGGATCTGCATCAACGACTGGTGACGGCACCCCTGGTTAACTGCCATCATCATTTTTACTCTCTGCCTGCGCGCGGTCTGGTGCCAACGGGGAATCTGAACGACTTCAGTTCCATTCTGGAGCAGCTCTGGTGGAAGCTTGATCGCTCGCTGAACCATGACGCCATCCGACTGGCTGCCCGGCAATCGCTACTGGAATCTATCCAACAGGGTGTACTCACTGTTTTTGATCATCATTCCTCACCGGGTGAAACTACAACAGCGCTTACTACAACAGGTGCAGAAGTTGAACGCATGGGAATAAGAGCTGTCTTGTGCCACGAAGTGTCCGATCGTAATGGAGAAGTAGTTTGCGAAAAGCAGTTGTCTGAGAATAGACGCTTCATTGCCGCAAACGCCCGGAGCGAGCACCTCAAAGGAGTGATGGGCCTTCACGCCTCTTTCACGGTAACTGACGCTACACTGAAATCGGTGGCTGATGAACCGGTTCACATTCACCTCGCAGAGGATCCGGTTGACAACAGACTCAGCCTGGAGCGATACGGTCATACAGCCTGCAACCGTCTTTCTGTTAATAGTCTCCTCCGGCCAGGCTCAATTCTGGCGCACGGCAATCACCTCAAGGACGCCGAACTGAAGCTGCTAGCGGAGAGTGGAAGCATCCTGGTCCACAACCCTCATTCAAACATGAATAACGCGGTAGGAACTCTCGACCTTACACGGGCTGTGGCCCATGGGTGCAGCATTGCCCCGGGAACTGATGGCATGCATTCGAGTATTACCTCTACTCTCAAACAGGCTTTCCTGCTGTCACGCCATGGGAGCAGCGATCCAACTGTCGGTTTTGCTGAAGTACGGGCACTGGTTGATGGCATGTTTCAACTTGGAAAACACTACTTCCCTGAGTTGCCACTCTTGAACGATGGGGACTCTGCCGATCTGATCGTCTGGGACTACCGGCCACTTACACCATTGCGGCAGGAAAACCTGTGGGGTCACCTGATATACCGATTACTTGAAAGCAAGCCTCAGCATGTTGTTGCCGGTGGTGAATTCCTGCTGAGAGATGGTAACCTGTTGATCGAAAGTGACGATCCGGAACAGGCGCAGATGGTTATGAATGAAATCTGGGAGCGTTTTTATCGTGCCTGATCGGGAATTCCGTATTATCGGCAAGGATGTAATTCGGATAGATGGTTACGAAAAAGTGACCGGGCGCGCCAGGTTCGGTGCCGATCTGGTATATCCCGGTATGTTGTATAGCGCTGTGCTGCGTAGTGAACTTCCGCACGGCAAGCTCGCTCGCCTCGATACAAAACGGGCCGTTCAGGCCCCGGGTGTGGTGGCGGTCTTTACGGCAGATGACATTTCAGGTGTAAACGGTTTTGGTGTTATTGTACAACATCAGAGCGTCTTTGCTTCAGAGCGAATTCGCTATCAGGGAGACGGCCTGGCAATGGTTGTTGCTACGACGGAACAGGCCGCCCGAAACGCCCTGCTGCTGATCGACTACCGTATAGAAGAGCTTCCCGCTGTATTTACACCACGGGATGCACTGGCAGAAGGGGCGCCACTGATTCACCCTGACAGCGGTTCAAACCTGATAGTCCACTACCCGCTGCGTAAGGGTGATGTCACACAGGGAATGAAGGATTCGGATATAATCCTGGAGCGTGAGTACAACACTTCGCATCAGGAGCATGCCTATATTGAACCGGAGGCGCTGGTGGCGTTGCCGGGCGAGGGTCGCGACGATATTATTATTCACGGATCCATTCAGAACATTTACTCCCTCCGTCGTGCGGTAGCCCGTGTTCTGGGTATTACACAATCAAAAGTCCGTGTGATACAATCACACATGGGTGGTTCATTTGGCGGCAAAGATGAGTCAATGTCCCTGCTTGCCTGCCGTGCAGCTTTAGCTGCACGTATTACCGGTAAGCCGGTGCGTATGGTAAATCAGCGGGAGGAATCACTTGTTGAGTCCTACAAACGACACCCGTACCGCATGCTCTATAAGGTTGGCGCTACAGCTGACGGCAAACTACAGGCGATGGAAGTGGATATACTGGCAGACGGCGGAGCTTACGCCTCCATGAGTCTCTTCGTCACCTGGCGCTCTCTGATTCAGGCCACAGGCCCTTACGTGATACCTAATGTGAAAACAGACGTTCGTGCCGCTTACACTAATAATGTCTATACCGGCGCTTTTCGCGGTTTCGGTTCACCACAGGTTATCTTCGCTCAGGAGCAGTTGATGGATGAGCTGGCTCTTGAGCTGGGTATCTCTCCATACAAACTTCGCCGGCTTAACGGTTATCGCCAGGGAGACGCGACTGCCTCCGGTCAAACCCTGAGCCCGCACCGTGTCAGCCTGCACCAGGTTATGCGTGAAGCAGAAAAAGAGGCTGATTATTCCAGAAAACAGCGTGCTTACTCCCGCAAACAGAAAAGCACTTTGAAACGCGGTATCGGTATGGCGGTCAGTTATCGCGGTTGTTCTCTCGGTGCCGAGGGTGTTGATGCCCCGGCTGCAATTGTCACTGCTCTTCCTGATGGCTCGGTAACTCTGCTTTCAGGCCTGACGGAGAACGGGCAGGGTTTGAAAACAGCATTTGCGCAAATTGTGGCGGAAGTATTCGGGCTGCCTCTCGACCGGGTTCGTTACCTGCAGCAGGATACCGATTATATAGCGGATTCAGGCCCTACGGTGGCTTCTCGCTCGACGCTGATGGGTGGCGGCGCTGTTAAACAGGCTGCAGAAGCTGTCCGGAAAAATATCGCTGTTTCGTTACTCTCTGAGTTGAACGCCAGCAGCACAAAAGAGATCATGTTCCATGACGGCCTGGTGTACCGCACTGATAATCCTGATGTAACCATGGCCTGGGAAGAAGCTGTCAATAAAGCGTTCTTCACCGGCGCGGAATTAGCAGCTTACGGCTGGTATCACGCCCCTACTGTCCACTTCGACGAAGAGACAGGACAGGGTGAACCCTACTTTACCTATGTTTACGGTTGTCAGATAGCTGAAGTTGAAGTCGACACTTCAACAGGGAAGGTGAACCTGTTAGGTGTGGTTGCCGCACATGATGTCGGGAGGGTTATCAATCGACAGGGTGTGTTGGGGCAGATTTATGGAGGTGTGGTGCAGGGGGCCGGTTATGCCCTGATGGAAGATATAAACCTCAAGCAGGGTATGATAAGAAATCGCAATTTTGATGAGTACCTCATTCCTACCAGTCTTGATCTTCCAAAGATCACACCGCGCATAGTAGAGAATCCGGACCGGGTTGGCCCCTGGGGTGCTAAAAGCATCGGTGAACCGGCATTCGAGTTAACTGCGCCTGCTATCGCCAATGCGGTTGCTCAGGCAACCGGCAGAAGGTTGCGGGATCTGCCGCTTGATCTGGAGCGGGTGTTTATGGGGCGTTCGCTTTTTACCGGCAAACAGGAGAGAGGTAGCGCCGGGGCCGGAGGTGACAGGTGATCAGTCAACTCAAATGGTTAGAACCGGAAACTGTTGCCGAGGCTGTCCAGATGCTGCAGGATGACTCACAACAGACCAGCATTATTGCCGGCGGAACGGATCTTCTGGTACAACACAGGCAGAATGGGGCCGGTGATAAGCAACGGTTGTTGAGCCTGCATCGGGTAAAGGAGCTGGCTGATATTTCCTGTATGGACAATGGAGAGATCCGGATCGGGGCTACCGTCCGGATCGCTGATCTGCTGACCTCAGCCCTGCTGCTGGAGCGAACACCGCTGTTGACAGAGGCTGCTGCTCTCATCGGTTGCAATCAAACCCGCAACCGGGCGACTATTGGTGGTAACATAGTCAATGCTGCCGCCTGTGCCGATACTGTGCCACCTCTGATCATACACGATGCAGAACTGCTTATACAAAACCCCCTGGGTCAACGACGACTCCCGCTGTGTGATTTCATCCAGCGCCCCTACCACACATCCATCAGGCGCGACGAGCTGCTGACGGCTGTGTGCATTCCGGCAGTAAACTGGGTGAACCCTCAGGCCGCATTCCGCAAGCTGGGGAGACGTAATGCGCTGAACATAACCCGAATCAGTGTTGCTGTGTTGCTGGATATTGATTTAGACGGCGTGATACAGGATGCACGCTTAACCGGTGGCTCGGTAATGCCTTCACCACATCGTATTGAAGTCGCTGAGCAGGAGTTAACCGGCAGGCGCCCTCAGGCAGCTCGTCTGCGTCAGGCTGCTGCAACTGCTGCCGAATATGTATTCGGTCTGCAGTCGGAGCGCTGGTCTACTGCATACAAGCGGCCGGTATTTGAAAACATGGTGCGTGATACATTGCTGTCCGTGGTTGACAGTCAGAAGGAGTCGGCAGGTGAGCGTTGAATTCACATTAACAATCAACAGCATGGTACATCAGATCACCTGTGATCCGGCAACCAGGCTGCTCGATCTCCTGCGGGACCACCTCGGTCTGCTCGGTACCAAGGAGGGTTGTGGCATCGGGGAATGCGGCACCTGCACTGTATTGCTTGATGGTGAAGCCGTAAATGCCTGTCTGGTTCCCGTCGGGCAGGTTGGAGGGCGCGCAGTTCTCACTGTTGAAGGACTGGCGCCAACTGGTGAACTCAACGATCTGCAGAGTAACTTTCTGAAACATGGCGCTATCCAGTGTGGCTTCTGTACACCTGGTATGCTGCTCAGCGCAACCTCATTGCTGTTGCGCAACGATTCTCCATCTGATGAGGATATACGTGAAGCTCTGGCCGGTAATCTGTGTCGATGCACCGGATATACTCAGATTGTTGACGCTATCAGGGCGACTGCACTGGATAGAAACAATCGGCAACGTGATACACAATAGGTGGTAAATGCTTGACCAGATAATAAATGGTGTAGTGAAGTATCAGGAGCAACTTACCGAATTCCTGCGTGAGGTAATTCGCACCGACAGTCCCAGTTGTCACGAGGAGAAGGTTGTCCGACTGGTGGCCGCTGAGATGGAGCGCTGTGACTTCGACGAAGTCACTATTGACAGACTGGGAAATGTCATCGGGAGAATGGGAGATGGGCCGCTTTCGATAATGTATGACGCTCATCTCGACGTGGTGCTGGTACCGGATGCCCATAAATGGGAGCACCCTCCATTTGCTGCGGAGTTGTCTGACGGGAAGATCTATGGACGTGGTGCAACCGACGAAAAACCGGCAATCAGCGGTATGGTCTATGGTGCCAGAATCCTGAAAGAACTGGGTGCGCTTGAGGGGGTCACTCTCTATGTGGTGGGTTCGGTCATGGAGGAAGATTGTGACGGTTACCCGCTCTTGCACATCATTCAGCAGGAAGGTATCAAGCCTGATTTCGTGGTTCTTGGTGAACCAACAGACCTGCAGGTTTACCGCGGACACCGTGGTCGAATGGAGATGCGAATACGTACCGAAGGGGTGTCGGCACACGGCGCCCACGTTGACAGGGGGGTAAACGCTGTTTATCTGATGGCGCCAGTTATCAGCGATATCGAGCAGCTCAACGAACGCCTGGCTGTCGACCCCTTCCTGGGTAAAGGTACTGTCACAGTCTCCAGCGTAAGAGTTGATACAGCCTCCCTCTGCAGTGTTCCTGACGGATGTGAGATCTATCTGGACCGGCGCCTTACCGCGGGTGAAACAGAGGAATCCGCTTTGCAGGAAATCCGGGATTTACCTTCATTTAGAAATGCCAGTCTCGAGCTTCTGAGTTATGACGAGAAAAGCTGGCGTGGTTTGCGAGCACAACAGGATAAGTACTTTCCGACCTGGGTGTTGCCTGAAGAGCACCTGCTGGTTCAGGCCGGTCTGGCAACAGCACAGCAGGTTAATCCCGGTGGCGCAGGTGAAACTGGCCGCTGGACATTTTCCACTAATGGTGTGGCAACCATGGGACGCCTCAATATTCCAACGATCGGTTATGCACCCGGCCTGGAAGAACTTGCACACTCCCGCTTCGAGGAAGTTGCGGTTGCAGATCTGTTGAAAGCGACGGAGTTTTATGCGCTGCTGCCGCTGGAGCTTCTGAAGCGCTGCTCCTGATATGTCACAGCACAGTTAGCGTGTTCATGGCGTCCGGGGCCTGTTCG
This sequence comes from uncultured Bacteroidia bacterium, assembly GCA_964501185.1. GTDB lineage: Bacteria > CAIWAD01 > CAIWAD01 > BS150m-G50 > BS150m-G50 > BS150m-G50. Next base: position 62,700 of record CAZCRT010000015.1, read on the forward strand.
ATACACAACTGATGTAATACATATTTCGTAAACTCAAAGAAGAGGTTATATATGCAGACTGGACTCAAGGGAAGAGATTTTATCAACACTCAGGACTGGAGCCTGGAAGAGCTGGAAACAGCTCTTGAGCTGGCCACCCGCTTGAAGCTCGACAGCTCCCTCGATGTTGAGATGTCGTACCTGCGCAACAAAGTGCTGGCGATGATCTTCTTCGACAACTCGACTCGCACCCGGGTGTCGTTTGAAGCCGGTATGACCCATCTCGGGGGACACGCTATCTTTCTGGCTCCTGAAAAAATGCAGATCGCACACGGTGAAGAAGCCAGGGATACCGGGACTATTATCGGGCGTTACGCTGATGGGATTGCGATCCGCCATTGCGCCTATGGTGTTGGTAATGATTACCTGAACAGAATCGCAGATGCTTCCCGCTCTCCTGTTATAAACATGCAGTGTGACAGGTATCATCCATGTCAGATTATGGCTGACTATATGACCATCCGGGAGAAATTCGGGCGTGATACAAGAGGACTTAAGATCGGTATCGCCTGGACATCCGCACCAAATTATGTGCGTCCGATGTCAGTACCACAGAGTCTGATTCAGTTGATGCCACGTTTCGGACTGGAGGTCACCCTGGCCCACCCACCCGAATTTGGCCTGATGCCTGATATCATGAAACAGGCACAGCACAATGCCGGGGCTGCCGGAGTCGGCTTCAATGTCAGCAACAGTTTTGCCGACGCTTTCGAGGACGCTGATATCGTGATCCCAAAATCCTGGGGGCCATTGTCTCACACGCAGGACGAGCAGGAAGGATTGCAGCTGATCGAAAAGTACCCGGACTGGGTTTGTGACGAGAAAATGATGGAGTTAACAAAACCGGATTCCATCTACATGCACCCGCTGCCTGCTGACCGCCGCCGGGAAGTAACCGACGGTGTTATAGATGGTCCACATTCAGTTGTATATGACGAGGCGGAAAACCGTCAGCATATACAGAATGCAATCCTGGCGTTAACGCTTTAACAAACATCAGATACCATGGCGGAAAAGCGATGTCTGATTCCTTTTATCTGAAATGCAGTGAGTGCGGATCCACCCGGGAGCTGGATTGCGGTCACTCCGTATGCCCCGCCTGCAGCAGGTTGCGACAACCGGGCGAACCACTGCGCGGTGTTTTCGAAATTCAGATTCAGGAAAACTATCTTTCCAGGCTCTCCCGGCCACAGTCCCTGCATGACACAAGAGAACTCGCTCCTGTTCTGCCTGTAAGGAATCATAACTCATTCCCCGGGCTTGCCATGCCGCTTTCCCCACTCTATCAGGCTCACCCATCCTGGAAGAAACCACATCAGATCCTGCTGAAAGACGATACCCGTCAACCTACAGGTTCTCTCAAGGATCGCGCCACTCAGCTCGTGGTCGCCAATGCGCTCGAGCGGAATTGTGATACAATTTGCGCCGCTTCCACCGGTAATGCCGGTTCTTCACTGGCGGGTTTGTCTGCAGCTGCCGGTTTGCGCTCTGTCGTGCTGGTCCCAGCCTCCGCGCCTGCTGCCAAGCTCACCCAGACCCTGGCATTCGGGGCTCTCCTGCTGCCTGTCGACGGCAGCTATGACGATGCTTTTGAACTGTCCCTGCAACTGGAACAGGAGACCGGTTGGATCAATCGCAATACCGCCTGGAACCCATATACGATTGAGGGTAAGAAAACCGCTGCTATCGAGATTGCCTACCAGCTGGACTGGCAGGTTCCGGATGTGGTATTCGTGCCGACCGGAGATGGTGCAATTATAAGCGGTCTCTACAAGGGATTCAGTGATTGTTTGCGCCTGGGTTGGATCGACCGTCTGCCGCGACTGGTTGCGGTACAGGCAGAAGGAAGCAGTGTGGTTGTCGACAGCCTGCAGGACTCCTCCTTCAGATGCCAGCCGGGCAGCCATACAGTTGCTGACAGTATCTGCGTAGACGCCCCCAGAAATCTGGACATGGCGCTGCAGGCAATTCGTGATACAAATGGTGCCGGGGTTAAGGTGAGCGACGACGAAATAATTGCAGCTGTCAGCGAAATGGCCCGACTCACCGGGGTGTTTGCTGAACCGGCAGCGGCAGCAGCGTGGGCCGGTGCGCACAAGTGGTTGCAGCAGGAGACGGGACCATTAACAGCAGTACTGATGATAACCGGTTCCGGGCTGAAGGCTGCTGACAGAATTGGAGATCAAATGGATCTTCCGGCACCAGTCTCTGCTGACCTCAACAGTATTTTGTCAACAATCGACGCGCACACCAGAACATTATCGTATTGACACTATCATAGAAGATAACAGCAGGAGGCTATCATGGCTGAGGTAACCTATCTGGGACATTCAGGATTCCTGATCGAGACCGGTGAGCACACCCTGACAATCGACCCCTTTTTGTCGGGTAATCCACTGGCAACACATGCTGCGGATGATATCAAACCCACATTCATCCTGGTGACCCACGGGCACGGTGACCATCTGGGTGACTCACTGCAGCTGGCCAGGGATAATGGAGCAACAATTATTGCGCCTTTCGAACTGGCTCAATTCTGTGCGGCACAGGGTGCGGAAGTACACCCGATGCACATTGGCGGAGCGTACAGGTTCCCCTTTGGCCGGGTTAAGTTGACGCAGGCATTGCATGGATCAGCTTTTATCGATGATGATGGAATCACTTATACCGGCAACCCGGTAGGCTTTCTGGTAGAACTCCCGAATCTCACCCTGTATCACGCCGGCGATACCGGTCTTTTCAGCGACATGAAATTGATCGGTGACACCTCTGCTATCGACCTGGCGCTGCTGCCCATAGGCGATAACTTCACCATGGGTCCGGACGATGCTTTACTCGCGGCCGGCTTATTGCATCCGAAGCTGGTCATACCCATGCACTACAATACTTTCGACGTGATACAACAGGACCCCGCTGAATTCGTTTCCCGTCTCGCTCAAGCCGGTATCGAAGGCTTGGTGATGGCGCCGGGTGACGTCTACAGCAGCTGAGCCGACCAAAAACTGTATATACATAGAGACAAAAAGCCCCGCACGACTAGCGGGTGCTCAACTTATACTTCGTAAAGTTGAGCTTGGACGAAGACCAGTTGCACTGGATCTTCGTCATAAATTATGGAGACAAAAAGCCCCGCACGACTAGCGGGTGCTCAACTTATACTTCGTAAAGTTGAGCTTGGACGAAGACCAGTTGCACTGGATCTTCGTCATAAATTATGGAGACAAAAAGCCCCGCACGAAGCGGGGCTTTTTATTAGGCAGTCTGCCGAAGGCAAACATGCACAGGTTGCTATTTTGTCAGTACCATCTTACAGGTGGCGACATT
>CAZCRT010000015.1:66162-70769 GCA_964501185.1 uncultured Bacteroidia bacterium
GGCAAACATGCACAGGTTGCTATTTTGTCAGTACCATCTTACAGGTGGCGACATTTTCAGCGGTTTCCAGACGATAGAAATACACGCCGGAAGCCAGGTTACCAGCATTGAAATCTACACTCTGCACACCACCGGTGGAGACGCCGTCATAAAGCGTGGCGACTGCCTGTCCGGTAATATTGTATACTGTCAGCGTGATCGGCTGAGTGTGAGCAGTGGAGAAATTGATCGTAGTGGTCGGGTTGAACGGGTTGGGATAGTTCTGTGCCAGCACAAACTCACCGGGAACCGGTGTATCGAGTACTGAATAGCTACTGGTTCCGGTAACCCAGATATTGAACTCGTAACCCTGTGGTTCGTTCAGGGAGAAGTCCGGTGCGCCGTTCCCGTCCCAACGGAAGTAGTGACCACCGTTCCAGACAAAGTCGTCACCCAGAACCTGTGGCATACCATCGCCGCCTTCCTCACTGAGAACCTGCAGCCAGACCCAGCAGGTACCGTCAACTTCGACTTCAGGAATTGTAAACACGCGCATTTCGGGATAAACCTGATCGGTGGTAACATCGAAAACATTACTGTAGAGTTCAGCACCCGGCGCTGCGCCACCATCTTCATAGATGTGAAGATTGACCTGTGCGGTTTCTGTAAGATTACCATTGAAGAATGCTTTCACAGTCTCAATGGTGAAGGTCTCGTCCAGTCCGTCATCTGCCAGAGTCAGCTTGACACCAAAACCGGTCTCAACATCGTTATTGAAAGCCCACTGTGGTGTTCCGCCGGTATAGGCATAACCAAACTCGAGATCACCTTCCGGCAGTACGGCGAGATCATAGACATAGGCAGTATCATTGGAATGATCCTGGTCTGTGGCCAGCATGCTGAAAGCGTGCAGGTCGTACAGGCCTGCAGTTTCAGGCGTCCAATCCTTATCGCGTTCAGCGGTTTCGAGTGGCTCCAGATTCAGCGGTGGCTGTACGGGACCCAGGTTTTCACCATTGGCAAACAGGAATGCGGTAACATTGGATTCCGTGCTGGAACCGAAGTTGGTGAATTCCATGTGAACCGGGCTGGTCCAGTTGGCGCTGCGGGGATAAGGCACTACCAGTAATGTCGTAGCAAAATCGTGCGGCAGCATATCGGTGCCCCAGATTTCAAAGTCATCAATATAGATACCGTTACCGACACCACCATCATCATTGTCATCAGTGCTTACGAGGAAGCGAAGTTTAACTTCTTCACCGGCGTATGTCGAAATGTCCATGTCAATGTTGCCATTGAACGGGGTACCTGGGATGTAGGGGTTCCAGCCGCCCTGACCGGCACCTTCACGGCAATAATCGTAGAAAAGATCATCCCAGATCAGGCCATCGGAGGTGATCTGAACATGGTAATAGTCTTCCAGGATCTCGTCACCGTCACCGTCACTGTCCAGCAGATCACAGTAGATCCAGTACTGGAACCAGAGGGTGTTGTCAGCAGGCAACTCAATCCATGGTGTCATCAGCGCGTCACCAAGATTGTGGATACCATCATCGAGGTGAGCGGACCAGTCACCGGAATGAGACGATTCATCCGTGATCTCCCAGAAGTCGCCGGCAGATTCACTGTAGGCATCCATGGTAAAGTCAGAAGGTTCGGCCACGCCATCAGCGTCGTTTTCCAGATAGGTTGTACCACCGTCAGCCAGCAGCACATCATCGACAACCATTCCCCAGACATTAGCATTGTCAGCGGTACAGTATGCCGGGTCGCTGCAGAAAGCGAAACGGAACATGAACTGATCGGAGATATAATCGGTCAGATCGATAGTAGCATCAACCCAGCCACCGGAGGTGTCAGTCCAACCGGGAATTCCTTCACCCATACCGAATTCGTAGCCGAAGCTGTAACAGCTGTTAGAGTCATAAGCGGGGCTGACATCGGGAATCGGTGCCCAGTTGTCACCACCGTCGGTGGAATACCAGACATTACAGGCATCCCAGCCATCGTAACCCTGGGGCTCGCCACCGGGCGCTTCAACAGAGTAGTTGAGCTTGAATGTAAGTTCCGGAGCAGAGGCGCCCGAGATGTCCAGAACCGGAGAGACGAGATAATGCAACCAGTGGTTGTCATATCCGTTCAGGTCTTCGCTGCCGGACCACCAGGAATCACCTTCCCAGGCTTCCCAGTCACTCACGTGCCACTCAGATGTCTGGGCAAAGGCGTCCTGAGACGTCCATCCGCTCCAGCCATCTTCGAAATCATAACCATAAATCAATACATCGCGCTCGTTCTCCGTCACCTCAGGGCGTTCAAGCGCAGTGCGAATCGTAGTGGTTGCCGTACTGCTGGCCGCAAGAGCCATGCCTGTCATCGTTAGAACGGCTACACTTAACAGTGTCAGTTTCTTTCTCATGTCCACTTCCTTTCTGAAGTTTAAGGGACTCTCAGGTATCAGGGTGGTCTGCTACCTGAATATCAGTTGCTCAATATTTCAGTGAATCAAGTGCTTAATATCGAAAATTCCGAAATATACCGTGGCCTGCAAACAACAACCTTTAATACCCCAAAGTAAGCACTACAACACAATGTGTTTTATGGTAATACAAAAGGCTCGGTATTAACTTGCATCAAACTAATTCAAATCCACGCTATTAATCAACCGCTTTTTTCCGGATGATATTTTTCCTCACGTACAGAGTAGTCATTGACAGGCAATTAGAAAGCCTGTTCGACCGACTTTACTTCGGGATACTCTGCCTTCAGAATCTGCTCAATACCTGATTTAATAGTAATCATTGCCGAGGGGCATCCACCACAGGCTCCCATCATCTTCACCTGAACGACCCCTTCATTATATTCAACAAATTCACACCAGCCGCCATCGGCGCGTAACATCGGTGCGATTTTTTCATCAATTGTCTTCTGTATAGCAGCAATCAAATCCTGTGTGCCACCATTATCTGTCTTGTTCTCTTCCATATCGTACCCTTTCCATAAATGCCAATTCAAATACCGTTGCCGTTCTCGCTCACCTGCAACCAACTAACAGGAAGGTTATTACCGGTTTGATCGATTGCTTCCATCAAAATAATAGCGATCTTTGCGTCAATGACAAAGCACGACTGCAGGGATAAACAAATTCCCCTGATGATTTAACGCTCTTCGGCAGGGGGTATATTTCGAGCCGGTTCCCCATCGTAATGTCCGCCCAGCGGCCCCAGTTTACGCATTCGCTTCTGTGTTGACCACTCTTCGAAGACATGCGCTACCAGTCCGGGTGTTCGAGCGATAATGAAGAAGCCTTTGCCCAGCCTCCAGTCAAATCCCATCTCAGACATAATTGCCGCAATGACACCATCAACATTCAGTGGCAGATCACGACCGCTGTCAGCTTCCAGCAGATCCTGAATTGCTACAGCCAGTTTGATGTGTGGTCCGGTGAACCCGGTTTTTTCTGCCAGTTCCAGAAGCTTCAGTGTACGGGGGTCTCTTTTATGAATACGATGCCCGAAGCCGGGAAAGCGTTTTTTGGCTGCCTTGAATTCGGCAACCAGTGCCTCTGCGCTTTTCTCTTCCTTTACCGCTTCCTGTAAAATCAGTGCACACTGCTCAATGGCACCGCCGTGGCTGTCACCGATCGTCATGATACCTGCCGCAACTGCCGTGTTGAGTGGATTGCCGCCGGAAAGGACGGTGCGTGCCGCCAGGTTTGAAGGGGGCGTTATGCCATGATCTATGGATGATGTCAGAATACCTTCGATCATCCGTTTTTCCCGTTTATCGGGCAGCTCCCCTTTGATAATCAGAAAAATCGTTTCCGCGAAACTGAGGTTCTCGATGATATCGGCGATATCATACCCCCGCACCGCGATTTTCCCACCACCAGTGTCAGTAACCGAAGTACTCCAATCCGGAACATTGCTCATAATTATCTCCATTCTCGTTTTTTAAGGTGACGGTATACAGGCCGTCAACAGTGCGGCAGATCTTTCTGCCATCATCTGCAATAATATGATTGTATGGCTCGACAACAACTGATCTCACATGGTTCTTCAGCATTAGTGATGATCAAGATTCAGCGTATACTATAGTTGTGGATATTGAAGATCGAAAGAGGAAACTTAACCTGGCGACCGTGTAGAAAAACTCACGCCGTGTCCTTCCACACTGGTCATTGTGATACATTTCGCTATTGCTGCATCAAGTAAGAACCACTTCTCCATTTTCAGCATTGATCGCTTCACAGGTCTATTTAAGTTTGACTTCCAGCCTGAATTTCAGAAAACCAAAATATTCGTAAGTTGCTATTATAGTATTTGCTTTATGCTGGAAATTCATTATGTTATTACCAGCTTGCAGTAGTTTCAAGATTGCTTGTTCTATCGAACAGTGGTTGAGGACTATTGTGAACTGCATCAGACGCGTCGGTTATATCCGGCGAATCTGAGACGGTTTCCCCTGATTCAGGAAACCGAAATACTATACACGGCACAGCGCCAATCGGCGCATTTCAGGAGACACGGATGATGTCCGTAGGCCCGCCCTAAAGCGATGCTCTGGCATCGTGCGGCGGGCTTTTTTTAGGTTCATCGCGTATTTCCGGGGTAAGCGGCTCTAATCTTGAG
>CAZCRT010000016.1:0-56135 GCA_964501185.1 uncultured Bacteroidia bacterium
CAGTCAAGATAATACAGTATCATTGTTATGAAAGAAGATTAGTTGTACAACTAAAATTACACTCTGATGCACATTTACAGATTCACTAAGGAGAGAGTTATGAAAAAGTTTCTTAACCTGTTTTTGCTTATTGCCGGTTTACTGATGACACAGGCGCTGACAGCGCTGGCCACCCAGATCCCCTTTACCGGCAATGTTTTTGCTGATTTCGCACCCTATCCCACTACTGAAGTTGATGACCTGGTTGGTGATGTAGGCCTTCCACCCGCTGCTCCCGATGGTACTATCTCCGGCTGGGAAATTGAGTGGGTGGTATTCTACCTGAGCCTTGAAGACAATCTGATGCAGGTAGGACTGGATGCTGCAGGTATCGCAGGTGATCCTGATGGTAACGGAATCGATGGTGACACACCTGTCTGGCTTGAGGATCTCGGAGGTACGGATACACCTATGCTGACCAGCAGTGAATCAATGGGAATCGCCTTTGATTTTGACATGGATGGTAACTACGACATGATTACCGGTGTCTCCAGTGTTGGTGATGAGCATCAGGTATGCGAGTTCAGTGGTTTGCCGGCAATGCCGTTCATGGCATTCGGAGCTGAAATGCCGCAGCATGATGGTGGACGTTTTTACGATCCTGTACCTGAGTCACCTGACTATGAGCTGACCCTGATCAACATCTTTGATGTGTTATTCTGGGAAGGTGATCAAGTCTGCTTTGATTTCCTGGCTTTTGGTGGATCCTGGGAAGATGATGGCATCGGTGAAGAATTTGTTACTGCTACTGTTTGTATGAATGTTACAAACCTTACTCAGGTTGCAGTTCCAGCAGCTGTTGAACTGACCACCTATCCCAATCCTTTCAATCCCAGCAGCAATATCCACTTCACACTCACGGAAGCTGGCCCGGTCACACTGCAGGTGTATAATCTCAACGGGGATCTGGTGAGTATACTGGTTGATGGTAACCTGTCAGCCGGTAGCCATCAGGTGAGTTTCGATGGCGGCAACCTGCCAAGTGGGGTCTATATTGCCCGCATTACAACTGCCAACGCGACTTCTGCCACAAGGATGGTTCTGTTGAAGTAACACAGGGCTGCAAATTCACTGTGATTCAGATAATAGAGATAACCCCTCGTTTCCGATTACCGGAGCGAGGGGTTTTGATAATATGCAGCTAACACAAAGCCCCTGGCTGTCCAGGGGCTTCTGATAAACATAGTTCTATAGAAAGGGAAGCTTTATTCCGGCTTCTCCGCATCAGGATCTTCCGGAGTTTCTTCTGTTTCAGTGACAGGTTCTTCACTGACAGCTTCCTCTACTTTAATCTCTTCGGTCGCTTCAGCAGTTTCTGGAACTACCTCCGGAACTACCTCTTCAACGGCAGCTTCCTCTACAGTGCTCTCATCAACTGCATCTTTTTCTGCAACTTCCTGTTCGCCACCCTCACGCTCGACGATGACTTTGACCTCAGCTGTCACATCAGTATGCAGTTTGATTGACACCATGGTCTCACCCAGCTCCTTCAAAGGATGATCCAGTCCGAGCTGTTTCCGTTCGAGGTCCAGTCCCCGTTCAGCCAGAACCACCAGAACCTCATGGGGATTGACAGAGCCGTAAAGTTTGTCTTCCTCATCCACCTTAACTTTGAAGGTAAGGACTTCCTGCTCCAGACGGACTTTCAACTCCTCGGCGTCATTGATAAGCCGCATGTTAATCTGAGCAAGCTTCTTCTTCTCCTGGTCATAACGTTTCAGGTATCCACCTTCGGCGGGATAAGCATAACCCTGTGGAATCAGAAAGTTACGGGCATAACCACTCTTTACGGAGACGATATCACCCGGCTGCCCCAGCTTCTCCACCGGTTGCCTTAAGATAATCTTCATGATCGACTCCTATCGTGGTATGTTGGAAACAAATGGAATGATGGCAGCAATGCGTGCACGTTTGATTGCCCGGCTCAACATCCGCTGATGACGAGCACAGGTGCCGGAAACACGCTGCGGGATGATTTTGCCATTTTCAGTTGTAAAACGGTTCAACAGCTTTTCATCCTTGTAGTCGATATAGACGATGCCATTCTCGCAGAACCGGCAGATACGTTTTCTGGTCCCGATCATGATTGTTCTCCTTCCGGCTTCCTGTCATCAGACTTGTCGTTGCGGGCAGCCTGTTGACGTGCCAGGTTCTGGTTAATATCATCCTGGCGGGCACGCAATTTGAGATCGCGGCTATCCAGGTAGATAAACATGTAGCGCAGCATCTCTTCGGTTCGGTCGAGAACTCGCCGCAACGGCTTGATGGCAGTGCCTGGCATTTTTACATTGTGAATGACATAATGGCCGTAGGTCTTCTTCTTGATCGGATAGGCCAGACGACGTTTTCCCCAGTTGTCAGTGCTGACGATTTCACCGCCCTCACTCTTCACCAGCTCTTCGAACTTTGTCAGCACCGGCTCCACATGTTCCTCATCGAAACCGGAGTCGATTACCAACAGAACTTCGTAATCGCGCATGAATACTCCTCTCGGACTAAGTCCAGCCACTATTGCGACTGGAAAGGTTATATACGACAGCCTCTCTGGCTGCCCTGTCAAAATCAATTAGATCAACATCGGTGCGATAACCAGCGATACTACTGACATCAGCTTGATCAGAATGTTGAGTGATGGCCCGGCAGTGTCCTTGAAGGGGTCACCTACCGTATCACCAACCACTGCAGCTTTATGAGTATCAGAACCTTTACCACCCATATTACCGGTTTCAATATACTTCTTGGCGTTATCCCAGGCACCACCGGCGTTAGCCATAAACAGCGCCATCAGCACACCGCTCACTGTAACACCAGCCAGCAGGCCACCGAGCATCGCAGGTCCACCGAGGAAACCAAACAATACCGGTGTGGTAATAGCCAGCAAACCGGGCGCAACCATTTTCTTAATGGCAGCGGTAGTGGAAATATCAACACAACGGGCGTGATCAGCCTGTGTCTCACCTTCCATCAGACCCTTGATCTCACGGAACTGGCGACGCACTTCCTCAATCATGGCAAACGCCGCATCTCCAACCGCATTCATAGCCATCGATGAGAAAAGGAACGGCAGCATACCACCGATAAAGAGACCTGCCATTACCTTGGGATTGGTAATGTCGATACTGGTAATACCAACCGTCTCACGGAAAGCAGCAAAAAGTGCCAGGGCGGTCAGAGCAGCAGAACCAATCGCAAAACCTTTACCGATGGCGGCAGTAGTATTGCCAACGGCGTCCAGCTTATCTGTTTTCTGTCGCACTTCAGGTTCCAAGCCGGCCATCTCAGCGATACCACCGGCATTGTCAGCAATAGGCCCATAAGCGTCGACCGCCAGCTGGATTCCTGTTGTGGCCAGCATACCGAGCGCAGCCATGGCGATTCCGTAGAGACCAGCCTGCCAGAAAGCGACCATAATTGCAGCAGCCAGAACAATAACCGGGAAAGCAGTACTCTTCATACCTACTGCCAGGCCTGCGATAATGTTTGTAGCGGGGCCTGTCTTGGAAGCCTCTGCAATGCCACGGGCTGGTTTGCGAGCTTCAGAAGTATAGTATTCAGTCAACAGACCAATAGCAGAGCCGGCTACCAGTCCGGCAATGGTTGCCATGAATATGCCCATGGGTGAATAAGTTACTCCACCCAGAACAAAACCTTTCGGTACAAAATAGTTGATAATCGGCCAGGAGGCGACAACCATCAGCAGCGCAGCTCCAAAGGTTCCAATATTGAGCGCTGCCTGCGGATTGCCGCCCTCTTTCGTCCGTACAAAGAAAGTACCGATGACTGAAACGACAATACCGACAGCTGCCAGCACCAGCGGCAGGATTACCAGGTTCATGTTGAAGAGTCCGCCGATAGTAGCAGCCGCTCCCAGAATCATGGCACTGACGATGGCACCAACAAATGATTCAAACAGATCAGCGCCCATTCCAGCGACATCACCAACATTATCACCTACATTATCTGCAATAGTTGCGGGGTTGCGAGGATCATCTTCCGGGATACCAGCTTCAACCTTACCAACCAGATCAGCCCCGACATCGGCGGCCTTGGTATAGATTCCACCACCGACACGGGCGAAGAGGGCGATTGAACTGGCGCCCATGCTGAAACCGGAAAGCACAGGCAGCACCAGGCTGCTTATGCTGGCGCCATCCACACCCCAGATACGTGTATAAATCAGAAACAGCACTGACAGTCCGAAGACACCCAGGCCGACAACACTCAAACCCATCACACTGCCACCATTAAAGGCAACCTGCAGGGCAGCGTTGAGGGATTTACGGGCAGCATTTGTAGTACGGGTATTGGCACCGGTAGCTACCCGCATCCCGAAGAAACCAGCCAGTGCAGAACTGAGAGCACCGATCACAAATGAAACCGCAACTATCCGGTTGGCACCCTGATTGAAGGTCGCCAGCAGAATTGCTACAATGACAACAAAAATCGCCAGCACTTTGTACTCACGGGAAAGGAAAGCCATGGCACCATCGCGAATAGCGCGTCCGATTTCAACCATACGTTCGGTTCCGGGATCCTGCTTGGCGATCCAGGTCGAGCGAAACCAGGCAAACAGCAGTGACAGTACACCTAATCCGATAACTGCGTAAAGAACTGATTCCATTTTATTCTCCCTGTTGACGGGTGTTGTATTTGTTCATCGATTCCTGCATGCCATATTGCGTCTGAAACAGCAGCGCATCAGCAGCATTGTTAATTACTTCCTTCACCAGAGCCATCTCCCCCCGGGGGATGATGCTCAGTACCGTGTGCTTCATATTCGACACCGGTAAACCCCGGTCAAAACCTATGCGTAACCGTGGAATATCCTCAGTGGCACTCTGTACAATGATATGTTCGATACCATTGTGACTGCCGGCTGAGCCGGTGGGGCGCAGGCGTAGTGTTCCCAGTGGTAAAGCGATATCATCATAGACAATCAGGCTGTCCTGCAATTCCACCTTGTAGAAATCCATTGCCTGCCTGAAAGCAGTACCGGACAGGTTCATAAAGGTTGTCGGTTTTATAAGAACAATTTTCTGGCCGGCGTGTTGCCCGACTGCAGCGAGATACTCGCCACGTCCAGCTTTCCAGACAGCATCGATTCGTTCGGCAGCTTCTTCGACCGCCATGAATCCGAGATTATGCCAGGTGAAGCGGTACTTCACACCCGGATTGCCCAGACCGACGATCAGCTTCAAGATTACTCTTCCGCCTGCTTGGAATCATCTTCAGCAGACTCAGCATCACCTTCAGCAGTCTCACCTTCCGGTAATTCCTCTTCAGCTACAGCATCTTCCGGCAGATCCACAGCATCCGGTACAGTTACCCTGATGATGGTGGCATCACCTGGATCTTTAACCTCGATATTATCGAAATTGAGATCACGCACCAGAATTGCTGATTCATCTTCCATCTCAGAAATATCCAGCTTCAGTGTATCCGGCAGATCCTTGGGCAGGCAACGGATTTTCAGACGATGCCTCATCACATTAAGCATACCGCCTGTTTTCAGTGAAGCAGGCTCACCTTCGAATTCAATTGGTACATTAACTGTAACCAGTGAACCGGGATGCAGCGCCAGAAAATCAATATGCAACAGTAGATCGGTTACCGGGTCCTTCTGCAGTTCACGAACAATACAGTCGCCCAGCGCCTCTTTCTCAGTAACGAGATGAATGATACGGGGTTCCTGACGCAGTGTGGTTTCCAGATCATGACGGTTAACCGTAAACTTCACCGGCTCTTTTTCAAAACCGTAGTAGATCCCGGGAATCTCACCGAGGTGACGCGTTGCGTGAGCAGCCTCCTTGCCGGTAGCTGTACGCGTGGTCACCTTCAATTCAATAGTCTTAGCCATTTTCTATTTCCTTTCCTGATTCTTTACTCTACAAACAGCGAACTGAGCGACTCCTCATTGTGAATCCTTCTGATCGCATCAGCAAATACTTCCGCTACTGAAAGCACACGGAACATATCTGTATCAACATTATCCCGCAGCGGGATAGTATCCGTTATTATAAACTCGCAAATACCGGAATCGTTAATCCTCTCCATAGCCGGTCCTGACAGAACCGGATGTGTACAGGAACAACGCACCGATTTCGCTCCTCTATCCAGCACGGTCTTGGCAGCAAGTGTGATTGTACCGGCTGTATCTACCATGTCATCCAGGATCAGCACGTTACGATTTTCCACCTCACCAATCAGGTTCATAACCTCTGAGCTGTTTGGTTCAGGCCGTCTCTTATCAATCACTGCCAACCCGGCATCAAGTCTCTGCGCATAGGCGCGTGCCATTTTGATACTGCCGATATCCGGAGCCAGTATCGTCAGATCCTGGATACTCTGAGACCGCCAGTAAGGGATGAACACCGTTGAGGCATAAATGTGATCGAACGGAATATTAAAGAACCCCTGGATCTGAGCTGCATGCAGATCCATCGTCAGCACCCTTTCCGCACCGGCCGAGACGAGCAGGTCCGCAACCAGCTTGGCGCCAATAGCAACCCGCGGTTGATCCTTACGATCCTGCCGGGCATAACCGAAATATGGCAGTACCGCTGTGATCCGCTCAGCCGAAGCCCGTCGTGCCGCATCCAGCATCAGCAGTAACTGCATGATGTTGTCAGCAGGAGGGCAGGTCGATTGAATGATGAACACATCCCTGCCCCGGATATTGTCACTGTACTTGACAGCCATCTCACCGTCGGAGAAACGTCGCAAATGAACATGGCCCAACTCCTGACCCAACTGTCTGGCAATACTGGCAGCGAGTTCAGGATTTGAATCACCTGCAAATATCTTCAAAACTGCTCCCGTGTTTTGTATCGGCTTTCTGCAAAGTTGTTGTTCGTCGACATGAAACTCTAAAGAAACTGGGGCGGAAGGATTCGAACCTCCGAATGCAGGGACCAAAACCCTGTGTCTTGCCACTTGACGACGCCCCAATAATTACTGAAAACCAGCAGTTCTGATATCAGACACGCTGGTGGAGTGGTCTGTTACTGCAAATCATTTAAGAACGCGATATCTGAATTACTACTTCCGAATATCGGTGGAGTAATTACCCAATGTATCAATACTGAAAACAGATTTATCAGTTGGAAGCAACCGCAGCGCTTCATCCCGCTTGTACGATGAATCATAAAGAGCATAAAGGGCGGATCCACTGCCACTCAAGGAAGCATAACCGGCACCGCTGTCGTAAAGCTGCTGTTTCAGATGCGCCAGTTCCGGTTGCATCTGGAAAACAGTCAGCTCAAAATCATTGCTGATTGCGGCTTGCCAGTCAGTAAGTGTGAATCCGCTTTTTTCGAAACTTCTTAAACTGTTGAAACGACTCGCAGAAGTCAAGGATAAATCAACGGACTGGTAAGCTATTGCCGTACTGATCGAGAAACCCGGATAGATAACCACACCTGCCAGAGTGGGGAAATCCACCCTTCTCAGCAGTTCACCCCTGCCTGATGCACGACAGGGTGAATCGTATAGAAAAAAGGGGATATCGGACCCCAGCCGGGTAGCAATTTCAAGCAATGCATCAAATTGAAGAGGTTCCTTATACAGATGATTCACACCGCGCAACATGGCGACTGCGTCACTGCTGCCACCACCCAGACCCGCACCTGCCGGGATCCGTTTTTCAAGATGTACCTGCAGCGAAGTATTGATACCGCTTTTCTGCTCAAACAGACGCAATGCCCGTATCACCAGGTTACCGGTATCCATTGGTAAGCCGGGATCACTGCAACTGAACTGCTCTGATTCAGCCAGCTGCAGCTGCAGGCTGTCCACCAGTGATATTGGTACCATTACTGTATCTATATCGTGGAAACCATCAGGACGGCGATGGAGAATATCCAGGCCAAGATTGATCTTAGCCGGTGCAGATATGTTCAGTCTGACAGCATGATCCATTACCCGATATTCCGGAGTCTAGCATCCCAGATCCTGTCCGGAGAGTGACGAATGGAGCCTGTCTGAGATACGATTTAAAGAGACTATACTTCTTTGCGACGCTTCCGGCTCTGTTGACGTCGCTTTTTGTGACGCTTCTTATCGGACCCATAATAGTAGTAGTAGTTATAGTAATGGTAGTAATAATAATATGGCCCATAGAGCTGACGCATGTTGAGGCTGTTGAGAACAACTCCCATAACCTTTGCCCGCACATTCTTCAGTTGCTGCAGTGCTGTTACAACCTCCCGGCGATGAACCTTCCCGGAGGCAATCACAACACCGACCGCATCAACCAGTCGGGAGAGGATAGCAGCATCAGTCACTGCTACTACGGGTGGAGTATCCAGCAGAATATAATCATACTTCTGTCGCAGGTCATCCAGCAGATCTCGCATCTGTTGTGATGATAACAGCTCGGAGGGATTTGCAGGTATATCACCGGCAGGCAGCACGGTGAGATTTACGATATCAGTAGGGACAACCGCCTGCTCGAGGGTGCAATCGCCAGCCAGCAAATTGGACAATCCCGGTGTCCGGCGTAAGTTGAAAACCCGATGCATGGTGGGGCGCCGCATATCGCAATCGATGATCAACATCTTCTCACCGGTTTGCGCGAAGACCACTCCCATGTTGGCACCGGTGAGTGTTTTACCTTCCTGCACTGCGCTGGAGGTGAAAAGCATGACCTGAGGTGATTTCTCCTCGTTGGAGAACATGATATTGGTCCGTAACGCCCGATAAGCCTCGGAGATAGGGGATTTCGGTGCGAAATGAGTAATCAACCTGGCGGAAACCCGCTTCTGCTCAACCGGCTCCAGTTGATCCTTCACCTCTTTCAGTTTCCGCTCGATCTTCTGAGCATCAATGAAGGGAACCGTTCCCAACAGATTGATATCCAGACGTGCCACATCCTCAATTGTCCTTACCCTTGAATCGAGCAGGAACAGCAGGAAGGAGAATCCGACACCAACCAGCAATCCTATGACAATCGCCAGGAA
The DNA here is from genome assembly GCA_964501185.1 of uncultured Bacteroidia bacterium. Classification (GTDB taxonomy): domain Bacteria; phylum CAIWAD01; class CAIWAD01; order BS150m-G50; family BS150m-G50; genus BS150m-G50. Next base: position 8,997 of record CAZCRT010000016.1, read on the forward strand.
GATGTTCATTCTCTTGTTCGGCTTAATCGGAGAACTGGGATTTGTGGCACGATCAATAATGTGCACAGAGCCCATCTTGCCTGCCGCCAGAATCTGGGTTTCCTCGTAACGCTCCATCAGCATCGAGTAAATCTTTTCATTCAGCTCACGATCTCTCTCAAGACGGGCCAGCTGCAGGCTGGTCTCCGGCAACAGTTCCAGCTTGTCCTGGTAACCGGTGGTCACCTGCATCAGAGCTTCCTCCCGGGCATGCAGGGTTTTATTATCCACTTCAAGGGTGATGATATCATCGAAGAGATCCTGCATATTCTGAATAGGATCACCAATCCGTAATCCTGATTCAGCCAGCTGACGGGTTTCAGCAGTCAGGGTCTCTCTTATCTGTTTTATCTCAAGTTCCAGTTTTCTCACCATTTCCTGAGAACCTGGTTCATCCAGCTTCGTCTGCAGGTTGGCAATCATGGTCTGCTTGCGCCCGATTTGTACGAGCAACTCTTCAATTACCGGGGTAGAGGTTTGTATCACATCCTCAACCATTGTGCTCTTGCCCTGCAGGTACTGATCCCGCAGGTTGCGCAGCGCTTCTTCGTTAGCTCGAATATCGATGCGAATACCGTTGAGCTGCGAAGTAAGTGTAGCCAGTGACTGTACAAGGATGGCTGTTTCCGTATCAAGTACAGCAACCCGGTTAGCTTCCTTGAAGAGACGCAGCTGTTCCTCAGCTTCATGCAGCTTGGCGGAAACGATACCTATCTGTTCCTGCAGGAAGAGTTTGAGTTCTGTGAACCGGCCTTTACTGAAGTCCTGATTCTGCTGGTAGAATTCTTCCATGACCGTATTGGTCAGGTACTGAGCTTCAAATGGTGTACCTGCTTCAACGCTGATATGAATGAAATTAGAATTCTTGACCGGCTCCAGAAAGAGATGACCATGAAGAATGCTGATTCCCTCTTCTTCAGTACGGACACGGGTCGGGGTATTCAGAATTTCCAGATTGTCAGCCCACTCAGAAGCCTGAGCCGCCCTGATAACTTTGCCGGCCAGATTGCGGCTGCGAAGCAGTTGCAGCTGATCTTCCATCTTTGCCGGCAGGTCAAAGTCCTGGTTCAGAAATATGTTTCCTTCCGACACATTGCTCTTGATCATAATCGTCGCTGTGGTACGATAAACCGGTTCCAGTTTACCATTCAGGTAAATCGTGAAGGCCAGTGACAGTAGCAATGCCAGGATTATATACCAGCGCCCGGAGTAAAATATCCTGTAATAATCGCTCAGTTCCAGATGTCGCTCGTTCAAACCTTACCTCTCTGTTTCGTTGTACTGATAGTGCTTACGCTACTATCCACCTGTAGTTCCTGACGCACATCACGCAGGCGCAGTTGCATCGACCACAGGTAATAAAATCCAAGAAGACATAGAATAATATATGAGGTCAAATGAAGAATGATTGCAAAAGGAATTGCTACCCGCCCCGGGACCGCAAAAAAGGAGAGTGCCAGTTGAGTACTGGCGTGATACGTTCCTACTGCTCCCGGTGCAGAAGGAATTGCCATCCCGATCGAGCTCAGGGTCAACACAACCAGTGAAGCCAGAGCCAGGTTGCCATGCAGCAATGGATAGCTGCTGCTATTTAAACCGAAAGCGTAGAAAGTCAACCAGGAGATCCCCAGATAGCACCCCCACATCAGAATAGTGGAGACAAAAAGACTGAAGTAATGGCCCGCGCTCCGCAGTATTTCCAGGCCATCCAGAAAAGCGTCAGTCATCTTCAGTACCTTTTTACGCCAGCGCCGGGATAGTAATTCCGTAACTGTAAAAACCAGCCGTTTGGTTGTGCGACGCAGGAAAATACTGCCCAACAACAGCAACAGCAGCATTACCACTATGACGCCCAGCCCGATAGTGATGTCAGTACGAATAGTCCCCGATGGAAAGCGAAAAAGGAACAATGTGAGACAAACCAGCAACAGCAGACCGAGCATGTCCAGAACTCGCTCTACAATAACTGTCGCCAGAGCCGACACACGTGATATTTCCGCTTTCGTGCCAAGGAGGTGTGCACGGATCAGTTCACCCAGACGAAATGGCAACAGATTATTAGACATGTAGCCTATGTTCATAATGGCGAAAAGGAGATGAAAACCGGTCTTCTTCACAGGTCTTACCAGGAGCTGCCAGCGCCAGGCGCGTATCAGGACACTGATGACAAACAGCAGTACGGCACCACCGAGGAACCTGAGGTCAATGTTCCCCAGGGTCATCCAGAGATCACTCCAGTTAATGCGTGTGTGACCGAAGAGTGCCTGCCAGAACGTACTCTCACCCTGCAGCCAACCCTGTAGATCCACCTGATATATGAAAAGGTAGAGAAAGAAGAGGCTGATAAGAGTAGTGACCAGTAGTTTGGTTCTCAACGGGAAGCGCCTCTTAGGTCAATAGTTTCATAACCTGATATCCGGGGGGATAACTGGAAGAGAGAATCTGCAACCCGGTCACCACGCTGTTCTGCGGTAATTTGTATCACAGTCCTGGTGCTGTTAATATCTAACAGCCTCAGCTCCTGTATTCTCTCATCCTGTATCTTCAGATCCGCTTCAAGCAGCCAGTCACTTCCAAGGGGTTCCAGCGCGTATTGCTCGCATCCATCAGAGAGTAGTGTGCGACTCAGCGGTTTAAAGAATAACTCAAGTTGACTCAGCAATCCCGCCGGGTGCAGATCGTGGCCGGCAGTGCTACCGCTATCGATAATAATCTGCCGCTCTATGTTGAACACCTGATAGAATGCCAGACTATCCTTTATAAACAGGTTGCCATCAGCTTCCATCCGGAAACGATCAGAGTGTAACCAGATTTTACCAGGTACAGGTTCGCTGTTACCGGACACAGGATTGACTGTCCGGTAGCTGAACTCCAGATATAGATAGCCGGATTCAACAGTGTTGTGATACAAGCGTGATACAACCCTGAAATCCTGTTCCAGATTTTCTTCACTTACAGCAATACCGGGATGTATCATAACCAGAATCAGTGTCAGCAACACCACGACGGTGGTTTTTTTAATCATCCAGATCACCAGTAATTGAATCCAGAAAATCTGCGTCCACCAGTACTTCTCTCGGTTTACTGCCATCTGCCGGGCCAACTATTCCTGCTGCCTCCAGCTGGTCGATAATGCGGGCTGAACGATTATAGCCAATCTTCATCTTGCGTTGCAGTACAGAAATTGAACCCTGTTGAGTGCGAACAACTGTCTCCAGCGCCTTCTCATATAACGGATCCCTTTCGTCGGGAGCGTCACCTCCCAGCTCTCCTGAAGTCAATTGAATATCCTGCAGCTGGAACTTATCAAAGCCGCGTGATTGCTGCCGTACATGTTTGAGGATTCCCCGGATTTCCGGGCCTGTAATCAGCGATCCATGTACACGAATCAGTTCAGGATTGTGTGATCCGAGGTAGAGCATATCACCATCACCCAGCAGTTTTTCTGCTCCCATCATATCGAGAATCGTACGGGAATCAACCTTCTGGCGCACAGCAAAAGCAATACGGGCCGGGAAATTAGCCTTGATCACACCGGTAACCACATCTACGGAGGGGCGCTGTGTGGCTACAATCAGGTGAATACCGATAGCACGGGCTTTCTGTGCCAACCGGGCAATCGGGCCTTCAATGTCCCTGCCGACAGCAAGCATCAGATCAGCCAGCTCATCAATGATGACTACGATATAGACCATCCGTTCCGCACGAGATCCATCATCCATTTCTGTCAGCAGGCCACTGTCCACCGCTTCATTGAACTCCGTGATGTTACGGAATCCAGAGCGGGAGAGGTACAGATAGCGCCTCTCCATCTCCTCGCAGACAGCATTGAGAATATGTACCGCGTTGTCAGGACGGGTAACAACCTCCTCCTTCAGACCCGGAAGTGAGCACAGATAGTAATCACGGATTTTCTGGTAGTCAGACAACTCGATCATTTTGGGATCAATCAGGACGAACTGCACTTCTGTAGGACGAGCCCGATAGAGAATGCTGGCAATAACGGAATTGATACAGACCGATTTGCCTGCACCTGTCCGCCCCGCGATCAGGAGATGGGGCATCTTACGAAGATCGGCGACAAATGCTTCACCACTGGTGGTTTTCCCGAGTGCAAGCAGGAGTGGGGAATCTCCTTCTGAAAACTTGTCGGTATTGATAACGCTGCGCAGGTACACGGTGTTGCGACGCGGATTTGGCAGCTCTACACCTACTACAGCCTTACCGGGAATGTGTGGCACAATGCGAAGGCTCTCGGTCTTCATCGCAATCAGCAGGTCGTCAGCCAGATTAGTGATGCTGTTTACCTTTACACCGGGTGCCAGCTCCAACTCATAACGGGTAATTACCGGGCCTGGGGCGACATGTACCACGCGTGCTTCTACATTGAAACTCCGCAACTGTTCTTCGAGGCGTCTGGCGGATTCCTGCATTTCATCCTGTGAAATGTGATACACCTGTGACTCATCCACTTCCTGAAGCAGGTCAACGGAAGGAAGAGCGAATTCCCGCTTGAAAAGACGCTGTTTCTGTTCCCAGGGCACTTCTTCCTCGACAAATTCATCTTCTACACTGAACTCGGTATCTGCCGGAGCCTGCTCCTCTGAAGTCTCCGTAACGACTTCAACTTCAGCAGTTTCCTGCCTGCCTGCTTCCTGTGGCGCCTCTGAGACCGAGAATCCGGTTTCTTCCGGCTCAACTTCTTCCTGTTCAACTTCAATGAAGTCCGGTTCTTCATCAGGGATATCCTGTACCGGTTCAACAGTCCTGGGCGCTGGCTTTACAGATGCAGCCTTTTCAGCCATTTCTCTGATACGGATGGCTTCCCGTTTCTCTTCATGCAGTTGTCTCCGTCTGCCGGCAGCTGCCTGTACCCTCTGTCGCTGTGCGGTCACCAGCCCTGTCAGCTGTTTTACCAGCCAACCAAGACCCTGGCCCAGCAACTTCAACAACCTCATTAATACTCTTCCCGCAAGCAGTGCCCCTTTACCCAGCAAAGATACAAGATGCGAAACCCGTACATTGGTGAAAACTATCAGGGCCACACCGATATCGGCAAGAAGTAACAGCAGCACTCCGGGCCAGCCGGTAGCACTTTCCACTCTCTGCAGGAAGCTGTAGAACAGATCACCGCAATGCAATCCAGGATCTATACCGGAGGAAGCAAACGCCCCCAGGCTCACCAGCGAAGCCACCAGGATTGCACCTAACAGAGCCAGCAGCAGATACCTGCCAATGAAGTGAATCAGGTTGCGCTTTTTTCGAGGCCGATACAGTGAGTGAAACAGCGCCAGCGGCAGCAGGAAAATCAGATAGCGCCCTACAGACAGACTTGCCACCTGATCTGCGAGCTGAATTCCGTAGGAACCCATGCGATTATTGCCGTCACCTACCTGATCACCCAGAAAAGGTGAAATCATAATCAGCGTGGTTCCGGCAGCCAGCAGCAGCAGCACCAGTATTCTCAGTTCCCCTGCCGGTGTGGATTTCTTCTTACGTGATTTTCTCTTCTTACGAGTCATGATTCTCTTCATTCACCTGTGTACGTATAGCAACAATATGGTCATCTTTATAAACCGGGATAACCGGTATGGTATCCACTTCCGCACAACGTTGCAGATCGCTCCCCATACCTATCCCGGATAGATAGCGACCATGCTCAGACAGCTGAAACATCTCCAGCAACTCCCCTGCGTAACGGTCCCCCAATTGTGCTGCTACCCTGCCTGCATCATTCAGTTCCGCATCACGACGGAAAGCGGTTGCCATCAGCTTATTGATAATCATCCCGGCACAAACTGCGTCCTCAATACTGAAACGGTCAGATTTTCCGGCACAGATGATGGTGATATCATCAGTACGATCACTCAGAAAGTTCACTACCGCTGTGATATTAACCATTCCCGCGATCACCGTACAAACCGCGGTCCGGGCTCTGGCAATTGCCGGAGTACCGTTGCTGGAAACAAACGTGAGACTTTTTCCCCGCAGTATCTCGGGAAGATATTCCGCGGGGGAATTACCCAGATCAAAACCGGGAATCAGACGTCCATCACGTTCCCCACCCAGAACACTGTTTTCCCTGCCCAACCGTTCCTGCATGGCAATTGCATCCGCAGAATCAACCACCGGTACAATAGAGCGCACCCCGTTCTGGAGCGCTGTACAGATTGTAGTACTCGAACGAAGGACATCGATGACTACTACGGTCTGGTCAACAAGCTCTTCGGGCTGCACCTGTGGGAGAGTAAAGAAAGTCTGTATCCGCATCTTCAACTACTCTCCAGGTTTATAAAAAGGGGTTTCTACAACCTGGCCCGCCAGACGTCGATCACGAACCGCGACAGAAATTTCCTGTCCTACCTGCGCCTGATCAACCGGCAGATAACCCAGACCGATTCCCCGGTTGAGCATCGGTGACATCATTCCGCTGGTAACACTGCCCATCACCTTATCATCTATCAGAAGTGGGTAACCATGACGAGGTATACCTTTGTCATGTAATTCAAATCCGATCAGTTTTCTGGATACTCCATCAAGACGCTGCTGTCTCAGTGCCGGTTTACCAATAAAATCAGATTTCTTCTTGGTCTTGGTAATCCAGCCAAGACCGGCTTCCAGCGGGGAAGTGTGCCTGTCAATATCATTACCGTAAAGACAGAACTTCATTTCGAGACGCAATGAATCACGTGCCCCCAGCCCGATCGGTTGCAGGTTGAACTCGTCACCCGCCTCTATCAGCAGATCCCAGACCGGCAAACAGGAATCAGTGGGAATATACAGTTCAAAACCGATTTCACCGGTATAGCCTGTACGGGAGAAAATCAGCTGCTGTTCAGCCAGTTTGCCTTCGCGAAAATAGTAGTAGGGTATCTCTTCCAGATCCAGGTCGGTTAACCGGTTCAGAAGTTCGATGCTGTGTGGACCCTGCACGGCCAGTAAACCGTATTCGCTGGAACGATCTGTCAATGTTACATCGCCTTCAAGATGCTCCTGCAGCCAGTTATAGTCCTTCTCGATGTTTGAAGCATTAACTACCAGCAGGAAGTAATCCTCAAAACGATAGACGAGCAGATCATCGACGATGCCACCATCCTCATAACACATGGCTGAATACTGGACCTGATTGACAGCCAGACGTGATACATTATTAATAGTCATCCGGTTCACAAACGCTTCTGCATCCCCGCCTGTGATAATGAACTCACCCATATGTGATACATCAAAAATACCGACATGATTCCGGACATGGATATGCTCATTACGAATTGACTGGTAGTAAACCGGCATTTCATAACCGGCAAAGGGTACCATTTTTGCACCGAGAGCAACATGGCGCGGGTAAAACGCTGTCTTTAAAGGGGCTTCCGGCATTCCTTATCTCCTTGTAATAGTAGACATCTAAAGCCTGGCGACGGCAGCTTGAATACGACGCAGAGCCTCCCTGATGTTATCGATTGAATTGGCATAGGATAAACGCAGATAACCCTGACCGAAACTGCCGAAAGAGGTACCTGAAAGCGTGGCTACGCCGGCTTCGCTTAACAGAAATGTCTCCAGTTCACGTGAATTCAACGGTAGATCCTTGATACTGGGGAAGACATAGAAAGCACCCTGTGGTTTCAGGCATTTGAATCCGTCAATCTCGTTGAGACCATCGACGATCACTTCACGACGGCGTAAAAACTCTTCCCGCATTTCCTGCACCTGATCTTGAGGGCCTGTCAATGCTTCCATACCGGCGCGCTGAATAAAGGAAGCAGTGCAGGAGTTGGAATTTGTCTGCAGTTTTGCAACTTCAGTAGCAAGCCACTCCGGCATAATTCCATATCCCAGACGCCAGCCGGTCATCGCGTAAGTTTTAGAGAAACCATCCAGGATGATTGTCCGTTCCCGCATTCCAGGAACCTGAGCGATGCTGAAATGATCACCATCGTAGATAATCTCGCGATAGACTTCATCTGTCAGCACGAAGAAATCATGCTCTACCGCCAACTCAGCAATTCGTTCCAGCTGACTGCGTGGAATAACACTACCGGTGGGGTTTTGTGGCGAGCTGATGATGAGCAGCTTGGTTCTGGATGAAACCAGCCGTTCTACTTCATCCATGTCAAATCCGAAATCATTCTCTTCCCGCAACATCAGCGGGACAGGACGACCGTTTACAAAATTAATAAGCGATTCGTATATCGGAAATCCCGGGTTGGGGAAAATAACCTCGTCCCCCTTATTTATGAGCGCCATAATTGCGAAGAACATGATCGGTTTGGCACCGGGTGTCACAACCACTTCATCGGGACGGCAATCTGAATGTCGTACCTGCCGGTCATCTGCAGCAATGATTTCGCGGAATTCCGGCAATCCAGCAGAGGGGCCGTAATGGGTAAACCCTTCATCCAGAGCCGTTTTGGCTGCCTCAATAATATTGTCAGGAGTTCTGAAATCCGGTTCGCCGATTTCAAGATGGATGATGGATCGTCCACCTGCTTCCAGCGCTTTTGCACGGGCGAGAACTTCGAAGGCGGTCTCTGTGCCAAGACGTGACATGCGTGTAGACAGGTCCATAGAATCCCTCTGCATAGTTTGACGAATTGAAAGTATCTGGAAATACTGAAATATGATGCGCGAAAACCGATGTGAACAGGTCTTCATGCCTGAACACTATCGTAGATCTATAAAGTTATTCTCAAGTGCGTTTGAAAGTCAAGGACTACCAACTTCGCGACGGCTCAGAAATGGGGGAAAGCGATGAATGCAATATCTCGAAGCAGTGACAGGAGGTACTGTATCAATGGGAATAGAGAGGAAACCGGAAAATCAGAAGAGGAGAAGTTCAGACCAGACGACGTGAATTGAGTTTAATACCATACAGTTTGAGTTTCTGATAGAATGTGGGCCTGGAGATCTTGAGAATACTGCATGCCTTGTTTACAGTATCGGCGCGCTTCAACACCTGCATCAGATACTCTTTCTCCGCCTGCGAGACATATTCTTTCAAGGTGGGGTTTTCTATGTTCTTATCAGCCTCAAAGGGAACTGCATTCTGTGGTGAAGTTTCCTGAATTGCAATCTCAGCTGTTTCTTCTGTGGCTGCAACCGCAGTTGCCGGAGCGGTTTTGTTCTGAAGAAAACGTGTTACATCAGCGGTGTGAATCTGACGTCCCCGTGAGGACAGGTATGCAGCGGAGACTATATTCTTCAATTCGCGAACGTTTCCCGGGAAATGATACTGTTCCAGTAAATTCAAAGCATTGTCGGAAAAGCGTTTGTAGTATTTCTTATACCGGTCATTGAGCAGAAACAGGAAATGATTAACGAGGATAGTGATATCCTCCCGACGCTCCTGCAACTTCGGGATATCAATCTTGATTGTGTTGAGTCTGAAGAAAAGGTCTTCCCGAAACTTGCCTGATTTGATATCATCGTCCAGTTTACGGTTGGTTGCAGCAATAATACGCACCTGCACCTTGTTGAGACTGGTTGATCCAACGCTGTAGTATTCACCTGTTTCCAGAACCCGCAACAGCTTGGCCTGCATTGCCAGCGGGAGTTCACCGATTTCGTCCAGAAATAGTGTACCACCATCTGCTTCTGCGAATATACCCCTGCGATTAGCAGTGGCACCGGTAAATGCACCCTTGACATGTCCGAAGAATTCGGACTCCATCAGTGTTTCCGGAATTGCAGCACAGTTGCGCTTGACATAACCCTTGTCTCTCAGTTCAGACTCGGTGTAGAGGGCGTGTGCAACCAGCTCCTTACCTGTTCCGGTTTCACCATAGATCAATACCGGATCAGTTGAATCAGCGAAGGTCTTAATGCTCTCAATAACCGTATTTATACCTTCAGAGATACCAATAATACCAAACTCACGCGCGCTCTCCCTTTCAATCTCACCGATCAGCTCCTCCTCTTCCTGATTGTCGTTGAGGTGGAGGTTTACCTTATCGAGCGTATCCAGGTAGTTCGTCATGACAACACCGGTTTCCCGGGCTATCTGTACAGCTTCCTCTGCGTAGTTATGCGCTTCGGAATAATTCTCCTGCAAATAGAGGCACCAGGCATAATCATTCAGGCATTTTGCGGTTTCAATACGGAAAGAATGCTTCTTGCTGACTTTGATAGCCCGCATCAGATATGTAAGCGCTTTGGTAACTTTATCATCCCGGAGTGAGGCGTTGCCCATCTGCCAGTTAATCTTAGCTATGAAGTATTCATCTTTCAGATCTTTGGCGTGCTTGAGTGCCAGTTGCAACCCTTTAAGTCCGGCAGCCAGACGTTTCTTTCTTATCTCCAGAAGCCCGCGGTAGTAAAGAACTGTCAGCTCCAGCTGGGGGTCTTTTTCCACTTCAGCCAGTGTCATCGCTTGAGTAAGATACTCGTCCGCTTCATCCATCCGCTTGAGCTGCAGTAAAGCCAGGGCGGCATTGCAATAAAGACTACCCATCAGGTGCGGGCTGAGCCGTTCCTGGTAAAGCGGAATGAACCGCTCAAAAATACGTAATCCCTTTTCAGAATTCCCCTGAGCTACTTCCAGTACAGCCAGGTTAACAATACTGCGGAACCGCAGGTCCTGCTCATCATGACTGCTTGCCCACTTGCTCACTGTGAGAAAATGACGCCGTGCGCTGTGATAATTGCCTATGTAGAATAGTGATTTGCCGAGGTAATACCTGAGATAACTCTTCTGACGTGTATCGTTGGCGGCAGCGAGTTCCTGCTCCAGGAGGGGAACTGCCAGTTCATAACGATGGTCATTGAAAGCGCGGAATCCCCGACTCTTTGTCGGAAAATCGCCACCTTTATCAATCAGGTGCATGGTCGGTTAGAATCCTCTGTACTGTTTTTCATTCACATGCCAGAAAAATACCGGCCTTTCCCATACCATGACACCTTCATCCTCTTCAGATGGACCACGATCATCATCATCCGGATCAGGTTTCTTCTTGAAAATACTGTCATTACCATCATTACTGGGAGCACCACTCTTGTGCCAGGGCTGCCAATCATGAATGCCATTGCCATTCTGATTACCTACACCCATCCCACCAGCGGTAACAGTCTGTGTAGCAAACGCTGTCATCAAAATGAAGAGGCTGAATGCTGCAATTCGTTTCATCATCTCTTTCCTCCGTTCATCAGATTGGCAATCAAGGAACAGGTGCCAATCACAAAATCTTCTGAAGCTGCCTTAATACAGATGCTGTTTGCAAACTACAGTAAGGCGAAATATCTGTAGTATTTAACTACAACAAGCATGCCAATTTGGGACGCCCATTGTTTTTATTCATGTTACGAATAAATGTCATATATATTATAGTACAATTCAATACAAATTGTAAACGTTTCTATACAACTTCCGGAAATCGTTGTTCCTGAAAGCTTTTGCATTTTCGACACTATTACCCTAGTATTCATGAAATATCCGGGCAATCACTACTGGTTGATATTGACTTATCAGCGCCTGGATACACCATTTTCAAGAGAAGCTGGAGACATGATGGATAGGCAAAACGGTGCTACACTGGACCTGTTGAAGAAAAAACTGGCTGAGATCCAGCATCTCGAACATGCTGCGGCGTTACTGGACTGGGACCAGATGGTCAATATGCCATCAGGTGGTGCAGAAGCGCGGGCGCAACAACTGGCAACACTGGAAAAACTCGCTCACGAGCTCTTTGTGTCTGATGAAGTTGGCCATCTGCTGTCAGATCTGAATGTTGATGACTACCGGGATGACTCTCTGGAAGCCTGTCTGATACAGGTCGTCCGGGAGGACTGGGAAAAGGAGCGCAAGCTCCCTTCAACACTGGTAGAAGAGTTTGCCCGCACTACTTCACAGGCACAGGAAGCCTGGGCTAAAGCCCGTGAAAACAATGACTTCACCTCGTTTCAGCCCTGGCTGGAAAAGATACTCGAATTAAACCAGCGCAAAGCGGATTATCTGGGCTGGGATGAACATATTTATGACGCCCTGCTCGACCTCTACGAACCACGGATGAAATCAAACAGGGTATCAGAGATATTCACCGAGCTGCGGGAAGGGCTGGTGCCACTGGTTCAGCAGATCGCAACCCGGAAGGATATGATTGATAAATCTTTCCTGGAACGGAGTTATGATGTCAGCAGGCAATGGGATTTCGGGATGCAGGCACTGTCGGCTATCGGCTTCGATCTCAACCGGGGTCGTCAGGATAAATCCACTCATCCCTTTACCACGAACTTCTCCCGAAACGATGTACGGGTAACCACCCGGCTGTTTCCCGATAATATGACCAGCGCCTTCTTCAGCACCATGCACGAGGGTGGCCACGGCCTCTACGAACAGAATGTCGGTGATGAACTGGAAAACACACCTCTGGGAACAGGTACCAGTCTCGGTATTCATGAGTCACAATCTCGTCTCTGGGAGAACCTTATCGGCCGTTCTGAAGCTTTCTGGAATCACTACTACCCGAAACTGCAGGAACTGTTTCCCGATGAGTTGCGTGCTGTTTCACAGGAACAGTATTACCGGGCAATCAACCTGGTTGAGCCGAGTCTGATCAGGGTAGAAGCAGATGAGGTCACTTACAACCTTCATATCTTCCTGCGCTTTGATCTGGAGCGGGAACTGCTGACCGGGCAATTGGCGGTGAAGGATCTACCCATGGCCTGGAATGACCGGATGGAACAGTACCTCGGTATCAGGCCGGAAAATGATGCTGATGGTGTCATGCAGGATGTACACTGGTCGGCAGGACTGATGGGCTATTTTCCCACCTATGCTCTGGGGAACCTCCTTTCGGTTCAGTTCTATCGCCAGGCACAACAGGCATTGCCTGATCTTGAGGAACAGATCAGCCGGGGAGATTTCAAGCCGTTGCGAGAATGGCTTATTGAGAATATATATCGTCATGGACGGAAGTTCTATCCCCGGGAACTGGTACAACGGGTAACCGGTGAAGATATCTCTGCAAAGCCGTTCCTTGAATATGCCCGCGATAAGTTCGGTAAAGTATACCAACTATAGCTGAACGCAGGAACTCGCAATAGCCGCGTATGAAAACTGCTCTCCTGATTAATCCGTGGATTTATGATTTTGCAGCTTATGATCTCTGGTTGCAACCATGGGGCCTGATGAAGCTGGCTACTGTTCTGCAGCAGGAGGGATTTCAGGTCCAGCTGCTCGACCTGCTGGATCGTCATCACCCGATGCTGCCCGGAAAAGCCGTGATCAGAGAAAACGGCACGGGGCCATATTTACGGCAGCAGCTTCCCAAACCACCCGCACTGGCCAGTATACCTCGCTACTGGAGTCGTTACGGACTGCCTCTCGAGATCTTTCACCAGGCTTTGCCTGAAGATAAACCGGATGTGATTCTGGTTTCCAGTGCCATGACCTACTGGTATCCGGGTGTTTTTGCAGTCATAGCCATGCTGCGCAAGCTATGGCCGGATACGCGTATTATTCTGGGCGGAACATACGCTACACTGATGCCGGAACACGCTGCTGAGAGTGGCGCTGATCTGGTCATTGGCAACAGAGAGCTGGAGTTGCTGTCACAGGACCTGCAACTTTCGCGCAACTATAAACAACAGGAACTTCTGGATGCGCCCCTCTGTCTCGACTTTCACCCGCATACACCCTACGCTGTCTTGAAGCTCTCGCAGGGATGTCCTTATCGGTGCGATTACTGCGCGCAACACCTCCTGTCACCACAATTCCTGCAACGTTCCATGGAAAGCGCAACAGCAGAACTGGTGCAACTCACCGGTCGCGGGATCCGTCATTTCGCCTTCTATGACGATGCCCTGCTGCATGATCGCGATTACCTGCACTCCTTTCTGAAACGGGTTCTGCAACTGCAGCTGCCTTTGCAGTTTCACACACCCAACGGTTTGCATGCCCGCTTTCTCGACCGCGAGATGGCGCAATTGCTGCGCAGGGCCGGCTTTGTCAAACCTGTATTAAGCCTGGAAACAGCTGTTGAGACAGAGTGGCACACAAAAATCACCGTCCCGGAGTTGGAAACGGCTATAGATAATCTTCGACAGGCCGGCTATCAGCAGGGAGAGTATCTGGTCTATCTGTTGCTGGGTACTCCCGGTAGCAGCGAAGAATCGCTTATCACCAGCATTAAACTGGTACATGAACTCGGTGCTTTGATTTCACTCAGTGAGTTTTCGCCCATCCCGGGAACAATTCTGGGTGAGCGCTATCCGGAAGCAATCGCGGAACCGCTCCTGCAGAACAACACTATTTTTCCGGCGGTTAATCCGGAAATGCAACCTGTCATGCAGCGGGTGAAGATAGAAGCCAGGCGTTTGAATGGAGAACTTAGAATACAGCATACAGGAGACAGAATACAGAATCTGAAGAATACAGGAGTTAACCGGCCTGACATTTGATAAATAGTAGGCTGCAACAAGCGAATGAATGATAATCCCTGCCAGAACGCTACCCATTCGAATGCTGTCTACTGTCTTCTGTATGCTGTTTCACTCCCCCACCGCATCCAAGTAATGTACCAGTTCCCAGGTACCCTGCCGCTGATAAACCGCTACTACATCAATACGGGGATGGCAACTTCGCGCCCATTCATGCAGGTTGAGAAAAGCTTCCGCCAGTGACTGAAGGCGTTTCTCCTTGACGGCACCAACCTGTTCTGCGGGATTGATACCGCTGCAACCGGTGGTCTTTACCTCCACAAAAACCAGCAATCCACCTCGCTGTAATATCAGATCCAGTTCTCCCAGGGTGGAGTAACGCCAGTTGCGGGCTATCAGTGTAAAACCACGTTTCAAGAAGTAGCGTTCAGCAAATCGCTCACCATCACGGCCACGGGCATGGTGTGGATTCAATTAGAAACTCCAGCGGGCGGGTCTTCGCACTCCACAATCAATAAACTGACTACATGGTTCATGCGCCTGACCGGAACGGTCGGGTCCTCGCACTCCACAATCAATAAACCAACTACAAGGTTCATGCACCCGACCTGAACGGCCGGGTCATTCAAAGCAATAATCAGTTGATGACAGAATCAGACAGGCTTACTCGGTAGTCAGCTGCATTGTGAACCGGCCCGGTGTACTGAAGTCAGAGTGGAGTTCATGGTTATCTATGGCACGCACATGCCAGTAGTATTGTGTGCCCTCATCCAGATCCAGGCCTGACAGTGAAAGCGAAGTGCCGCGCAGATTCTCCCGGATAGCTACCGGATTATCGAAAAGCGAATTGCGTGCAATTTCAACTTCATAACGCACAGTATCGTTCCTGTCAGGGTCACTCACCGCATGCCATTCCAACCGGGTGCTTCCACTTACCGGGTCTGCCGGTGCAGCATCCAGCAGGCGGGGTATGGCCGGATGGCTGTCAACAGTGAAACTGGTAATAGCAGATACGGAAGTCAGACCCCCACGATCCTGGCAAATCACACGCAGATAATAGTTGGAGCCGGAAGTCAACTTCACATTCAACCTGGTAACGGCAGCATCGCAAACCTGCTCCAGAAGCGGACTGGTGAATGACTGATCGGAGGACAGCTCGACAACTGCCGTCACTTCATCACCCCAGTCAGGATCAGCAGGCTGGCTGAATTCCAGATCGACACCGGTAAGATCTGCCTGTTGCGATCCGGTTTCCGGTCTGGTAACAGTCACCTGTTCCGGCGCTTCCTCAGACCGGTTTGCTACAAAGGAACGTGTCACACTCCAGCCCGAAGCAAGCCCTTCATCATCGACTGTTTTAATGCGATAGAACCAGCGGGTGTTATCCTTAAGGCTGTGCAGCTCAACAGAGTTGCTACCGGCAGAAACTGAAACAACATTCAATAGTGGTGAGTTGAATTCCGCTGTTGTATCGAGCTGTAACCGGGCAGTGAGTGTTTCCAGGGGGTCATTGAAATCGGGATCATTCATCCCACTCCACTGGACCAGCAGGCGCTCTTCAGCAAACTGAAAAGGATCCCCGCCAGCATCTCCGGCATCCGGTACAGCCGGTGGATCATTGATCAGGTTAAGACGGAACCAGTCAAATACGGAGGGCTCTGAAGCGACACCATGATTGTCCACAGCCGTCACGCTGTACTCCCAGCTGCTGTTATCAGGAAGCCCGGCACTTGCCGCGAGTTCCTCCGCTGTCACTTCCGGTTGACCGAGAGCTGTCAGCGTTGCTACTGTCTCACTACCGTCCCGTTCCCGGATTTGAAGCGTATATTCAATCTCATCCAGTGGATTGGGGTCTTCCGAGGCAAACCAGCTGAGGGATTTCCCACCGGATAGTTCATCTGCATGTTGTGTTTGTGGTGTGGAAGGTGTGGTGTCAACAATGAAAGACCCACCTCCAGCAGTGGTCTGCAGGCCGGTGTTATCCTCGGCAATCACCTGCCAGAAACATCGGGTAGCGTTGGGCAACGGGCCTGGAACCTGAATGGAACTTCCCTGATAATCCTCACGATTGAACAGCCTGTTCTGGAATTGAGGATCAGTAGCAATCATAATGTGATACATGATGCTCGCGTCGGGATCGTTGTCAACCGCTTTCTGCCAGCTCAGTGTGATATTCTCCAACTCTACCAGAGCACTGCCTGCAGCCGGTTCCAGCAGCGCAAACGTTGACGGTGCTTCTTCTATTGCGTTGATCACAAATTCCAGTGGCCCGGCCAGCGAAGACTCTGCCCCCTCGTCGTCCATTGCACGCCATCTCAGGAACCAGTGACTGTTGTCAGCAAGAGGTTCCGGAAGTGTAAAATGTGTCACACCTGGCTCTGTCAGAAACGATCGGGTAAGTCTTTCCTCAAAAGCCACATCGCGATTAAACTCGAGCAGCAGCTGCAGGCGGTCCGGGCTGTCGCTCAGATCAGGATCTGTCAGCGGTGCCCATTGCAGCAGCGGTGTGGTTGAATGTATCACGTCCATTTCTGCAGGCGCAGAGAGTACCGGTTCAGCCGGGGGATCGTTTACCAGATTGAGTATGAATTCCTGTACCGTTGACCAGTTTGAGGTAATTCCATGCTGATCACGAGCGCGCACTCTGCAGTAATAACCAAGGTTATCCTGCAACACACCAGTGCTGGTCAGGTCAAGCGCTGTAAGACGATTCAACTCATCAAGCAGTAGATCCTTCTCAAAAGCAATCAGGTTGCGACAGCCGCTGTCAACTGCTATCTGCAGATCATACCAGAGCTGATCGTCGGGATCGGGATCAATCGCCGCTATCGCCTGAAAGGCCTGCCCTGTCCCCAACTCCTGCCGCGCAACAGGATAGCTGATTCCCGGTACGGAGGGTCTGGTATCAACGCGGAATTTCCCGATCTTGCTGCGGGTTTCCCGTCCGGTCTGGTCTGCGGCGGTAACACGCCAGAAATAATCAACATCATTAGCAAACTCATCAGGCAGTTGTATAGTGGTCTCCGCACCGGCTTCTATTTTTTCCGAATCAGCAAAACTGCCGGTATTGGAAATCTGCAAATAGTAATGCAGGACTGACACGGGATCGGGATCCGTTGTCGGAAGCCATTGGAACAGTGGTGTCAGAGAGGCAATTTCACCAAACGGCTCCAGCAGCCCGGGTGCCAGGGGGGGCTGCTCTATGTAGTTCACGGGAAATGAAATCAGCTCTGACCAAGGGGTATACTCATAGCCATCGTGAATACGCACCCGCCACCAGCGGATCGCATTGTCAGGCAACTCCATAGCCAGCTTGAATACCGGTCTGGCAGTAGTGCCACCGGTGACCAGCTGCCGTCGAAACTCAGTCTCGAACAGTTCAAACTCATAGCTGAGCCGATCTCCCTCCCTGTCTACGGCAGTTTGACATCGCAGCAGTGGCTGCTTTTCCGCAACAGGTATGTTTTCCAGCGGGGATGTTGGTTGTGGTGTATCAGGCAGGCTGTTCATGCGAAAAGAGTAGTCCGAGTTATCATTACGAATAGTGATGCTGTCCCAGGGGCTGATCCTCTCACCATCGCTGACTCTTATTCGCAGGAAATATATCTCCCCATCCTGTAATCTGGCTCCGTCGTATTCCCAGATGTAACCGTCATGGACAAAGAAACCGGTATCGAGGACATCAGCCGGTTCAAAATCAGCATTGGTTGCAATCTGTAACTGAATCTCTCTTTGAGGAAGCTGGAAAAGATCGAAATAATTCCAGCTCATCGCAATCGCCGGATCGACGACATGAGTAATATCGATTTCAGAAGTGATTTTGAAATCATCAACATATGGTGTTGATTCACCGATGTGATATTGAGTATGAAAAAGTGGATCAACTGTAGACTCAACTACAACAGTATCACCAACAATGACTCCAATTTCACGCTCGAAGGGATTTGTATCACGTCCTACCCAGGCTTCACCTCTGTAGATACCACTGGCCAGATCTGTTTCGCGCAGAATCAACTCAAACGACTGCATCGGTTTGCCGAGTACATAAAGACGGGCTGCAGTCTGATCCATGGACCAGGGATTGCGATCCTTCGCTTCTATCTGAACATGTATTCTGGCATCAAGTGCCAGGTCATATCGCAGTTCTTCCGCCCAGGTACGATCGGTCATAACTCGTAATGATTTCAGTTCAACCGGTTGGGTCGGCAACGATTCAGGTGGGTGTGACAACAGCGGCAGGTAATTAACAGCTACAGCATCCCTGCGAGTGAATGAACTGTGAAGTTTCAACTCGACCTCAACTTCGTCGACCGTCTGCCACCAGTTTTCACTCAGGTCAATCGGATAGACTACATTATCCAGATAGACCATATAACCTGGACCAGCCAGACTGTTCTCTTTGATAGTAGGATTTGCATCAGCTACCAGATACAATGTGCCTGCCCCATCCGAACCACTATTATGCAGAAAGGCATTCTCCTCCAGTACAGCATTGGTTGAGGAAAGGTAAACCGCACCCCCGTATTCAGAAGCGCTGTTATTAATGAGAATGTTGTGCTTCAGCACTCCTTCGGCAGCGGAGATATAGACCGCACCACCAGAACGGGCTGCCTGATTACGGAGAAAATAGTTCTCCTCGATGACAGGCTCGGAGTAGAGAAAAACGTAGATGCCACCCCCATCATCAACAGTTGCCCTGTTCTCACTGATCGTATTGCGTCGAATAAGAGGTCTGGAGAAACGGTGACATAGAATTGCGCCACCACGAGGTGCCCGGTTTCCGACAAAGCGACAATCCTGAATTACAGGAGACGCCTGAATACAGGATACCGTACCACCATTGTAGTCCTCCTGTGGCACATTACCACCACCCTCAAAAACGCAATACTCGAGGATGCTTCCCTGGCGGTAGTCCAGATTATCATCGTAAGAGGGCGATGCGTTCTCATCACCACTGAAAAGCAGGTGGCCCCAGTGCACCCCGTCTTCCTCCGGCAGGAACCGGATCATGATACCACGCACTCCTCGTGCCTTGAGAGTTCCCGGTACGGTAATACTGGCGCCTTCGGACAGTCGCACTTCTACGCCCGGTTCTATAACCAGCGTGGCACCTCTGTCAACCACCAGATCCCCGAGAACATGATAAGGGCTACCGGTAGCGGTCCAGGTTGCACTGTCGGTGATATGCTCGTCCGGTGCAATCTGTGTTGCTGCAAACAACGGGATCGACGTGATACAACTGATGGTTATAGTCAGTAATAACCTTTTTGGACTGCGCATGATAATTCCTGCTTTTGAAATAAGGACAGGGGGTCTCGAGACCGTGTATGAAACTAGTAATTCGCAGGGTAAAACTGCAACAGGTTCTGTGTAACAGGTAATGCATCAAACATTTCAGTGGCTCCTGGAAACGAAACTGCGAAAGTTTTATCTGATGAGAATCAGTTTCCTGGTCAGCACCTGATCCATGGTAGCCAACCTGCCATTTTGCCCTGAAGCGAAGCCTTTGACTTCGAGGAGCGACTTCGAACGCACGAAACATACACATATGCTATCTGATCAACACCATCTTTCGTGACATAACATTATCACCTGATGTCAGGCGGTAAATGTACACACCACTGGACAACGGGCGGGGAAATCCCACCCCTGCAGATTGCAGGTTGGTGTTAAACGTCACACGATGCAAACCCACTGGATACGCCCCTTCCGCAATAACAGCCACCTGTTGCCCCAGCAGATTGTAAACCGCCAGGTGCACATCCTGTGGATAAGGCAGAGTGAACTCGATAGTTGTCGTCGGATTGAATGGATTGGGATAGTTTTGTGAGAGAGTCATGGCATCAGGATAGTTATGGGGAAGCTTTCCTGTATCGGGAACCGTCTGCAGATTGTACAGATAGAGCGCGTTGAAGTTGTCTACCAGATCGTCATAGTCATCGCCACCGAGTACAGCCCAGGCAACAGTGTGCTGCTCACCGGGAGACAGGTTAACTGAGGGTGCACTCTGAAACAGCGACCAGTCGCTGGTGTTGTCCGGATTGGTGACAACGAAGCCTTCAGTCATGAACTGGTATTTTTCCGCATCCGTGAAGCCGTTGTTGATCCAGTTGTTGTTGTCGACGGTACGAAATGATGCAGGTTCGTGTGATAAAATCCCCATTCCAACCCATATCCCACTCTCATCATGCTGGAATCCCAATCCCATATCGGCGTCATAACCGGCATAGTCATTATTCCAGCTGCTCATTGCATCGAAATCCATCCAGAGGGCAGCCTGCACACTGCTCAACGTTTCATCACCAATATTTCGCAGCGTGTAAACCAGTATGATACCATCTTCGAGTGGCTCTGTGGACGAGCTGATTCCGTGGTACATAACCTCAACCGGCAACGGATTCCCGTTGTCACTGTCATTGAAAACCGCGGTGGATTCCTGAAGATCTCCATCCATGGTTATGGTCATCTCCCCACCGGGCGCGGTTGTGAAGTCATAGGGAATATCCCACTGGTTCCAGGAAGCACAGTCGCTGACATGTGCCGCATCAGTGCCTACCAGCAGGGAGCCGTGCCAGAGCGAACTGCTCGAACCGATCGGATACTGAAAACCGTTTCCCTGTTGTTGATCGTTCTCATTGTCGCGATATCCCAGCGCACCGAAGGATGCAACCGTCAAACGGCAGTTGCCATTATCGTGATCACCGAAAAGGGGCAGGATCACATAGGATCGATATTCCATCACCTCGAATCCGCCGCCATTGGCAGTCAGGGTGAACACCAGCTGAAAGGGATGACCGTTATCCGCAAAGGCATCAATTTCGAACGCCAGAGTGCCGGTGGCCGTTTCCCCGGTCCCCAGAGCACCACCACTGAAATCCGGGTCAGTTACGTCGATAAACAGATCGTCACAACTCAACTGACAGCTGTAGTTACTGATCGGACTCAGGTGATTCACCAGAGTCACCTGCAATGTCACACTCTCGCCCGGATCGAGAATACCATCCCCGGAAGCGTCATCCAGCTGCACATCTTCCAGCCTGATTGCCGTAGTCATGGCTCCCAGAGCCGTGGCAGCATTAATACGACCGCTACCGAGCATACCTTCGTAACCGGGATTCGGGTCGTCAATTTCGTCGGAGGTGAATATCACCTGTTGCTTCAACTGCGCACCGCTCCAGGCGGGGCGGTAGGATTTAAGCAGTCCCAGCAGCGATGACACCTGTGGTGTTGCCATTGAAGTTCCTGACAGGTCAGCATAGTTATCATTCGGCATTGTTGAGTGAATGCTGACACCGGGCGCACAGACAGCTATCCACTCTCCCCAGTTTGAGGAAGCGGATTTGTTGTCCCCGGAGTTAACGTTGGCAACAGCGATAACACCATTGTAGGCGGCTGGATAGTGCGGCTCATTGCTGTTGACATTACCGGCAGCAGCCACCACTACTGCTCCCTGATCGAGAGCGTCCTGTATTACATCCTGCTCAAAAGCGCTGTAGTTATCCCCCCCCCAACTCAGATTCAGAATGTGCGCACCGTTATGAGCCGCGTAGAAAATCCCTTCGTAACCGTTGTAAATAGTACTGCCCTGCCCGACCCGCACCGGCATATAGCTGGTGTTCCAGGCGATGGAAGCTACACCCAGGTTGTTATCGGTCGTCGCACAGGCAGTGCCGGCAACATGAGTACCATGATAGTAGGAGTTGCTGCCCGGTTCAGGATCATTGTCCCCCTCGAAGAAATCCCAGCCATGCAGGTCATCGATAAAACCGTTATCGTCATCGTCGAAACCGGGTGTGCCATCCGCTTCGGCAGTGTTGTAGTACAGAGTATTTACGAGGTCCTCATGCAACCAGTCAGTACCGATATCGATGACTGCAATGACTACATCTGCATTACCGTGACTCACATCCCAGGCCTCAGCAGCCTGTACCTGTTCCAGCGCGTAGAGGCCATCCCCATCATTCGGCCAGTCACAGGTGTATCGCTCAGCAGGCATCTCTGCGTATTCCACCTGTTTCTGACGTGAAAGCAGTGCCAGCCACTTACCCTTCGGTTCTCCTTCCGGTAATTCCCAGCGGATCACCCGATTCAATCCACGCGGATTATCTGCCCGGGCAGTTAACAGTGCCGGGCTTCCATTACCAGGCAATTGCAGATTGCAGGCTAACTCTCTCCAGTCAGCAGTCATGGAATGTTTGAAAAATATGGTCTCGGCGGATAGAGAACCTGCATAGCCCAGCAGCAGGCTGGCGAGTAGGAGGGTCCTTTTCATGATCTGTCTCCAGGAATTTACCGGCCGGGCGGATTGTCGGCGAAATAGCGTTGTAGCAGTTCCAGCAGTTCACCACGCTTGGACCGCGAAATCTGACGACCGCTGATTGGAAACCGATCGAGTCGTCGTGCGAGAAAGCGCAGCTCCCGCACTGTCATCCCGGTCAGATTGCTTACATCGGCACTTCCCGTCACAGCAGGTATCTGAATATCATCATTCCCGGTGAAGTGGGATTCCTGTCCGGGAGCAGTTTTTTGCAGATGTGGATTGTGAGGTTGTTCTTCCAGTCCAGGCTGAAGTGTTTCATGAGGGCGAGCTATAACATGTGTGCCGTACACACGACCTACTTTCGCAGCAGCAACAGCACCGGCATCAACTGCTGATCGCACGGCTGCCACCTCACCTTCGACAATTATCGTAACCAGGGCGGGATGAGTAATACTCTGTTCCACAAGCTCGACCCGGGCAGCCTTTAACATCGCGTCACAGGCTTCTATGGCTGCAACAAGACCTTCTGTTTCCACCATTCCGATTGCTTGTGGTGTCATACTAAAATTGTTTTCAGCTGGAAATGAAAAGAGGGGCCGCAGCCCCCCTGTCATTGTTTGTGCTTATTTTCCGGCAGGTCGCTTGGGGATGACCATCTCGACATCGTTATGTGGACGCGGGATGACATGAACGCTGACCAGTTCACCGACCTTTTCAGCAGCCGTAGCGCCAGCGTCGGTGGCAGCTTTCACAGCACCTACATCACCACGCACCATGACGGTTACG
Source organism: uncultured Bacteroidia bacterium (assembly GCA_964501185.1). Lineage (GTDB taxonomy): Bacteria > CAIWAD01 > CAIWAD01 > BS150m-G50 > BS150m-G50 > BS150m-G50. The sequence continues at coordinate 32,452 of CAZCRT010000016.1, forward strand.
TAACCGCCACCGATGGTTTCTTTGCCAAGCAGCTGCACTTTCGCAGCCTTAACCATAGCGTCAGCCGCCTCGATGGATCCAATCAGGCCTCGGGTTTCCACCATACCCAGTGCTTCCAGTGACATAGTGTTCTCCTCTTTATTGCAATTTCGAAGTTGTCATTCCACGCAGACAGCCTTTCAGGGAAACTGCTGCCATATTGTCATCCAATATAGAAAATTAACTGCCTCCCCGCTGATTGTCAAACTATTTCCCCTTCCCGGATTCCGAGATGCAGGAGAGGTGTCCCCTTTTCAATAGCCTGCCCTGCCTCTACATAAATATCCCCGACCAGACCGGATTGCGGGGATTTTATGACATTTTCCATCTTCATTGCTTCAACAATAATCAGGTCATCACCTGTAGATACAGCATCACCTGTTGCCACCAGTATTTTGACAACCAGACCGGGCATCGATACTTTGACATCGCGCGCTCCAAAAGTATCACCGGAAGTCTGCGCCAGAGCATCACGCAATGCTTCAGCAGGTGTTCTTACATTAACCTCAAGGTGACGATTGGCAACGCTGCAACCGTTACCATTGCGATAAGCAACGTGATACTTTTTCCCGTCCAGGAGGAAGACTGTACCCCGTTCGTTGCGATCCAGAACATCCACTTTCAACGATTCACCTTCACCCGCAAGGCGTAGCTGAGTTGCCTCCTGCTCAACATCCCATTCACCTGCTTCCTGACCCGCAATTGTAACCTGAAGAGTTTTCATGTGCGATACTTCCATTTCCAGTTATCACGCTGGCAACCATCGTCACTCTGTGGCAACCTGTCCAGCTCCTGTTGATCGATAGCTAGTTTACGAATAATGCCGGCTACGATTGCCGCCTTGCGATCATCATCACTCAACTCCTGCTGCTCCACCTGACTGAAATGTTCCTCCACGAAGTGAGTGCTGTATTCACCGGCGATGAAGGCAGGGTGCTCCACTACAAACTGACAGAAATCGATATTCGTATCCACACCGTCTATCTGGTATTCCTGTAATGCACGGTGCAGACGGCGCAGTGCGGCATGACGGTTGTCACCGTAAACAGAAAGCTTGGCGATCATCGGATCGTAGTACACAGATATCTCCGATCCGGTGGTGACGGCCGCATCCAGGCGTACCCACCCACCAGCCGGGGGGTGGTAAGATGTCAGTGTGCCGGTTGTCGGCAGGAAACCGGCCTGTGTATCCTCAGCATAAATACGTGCCTCAATTGAGTGTCCCTGCTGATGGATATCCTCCTGGTTGAGAGACAACGGCTGGCCTTCCGCAATCATAATCTGCTGCTCCACCAGGTCGATACCGGTGGTCCATTCTGTCACAGGATGCTCAACCTGCAGGCGTGTATTCATTTCCAGAAAGTAATAGTTGCGATGTTTATCGACCAGAAACTCAACCGTTCCGGCATTAACATAATCTGCACCACGGGTGGCCTGCACAGCTGTGGTACAGATACTCTGACGCAATTCCTCATCGATAAAGGGGGAGGGTGTCTCCTCGATCACTTTCTGATGTCGACGCTGGATGGAACACTCTCTCTCGAAGAGATGTATCACATTGCCATGGGTATCTGCCAATACCTGAACTTCAATATGATGCGGCTCTTCCAGGTACTTCTCAATGTAGACAGCATCTGATCCGAAGCTGGAGCTGGATTCACGCCGGGCTGCTTCCAGAGCAGCGTTAAAATCATCTTCATGTGATACAATCCGCATTCCCTTACCGCCACCGCCGGCTGCCGCTTTCAGCATGATCGGAAAGCCTATCTCCCTGGCAACCTGCAAAGCTGCTACCGGATCTTCGATTTCCTCCTCTGTGCCCGGCACAACCGGTACTCCTGCAGCAATCATCCGCTGCCGGGCCTCAATCTTGGCCCCCATAGCTGCAATTGTGTCCGGACCGGGTCCAATAAATATAATACCAGCTTCAGCACACTGCCGGGCAAAGTCGGCATTTTCAGAGAGGAAACCGTAACCGGGGTGTATTGCGTCTACTCCCTGTTTCTGCGCTACCTCAAGTATCTTCTCACCACGAAGATAGCTCTCGGCAGCTTTGGCTTGTCCAATACAACAGGCGTAATCAGCGGCCAGTACAAAAGGTGCTCCACGATCCACGGTAGAATAAACAGCTACCGATTCAATACCCAGTTCGCTGCAGGTACGTATAACCCGCAAAGCAATCTCACCCCGATTGGCAATCAGAATTCGTTTTATGGACAAATGCTCTTCCTCCTGACTATAGTATTGCCGGCTTCGATGCACATGCAAGCCCTCAGTAATAAATGACCGCTATAGAATTACTCAAACCTGTAATGCTGACTTGAGCTGTGACGAGCTAACATTTCATTATATTTAAGCGATGCTGTTAGACCAGCATCATAAGCAAGCCATACTAAGGGCCGATGCTTCAATTGACTTCTCAAAAGGACATTCCTTACGAGCATCGGTAAGTAACCGTGAAAAAGTGTGACACCGTTCTACTCACCTTTGAATTGCGGAGAGCGTTTTTCAAGGAAAGCCTGTGTACCCTCTTTCATATCATCTGTATCACAAACCTTGCCGAACAGCGCTGCTTCCAGTTGCAGGGATTCACTCAGCCCGATTTCCGTTCCCTCGTTAACAGCATTCAGGGCAATCCGGATCGCCGCAGGTGATGGCTTTAAAAACTGCTGTGCGAACTCCATCACTTCCTTCATGAACAGCTCCCGGTCAAAACGGGGACGCCCTTTATCATCAGTGACCAGTTCACCACTCTCATCAACCTGACGTGAATCAACAACCTGATTGACCAGACCGATCGCATGCGCAGTGGCTGCCGGGATCATCTTCCCGGAAGCTATCAGTTCAATAGCTCTTCCCTTGCCTATCAGTCGAGGCAAACGCTGCGTCCCACCATATCCGGGAATTACTCCCAGGGTTACTTCCGGCAGTCCAAATTTCGCGTTGTGAGCAGCAACCCGCATTGACGCAGCCAGAGCCAGCTCACAGCCACCACCCAGTGCAAATCCGTTGACGGCAGCTATTACCGGTTTCCCCAGGTTCTCCAGCATATTGAATACTTCCTGCCCCCGCTGCGCGAACTGCTCCGCCTCCTGCGGTGACAGAGAATTGATCTCGCTGATATCAGCACCTGCAACAAAAGCGCGGTCACCTGCTCCTGCAACAATTACTACCCGGGCATCTTTATCATCACGAACTTCCTGCAGTCGCTCTCCCAGTTCTGTTACAGTGTCGACATTAAGCGCGTTCATTTTATCGGGACGATTAATCGTAATCAGCGCTACCGCGCCATCCCGTTCCAGCAGTACATTACTCATTTCATCCTCACAGCTTAGCTAATTTCGTGATACAGTTTGCTCTCTGTTTCTTTCGACCCACTGGCCTGTTGACACCTTTCACTCCCTGGAGTCAGGGCCATAAGCGGCCAGTATTCTGTCAACCAGTCCGGAAGTGGAAAGCCCGGCAACCAGATCGATAGTTTCTACCCTGCCACCGGCAGCAACAACCTCCACACCTCCAACAATCTCCTCGAGGCTGTAGTCAGCCCCTTTCACCAGCAGGTCCGGTAACAGAGCGGAAATAAACTCCAGTGGAGTGTCTTCATCAAAGAGTGCGACATAATCCACACAGCTTAACGCCTGCAGCAGATGTACACGATGCTCCTGACTTACGACCGGACGACGGGAACCTTTAAGTCGCCGGGTTGAATCATCGCTGTTCAATCCAACTACCAGCCGGTCTCCCAGAGCGGCAGCGGCTTCCAGGTATGTAACATGCCCGGCATGCAGAATATCGAAGACACCGTTGGTAAATACCAGCCGTTCACCCCGCTGCTGCACCAGCTTCAATTCCGGTAGCAGTTCCTGCCAGTAGACCGGATCAGGATTACTCATGCCATGACTCCCGCAGTTTCGCCATAGATACAGGTACTGCACCAAGCTCCTGACAGACCAGTCCGGCACAGCTGTTGGCAAAACGGGCAGCCTCCACCAGGGTCGCGCCGCTGAGCAGACCAAGTACCAGTGCAGCAATCACTGTATCACCGGCACCGGAAACATCTATCACATCCTGCACTTCTGTAGGGATGCGATGTATCACTTCCGGATCGAAAGCCATCATCCCCTCAGAACCCCTGGTTATGACCAGGTGCTGGCAATCCAGTTTTTCACGCAGTGTCCGGCCAATCTGCTCCAGTGTGGAGTTGACCGGAAGCTCAGCCTGCAATGCCTGTCGAGCCTCTTTTAAGTTTGGCTTGAACAGATCCACACCCTGATAATCAAAGAAATGCTCCCGCTTCGGGTCAACCGCAGTCAGCACATCATGTTCGCGGCATAGCTGCAGCAGCCACTCTACCAGCTCCGGTTGAATCAAACCCTTGTTGTAGTCCTGAAACAGAACCGCATCGACAGTTGGTACCAGGCTTGAAAGCAGATGACGCAATCGGTTTTCCGTCTCCGTATCAGGAGGCAACAATTTTTCGCGATCAACACGAACAACATGATGGCTACCGGCAATGATTCTGGTTTTGAGTGTTGTGGGGCGATCTTCACACACGATAATCCCGTCTGTCACTACGTTTTCATGTGAAAGCAGTTCGCGGATGCGGGCACCTTCTTCGTCAGGTCCCACCAGTCCCAGCGGAATCACACCGGCTCCCAGAGCGGCCAGGTTATTGACTACGTTGGCAGCACCTCCAGGTGCGTCAAACCGACGATTTTCTTCCAGCACAGGGACCGGTGCTTCCGGCGAAATACGTGATACATCACCATGCAGATAGCGATCCAGCATCAGATCACCCAGCACCAGTACTTTGTAACGGGACAAATCCTGCAGTTTTATCATTTCTTCTCCAGCAATGTAACACTCTCAATATGAAGTGTATGAGGGAACATATCCACCGGTAACACCCGACGGGGAAGATAACCTTCATCTGTCAGCAGGCGGCAGTCCCGCGCCAGAGTAGCAGGATTGCAGGACACATAGACAATTCGCTCTGGTGCCAGCTCTGCCAGCCAGGAAAGCACGTCACGTTGCACACCGTTACGGGGTGGATCCAGCACAACCACGTCAGGCCGGGGACGATCCCCCTCAAAAACGGTCTTCTTAAGGTCCCCTTCAACAAAGTGAAGATTATCTACTTCATTCAACTGCATGTTGCGGTGGGCATTACGCACAGCGTCCGGTACTATCTCGAATCCATATCCTTCGCTGACAGCATCAGCCAGATAAATTGTGATCGTGCCGGCACCACAGAAAAGGTCGTAGAGTACTTCATCACCTTTCAGCTCCGCCTGTTGCCTGGCCAGTTTGTAAAGCTCTTCCGCCTGCAGGGTGTTTGTCTGAAAAAAGGAGTTTGCAGAAACCTCGAAAACAGAGCTGCCGATTTTATCATGTATCACACCGGCACCATACAGGATATGCTCCTCCTCACCGGTAGAAACGCTCGACCAGGAACGATTGACATTGTTGACGATAGTAGTAATGGCAGGGTACTCACGCTGCAGGTTCGCGGCCAGCTCCAGCACATCGGGATGTCCCGCCTCCGCAGTTACGATGTTTACCATTACTTCACCGGTCTGTTTCCCCTCCCGTATCATCAGGTAGCGATAGAGCCCGGCATGCGTTTTGAAATTGTAAACTGAAGAACCGGCTCTGGTAACTTCGTCGCGTACACTGTTCAGGATTTGCGAGGACAATTCACTCTGCATCAGGCAACTCTCCAGATCGAGCACCTTGCTGAAAATACCTGGCAGGTGAAGACCGAGTCCAAAGCCGGTTGGCTGCCCATCCCACTCTTCTACCCATTTCTGGTCAGAAAAGGAAAACTCCATTTTATTCCGGTAGTAGTCCAATTGTGGTGCCGGCAGAACCGGCGCTATTTCCAGATCGCGAAATCCTCCCAGACGCTCAAATGCGTCTCGTACCACTTTTTCCTTCAACACCAGCTGTTGCTCGTAGTTGAGTTCACGCAATACACATCCACCACAATGGCTGGTGTATGCGCACTCTGATTCAACCCGGTGCGGCGAAGGTGTGGTGATCTCTACCAGATCAGCTTCCAGGTGACGGCGGCGCTTCTTGCGCATCCGGGCAATAACCTTATCTCCGGGAAGTGTATCACGTACGAAAACAACCTGTCCCTCTTCAGTGCGCCCCACTCCACGGCGCTTTTCGGCAAGATCAGTTATCTCGAGGATAATTTCATCACCCTGTTTCATTTTGCTCCCGGTAATTCTGTGTGACCTGCTGGTAAAGTTCTGAAAATGTGCCTGTTGTAATGCTCTCCCGGATATCACTCATCAGGTCCAGGTAGTAGGTCAGGTTATGTATGGTGGCTAATCGCATAGCGGAGAATTCATTCACATGGAAAAGATAACGTATATGAGCGCGATCATATGTGCGGCAGGTGTAACAATCACACTCGGAGTCGAGCGGTTCCCGCTGTTCAGCGTACCGCATGGCTTTCATCTGCATCTTGCCCTGTCGTGTGAAAACCGTACTGTTACGGGCATTGCGGGTCGGTATCACACAATCGAACATATCCACACCGGCTGCCACCGCTTCCACAATGTCACGGGGAGTTCCGACACCCATCAGGTAACGGGGTTTCTCCGCCGGCAGGATCTCACCCATCTGTTTCGTGATACGATACATGTCCTCCTTTGGTTCACCTACTGAGAGCCCACCGATGGCATATCCCGGAAAGTCATATTCCATAAGTGCCCGTGCGCTCTGCTCTCGCAGATCATCGTAAACACTCCCCTGGACGATTGCGAACGGTACCTGTTCCCTGCCGTAGAGTGGATGAGTATTTGCGAACTCCTCCAGAAAACGCTCAGCCCAACGGGTCGTTCGTTGCAGTGAATCCAGCGAATACTCTCTCGTGGTCGGCCAGGGCTGACACTCATCCAGCGCCATGATGATATCTGCACCTATTGCCCGTTGCACCCGCACATTATTTTCGGGAGTGAAAATGTGCCGGGAGCCGTCCAGGTGCGAACGAAAGTGAACACCATCTTCCTTGATCCGGTTCAATTCTGAAAGACTGAAAACCTGATAACCACCAGAATCTGTCAACAGAGGCCGGTCCCATTTCATGAACTCATGGATACCGCCGTATTCCTCAAGAAACTCAATACCGGGGCGCAGGTAAAGATGATAACTGTTGGCCAGAATAATCTGCGCCCGGATATCGTCCAGATCACGACGCTCAAGTGTTTTTACACTCCCCCGGGTCCCTATCGGCATGAAGATAGGTGTTTCCACAACGCCACGGTCGAGTTGAAGCGTTCCCCGGCGGGCATTGCCATCATTGGCCAGAATACTAAATTTCATCACTCTCCCTGAACTGTTCCGGTTGCCCCTCTTTCACTTCAGACAGAGAATTGTATTCCCCCTGCAGCTTTCCATCCGCAATTACATAGTAGCAGGCATCAAGCCTTTCCAGTCCGGCAAGGATGTGAGTGCTCAACAACAGGCAGCAACCTGCTTTCTGCCAGCGTGATACAAGAAGCAGTACTTTTTCGCGTGCTGCACCGTCCAGACCTGCCAGCGGTTCGTCCAACAGAACCAGTTGTGGTTGCCCCAGTCCGGCACGCAGCAGCGCTACCCGTCGCTTCATCCCCTCCGAGAGTTCACCGGGGTACATCTTACAGCAGGAAATCAGCCCCAGGTGATCGAGACCGGCTGTTATACTCTCATTGTCTTCTGCCGCTACCAGCTCCAGGTTTTCTTCAACAGTCAGTCCATCCAGCAGCGCGTTGTTCTGAAACAGCATCCCCATTTGTATCACACTGTAAAGCGGTTCCGCTACTGCTTTACCCTGCCAGCTGATAACTCCGCTGACTTCACCTGTTAATCCGGCTATTCCTTTAAGCAACCGTGTCTTCCCGCCGCCGGAAGTCCCCAGCAGTACTGTTACCCGCTCCGGTGTAATTCGCATTGAATCACCAGAGCAAACGAATTTTTCCCGCACAGTGCAGGTGAAGTTGTTAACAGTAAGCATCAGAAAAGCACCACGGCAGTTATGAAGTTGGCTATCAATATGTAGATAACAGCAGTTACGAAGCTGCGTACAGTCGCTTTACCCACTCCAGCAGAGGTACGTGCGGCACTGAACCCGGCAGTAGCAGCAACAACACCAATCAATGTTGCAAACACCTGTGCCTTCACAAAACCGGCAAAGATATCATGCAGGTGAAAGTGCGCGGGGATCTCCAGCCAGAATGATGCCGGGGAGCTTCCGAGAAAACTGACTGCAGTCAGGTAACCGCCCAGGAGTCCGCTGAGATCGGCAAATATCAGCATAAAGGGCATACTGAGCCAGAGAGCCAGAACCCGTGGCATACCCACTGCGGCTTCCACCGGTATCCGCATAACTGTCAGAGCATCCAGTTGCTCTGTAAGCTTCATGGTGGCAATTTCTGCAGCGATTGCCGCCCCTACCCTTCCGGCAATTATCAGGGCGGTCATAACCGGTGCTACTTCGATAATTACCGCCTTGAAAACAGCAGTCCCCAGATAGTAAGATGGAATATGCCCCTGGAATTGATAGCTGGCCTGCCAGGCGGAGACAGCTCCGGCAAAGATAGACGCAATCATAACCAGCGGGAGTGAACGGGTTCCGAAATGATAGAGATAGTGAAGCAACTCTCCGCGTCGAAGACGGTGGTGTACGCCGTATCGCACCATCCTGCCGGCAATGATCAACTCCTGGCCAAATTGCTCCAGCCATCCCGCGGGCGCCTGTTCCAGTCTTCTTCCGGCCGGCATCAGAAGTCAGCCCCCAGCGAGAAGGTGTAGGCTGGAATGCTGGAACCGCTCTCCAGGTCATAACGCCAGGCAGCATCCATTTTCAGCATGAAATACCCCAGGTTGATACGGGCACCCCACCCGTATCCCATCAGGAGATCGTCCATTATCAGATTGTCATTTGTATCACGTAGAATATTATCACTGTTCCAGTTCCAGGCGTGACCAACATCATAAAAGAGTACACCACGCAGATTACCGATACCAATCTGCAGAGGCCAGCCTAATTGCAGATAACGCAGTAGTGGGAAACGGAACTCCAGATTGCTGACGAAGTAGCTGTCTCCAATCCGTTCGTAGTAACGGGATCCACGCAGGGGAAATACAAACTCCGAGAGATAGATACTCTCCATGCCGGTCAGCATGTCTGCTTCATCGTTATTCACCGGGGCGTAATGATAGTTGATCCAGTTCTGCATACCACCGAGGAAGTACTTTTGAGGTTGTTCACCCCAGGAGTGCCCCCCTCCCAGACGGACAGCAAACTGGTAGTCACGATTGATCAGAAAGTAACGACGCAGATCACAGGTTAATGACTGGAAGTTCACACCCCAGGTTTGTCCACCCAGATTGAATTTTCTTCCAAAAGTGAAGTTGAGATAACCGCGATAACCGTTCGCCGGGCCGGTACTTCCCCACAGAATATTGTCCTTGACCAGCCGCAGGCCCGGTAACAGAAAACTGCGCTTGTCATATGGTTCAAATACATAATAACCGTTGTGGTCCACTTCACCGGTGGTTTTATCCCAGGAACCCCGGTTTATATTGAACAGGCGATTTTGAAATTCAAGACGGGTAAAACGACTGAAAGGCCAGGCAAGCTGCAGATTGACACCGTAGTAGTTATCCTGATATGCAGTATCAGCGTCAGCATAGAAAGTATATAGATTACGAAAGATCCCCGTGTGAAACGTGGGACGGGTTCTGAGATACTCATAGTAGAGTTGAAAATTCGTGAATTGAATCTGATTGTAAAGATTCAGGCTCAGATAATAACGATGATTGCCCAGCAGGTCGCTCAACATAAGCATGCTGCTGCCCTGCAGTCCGAAATACTGACTGTAAACAGCCTGTGCCTGTACTGCGTCGAGCGAAAATTTCAACCTGTAATCATGTTGGAGAAAATTGTGCTCTTCATCCAGGAAGACCAGTGTATCGGATAACGCCAGATCTTCCGTCGGTGTTGTTTGACGAAAAGCCAGATCACTGAAATCGTAATGCTCATAGCCACTCGCTGCAGGGCCACCGTATGAAAGCGTCTCCGGGGCGCTCGATTTCAGATTCGAAAGCTGAAAGGGCAGCGTTTCAGTTTCTTCTGCCACCCCCTCCTCCGGCAGGATCTTAAGGTCCTCCAGCAGATAAACATCATAACCTCCCCGTTCGTAACCACTGAAAGCCATTCTCCCGGAAGACCGTGATACAGAAGGTTGGATCAATCCGGTAAGCAGATCAGTAAGTTGCAGTTTTACCCCGGTGGACGGTGCAAGGCTATAGAGGTTAGAAATCCCGCTACGGTCAGCTATATACAGCAGTTTATCATCATCATACCATTCCGGGGTAGCTTCATCCCACTCGGTATCAGTCAGGCGTGATACACTGCCATTCTCTCTGTCCAGAAGAAACAGATCCCTGCGAGAGTAGTGCTCGATTGCAGGTGGTTCCGGCGATTCACTGCCGCCTGTGACTGCTCCCCGATCGGAGATAAAAGCCAACCGCGTTCCATCAGGTGACCAGGCAGGTTCAAGGTCAGAGTGTATATCGTCAGTGAGGTTATGTAACTCATCTGTTTTCAGGTTCCAGCCGAAAATATCTGTACGACCCGCCAGCAGGCCAACAAACGCAATCTCCTCACCGTCCGGTGACCAGGCAGGTGAGAAAGCCCCCAGGCCGGGAAAGACCCGCTCTCGAACAACCTTATGATCTGCAACATCCACTACATGGATCATATCATATTCACCAGCCTTGCTACAGAAGGTGATATTCCTTCCATCCGGAGACCAGCTGATTCCAGGACGTAACCAGTGCAATTCTTCATAACGGGAACTACGCTGCCCGCTGATGATTCTCTCGATCCTTTTCGGCCTGGCAATGTGATACAGATATATATCGAAATATCCGTTGCGATTGGTGAGATAAGCGACTCGTTCTCCGCCAGGTGAAATGGCCGGAGAGTTATTGATGTAGTTGCCTCTTTTCTGATGATCCGTGATGGGAGTAGCCAGCTCAGACACCAGTTGTTTCCGGGCAATCAGGGGCCAGTAATAGCGACGCAAATGTATTTGCCACTCTTCTGATAACTGTTCTGAGTCGATACCGAAGGTCTCTTCCAGAGCACTGTCCATCCGTCGCATGGTCTGCATGCGATTGAGCAACTCACCTATCTTTTCCCATCCGTACCGCTCGCTCAGATAGCAGAGTACAGACTGCCCCCCCTGGTAAGGCATCACATAACTCAGGCTTTGCAGATCAGGAAGATAGCCGGTCAGTACAGCATCAGCGAGCAGCATGTTTGCTTCCCGGTTCCACCCGTTACGGGAAGTGTATTCAGACAATCCTTCAATGAACCACAGTGGTAACTGAAAGCGCGCCATACTGGTCATAATCTGATTGCCATAGATCATCCGTAACATGACTGCATGTGTCAGTTCGTGATGTATCACATGTCTGAAATCTTCCCAGGAACCCTCGAACGGCACGACTACTCTGTTCTTGAAAAACTCCGTGAAACCGCCAGTGCTTTCTCCGGGAGCTGTACCGGAAACATTGGTGCTTTCAAATTCATTATGTGACTTGTAGACAATAATCGAGATGCGCTCTTCCGGAGTCAGCTGATGGTTGAACACTTCGCAGATCGAAGCATAGGAGGAGTCGGCGGTGTGGGCTGTGAAGACTGCGAGTTCATAGCCACCCTCATTGAAATAGATATCAAAACGCGCAGTCTGGATATAACTCCAGTCGTGAGACTCATATTGTACTTTGTTCTGCCCGAATTGCCCCTGGGCTGTACCCACCAGCAGCAGCAGTATAGTCAGTCTGATCATAGTTTTCATATACGGGTTGATGCTCCCATTATCAATCGTGCCAGGCGTTTCACCTCGCGTCTGAGATCTTCCACACTGCTCTCATTAACAATCTCATCGGTTGCGATCTGTCGTCGGTCCTGATCGTTCATTTGCGTCTGAATCCGGTCCCCGGCATCATTTCTGCTCATCCCGCGTGTTTTCTGCAAACGAGCAATCCGTACTGCCGGTGATGCCGTGACCAGAATAATCATCTCGAACCAGTCAGCAATCCCCCACTCACCGATCAGTGCAGCATCGAGACCGACAGGCCCCTGTTGTACAGCAGCATCAATTGTATATCGCAACTGTTCCAGCCAGGCGGATTGATATATTGCGTTGTATCGGGTCAGCGTAGAACTGTCAGCAAATACTCTTGATGCCAGCAGTTTACGGTTCAGTTGCCCTTCACTGGTAAAACTATCCCTGCCGAACTCAGCTGTGATACGTTGACGCATCTCAGCAGAATTGCTGATAAAATCCAATGCGAGTTTATCAGCGTCCAGGAGAACAATTCCCTGCTCCCGTAACATGTCTGCAACCAGTGTCTTACCGGCGGCGATCCCGCCTGTTACCGCAAATATCATCACTCTATAACTGCCAGTTTTCTGCGTATAATCTGCTCTTCCTGTCGCAGCATTACAATATAAATGCCGCTGCTTACAGTACCGTCGCGGGTCTTCCCATCCCAGAGACATCCACCATCACCATCGTCTTCTATCAGCTCAGCCAGTAATCTGCCCGTGAGATCATAGATAAATATCTCGCAGGCGGGTGGCAGGCCGGCAATCGTTACACTCTCAGCTCCACCTTCACCATTAAGCCGCCAGGGGTTGGGAAACAGGAATGCATCACTCAGACTTGAAGCGGCAGTCTGCAGTATCAGCGAAGATTGCTCCGTGTCCAGCAGCAGGCTGTCCAGTGACAGTATTCCCTCCAACCGCACTTCTACCTGCCGGCCAAAGGCGCCCAGAGGATAGTTACTTTCTACTTCCACCTCAAATTCCAGACGCAGTGAATCGCAGACTCTTACTGAAGTAGCAGTGTAGTCATCAGGTTCAAAACAGCAGGCATCCGGCTGCTCGATTGAGGGTCCTACAGGGCGGTTAAACAGCAGGCGAAAATGTGTATGATCTACAATTCCACCCTGCCGGATAAAGAACTGTTCTTCGCCAGACTGGTGCCATTCGAAAGCAAGTTGACTGGCACTGGTATCTAGAGGAGTATCAGTTACATCCCGCAGGTCGCCTGTAACCAGCGTAATCAGACCAGCGCAGCCATCGAGATCGGCAGTCACAAAAGCTTCACGGTTATCAGCCCAGTTGATAACGGAGCTGGGATAGCGTGATACATTTTCATTTACAAAGCAATACCCTGCCAGATCTGTGTAGTCGTCTGCCATTGGTTCTGAGAAAACTATCCGTAAAAGGTCGGGCGCCTGGGGAATGATGCTCTCTACCCGGGGGGCAATATTAGGTGTGAGGGTTACCTGTTGTGAAAAACGGGATGTATCACTCGGATAACTGATATCAACAGATCGTAGTGCAAAGGTGTAACTGGAATCGGTCAGCAGGGGGGCCACCTGTACCTGTCGGATGTCACCTGAAAGGGGAGATATTTCCTCCTGCCCATCATACCATCTGTGGAGGAGAAAACCATCAGCATCCTCACTGTACTGCCAACTCAGCAGCAACGAAACGGGAGAATCAGCATACCCGGATAAGGCAACGGGTGCCGGTGCTCTAAGGGGGTCGAGATCATCCAGCCCCACCCGTTCCAGACCGCTTTCGTTACCTGTCAGCCACTCGCTGATACCATCACCATCAAAGTCAGTAACTACGGTACCGGGGAGGTTACAGCTGCTACGCCAGGCTATCGGTTGAAGCCGGCCATTCACAGCTTCCAATAGATACATCTCCGGAAACAGTGTCAGAATAATCTCGTCGAGTCCATCCTCATCTACATCAGCGACAGCGATACCATTCTCCCGGATACTGCCGTGATGCATTCCCATGATGGCAACAGTATCCTGCACCTGCCACTGGTTGTCACCAGTACACTCGAACAGCTGTGCAATCCAGCGACTGCCAGCTACTTCATGCTCACTCTGTGGGGTGGCAGTTCGCCAGATAGCGACAAAGTCATCCCGGTCAGATTGGGCGAAATTTCCACAGCCGATCAGGTTACCGGGCCCCGCCAGGCCAGCTTCTTCAAACTGCCACACCAGCTCCGGGTGGCTGCTATGGAACTCATAAATGAAGAGATGGCCCTCGTTATCACTCAGCAACAGGTCTGAATTGCCATCGTTATCGAAATCACCTTCTACTCCCCGTGCTACACCGGTAGCGAAAGGCTCCCCGGTCGAGTAGAATGGATTGTAAAGCGTATCCATAGGAGTCACCACAGTATTGCTGCTGTCACCAATGGTGTTGACGTTTGCCGTCAGATAGTGGCGGGGGGATCCGGTTGTTCGCAACAGTACATTGGGATAACCTTCATTCGGGTCACCGGGTGTGATGAAGTTTGCAGACCAGTGTGATTCACTGCGCCAGGCCAGCAGGTCAGGTGGTGATTGAATATCGGTCTGAGTGAAAAGATAACTGATACCTCCGATTTCACTCAGCAGTTCAAGAGTGCCATTGTTATCGATATCCCCAATATCCTTGATGTATGAAAAACCCCAGGTAGCTGGTAACTGGATGAAATCCGCTGCCACCGGATCGTACTCCCACAGCTGCAGAAGATCGGGATAGTGTGTAACCGGATCATAAGAGGTTAACCACACTTCCGGCTGACTGTTAAGGTTAAAATCGGTGGTCCGGTTCAGAAACAGGCCATAGGGCAGGCTTGTGATGTGGGTGTGCAGCGGACGAGGGTAAAAGTCAGAAGGGATCTGGCAGGTCAACAGTGGTGTCGTAGTTGTATCACCACTACTGCTGATAGCGTTGAAATAAAGATCAGCCGCTCCACTCTGAGAAGACTGCAGTAATGTGAGACAATGGCTGAGAGACGTGGTGGGGGAAACAATCCGTTGATATTGCTCACTGCCGGAAGGGGCATAGAACATTTCAAGCTGCACCGGATCTGTGAATTCTAATTCAAACATACGTCCCCGTTCAGAGGCCTGCAAAGCGGGGATTGAAGTCAGCAACAGCTGTTCCGGTGGTGTGCGGTCAATCACGAAGCTGCTGTAGGCTGGCAGTGAGGATCCGTTCAGCAGATGTGCTGTCAGCTGCAGAGTATAGCAGCCGTCTGAAAGTACCGTGAGGTCAATACTGCCCAGCACTCCTTCAAGCTGCTGATACTCGGAAGCCGCAATAGTTGTCCAGTTGGAAGGAGTTCCCCCACTGCCCAGTTCCAGTGACCAGTTCGAGAGGTAATTCCCGGCGGCAGTCCCGGTTACCTGCAATTCCTCCACCCGGAGGGGTTGCCAGCGGCTATCGGGCAGTGGTTGTGCAATACTGACATTGATGCTGACCGGTGTGGTGAGGGCAGCGGGAACCATCAGTACGCCTGCACCATAAAAAATATCACAACCGGGTAACCCGATATCATCCGCGCTTACACGCAACACATTACGCGCCAATGCTGGTGACAGCAGCGGAGATACCTCAAGCAACATAGCGACAGCAGCGCTGATAAAGGGGGCTGCCAGTGATGTTCCGGAAAACGCTCCATACTCTCCGCCGGGGATAGCCGCCATAATATTGTCACCGGGCGCTACCAGGTCTAGACTCAGCCCGTGGTTGGAAAGTGGCCAGCGATAGTCATCAACTGTAACAGCACCCACACTGATCACTTCCGGCCAGGCAGCGGGATAATGCAACTGTTCCGCCCCGTCGTTGCCGGCCGATGCAATCATAACCACACCCTGGGAAACAGCATATTGTATCACATCATGCAGGATTGGCGCTACTACTGTATCACCGAAACTCATGTTGATAACCCGGGCGCCGTTCAGGACAGCATAAATAACGGCAGCCGCTACATCATCTTCCTGCAGGAATCCCAGGCTGTTTCCTGCACGCAACGGCATGATTTCAACACCAGGTGCCACACCCGCCAGTCCGATGCCGTTATCTGTAACCGCACCGGCAACTGATGCAACTATTGTACCATGACGGTGTTCATCAAAGGGATCCCGGTCAGCATCCAGATAATCACCAGGCGCCGGAAACTCCGGTGCATCCGTAAAGTCAAAACCGATAACATCATCCACCAGACCGTTACCGTCATCGTCGATACCGTTGGCATCTGCCGGGTCCAGTATCCAGCCCAGCTCAGGATCCTGTTGAAAGGGTGTCCCGTTACCATCATCCTCTTCATAATTGAACCAGATATTTCCCTGAAGATCTGGATGAGCCCAGTCAATACCGGTATCGATGACAGCCATTATGATACCGGAACCGTCGGCGATGTTCCATCCCTCAGCTGCAGCAACCCGTTCCAGTCCCCATTGCTCATCGAATAATGAGTCCGAGGTCAGCTGCTGGCAACTGAATTGATGATTAACAGTCGCATGTATCACGTGGGGGACGTTCTGTAAAGCGTGCTGAAGTTGCACTCCCCCATCCTGTTCAGTTGTATAAACAGTATAGAGGCAAAACGGTATTTCGGCGATATCTGAAACAACCTGCAGATGCGAGATTGCCAGTTGCTCTGCCAGCAGTGTACCATCGTGAGTCAACAGAGCTTTGCCACCGGTGCCGGTATCTGACAGCCGAACCGGTGTATCACAACTTATCAGAAGTGTTGTGGCGCATGTTGTATCAACGGAAACAGAGAACTGCATCAACAGTGTCGTCAGCAGAGTGAACCTGGCAGCTCTCTTCAGGATATTCTGTTTCACGGCTTCCCGACTCCTGCTTCACTGTTGCCTGAGCTTCTGCTCAAGCATTCTGATATGTTGCTGCATGTCTTTATCGGTATCAGGAAGAAGATGATACATTGCGATCGCTTCGGGCAGGTGTCCCTGCTTCTCCAGTAACTCTGCCAGCCGCCGGCTGACAACCGGCCTGCTATCCGGCGTAACGCCATCACTTGCCAGCAACTCTATCAACTCCCGATCGGGACGTTTGCTGCTGTTATGTAACCGCTGCTCCAGTTCATCCTGAAATCTCCGGGAAGCTTCCTGCCCGGGTGCTCCGGTTTCTTCCCTGACGATGACTGTGTCTGGAGGGATCGTATCCTCATCAGCACTGTCTGTATCACGTTCTGCAGAAGTGCTGACATCAGCCTGCGGATCGCTCCCCAGCAGGTCTTTTTGATGATTGCCGGCAAGGAGGGTAAGTGATTTCCTGTCGCTGATATCACCCGCTAGACGCAGTTGTTCAACAAGGTAACGTGGAATGGGGAATTCATTAAAATACTGTGACAACTGACTCAGCTTTTCTTCTGGCTCGGATGTCAAAAGAATAGATACAATGTTCGCGCTGGAGTAGTTATGAGTTGTCAGGCCCTCTGATAGCAGCTGCAGAGCAGTATGCATCTCACCATTACGACGTGATTCCTCTGCTGCCAGTGCGAACGCTGTTGCTGCTCTGAGTGCTTTCTTCATTTTACCATCCTGAGAGAAGAGCGCTTGTAACATCCTCTACCAGTTTGCCCACTGCCTGCTCGATACCGTCGCTTCGCTCACCATCTTCCAGGCTGTAGACTCCCCAGCTGTTGAAGCTCTGTCGCATCACAGATTCACCTGTACTCCTGCGCAGCAGCTCCACATCAACATTGAGTGTAAGCTTCATCTGTGACACACTTTCTTCGGAACTGTAAGTATTAGCCTGCTCAGAGATTGATTTCAGAACCATCTCCAGGATGCCATCAGCCCGTTCCTCGTCTTCGAGGCGAAACAGGTTCTGTATCATGAATTCGTTGATAACCTGATCAGTAATCTCCTCCGTTAACAGAGGTTCCGAGGTGCGATTCTCCATAAGGGGAATGGCGACGCTTTCAATTCCCTCAGGCAGCGCTCCTCTGAAAGAGTAGACACCACAGGCAGTCAGTACTGATACCAGGGTTATCAGGATCACAATTTTGCGCATCATAGGCCATACTTCCTGATTTTGCGGTAAATAGTCCGTTCACCAATTCCCAGCGCCTGTGCAGCCTGTTTGCGATTCCAATTATACTGCTCCAGGATTTCTCTGATATGCTCCCGCTCCAGTTCCTCAACTGTTTTCTGAGTAACCTCGCGGCTGGCAGCCATCTCCGGTTCCCGTCGGCCGGATTGCAACTCCCCTATCATCTCTTTAAGTTCCGCCAGTTCTTTCTGAATAAAGAAGAACATCTGTGTAAGCAGATCATCGTGACGGCTACGCTCATCCGGTCTTAACAATACCGGCAGATTGGAAGTAGCGCTGGTTTCCCTTTCCAGGTTCTGTCTCACATCTGCGGCAGTGATCTTGTGACCTCGTAGCAGCAGTACCAGGCTCTCAGAAAAATTACGCAATTCGCGCACATTCCCCTCCCAGTAGTGTTCCTGCAGTACCTGTATTGCTTCTTCACCAATTTCAGGACAGGCGAGACTGTTTTTCTGGCAGAACAGGGATATAAAATGATGTGCCAGTAAGGGGATATCTTCCGGACGCTCCCGCAATGGTGGTAACAGGATATTCACGGCTTTCAGTCTGTAGTATAGATCCTGCCTGAATTTACCCGACTGAACCATCTCCGCCAGATCGCGATTGGTTGCAGCCAGTACCCGCACATCAACTTCAATCGGGCGGGAGCCACCTACCCGCATATAGGAGCCTGATTCCAGTACCCGCAAAAGTTTCACCTGCAGAAACAGAGGCATCTCACCAATCTCATCCAGGAGGATAGTGCCGCCATCTGCCTGCTCAAACATCCCCTGGCGTCGGCTGTCAGCACCTGTAAAAGCACCCTTTTCATGCCCGAATATCTCGCTTTCGAAGATACCCTCAGGAATCGCGCCACAATTGACTGTAACCAATCGTGCATCCCGTCGTCGGCTCGCTTTGTGGATAGCCTGTGCAATCAGTTCCTTGCCGGTTCCGGATTCACCGGTAATGAGAACTGAAATGTCAGTTGTGGCTACCTGGTTCACCAGGGCCTGGATCTGCTCCCAGACAGGTGACGCACCAATAATACCGACGTCACTAAACAGATTTCTCTCTCTGGACATACTTCTTCCGTTACGTTTACTTCTGTATCACACTGGAATCAGGTCGATGCTCTAAAAGAGTATCATCCCACATATTTCTCGCGAAAGTACTCTGTCGTCAGCTTTATCCCTGCTGCCAGATCGACTTCAGGACGCCAGCCAAGCAGCTCTGCAGCCCTGTTGTTATCAATCACTGAACGCTTCTGCTCCCCTGGCATTCCGGGGCCGTGTTTTTCCTCTGCCTTGACTCCCAGTGAATCGCTTATCAGTCGAAACATCTGATTCACATCTGTTTCAACCCCGGTTCCGATGTTGACGATGTCAGGACTCCGCCGGTCAAGCGCCTTCACGTTGGCCCGCACAACATCTCCGACAAAAACATAGTCACGGGTCTGTGTACCTTCCCCGTTAATCACTGCTTCCTGGCCACCCAGCATACGATCACAGAAGATAGCCACCACACCGGCCTCACCCTTGCTGTTCTGCCGGGGCCCATAAACATTGGCGTAGCGGTTGATGAAGTAGCCCATTCCATACTGCAGGTGGAAATAGTAGAGATAGTTTTCAATAGTAAGCTTACCGATTCCATACGGGGAAATGGGACGCATGGGATGTTGCTCATCAGCCGGGAAATAATCCTGTTCGCCATAGATAGCGCCACCTGTGGAGGAGAAGACGAATTGTTTCACACCACTCTGCATTCCACGCTGTATCAGATTAATGGAACCCAGTATATTCACCTGTGCGTCAAACACCGGGTCTTCAACCGATTTGCGTACATCAATCTGAGCGGCACAATGCATGATGTGAGTAATCTGTTCATTTTGTATCACGTCACTGATATCTGCTGATTGGATATCCATCTCGTAAAAGGTGGCATTCCGGTTGAGATTATCACGACTACCGGTGCAGAGATTATCCACCACTATGACCCGGTCACCCCTCTCTACCAACGCATCCACAGTATGAGAGCCGATGAATCCTGCTCCTCCAGTAACCATTATGTTCAAAGCGCTTTCCTCCCGATATCAGTTCTATGGTGTTTATGCTCAAAATCGATCTTTTCAACCTCAATATAAGCGGTTTCGATGGCACCCGACAATGTATCTCCCAGCGCTGTCAGGGCGAGTACCCGGCCACCGGCGGTTACCAGTTGACCGTCCTGCATTCTGGTTCCGGCGTGATACACGACGCTGTTCTCTGTACTGTCGATGCCGGAAATAGGAATGCCGGTTGCATAGGAGCCGGGATAGCCACCAGAAGCCAGAACCACTGTAGCCGCGTACCGTTCTGTAGTCAACCGGCGGGATGTGAACTCCTCCTCCGGTAACAACAACGCTTCCAGCAGATCCTCTTCCATCAGCGGTAGCAGTACCTGTGCTTCCGGATCACCGAAACGGCAGTTGTATTCCAGGTTACTGGGCCCATCCTTTGTAAGCATCAGACCAAGGAAGAGAAAGCCATCGTAGGGGATACCATCAGCCTGCAGGCCGGTGATCGTCGGTCTCACGATTTCCATCTCAACCCGCTGCATCAGTTGATCATCCAGCAGCGGTGTTGGTGCGATCGCCCCCATACCTCCTGTGTTGGGTCCGAGATCATCATCGTAAGCACGCTTGTGATCCATGGAGCCGGGCAGCAACCAGTAGTTGTCACCGCGAACCAGCACAAAAACAGAGGCTTCCGGGCCTTCCAGCCGTTCCTCTATAACAACCTGTTCACCGGCAGCACCAAACCTGCCGTCTGCCATTATCTCCTGCAACTGCTGTTGCGCTTCCTCCAGGCTGTCAGGCAGCAGAACCCCTTTACCGGCAGCCAGTCCATCAACTTTGATGACATATGGGTACTCCAGCTGCTCCAGGTGTGCCCGGGCTGCCTTCAGATCATCAAACACTTCAAACCGGGCGGTAGGGATAGCATGGCGACGCATGAATCGCTTGGAAAATGCCTTGCTGCCCTCAAGTTGCGCGGCAGCTCGGGTGGGACCACTGATACGCAGCCCCTCTTCCTGGAAACGGTCTACAATACCATCAACCAGTGGCTGCTCCGGACCGACTATTGTGAAACCAACCTCCCGCTCCCGTACAAACCTGACAATAGCATCAATGTCATCAGCAGCTATCTCCGGTACACACTCAGCCAGATCTGCCATACCGGCGTTACCCGGAATAGCATAGAGTTTTTCGCACTGCTGCGATTGACTGATCTTCCAGGCCAGTGCGTGTTCCCGTCCTCCAGACCCGATTATTGCGACTTTCATTTCACTCCTCAGTTTCAGGATGGTTTACCCGCCCTTATCACCGGACTCAGGCCGGTCTGGCTTTCTTCATCTTATGTTGCAGTTTCAGTATCTCATCACGGCAGACTGCCGCCTGTTCAAAATTCAGTTCCTCTGCAGCTTTTGCCATCTGTTGCTGCAGCAGTTCCAGCACCAGCTGTGGATCATCATGCTCATCATAAACCGGTGCCGGCTCTGCGACCTCTGCCTGTTGACGTCGTTCATCCAGAACACTTGTGCTCGCTTTTATCTCTTCTCTGGACTTGACCACAGTCCGAGGTGTGATATCATGTTCTTCATTGTACGCCTGCTGGATTTCACGACGACGGGACGATTCCGTCAGCACCTTCTGCATAGAAGGTGTGATACGATCAGCATACATGATTACCCGTCCCTCTGCATGGCGGGCAGCCCGTCCTGCTACCTGCAGCAATGAACGCTCCGACCGCAGAAAACCTTCCCGGTCCGCATCCAGTATAGCTACCAGTGATACTTCCGGCAAATCCAGACCCTCACGCAGCAGGTTGATCCCCACCAGAACATCAAATTCCTGCAGACGCAAACCACGGAGTATTTCTACACGCTCCAGGGAGTTGATTTCAGAATGAAGATAGCGTACACGGATATCAGCAGCACTCAAATATTCAGTTAAATCCTCTGACATCCTCTTGGTCAGTGTTGTTACCAGTACCCGTTGCCCCTGTTCCACAACCTGGCGAATCTCCTCCATCAGGTCATCTACCTGATGTTCGGTTGGCCTGACATCGATTACAGGGTCCAGCAATCCGGTTGGTCGAATCACCTGCTCAACAATTTCACCACCGGTCTGTTCCAACTCCCAGTCACCGGGAGTCGCGGAGGTATAAATCATCTCGCCGACAATCTCGAGGAACTCCTCAAAGAAAAGCGGCCGGTTATCCAGTGCCGATGGTAGACGAAAGCCATGCTCAACCAGCATTTCCTTGCGGGAACGGTCACCGCGATACATTGCCCGTACCTGTGGCAGGGTTACATGCGATTCATCAACAATTGTCAGGAAGTCATCCGGGAAATAGTCCAGCAGGGTTGCAGGCCGTTCCCCGGCGGCGCGTCCATCAAAATGACGACTGTAGTTCTCAATACCGGAGCAGTAACCGACCTCCTGCAGCATTTCAATATCAAACCGGGTGCGCTGCTGTAATCGCTGCGCTTCAAGTAACTTACCAGCGTCCTGCAGTTCCTGGACCCGCTGCTCCAGTTCCACCGTGATACGTTCTATCGCCCGATCGACCCGCTCTTCGGTAGTAACGAAATGCTTGGCAGGATAGATTACTGCGGTGGGCAGCTCTTCCAGAACCTCACCGGTCAGCGGGTGAACCAGCGTGATACGTTCCACCTCATCATCATAAGTCTCGATACGAAAGATCCCCTCCGCCCAGGCCGGATGTATTTCCAGCACATCGCCCCTGACCCGGAAACTCCCCCGCTGCAGAGCTATGTCGTTGCGGCTGTACTGGATACTGACCAATCGGTTCAGAAAATCCCGGCGATCCAGCTGTTCACCGGAGTGTACAACAGCAAGCATCTCGCGATATTCGCTTGGTGAACCCAGGCCGTAGATGGAGGAAACTGAAGCAACTACGATGACATCACGGCGGGAGATGAGGGAGCTGGTTGACTTCAACCGCAGGCGATCAATTTCCTCGTTGATGTCGGTTTCCTTCTCGATATAGGTATCAGATTGAGGAATGTAGGCTTCCGGTTGATAGTAATCGTAATAACTGATGAAGAATTCCACCGCGTTTTCAGGAAAAAAGGAGCGCAGTTCACCGTAGAGTTGAGCGGCCAGCGTTTTATTGTGTGACAGAATCAATGTTGGTCGATTGAGGCGAGCTATGACATTTGCCATAGTGAAAGTTTTACCGGAACCGGTAACCCCCAGAAGCACCTGATGACGCTTCTTCTCTTCCAGACCCCGCAGCAGTTGTTCGATTGCAGCTTCCTGGTCGCCACAGGGATCGAACGGAGCTTTCAAATTGAATTCCTGCTTCACTTTTCAGTCAACCTTTTTACCGATTCTCTTGAAGAAATGACGTTTGGTAACGGTACATATGGCAAATCTCATATGCCTTTAGTGGTGTAAATCTGCCATTGTGGCATAGTTTACAATTTTCAGGCTGTATTTCAAATAGTATTCTCTGAAAGAGTGCTTTTTGCGGCCATCGGTCAGCTCAATACAGAATATTTTGAATGGGATTTTTGAATCTGTCAGCAGGTGCTGAAAAAGCAAACCCACCTGTCAGGGTGGGTTCACCGCCTCACTATTGATGTAGCATTGCCTGCTTCCGTAATCGAGAACGCAATTGGAATGCCAATTCTGGAGTGCTTTTTGCAT
>CAZCRT010000016.1:56235-68675 GCA_964501185.1 uncultured Bacteroidia bacterium
GCCTTTCCTGGAAATCCGGGTGATCAGAGTCTGCCGTTGCCTCCAGGGGCTTTTGCGGTAGTCGCGCAGGATTCCTATGACTTCGTCGGTGATGGCGGCGACCCTACTTCTGTTGACCTTTCCGATGCTCCGTATGAAACTTACAGTGTTGACGAATGGCCACCGGTTGATAACCCCAGTTCAATGAATATGATCGATGTTCTGGAAATCGGCATGGATTTCGAGCTGGACCGTCGCCAGGGTGGGATACTGCTGTTGACCGGTGAGGAGTTTGAAGTGCAGCCATGTGAAGACGGTGGTTGAGGACCTAATTCCGGCCGTGCGCCGCTTTACACTATCCTCGATGGAGTATCCTACACTTTTAATCCGGAGTATTATCCCGTAACATTCAACACGGAACTGGATGCGGAACCACTAATCGGTTGTGATCGCTGGACTTCCAATTCCATTGAACGAATCATACCGGGAATGGACAGCGATAACAGCAGTCAGGATTTCATAATACTGTTCCATCCCACACCCGGCTATTCCGGCACTCCCCCTGTTGAAGGTCCGGAATTGTCAGTTGAAGTAATCGGTGGAATAATCGTACTCAGCTGGAACGGCCCCGGTAACGCTACCTGGCGGGTGTATTCAGAAACAGAACCCTATTTCGTTCCGGCACCTGAGAACTTTCTGGCTGAAGTTATCAACACTAATAACTACTACCTTCCGGTCAGCGAGGAACAACGCTATTTCCGGGTGACGCAGGTTCTGGAGTAGGATCATCAGCCACAGAAGGCATGTACAACACAAGTACAAGTCATTCCCGCGCAGGCGGGAATCCAGTCATGCCATGTGAACAGTTTCCTGGAATCACAACCTCGATGACAGATTTACTTATCCCCAGGATAATCACGTAGTGTATTAGTTTATATACTGGGTCCCAGGCCCGTTTTCTTTGAAAATGGGCACTTACCAGGGGATGACGTCCCTACCTGATCAATCTCTTCTTGAGCTTCGTGGTGATATCTTCTCCTGTCCCCTACTTACCTTCCCAGCTGCACTGTTTGATCACCGGGCACTCATCGCAGAGTGGTTTGCGCGCTTTGCAGATATAACGTCCATGCAGGATCAGCCAGTGGTGGGCGTGCTGCAGATATTTTTGGGGAACCGCTTTCATCAAGCCAGCTTCAACTTCCAGTGGGTTTTTTCCCGGTGCCAGGCCGGTGCGGTTGGCAACACGGAACACATGAGTATCGACAGCCAGAGTAGGTTGGCCAAAGGCAACATTGAGTACAACATTGGCAGTTTTGCGCCCCACCCCCGCCAGCGCCTCGAGTTCTTTCAAGGTCTCTGGCACCCTGCCGTCATGCCGTTTGAGGAGCTGCTGTGACATGGTGATGATTGATTTCGCCTTGGAGTTGTAGAGCCCTATAGTACGAATCAGATGGCGCAGATTCTCCTCACCAAGCTTCAGCATCGCCGCCGGGGTGGAGGCACGCTTGTAAAGCGCCGGTGTAACCTTGTTAACACTGACGTCCGTAGCCTGTGCAGATAGGATTACGGCAACCAGCAGGGTGTAGGGATCCCGTGACTTCAACTCGCTGGCCGGTTCCGGGTCAAGCTGCTTCAGAAGTTGGAAGAATTGCTCACGCTTTTCCTTTTTCAAAACGATTCCCCTAAAAAAAAGGCGCCCACAGGCGCCAGTTCATTATTCAGACGGCATGAAATCCTCAGCCGTCCTGCGGAACTTGTCCAGCTCACGCATTGCCAGCCGGAATCTGTATGGATACCTGGGCCAGAGCATTATGCACTGCTCCTCGTTATCGGGATCCCGGTAGAATTCCAGATCAATCTGCTCCGCACCTGCATTCAGGTGTACTTCAAACAGCATGTACGATAACTGTGCTTCCTTCTCTTCTTCCGGCAACACAACAGCGACAGCACGCAACTGAGCAACCTGATTAAGATAACTCACCACGGTGGTTGAATCAGCCTGGAAATTGTTACCCCGGGTATCAGTTAACAGGTTCCCCTCTCTGATATCCAGAATGATTGTACCGTTGCTGTTTTCATGATCGAAAGTCGATACAAGCAGTATCTCTTTCGGATCAACTCTATACAGCTCACGACGGAAGAGGGAACTGGCTTTCATTTTAAACATGCTGGTCAGATTACGGGACATCTGCAGAATCTGGCTGGACCCGATAAGCCGGGTGTAACTGTGCTGGTAATCTGAACTCTCCCTGCCCACCAGAAAATCAGCCAGCAGCTGATCGCCGGCGGTAACCTTTACCCGGATACCGAGAGTATCAGTCAGGGCGAATTCAACAAAACGTGCCTCGTTCTCAGTCGTCAGGGCAGAAACCCGCAGATCAGACAGAGTGGACAACAATCTCTGTGCCTGATAGTTCTCCAGCGGTAACGCCAACGGCTGCCGCATGACCAGTTCACCACCTTCTCTTTCCAGCAGCATCTGCTCATCAGAAGCGATGATCTCGATACGGGTAACTGAAGCGGTGTCGATTGTACCAAGAGTAACAGGATAACCCCGATCCTCCGGAATCATATCAGGTAAATATATCAGCAGTACCAGCACGGCCAGCAGGCCGATCAGATAGAGTGTCTTTTTCTGCATCTTACAGCTCCTGCTTGCGAAGATTGCGTTTCATCTGCCAGCGAACCAGGCCAAAGAGTACCAGCAACAGCGGCGCGCCGAGAATGTTCAACCACTTGATCAGTTTACGGGCGCCGGCAGATATTTCATTGAGAGGACGATCGGTGACAGTCTTCGAGCGGATATTGATCAGCCCTTCATCCTGCACCAGCCAGTCAACGATGTTCTGTGCCAGTTCAAGATTGGCCACCTGTCGCTGCCCCAGAAAATCATTCATGACAAAATAGCCGTCACCACAGACTGCCAGCCGGTTTTCAGGACTGGCACCGGGCATGGTAATACGCATGGAATCCAGCAGGGCTGTGTCATACTGTGCGGAATTAAAACTGCCACTGTAGGCGGCACCAAAAATCTGCCTGCCATCGGGGAAATCAGCAGCTGTGTACTGCTGCTGGATACCGAGCTGGTAACGATCCTGCATCACGCTGGTGTTGGGACTGGACCAGGCGAACGGTTCCACTTTCACGCCGGCTCTGCCGGCCAGGGCTGTATCCAGGCTGCTGGGGAAGAAGAGCTGCGCAGCTTCTACCCCTTTGGAAATGCTCATATCCCGGTTAAAACCGGTCACCCGTGGAAAGAAAGGATACTGCATCGAAACCGGGAACATCGACATCAATCCCTGGCCACCCATGCGCACCTGTACCATACCGGACTGCTGATCCATCACCAGATTGCTTTGCAGGCCGACACCCCAGCTGGAAAGGAGATCCTCCAGCCCCAGTACACGGGGAGTGCCCTGCTGTGTCTGAATGTCAGCTTCCACACTGTTAGTGAAGATACCCATACGGCCGCCGGCCATGAAATACTCATCCAGTAACGCTTTGGCACCGGGTGAAAATTCCTGGTTGGGGGAAATCATCAGTACTGCCTGCAAACCGATATCGATATGATGCACCTGTGACAGATCAACCGGTTCCAGATAGTAGTTCTTGCTCAGAACCTCCCGGAACAGGGAAAGACGATCTTCCAGGCCAGGCTCTCCGTGCCCCTGCAGGATACCGATGCGGGTCGGTGAAGTTTCAGTCAATCGCCGGATCAGGCTGGTTATATCGTATTCCAGATTATCGATCTGCTGCACAACAGGAATAACTTCTTTCTTATCACCATAGATGAAGACCAACCCCATCCAGACAAGCTTAACTTCCAGCTTGTCATTTTCCAGCGTCTGCATCTGGAACGGTTGCACACCGTAACCGGCAGCCTCCTGACGCAGCATTTCATCATCATCACCCGGATCTATCATTTCAAAGGTGAATTGGCCATGTGAGTAGCTGCGGTAGTCAGCCAGCTTATCTTTCACATATTGACGGACATTGTTGTGCTGCCCCAGATTCCGGGAGAAATAGGCTTTGACCGTTACCGGGTCGCGAAGATCGGCAACAACCTGCCGGCTGTAATCAGACAGTGTAAACAGCTGGCCTTCCGAAACATCCACCCGCATGAAAACACGGCTGGCAAGGATATTGACTGCTACCAGGATTGCCAGCAGCAAAAGTACATTTGAAGTATTGAGGAAACTCTTGTTCTGCTTCATAATCAACTCCATCTCCTTTCTGCCAGTTTCCGGGTAGCCATGGTCAGGCCGAAGAAGATTACCGATCCAAAGTAGATCAGGTCACGGCTGTCAAAAACACCCCGTACAAAATTCCGGTAGTGGAAGTCGACCGAAAGGAATTCGCTGATCCCGACCAGCCAGTCTGGCAGAAAAACCAGCATCTTGTCGAAGTAGAAGAACAGGAAGATCAACAGAATACCCAGGATGAAGGCAACGATCTGATTACTGGTGATTGTGGAAGCATAGATTCCGAGCGACATGTAGGTTGCCGCCATCAGAATCATGCCGATGTAGGCGGAAAAGGTGACACCGGCGTCAAGGTTTCCCAGCAGCGAAGTGGTCAGGACATAGGTTCCGGTTAACACAACACCGATTGAAACCAGTGTGAGCGCCGCCAGGAACTTCCCGAATATCACTTCCCGGTTGCGTATCGGGTAAGTCAACAGCACTTCCATAGTTCCGGTGTGTTTCTCCTCTGCCACCAGTCTCATTGTGACAGCCGGAATGAAGAAGATGAAGAATACAGGAATCAGTTCCAGAATACCGCGCAGGGAAGCCTGATTGATGAGAAAGAAGGTGGAAAAGAAGAACCAACCCGACAACACCAGGAACACGGCCAGGAAAATATAAGCAATCGGAGAATTGAAGTAGGCCCTCATCTCCTTGCGAAATATCACCAAGCTGTTAAGCATAACTCTTACCTCACTTTATATAGTGATTCAGCGACTTTACAGCCGCATTACAGTACGGTTGTGATTTCACGATTTCGTGGTCAATTCACGGAAGACATCCTCGAGGCTGACCTGTTCCCGCTGCAACTCCAGCAGAGTCCAGCCACGGTCCACCATCAACCGGAAAATGTTCTCCCGCTCATCACGGCTTTTATCAACCTGCAGAACATACCTATAGCTGTCCTGACCGGGTGTGGAAACATCGTCATGGATATCGACACCCAGGGCGTTCTTAAACTCAGCAGCAATGTTCTCACCGGAAGCCTGAAATTCGATCAGATAACGATCCTGTCCCTCAAGTTGTGCCTGCAACTCCTCGTTGGTACCGTCAGCCACAATTTTACCATCATGGATGATGACCACACGGCTGCAGGTTGCCTGTACTTCCTGCATGATATGGGTGGAGAGAATTACAGTTTTCTCCCGTCCCAGTTCCCGGATCAGATTGCGTATCTCAACGATCTGGTTGGGATCGAGGCCTGTAGTCGGCTCATCAAGTACCAGCACCGGTGGATCATGGATAATTGCCTGCGCCAGGCCAACCCGCTGCCGGTATCCTTTGGAAAGCTCACCCACCGGCCGGTTCAGCATCCCATCGAGGCCACATGCTTCAATCGTATAACGCAGCCGTTGCAGACGGTGATCACCCTTCAGCTTGCGCACATCGGCTACAAAATCCAGATACTCCCGCACAGTCATATCGCTGTAGAGGGGATTGTTTTCCGCCAGGTAACCGATTCTATCCCGCACGGCCAGTGAATCCTGTTCCACATCGAGTTCATCAACTGTGACTCGACCCTCAGTAGGGGGAAGAAAGCAGGTGAGGACTTTCATCGCTGTGGTTTTACCGGCGCCATTTGGTCCCAGCAGGCCGACGATTTCCCCGGTAGCAACTTCCAGCGTGACGTCATCGACCGCACGCAGTTCGCCATACTTCTGAACCAGGTGTTCAATTCTGATCATCTTGACTCCCAGCTTATCACATTCAATTATTGTTACTTCATGTTTATACACCGCTCGCACGGCTTTTGTTCCCCACAAATTATGATTTTATCGATTACAGCCAAGGAATTTGGCCATACATAGTGAGAGTATTGATAGGGTATTGAAGATTGGAAGGTGCTGCCGGGTAATAGCTGTACCAGGCTTAAGTTCATGGATAGAATTAAAAGTGGTTATCTCCTGAAGCGAGCCTCAGCAGTTCATCATTTCGCGGGAGACAAAGTACCCTTCCACCTCCTGAACCAGTTCCGGAAGTGAGAAAGGTTTCATCAGACAGGTGATGGCACCGTCATTCAACAGGCGCTCAACATCTTCTTTATGATGCCAGCCGGTTATCAGCATTACCGGCAGGTTCGCCCTGCTCTGTTTCACCGAATAAAAGAGTTCCACTCCATCCATGGTGGGCATCTGCAGATCGGTAACCAGCAGATCGTACTGATTTCGGCGCAGAAGCTGTAAAGCTTCCTGACCGTTAGCAGCAGTGTGTACGGAAAAACCACGACTGGCAAGAGCGTCACCATAGATTTCTGTCAGATAATTAACATCGTCAACCAGAAGGATTTTACGCATGATATTACCAATGGTTCGTTTACTGGAATGCAGCATTGTGATAAAGGCATTGATGGTCTCGTTCTCAAAACGCCCTGTCAGTTCGGCGATCACCTCCTGCTTCAGTTGCCTGCTGGCGCCGGTGCCATGCCTGAAGTAGACACGGCCTATCTGCAGCAGGGCCCGGCTGCGCTGGTCCACATCACCCGCCCGGTAAATCTGATGTATAATGTATACTGACAACAGAATTGCGAAGAGGGACAGCTGAACGTAGCGGATCTTGAAGTGAAGCTCATAAACCTGCTCACCACGGTATCTGATCTCATACGAAATCTGTTCGCGGCCAAAAATCATAGTCAGGTGCCCGGCCAGATCACCGGTGAGTTTCAGTTGCAGCAGTTCCGGTTTTACCTCATCCACTGCTGGAGTCTTCTCGAGTTGAATACCCTGGAGAAAACTGTCCAACCGTTCCCGTCGCAGCTGCTCATCTACCATACCATCCGCTTCCGGATAAACCTGAAGAGCCAGCATAACGCTGGACCCCCGCTGCTCATCCGTTACAAGTTCATAGTCAACAATACTTAAGCTGGCTGAAGTTTCAGGTTGCAATCTCGCCCTCACACATCTTACTGAACGAACAAAACGATATCCTCATGTTGAAAATATCGACCGGAAGAGATTGGAACTTTACCGGAAGTTTCTTATCCCTCTTGTCAAATTCCCGCTTCACTACTATGGTGATGCATAGATGAAGCTGTTTTCACATCACATGTTGACATGCATCACCTTATAGCTTCGACCAGGGAGGATTACCGGAGTTTTCAAATAAAGGTTGTTCTCTGGCCGCTTCAGTAATTTCTTATGGACTGCAAACCACCCGGGAATTCTCACCGGGAAAGACTATAGTTTATATGGCAGAGATTTCAAACCGGTCAGTGATCATCGCAGGGGGACGGGAAAATGCAGCTGTTTACATCTACACATCCACTCGTCCATCATTATCTGTCGGTCATCAGGCAGCAGGAGACGCAAACCGCGCAGTTCGCTCATAATCTTGAGAATATTGCCACTGTTCTGGCGGTAGAATCGACAAGGGACCTGCCGCAACATCCTGTCGAGGTGGATACCCCTCTGGAGAGATGTAGCACACAGGAGCTGGACAAACCGATTATTCTGGTTCCGATACTGCGTGCCGGATTGGGTATGCTGGCTCCATTCCGCCGTCTGATACCGACCGCACAGGTAGCACATGTCGGTATGTACCGCAACGAGGAAACCCTGGAGCCGGTAGTATATTATCAGCGGATTCCTGCAGAGATGAAGGGTTCCACAGTACTGATTCTGGACCCGATGCTGGCAACCGGTGGCAGCGCCTCACATGCGATTACCTTCATAAAGCAGTTCGAACCGGCGACAATCAAGCTGGTAAACATTATCGCAGCACCGGAAGGAGTTGAACGGATCAAACGGGATCATGACGATATAACCATCTTTCTGGGTGTGCTTGACAGACAGCTCAACGAACAGGGATACATCCTGCCGGGACTCGGTGACGCGGGTGACAGAATATATGGAACCTGATTACAGCTTATGAAACAGTTCCCGATCACCTTCTCAGCTATCATTGTACTGTTGTTTTCAGCCACTCCTCCAGCCTGCTGTTTCACACCTGAGGAAATAGCAGACATCAACCGCTGTATAGAATTGACCATCAATCATAACTATCCGATGGCAATAGCTGTCTTCAACGACAGGCTGGAAGACAAGCAGCAGGATCTTACTGCTGCTGAAGCTGCTCTGGCGCATTTTCATCTTGCTACCGTTTATGCCAGCTGGATGCAGGATTGTGAGGATTTCGCACAGCTGGAATCATACGAATTTCATCTGGAAAAGTGTGAACAGCTGACTGACTCACTTCTTAATGAGGTGGAAGACCCCGATCTGCGTTTCATGCGGGCAGGGTGCAGTCTTTATCACTCTTATCTGGCGAAGCGTCAGGGCCAGTGGTGGCGAATGTACCTGAAGGGGATTGATGGTGTGGATCGGCTCGAGGAGCTGGCTGAGGACTACCCCGATTATCGGGAAGTTGACCTGGGGCTGGGCAATTATCACTACTGGAAGAGCAGCCTGCTGCAACACTTCGACTGGTTCCCATTTGTCAGGGATCACCGTGAACGGGGAATTGCACAGCTGGAGCAGGCCGCCAGGGAAAGCCGGTTTGGACGCTGGCTGGCTGTGAGCAACCTGACCTGGATTCTGATGGACTACGGTCAGAAGGAGAAAGCGCTGCAACTGGCCCGGCAGGGACGGGAGCGTTTTCCCGAAAGCCGTCACTTCCTCTTTCCGCTGGCACAGGCACAACTCGATTGTGGGCAGCTGACAGCGGCGGATTCACTGTATACACTTCTACTGCAACTGGTTGAGAAAGATCAACAACCGAGTCGCTACAATGAATTCTTCTGCCTCGAGAAACTGGTAAACATCAGCCTGGAACGGGGATTGCGTGAGCAGGCTTTCGTCTATTGTGACAGCGCCCTTTCGCTACCGCTCTCCCCGCCGGTGCAAAAAAGGGTTGATGAGAAAATTGAGCGATTGCAGTTGCTGTCCACACAACGGGAGAACAGGCTACCATGACCGACTGGCGCAGAGTATTACAACGGGAAACCGTGCTGCTGGTTGGATTATTCCGGCAACCTGCAGTTTCAATCAATGCGCTGAGGCGCGAGAACAGCTGGCTGGTTCCGCTGTTAGTGCTGGTTGTGATCACATTTCTGAACGCCCGCCTGACACAGGATATCGCCACCCGTGAGTTCGGCGACCTTCTGCAGCGGATGCTGACAGTAACCGGAGAAAGCGGGGAGTTCGCCGACGATCTGACGGGTCTGGAATCGGAATCAGCTGCCCCTGAGCCGTTTACGCAGTTTCTGATGCTGGGGATAATCACATTGCTGGGACGCTGGCTGCTGGCACTGTTGCTTCGCTTTGTGGGGCGTCTCTTCCTGCGGCGGGATATTCCCTTTCGCCAGCTGTTCACTCTCTCTGTTTACCTCGGCTACATCCACGCCCTCGGGATCCTGTTGCGGTTGCCATTACAGCTTCTGACCGGGAGCGTACGCACTTCGGTCGGTCCTTCTCTGCTGCTGAGCGATCCATCAGGTTTCGTGCAGTATTTTTTCGCTCAGCTGGATGTTTTCTATCTCTGGGAAATGGGACTGGCAGGGCTGGGCCTGGGGCTGTTGCTGGAAACCGATGACCACCTGCGCCCGGCAGTAATCATGATCGGTCTTTACCTGCTCTGGAACATGCTGGCTGCGCTCTCTTCCAGTGCGGTGCTCGGTTGATTAGGCTTTCAGTGTCATTCTGATGATACAGTTTATCACCGGTTATCTGTTTTTTTTGGAAATTCAACCATCTGAAGATATTTTACTGCGAAGAAAACCAATGTATCACAATTGATCTATCAGAGGAGTCCATAAATGAGTGCCGGATTTTACAACATTGCCAAGCCCGCCAACGAACCGGTGATGCCATACGCCCCTGGTTCTGAAGAGAAGAAGCTGCTCAAGGCTGAGCTGAAGCGACAGAGCAGCAGTGAAATTGAAATCCCGCTGATTATCGGTGGCAGGGAAATCACCACCGGTCAGCTGGCTGATTGTGTGATGCCACATGATCATCAACATCTGCTGGGCCGTTACCACAAAGCTGGCACCGCAGAGATTGAACAGGCAATCAAAGCTGCCGGTGAAGCAAAATCTGACTGGGCTGCCATGCCCTGGGAGGAACGCGCAGCCATCTTCCTGAAAGCCGGTGAATTGCTGGCCACCAAGCATCGCCAGGTCCTGAATGCAGCGACCATGCTGGGACAGTCAAAAAACGCTTTTCAGGCGGAAATTGATGCGGCCTGCGAGCTGATTGATTTCTACCGCTATAACGCTTACTACATGCAGGAGTTGATGAAAGAACAACCCGCCTCAGCGCCCGGTATCTGGGACAGACTGGACAGTCGTCCGCTGGACGGTTTCGTTTTTGCGATTACACCTTTTAACTTCACCTCAATTGCCGGCAATCTGCCGACAGCACCTGCCATGCTCGGCAACACCGTTATCTGGAAACCGGCATCCTCATCTGTATATTCCGCCTGGTTTATCATGCAGCTGCTGCAGGAGGCCGGCCTACCGGATGGTGTGATCAATCTGGTACCGGGCCGTGGTGGTGAAGTAGGAAACCCGGTCATGGCCAGCCCGGAACTGGCCGGTGTGCATTTCACAGGTTCTACTGAGGTTTTTCAGGGCATGTGGAATACGATCGGCAACAATATCCATAACTATAAACAGTACCCGCGTATCGTCGGGGAGACCGGTGGCAAGGACTTCGTCTTCGCACACCCCTCTGCTGATGTGAAGGCGCTGGCCACCGCTCTGGTTCGGGGTGCTTTTGAGTATCAGGGACAGAAATGCTCAGCTGCTTCCCGCGCTTATATTCCAGAGTCACTCTGGTCCGGGGTACGCGCCCTGCTGGAAGAGGATATAGCCACAATGAAGATGGGTGACGTTCAGGATTTCACCAACTTCATAAATGCTGTTATTGATGAAAACGCCTTCGATACGATTACCGGATACATCAGGCAGGCAGAGCAGTCGCAGGATGCTGAGATCATTATCGGGGGTGGTTACGACAAGAGCAGTGGCTATTTCATTGAACCGACAGTAGTACTGGCTGAGAATCCCCGTTTTGTCACCATGGTTGAGGAGATCTTCGGACCTGTGCTAACGATTTATGTCTATCCTGATAACGAGTTTGCGCAGACGTTACAGTTATGCGATCAGACTGCTGAATATGCACTCACCGGTGCAGTTTTTGCACAGGATCGTCAGGCAGTCATCCAGGCAACTGAAGCGCTGCGTGGAGCAGCCGGCAATTTCTATATCAATGACAAACCAACCGGTGCCGTCGTGGGACAGCAACCTTTCGGTGGCAGTCGTGCCAGCGGTACCAACGACAAAGCCGGTTCGCTGCTCAATATGCTGCGCTGGGTGTCACCGCGTACAATCAAGGAGACCTTCGTCCCGCCGACTGACTTCCGCTATCCATTCATGGACGAGAAGTAGGAACCGATGGGGAGATAGCGGCTCACTACCCGTTCATGGATGAGAGATAAATCCGATTGGTAGATTCGATTAATATCAAAAACAGAAACCCCGGTTTTTCGTAAGCCGGGGTTTTTTATTCAGGAGGCAGATGCCGGAGAACCAATAAAAAAGGTGATGACAGTTTACACTGCCACCACCTCTGTTTTCACTAAGCAAGCCGGAAGGGCACTACTTTTCCAGCTATTACTTCAGCAGGACAATTCGGGTTGCCTTGCTGGCTGTTTCAGTCTGAATACGGGCGATATAGATACCGCTGGCCAGATCGGTCGCGTCAAAAACGACATCATGGGTACCGGCAGCAAGATCACCTTCCAGCAGAGTCTGAACGAGCTGTCCTGAGAGGTTATAGATACCCAGGCTCACGGAACCGGGTTCTACCAGATCAAACACCAACTGTGTTGATGGATTGAAAGGATTAGGATAGGCATTCAGTTTGAATTCTTCTGGAATTACAAACTCTGTCAATGTGCCATCTTCCAGGCAGATTTCACCAATCACATATTCTTCACCAACACCATTATCTTCGAAGGAACCGCCGAAAGCCATGAAATTGAAACATGTCACATCGCCGTCCCAGATCAGGAAGTCCATGATGTTAACGATTGAGAGTTCATAATCAGGTGATAATGCGATAGGATTGTAGAAACGACCACCATCATAGAAAGGCAGAGGGTTGCCAAAGGCCATGAATGGAAGTGTGGGGAATCCGTTGAATTCACAAACCTGATGGAGATCACTGTATCCGGAAACACCGGCAATAATGTCGTAAGTACCATCCATGTTGAAATCAAAGG
>CAZCRT010000017.1:0-27487 GCA_964501185.1 uncultured Bacteroidia bacterium
TGAGTTATCCCTGATGGATCTTACACCTCAGGCATCTGAGTCTTTTATAATTGTGATACATCCCTCTGTCGGTGTAAGGCGAACAAACAGTTGAGTGCTGCTGATGAGTTATCCCTGATGGATCTTACACCTCAGACACCCTTGTTGCAGCAATACAGAGTGACTGCTTACTTCCCACCGGTACTCATCTATACACGGTTTTATTGTCATACTGATGAAAAACATTTTTTTACTGTCTGCATCGGCTAGTTTTTATTAGTTTCTGCTACCTGACCATACCAGAATCTGAGAGATAAAATGCGATCACTGTTTCTATCAGCTGCTATCCTACTGTTTTACTACACTGCTTCCGCATTTGAAATGCGTTACGAAATACCACAACCTGAAGTATCACCCTCCGGTGAAGTGATCTCAGCTTCCATGTTTGTAACCGGGGAACCGGGCGCACCTGCAATTCCGGTGTATCCTGTAAAAATTTTATTACCACCCGGAACACAGGCCAGCAGGGTAAGCATACAGTATGGCGAGCGTATTGAACTCGGGGATCATCTTCTACCTCCAGTGCAACAGGAATGGCCGATTTCGAGATCGATGACAGCAGTCCCTACTCTGCGCAACCCCGATTTATGGACACAACCTGGTGAGCTTCCGCAAAGGGACCAGAGTGATTTCAGCACCAGTTATCTGGCCGGGTACAGCATCCTGTTGACTCACGCCTGTCCGGTACGTTATGACCCGGTAACACGGCAGCTGAGTTACTATACTGATTTTACAGTGGTAGTAGAGACCGTTCCCGGCAGTTGTGAGTTTTCACCAAAGGCTAATGCACGACAGCGGGTTATAAACCTTATCGACAATCCAACCGCCATTTTCGACTACCAGCAAAGTGATACACGTCCTTTAACTTACGACTATCTGGTAATCGCTCCCGAAGAGATGTCTGTCTACTTTCTGCAGCTGGTCGACTGGCGTAACGGGCAGGGGATGCTATCTCAATTTGTCACTATTGAGGAAATTCTCGCCGCCTGGGATGGTGTAGACGATGCGGAGCGTCTACGCAATTTCCTGATTGCGGAGTATGCGGATAACGGTTTCCGCTATTTACTGCTGGGGGGGGACATCGAGCTGGTTCCGTATCGGGAGCTCTTTGTCCACACCTGGTCATTTGATGATGATCTTCCCTCCGATTTTTACTTTTCCGGGCTGGATGGTAACTGGGATGAGAATCAGAACGGTATCTGGGGTGAAGAGGATGAAGAGGACTGGTTCGGGGAACTGGCAGTAGGCCGTGCCAGTGTCTCAACTATGGCAGATGCTGCTGCTTTTGTAAATAAGCAACTCGCCTATCAGCAATCACCGGTAGTTGCTGATCTGACCGGGTACCTGATGGTAGGAGAGCAGGTGGACGATCATCCCACCTGGGGTGGGGATCATAAGGATGAGATGGTTTCCGGTTCCGATAATCACGGCGTAGAGACTGCCGGGCTTCCTGACAATATTGATGTTTCCATTCTTTATGACAGAGAGGGAGAATGGATAGATACGGACCTGCTCTTTCTGTTGAATAATGGTGTCAACATGGTGAATCACATGGGGCACTGTGGCATCAGTGCGATGATGCGTCTGCACAATGCTGATATAACCGTAGATAACCTGACTGCGGACGGATTCGAACACAGCTTTCATATCGGTTACTCGCAGGGGTGTCATGCCGGCGCCTTTGACAATAATGATTGTATTGTGGAACGGGCTACTAATCTCACCACCGGTTTTGTAGCATTCATCGCCAATTCCCGCTATGGCCTCTATCAGGCGGGAAATGAGGACGGAGCTTCGCAGTTTTTTGACCGGGAATTCTACGATGCTCTTTTCGGTGAGGGTATCAGTACACTTGGTGAAGCGTTGCTGGACAGCCGGGACGATCTGGTTGTCTGGGCGGGTAATAACGATCGTATGCGCTGGGTTTTCTACGAACTGAATCTTTTCGGTGATCCCGCACTGCGCCCCTGGTCACGTGAACCGCTGGATTTGACTGCAACCTACGATGACGTCGTCGGTGTTGGAACAACAGAACTACCGGTGCAGGTGAACGGGGACGGCCTGCCGGCTGAAGGCTTACTGGCAGCAGTTGTATTCAATGGTGTAACTGTTGGCCGAGCGCTGACAGATGGCAGCGGTAATGCCCTGATTGAGTTTGATCCGGCTCTGCAGTATGAAGGGGACTATGATCTGGTAATCTCCGGTTGGAATTGCCTGCCAACCTATCTGCCACTGTCGGTAACCGGTGTTGCCGGACCCTATCTGGTTGTCTCAGATATCGAGCTGGATGACAGCCAGGGCAACGACAATGGATTGCCTGAGGCAGGTGAGGAGTTCCTGTTTACGATCTCACTGCTCAATGTAGGTGTAGAGGAAGCAACAGGGGTCAATGCCTTTCTGATAAGCAGTTCCGGGTATATAGAAGTAACACAGGAATCGACCACACTGCCCGATATTCTTCCAGGCCATCAGGAAATTGCAGATACTCCATTTGAGCTGCGGGTAGCGTCGCATATTACAGATCTGCAGAATGTTTTCTGTAATCTGACTATCTGGTGCGATGGTGGAGCCTGGGGAGAAGATATTCCGCTGGTTCTGCACGTGCCGTTGTTGGAATTGACATCGAGCGATATCCTGGATGATGATAATGGACGTCTGGATCCCGGGGAAACCGCACCTCTGGAGATTACTGTGCTGAATGGTGGCAGTGGTTGGGCAACCGATTATGATGTGTTGCTGGAATCACCCGATCCTCAGGTCACAGTGGATATTGCGGTAGATACACTGCAGCAGCTTCTGCCGGATGAAGAGACACAGCTTACCTTCCAGTTGACCGCCGGAGCCGAAATACAACCGGGTGATCTGGTTACCCTGGTGCTGACAATGACACCAGCTTTCGGGCCGGTCGTTTCTATTGAAGTACCGATTATCATCGGTCTGCGGGAGGAGGGCTTTGAGAGCGGTGATTTCAGCAGCTACGAATGGGATCACTCCGGTGACGCGTACTGGTTCATTACCGGCGATGAGTCGTTCGAGGGGAGTTACTCTGCCCGCTCCGGGCCTATAGAGCATGGTCAAACCACAACGCTCGAACTGGAGCAGTATGTTCTGATGGAAGGGACAATCGATTTTCACTGCCGTGCTTCCACGCAGCAGTATCAGGATCTGCTCCGTTTCTATATCGATGATGTGGAACAGATGCAGCTGTCCGGTGAATCCGGCTGGGTAGAGGGGACATTTTTCGTTACTTCCGGCTGGCATACCTATAAATGGTCATACATCAAGAGTGTGAATATTTCGCATGGGGAAGATTGCATCTGGCTGGATTCGATTATCTTCCCACCCAGCGGTGTATCATTGCCCCCAGACCTCACTCTGAACCCCAATTCTATTACTGCCTATGCCGACTATGCTGAGAATGCGGATACCTATTTCTTAATTGGTAATCAGGGTGAGATTCCGCTCGAGTTTGCTCTTTCTTTCGAGACTATAGAACTGCGTGAATTCTCCGATGATATGGAGAACGGTGAGGGTGGCTGGACACACAGCGGTTCCGGCGATCCGTGGCACCTCTCTACCCGTCGCAGCCATTCTCCGGGACATGCCTGGTACCTCGGTGAGGAGGGAGACTGGCTCTATCAGGATGGGCAGTATTGCAACCTGATCAGTCCCGCTTTTATGGCGCCTAACGACTCAGAACTCCGTTTCTGGCACTGGGGTGAAATGGAAACTGCTGACACCCTGGCACGGGATGGTGGTTTCCTGTCTATTTCCGTTGACGGTGGTGACTGGCAGTTGATAGAACCGGTCGGCGGTTACCCCTGTCAGATTGCGCCTTCTGTCAACAGTCCTTTCCCGGCGGGTACCGGTTGTTACTCCGGGTCGTATGACTGGGAGGAAGCGGTTTTCGACCTGAGCCCCTGGGCAGGTGACAATGTGCAGCTGAGTTTCAGATTCGGCAGCAATCCCGCGCTGAACTATGAGGGCTGGTTTATCGACGATGTCTCGGTGACCAGTGACTCACCGGACTGGATCTCCTACCAGCCAAGTTCCGGTGTGGTCAACAGTGATCAGGTGATGACCGTCTATCTCCAATTCCAGGGTGGTGTGCTTGCCGATACCCTGCTTTCCGGCAACATGCTGCTTGCGAGCAATGATCCCTACAACCCCGCTGTTACGATACCGATCAGTTTCCAGGTTGGACCCTACGATCATTGGCCACTTATCGAGATCACACCGACAGAGTTGGCTTACACGGTAGAGTTCATACAGGACACTACCGCGCAGTTGACGATTGCCAATAGTGGTATCGATCCCCTCAACTTCAGTCTCTCCTTTGGTGATGTCAGCCTGCGTGATTTCAGCGATGATATGGAGAACGGTGAGGGTGACTGGACACACGATGGGTTGGATGATCCCTGGCATCTGACTACTCATGACAATCATTCACCGGAACACGCCTGGTATGTCGGTCTGGAGGACCTGTGGCAGTATCATGATAACCAGTATGCCCGTTTGATCACACCCACCTTTACAGTGACAAATGATGCTCAGCTGCGTTTCTGGCACCGGGGTGAGATGGAAGCAGATACAACTGCAGCCACTGATGCCGGTATACTGGAGGTGTCTGTAAATGGTGGTGGCTGGTTACCTTTGACTCCGGTCGATGAGTATCCCGGTGTGGTTGCTGCCGGTGTTGGCAGCCCCTTTCCTGTTGGAACAGGTTGTTATACCGGTTCCTGGGAGTGGGAGGAAGCTCTGTTCGATTTGAACCATTGGGCGGGTGACACCCTGCAGATCGGTTTCCTTTTTGGTAGTAATGCATCGGTAGTCATGGAGGGATGGTATATCGATGACCTGCAGGTTGCCGGCAGTGCGCCGGAGTGGATATCCTACCAGCCCGGCTCCGGCTCGGTGGCCGGTGAGGAAGAGATGTCAATTGCTTTCCAGTTTCTGAGTGCCGGTTACGAGGATACAACACTCACCGGTTCATTGCTGGTGGAAAGTAATGATCCCTTTACACCGCAGGTGACGGTACCGGTCAGTTTCACTGTTGGCCCGGATGAAGGTGTTGAAGAAATACAACCGCTCACTTTCAGGCTGGATCAGAATTATCCGAACCCCTTTAACCCCATCACCCGTATTTCATTCTGCCTTCCTCACGCCGCACCGGTACTGCTGGAGGTCTTTGACCTGCGGGGGCGTCTGATCAGGCAGCTGGTTGACAGTGTGCAACCTGCCGGAGCACAGATTATTTCTTTCGATGCAGCTGAACTGGCCAGTGGAATCTATTTCTATCGTATGACAGCTGATGATTACGTTGCAGTCAGAAAGATGATGCTGATTCGCTGATAATGCTGTAGTTTCGCGTAAGATGATGTTTGTCTGGCGAGCGTCCACATCACAATGTAAGCGAAACTGCGAGCTACTTCGAAGTAGTAGCAAAGATGCTGCTGGTTAAGTAGTTGGTGTAGCCTTTT
Organism: uncultured Bacteroidia bacterium; assembly: GCA_964501185.1. GTDB lineage: Bacteria > CAIWAD01 > CAIWAD01 > BS150m-G50 > BS150m-G50 > BS150m-G50. The sequence continues at coordinate 5,520 of CAZCRT010000017.1, forward strand.
CACTTCGTTTCTACCGCCTTGAACCGTACACCGATAAATCGGTGTACGGTTCAAGGCGTATTTGTATGCGACTATCAGGATATGCTGGTAGTAGAGGTGATCATAGTTTACAGAAAGGAGTTGGTCGGGAATCGCACTCCTTGTATTACCACGATGAGTGTTTGCCCAGTTCTTGTAAATGGAGGTTTCCTTGATTTCTAGTAATCTGAAACAACATTGGCATTTTCGCATTGTCATCTGGATTGTCTTCATTGGTCTATTTCAGGTGACCATCACCAATAGAGCTTTTTGTGCAGATGCAGATATTGAGGTCAATAGGAAGTACTTGTGGCTTCGATCTGTCGTAGATCCATCATTGAAAGCATAGAAGATCTAACAGTTCGTTTAAAAGAGTTTGAACATATCATAAGTGATAGTTCAGGTACTAGTCGTTGCCAAATTAGAGAAATTGGAAATCTCTTCGGTGATCAGATATATCGATACCACTATTGGGGTAAGGATTACATTTGTTATTCGTGTGGAACCACAATTATTCTAAAGCCCTCCGGGGAGCTGTTCGAGCTTTCTGATGATGAAATCACAGGCTACATTACCTATATGCTAAGAAGTAGCACAGAACATGTGGATTCAAGTTTGTTTAGAGAAGCGATAGATCTCTATACTTCTAATGGCAATTGTGGACGTGGACTTCGACTTGATGATGGAGGATTTTTGGAAAAATCTTTCCACTGGAATATATACTTGGGGAGCTGAATCAGATTATTGTATCTGCTGACGAAATGGAGTACAGGTCGCTTTTCCACTACCAGATTTGGGGACCTGGTTCCACTGGACAGGAGGACAAGTATTACATCATTTATAGATATAGGGATGATGTATTCAGTGTAACAGAAAGACTGGTTTACCGCCTGCCGGATTCTTTCAGGCCTGGCGAGACTAATGATTAGTGTCTTTGGGAGGAATGTTCACTATAAACTACTCCACATGCATTACTGCTTTGATCGAGAGCTTACAAGTACATCAGATAATCTGCTATATATCCTCTGTGAGCGTTTCAATACTTACACCTGTTTCCTGTTGATCCCCTTCCAGAGCGCCATCAATGCAAGGTATGGCATCCGTCCGGACGATTTCGCGGAACAGTAGATGGTGGTCGCGTCTGCCTGTGAGGTTTGGCATCCTAACGCGACCGTCGCAGACCGTCGCACAACGCCCGACGGTAAACTTAGTATGCCCTGCAACTTGCGTTGTGCATTAAGGTCTGCTACTGGTGGAGCGGGATTGTGTGGACGCTTGATGCCTCCCGCGCATTGTCGGGCGCTGAAGCTCCTTTCTTTTGCTTCTTTTCTTTTGAGCTAAAAGAAAAGAAGTCCTACTCCGCCACCGCCGTCACCCGATAGAATCGTACGCCACCCGGTACAGCTGTTGACCAGCTGGTGCCATTGTAAGTACCACTCATATCCTCTGAAAAACCGCTGTTGGGCTCACTTGAAGAGTAGACTCTATAACTGTCAGCGAAAGCCACCTCATCCCAGTACAGGTACAGCAGATCGTTATAAATCACGATCTGGAGATTCTCGGGAGCATCCGGATCTACGTTGGCAACTTCCAGTGTTACCATTGATAACCCTTCACCATCATTGACCAACAGCTCACACATATAGTATCCGTAGTCCATACCTGCGGTGTTGAAAGTAAGTGTGACGATATCGGTTTCACCCGCACCGGCCTGTCCTGTTTCAGGGGCCAGTGACAACCAGGTCACCGGTTGTACGCTGTACATCGTGAAGAAACCGTCGATAATATGTGGCGGATCGCCATATTCATCCCCCTGAATTTCCCAGGGGAAGTCGATCGTGTAGGGCAGGGTATCATCAAAGGTGAGATTGACAATCACCTCAGCCGTTTCACCATCCCGCACAACACCCCAGCCGTTGCCATCTTCTCCATGCCAGTGCAGGGTAACATTCTCTCCGGTTGTGCCATCCCAGATCATATCACCACCGCTGCCACCTGTGAAGTCTGTCGCTGAATTCACGGTAACACCGGTCGGGAAGGTTACCCATACATCCTCCAGCCATTCGTCATCAGAACTGTTGTTGTAGACAACCAGATACCAGTCACCGGTTTCTCCCGGCATAAAAGCACCCGGAATACACTCCACATAGGAACCGGTGATATCGCGCTCAGGTGGAACGATAACATTGATCTCGACCTGCCAGTCCAGGACACCGCCACCGATGTTGCTGATGTAGAGCAGTTCTTCACTGGTGGCGTCAGGGGGCAGGGTAACCTGGAACTCAGCAGGTGTAACTTCCAGTTCCGGTGGTATCGGAGCCCCTGCCCAGAAAACATGTGGATCGGGAGCGCCGATGAAGGGATGGAATTCTGTACGCCCGGAGGCGTCCGCAGCCTGGAGGTAGTAGGTGATTTCGCTGCCAACCGCCTGTGCAGGGATAGTTGCTTCCCAGCTGCCGGCAGATTCTGTCAGCGGCAGAGAAGTGTAATCACCGCCGTTCACCCTGTACCAGAGCAGCAACTGCTCATCCAGAAGGGCCTGGCCACTGTGAGCGGTTATTTCCGACGTGATCTCGTAGTCGATTCCGGTTGGCTGATTGCCCAGCAGTGGTTGATGTGATATCAGCAGCATACCCAGATCTGCGATACCTTTTGTACGGCAGTGCAAGGCGTCAGTTGATTGCCAGCTGCCGGTGAAACCGAGTACTTCGTAGCCGGGCATTGCAGCTTCATAACTGGCCAGAGCGTCATCATCCCACCCGGAGCCGGTGATCGGGACGAACACCCGGTCATTGAGTATCAGCGAATTGGTATAGGGCTGGTTCTGCGGTGTGTAGACCCGGAAGACTTCAAATGGCACACCCCAGGAGGATGTCTGTGCTGCATAGTAGGCGGCGGTTGCTTCGATCTCGTCGTACTGCGAATGTGACATCGCCACCTCACGGATCAGTACTTTGTCCGGGGCCAGAAATTTGCCCCAGCAGTCAATATGATCGATATATGTGTTATTGGGATCTTCCACCACGTGATAGGTGTGGACACCGAGATAATCCTCCACTTTCTGATCGATCTCAGCGTGTGACTGCCCCGGATTCTCCTCCCAGACCAGTGTCGATGAGGAGGAAATTCCCAGTCCATCAGTCATATAGTTGCCACCGGCTGTGATCACATTCATCCCGAACAGGTTGATACCCAGGTTGTTGGCAACTTCGATCGGAATGTCGTTGTCGTTGGGACGGGGACGGTTATAGGGGAAGTTTACAACACCGAAATCGTCATTGCCATCAATAACAAACCAGGGGCCGTAATCGCGAGTCCAGTAGGACTCGGTGGGAGCCCAGATGAAGTCGCAGTTGGCCAGATTTACACCGTTGGAGTTATAGGCGTTGGTGACCGTATTCTGCTGGCTCTGGCCGGAAACAATAGTGGTGACATTGCACTCCTGTGACATCTCAGCAATGAGGGAGTAGGATATACCGAATGGATACCGCACCAGCACCGACTGCATTCGCTCGAACTCAGCTATGTTGTGCACCGGGCCGATGGGGGGATCTGTCTCATAGAAATCACGGCCGATCTCGTCCCGCCGTGCTTCCTCTTCCGGTGTCATCCAGTGTGGGAGCGAGTGTGGATGCTCCGTGTTCCAGGCGGCAGTGCGGGTGGCAAGATCGTTCTCAGCAGTCGCTGCCAGCAATGGCAGGGTCAGAAGCAACAGTATGAACGGTAACGGAATAAATCTCTTCATGATAACTTCTCCCTCAAGGTGGATGTATTCGAACGAGCAGCAGTGCTGCCTTCAGTTTCTCTATCGGATAAGCGAGTTTGCATCTCCAGTAAAACAGGAAAGAGTAATCTATAAGTATCAGCTGCAAGGCACATTCTAATAATACTTTCCCATCACTGAAACAGCAATGTCAAATCAGGCGTTGAGAACAAATTCCTCTGCAGTCAACTTGCATTTCTGTCAGAAAATGAACAGTATAAAAACACATGCGCTCAGGATCTGGTGGCAATATCCCAACATTGTGACCGGAGGCATTATGAAAAAGACACTGTTACTGCTTACCTCAATTCTGCTGGCAGCAATTTCTGCCGGAACGCTCCTCGCTGTCGACAGCCTCAATGTCAATCTGATCGGAAGACTCAACCTCTGCTGGGATACCACCAGTGATATCGCTTTGCAGGATGGGCTGGTATATCTCGCTGCCGGTTACAGTGGAGTACGTATTCTCGATGTAACCCAGCCGGAGCAGCCGATTGAAATCGGCTGGTGTGACAGTTGGGGAGGAGCTACCTCTGTTGCGGTAGCTGACGACTACGCCTATGTCACCTGCTACTGGGGTGGATTTCGAACCTACGATGTTTCCGATCCGGCATATCCGGTTGAGACAGATGTGCAGGAACTGGAGTATATGATTTCTGATGTCATCCTGCAGGATGGATATGCCTGGGTAGCGGGACGCTGGGACGGTCTCTACATTTTTGATCTTACCGATCCGGCACATCCTCAGCTTACCGGAGCCTGTCAGACTCCAGGTAGCGATACTTTCGACCTGGCGGTGTCTGATACACTCGCTTTTCTGGTAGACGGTTATCAGGGATTGCGGGTTGTTAATGTCGCTGATGTGACAGCACCGGTAGAAATCGCATCTTTGGAAATCCCCGCTACCACCTGGGGAGTGGCCGTTCAGGATGACTGGTTGTTTGTCGCTTCCGATAACCTGCATACCGTCAGTATAGCCGATCCCTATAATCCTTTTCTCTACGGTTCCCCCTGGTCACCGGACTGCTACGCGAGTGGTGTGGAAGTTTATAACGATCATGTATGGGTGACCAGCAACGGTGGTCTCTTTGTTGCCAACACTACTAATCCCGGCTCACTGGTGGAGGTCTGTTCACTGGAGGACTCATACGCGAATGGGATTGCCTTTGAGGATGATCTGGCCTGCCTTTCCGCCGGTAACCGCAGTGGATTGCGTACGCTTGACATTACTGATCCCGGGGATGTTTTCGAACTGGGCAGCCTGGCGCGACCGCTGCAGGCAGAGCGGATAGCCGTTGCCGGGGAGCTCGCGGTCTTCGCGCTGTACGATTACATGCAGCCCGGTTCGGACGGCGTGCAGCTGCTCGATATCTCTGACCCGGCACAGCCACAACGCGCTGGGATTCTGGATTTGCAGGCCAATGTCGCAGAAGTGGCCCTTGCTGGTCAATACGCCATGGCAGCCTGTTGGGGGCAGGGACTAAAGATTATCGATATCTCCGATATCGCTGCACCGTTTCAGGCGGCAGTATGTGATACAACCGGTAATTTCAGTGATCTGGCACTGAATGAAACACACGCATTCGTGACCTTACCCTACGAAGGCCTGCGGGCGATTGATATCTCCGATCCCCTGGAGCCTGAGACCTGCGGCATACTGGGTATCGCTGATGGGACGCATGCCGTTGCCATAGAGGATACTCTTGCCTGTATATTGGGACAGGGTTTTCAGGTTGTTAATATCGCTGATCCGGAACAGATGGAGATGCTCGGTTCAACTAATGACCTGCCAGGTTATCCTGTTTGTGTTGCTGCGAGCAGCACACTGGCCTGTCTGGTTTTCGAGTTTGACGGTTCCGGCGGGGTAGTAGTGGTCGACTTCTCCGATCCCGATAATCCCGAGCCACGCGGATGGTGCTATACTCCGGGAGGTGATTGTGCCAGTGATATCGTGATACGAGACCATTACGCCTGTGTGGCTGATCAGGCTGGTGATGTGCAGATTATCGATTTTGCTGATCCGGATAATCTCATTATCGTGGGCAGCTATCCCATGCCGGATCGTACCCGGGCGGTGGCCTGGCATGAAGAAGGCCTGATTTACGCGGTAGACGGCAACGACCTGGAAGTATTGGATTTCACACTCATGGAAGAGGTGCAGCCACGGCATACGGCACCACCGCAGTTTTCGCTGCTGACAGCCTGGCCGAATCCGTTTAACAACCAGATCACATTCGAAGCCAATCTGACTGAACCAGGGTATGTCTCACTGGAGATCTTCGATTTGCTGGGTAGACAGGTTGATCTGTTGGACGCTGGTTCACAGCGAGCCGGAAAATGCCATCTGACCTGGCAGGGTGCCGGAAGCTCCGGGATCTATTTCGCCCGGTTAATGATAAATAACCGCCAGAGTGATCTGATAAAAGTGGTGCAGGTGAAGTAGGAGCTTTATAAATGTTTCGCCGCCTCCCGCCTGGTGAGGTTAGACATCTGTTCACCATTTTGAGCGATAAATGCACGAACTGCATCAGGTGCAACCCGGGCATGTTGCCTGAGCGCCCAGCCGATCGCTTTGCGAATCCAGAACGATTCCTCAGACAGACAACGATGGCAGAAGTCGAACAGCATCTTTTCGTCGATGTTCTCTTTAAAGTTCAGTTGTGACAGGATAGCGCTGCGCCGGATCCAGAGGTCATCGTCCCTGATCCAGAGTTTGAGTTCTGATTTCATTTCACGAGGATGGTTTTCCAGAAACCCCCCGATAAGATGGGCAGCGATAGCGTCTACATAGTCCCACCAGGAGCCGGTTTCAATCATCATCCGGAAAAGGGGTAGCATATCCAGAGTGTGATATTTCTGGTAGCGCCGGGCAAGGCTTATTGCGGCGTAACGTTCCTCCCGGTAGTCCGCCTGCCAGAGTTCCCTCACTACCCGCTCCAACTCGACCGCATCGACCAGCGGGTACTGCTTGAAAAGATTCCGTTGTATCTCCCTGGCAGCTGGCGAGTTAACACCACGATAAGGCATGGTCGACTTCATGTAGGCCTGCATCCGGGATGCCTTTTCCGGATCAGCTGCTGCTGCCAGCTCTTTACGATACGCGATTGTCAGTGGATGCAGTAGTCCGGTCATGGCTGTCTCCCTGTAGTGCTGTCGCTTCATAATACAGATGCCATTTTAAAAGAGCCAGTAACCAGCAGCAATTCAACCCGGTCAGAATCACGGACAGCCGGTGCTTTTTGTGGTTTAAAAGGGGGCAGCTCGCTTTCTTATGTATCATCGAAAAACCCAGGGCGATCTATTGATCGCCTGTATCGTCTAAAAGCGGATGGAACCTGTTATGAAACATCAACTGTCATTTCTACTCATACTGCTGCTGATTACACCGTTGCTGGCACTTGAACAACACTACCGGGTTGCTGCACCGCAAATCGATTCCGATGGCCGGATCACAGCCGAAGATATGTTTGTCGCTGGCGCGCCAGGTGCTCCGGCAATACCTGTTTATCCGGTGCGCATACTGCTGCCTGCAGGAACCAGCGCAGAACGGGTAACTATTGATTATGGTGAACGGGTCGTGCTGGGTACCGTGCTGTTGCAACCGGTGCAACGCCAGTACCCCTTTTCACAATCGGATCAGGCAACACTTACCGAACGGGATACAGCTATCTGGGCACAGTCTCATGATCTGCCGCCCGGTGAAATCGATCATATCAGCAACCAGTTCCTCGGTGGATACAGCATCCTTTTCGCTGAAGCTCATCCGGTGCGTTACAATCCCGCTACCGGAGAACTTGGCTATTATCGCGATTTCACAGTGCATGTTACAACGACTGTCAGCGATTGTCGTTTTGAGCCAGCCGCCTCAGTCCGCAGTCGTGTACTGGAACTGGTGGACAATCCGGAAGCAATTGCTCCGGCTGAGGAAACAACATCACGCACTGATGCCTGTGATTACATCATAGTTACATCAACAGAGCTGGAATCGGAATTCCAGCTGCTTGCAAACTGGCATAATTCTCTCGGTCGTCGAACAGAGATCCTGTTGATAGAGGATATTCTGGCGAACTATGAAGGAACAGACAGTGCTGAACAGTTGCGTAACTGCCTGGTTACCGAATACCAGGAAACCGGTTTCCAGTTTCTGCTGCTGGCTGGAGATATAGATCAGCTTCCTTACCGTGAGCTGTATGTAGACAACGGTAGCTATGAAGATGAGCTGCCATCCGATCTCTATTTTGCCGCTCTGGATGGCACCTGGAACAATGATGGTGATCCTTTCTGGGGGGAGCATGGCGAAGAGGACTGGCTGTCTGAAGTGGCAGTCGGGCGTGCCAGTGTTTCGAACAGCAGCGAGGCTGCTAATTTCGTCAACAAGCAACTTGGTTATCAGCAGACACCTGTGACCGGTGAACTGAGCAGTTATCTGATGATCGGTGAACAGCTGGATAGTAATCCCACCTGGGGTGGTGACTGCAAAGATGAGATTATCACCGGCTGTAACCTGCACGGTATCAATACACATGGACTACCGGACAATATAGACGTTATCACCCTTTACGACCGTCAGAGTACCTGGTCACCTGACCAGCTTTTTACACAGCTGGGACAGGGTGTAAATGTTTCCAACCACCTGGGGCACTGTAACTGGAACTATATGATGAAGTTCAGCAACGGTGATGTTACAAATAACAACCTGACCGCTAACGGGATCAGTCATTCATACCACATCGGCTATTCACAGGGCTGTATCCCGGGAGCTTTTGAGAATAACGACTGTATAATCGAACTGGTTACCAATCTCCCTACCGGGTATGCTGCCTTTATAGGCAACTCCCGCTACGGCTGGTATCAACCGGGTGGAACCGGGGGATCGTCGCAGATGTTCGACAGGGAATTCTTTGATGCCCTTTTTGGTGAAACGATCAGTCAGATTGGCTTCACACTGCAGGACAGCAAAGAGGATCTTGTCTCACAGGCAATCAATGATGATTTCATGCGCTGGGTCTATTATGAGCTGATTCTGTTTGGTGATCCGGCTATGCATATCTGGTCGCAGGAGCCACAGGAAGTTGCCGTGACCTGCAGTGACAGCCTGCTGGTGGGTTCGACCGAACTGGAATTGCAGGTTACACTTGACCAGTTGCCGACCGCCGGTCTCTTGACCGCTGTTACCAGAGATGGTGTTGTCTATGGCTCAACGGTGACAGACAGTGACGGCCAGGCGCGGATTGAATTTGATCCCGCTCTGCTGGCCACCGGCCAGTATCAGCTGGTTGTTTCCGGGTGGAACTGCCTGGCGACTCAGTTTCCGTTGACTGTAACACCAACCAGCGGTGCTTTTCTTACCCTGGCCGGTTGTACGATCACAGATGATGACGGTAACGGAAACGGGATGCCGGAAGCGGGTGAAGAGCTTGAATTGACGATTACCCTGGTTAATGCCGGCAGTGTCGCTGCGACCGGTGTCAACGCGCTGCTCAGCTGTAATTCCGATTATGTTGAGGTATCTCTGGGTGCGGTAACACTGGATGATATTGAGCCGGGTGAGGAGATGACCGCGACAGTTCCGTTCCAGCTCAGTATTGCAAATTCTACCCCTGACATGACTATGGTTGATTGCGGGTTTACCATCTGGTGTGATGATGGCGCCTGGACTGCCGGCCTGCCATTAACACTGCACGCTTCTCAACCTGAAATCACTGATCTGACAGTTGATGACGGGAACGATGGCAGCCTGGATCCGGGAGAGACTGCATGGCTGGAGCTGACCCTCGAGAATTTCGGCAGCGGTGAAGCTGACGATCTGACCGCGCTGCTGACGAGCACCGATGAGGGGGTTACGATTGATATCGCCGATGGCACTCTGCCGGAACTTCCACCCGGAAGCCAGGCACAACTGACATTTCAGGTCTCTGTGGATGCGGCAGTTGAACCGGGGCATGGGGTTGAGTTTGATCTGGCATTGAACGCTGATCCCGGATTGGATATCACTCTGGACTTTGTGCTGGTCGTTGGAGAGCAGTTTGAGGGGTTTGAAACAGGTGATTTCAGTGCTAACGACTGGACCTTCGAGGGGAACGCGGATTGGATTATCGATAGCTATGAACCGTTCGAAGGTGATTTCTGCGCCCGCTCCGGTTCCATTGACCACAATCAGAGTTCCACCATCACCCTGGAGCAGTATGCGATCATGGAGGGTGATATCAGCTTCCGTTGTCGTACTTCCACACAGCAGTATCAGGATTTATTGCGCTTCTCTATTGATGGTGAAGAGCAGATGCAGCTGTCCGGTTCGACCGGTTGGGTGGAAGGATCCTTCTCCGTATCAGCAGGCTGGCACAGTTACAGCTGGTCATATATAAAAAACGTAACCATTTCGCATGGGGAAGACTGCGTCTGGATTGACGCGATCGCACTGCCCCCCCGTGGTGATGCACAGCCACCGGTTATCGAGCTTGAATCAGCGGTGATAGCAGTTAACGCACCCAATGGTGGAGAAACCGACTATGCACTGCAGATCGGCAACAGTGGTGATATGCCACTCCAGTATCTCCTGCAGTTCAGTGAAAGCCCGCTGCGTGATTTCAGTGATGATATGGAAAGCGGGGAGAACGACTGGACTTCCAGTGATCCCTGGCACCTGTCTGCTCATCGCAGCCACTCAGCTGATCACGCCTGGTATGCCGGAGTGGAGGGTGATTGGGAGTATGAGGACAACAGCTACAGCCGCCTGGTATCACCCCAGTTTTTCGCACCCAATGATGCAGTGCTGAGTTTCTGGCACTGGGGTGCGCTGGAGGCTGAAGAGTACGATGCCCACGATGCCGTTCTGGTTCAGGTTTCCGTTAACAGCGGTGACTGGCAACTGGCTGAGCCGCTGGATGGCTACAGCTACTGCATAGGTGAGGGTGTTGACAGCCCCCTGCCACAGGATACCCCCTGTTTCTCAGGTTTCTTTGACTGGCAGCAGGAACATTTCAATCTGGGCGACTGGGCGGGGAACAACATCAGAATCAGTTTCCTCTTTGCCAGTGACCCCACAGTCCATTACGAAGGGTGGTACCTCGATGACGTGCAGGTCAGCAGCAGCGCGCCGGAATGGATTTCGTATCAGCCGGGTGCGGGAACAGTGCCAGGTAATGAAGAGGTCACCATCTACTTCCACTTCGATGGCAGTGAGTACGAGGAGATAGTACTGACCGGGACTCTGACAGTACAGAGTAATGACATTGAGAATCCTGAAGTGCTTATTCCAGTTGAATTCATGGTCAGCCTGGAAGGTGTTGATGAGGTGGAACCACTGACTTTCGAGCTGTCGCAGAACTATCCCAATCCGTTCAATCCGACTACCAGGATAGCCTTCAATCTGCCACAGAGTGGTGAAGTGCGGCTGGATGTCTACGATCTGAAGGGGCGTCATATTCGTCAGCTACTCACCGGTATACAGCCGGCGGGAGAGCAGGAAGTGGTCTTCAACGCGGCTGATCTATCCGCCGGTGTCTATTTCTACCGTCTGGAAACCGAACAGTTCAGCGCGACCAGGAAGATGCTTCTGGTTAAGTAGAAGGTGTAGCTCTTTCGCTACGTAACTCCCCCCTTCAACCGGATACTGCTGAGATAGCGCCGGGTAAGGGGTGTAAAAACAGTATCCATGCCTGTCTGAATACACAGAGCGATTCACAAATTGTCTGCCAAACAGAAACAAGCGATCACTGAAACGCCTGCCGGTAACGGTTTCTCCACCCTGAACGAGAAATCGCTGCATGCCTCCCTCAAGAGCTGGTATTCTCAACCGGGTGACAAACTGGAAGAGCCACTGGACGGTTTCTTCATCGACATCCTGCGGGGGGATCTCTGCCTGGAGATCCAGACCGGTAACTTCAGCGCTATCAAACGCAAACTCTGGAAGCTGACAAAGAGCCGCCCGGTACGGTTGATTTATCCCATAGCTATCGAAAAACAGATTGTACGGCTGGCTGACGACGGTGTGACAGAATTGAGCCGTCGCCGTTCTCCAAAAAGAGGATCACTGCTCAATGTTTTCGAAGAGCTGATCTACGCGCCCACTCTGATGCAGGAGGAGAACTTTTCGCTGGAGGTATTGCTGATTCGTGAGGAGGAGTTGCGCCGGCATGAACCAGGAAAACACTGGCGCCGGCAGGGGTGGGGTAAGGTTGAACGCAGGTTGCTGGAGGTCGTGGAACGCAGGCTGTTTCAGGAACCGGAAGAGCTGCTTGAACTGGTACCACTAGGGTTACCGGTTCCCTTTACCACTGCTGACCTGGCGGAAGGGCTGCAGAAGCCGCGGGCGCTGGCTCAGAAACTGGCTTACTGTCTGCGCGCTCTGGAGCTGGTGGAGCTCTCCGGTAAATCGGGAAACGCGCACCTCTACCAGTTGGTTTGATATGATGTGTAAACCTGAAGGCACTTCCCAACTATGTTTTAGCCTTTTACCGTCAGGCAAAAGCCATATATCAAGCGGTTGCATCCTGCACTACAAAAACTTATCTTCTTAAGGACTGCCATTTCAGTATGAACCACGGCGATACCTGGAGGGTAAAATGCAGACATATGTTTTGATGACCACACTGGCGCCGGAGATTTCCCGGCAGATGAAGGACCGCGCCAAACTGGGCAGAGCCTGGCTGGATCAGGTCAGAGCCAAGTGCCCTGATGTCAAATTCATCGCTCACTACGCATTATTGGGGCCTTATGACTTTCTGGATATCTTTGAAGCCCCTGATGAAGAAGCCGCAGCCAAGGTTTCCATGATCAGTCAACAGAACGGAGCCGCTCGGGCTGAGAGCTGGACCGCTATCAACTATAAGCGTTTTCTGGATCTGACAGAGGCGATATAGAAATATTTCTGGAGTAAATGTGACTTTCTGCACGACCGTCAACTGTATGGATGGCCGGGTACAACTACCTGTGATACAATTTCTGCAACACCGTTTTGAAGCTGAACACGTGGACAGTGTTACCGAGCCGGGACCGATTAAAGCTATGGCCGAGGATCAGGATGGTGCCATGGTCGCCTCAATCCGGGAGCGGGTGGATATCTCAATCCATAAACATGGCTCTATCGCGCTGGCCATTGTGGCGCATTACGATTGTGCCGGCAATCCACTCACAAAGGAAGAACAGCTGCCACAGCTTGAAAAAGCTGTAACCTTCGCACGCGCTACCTGGCCGCAGGCAACAGTTATTGGCCTCTGGGTTGATGAACAATGGCAGGTCAGCGAAGTCTGCTAAAGGCTGAAACCATATTAATGCGCCTGTCAACTTCGTAACAGCGGCAGGCCCTGTAACAACGGTTTGAACCGGGCCATCTCCTCCGGTTTTGTGCTCCAGTTGGTGAAGAGGTGTCCCAGCACCAGCGAATGATTCAGTTCCTGGCTGTACCGGATCAGTTTCAGTGTGGCTTCAACTTTCTCCCAGCCCGCAGGCAGGACACGAAAACCTATCTCACAGAGTGTTTTCACAGACTCGTAGCGCTCCTGTGGCTCATAATGCCAATCACAGATAATGATATCCCGGGGGATACTGTCCACCGCGGCTGCAGTACCGGTGAAATCTGATTCCCATTCGTCATAGTCAAAGTCATCCCCGTTCAGCAAACGATCTCCCCACATCAGCATCTCAACCTGTTTCTCAGCGACCAGGAAGGTATGCAGATCGTTAACTACCTTTGTGAACAGGACTGCCGGGTCCTGACCCCTTGTGGAAGGAGACTGATCACAACCCAACAGGAATACCTCGTCCATACCCACATGCAGTGCATCCGCCTGGAAAGCTGCGATCAGCTCCGCCATCATTGGCAATACTATCTCATATACTTTCGGATTAAGTGGATCCCACTCTCTGCAGTAGATACCGGCATTTTCAGGAAAAGCTCCCGGTGTAATATCAAGCTCCGGATAAACCGTAAGTAGTGGTCCGGTATTCTCCGCCCAGGACTGATGCCCCAGACACTGGAATTGCGGGATCAACCGGATACCCTCACTGTGGCACAATTCCACCAGTCGACCTGCATCATCCGCTCTGATAGGATCATCACCACTGATCAACTCCGGATGCGTTCTATAATCAAAACCGTAGTTCACTTCCATGATAATGCAATTCACACCCAGCCTTGCCAGTAGTTGCAGCTGGTCAACTACGGTATTCAGCGACTTCCTGTTACCGCAACGCAGGTGAACAGCTCTCCACTGTTCTTTCCCGATCATAAATTCTCCTCAAAACAGTAGCTGTTTTTCAGTTTCAGAAGTATGAATCAGCTCAAGTGGCCATACAAAAAGTATATCATATCAGCATCGGAAAAACTACCACTGCTGGCAAACCCATTTCCACCGATACTTCCGGGCACCTCATCAGTTACGTTAAAAGCATCGCTTGACTCTCTCCCCTCGGAATATTATTATGCATCTCCTTAAGTAGACAGCATAATAAGCGGCACAAGCACCTTTCGAGGGAATAATGTAATGTATCTGGATAAAATTGATCTTAAGATCATAGAGATACTGCAGGGAAACGGCCGCATTACCAACAGCGAGTTGTCCAGCCAGATCGGGATCTCACCACCACCCACTCTGGAGAGGGTGCGCAAACTGGAACGTAAAGGGATAATCCGTCGCTATGTGGCACTGGTTGATCCGGCCAGTGTGGGGGTCGAGACTTTTACCTTTGTAGAAGTCACCCTTACCCGTCATGGCAGTGACGCAGTGACGGCATTTCTGGGAGCGATTGACGAGCATCCCGAAATCATGGAGTGTCATCATATCACCGGTGACGCAGACTTTCTGCTCAAGATCGCTGTACGCAATTTCCCTGCCTACGAGAGCTTCGTGCTGCAGATTCTCACCGATCTGCCATTTGTACAGAATCTGAAAACGATGGTGGTGCTCTCCACGACCAAGAACGAAACAGTATTACCTATAAATCATGAGGATGAAGATGAGTAATAATCACAATAATCCCTTCAAGGGGGATCTGGATTACTGGATCGAAAAGGGCAAGAGCATGATGGCTGACCGTCAACGCCGGATTGATCGTGCCAGGAAATGGAAATTTGATACAGTCGCGGTGCACGGCCTCTACGACGCTAAAGAAGCCCTGGCGCACAACAACGGTTCCATAATGGAACCTGTATACCTGAGTACTGCGCAGGTGTATCACAACAGTGCCGAGATGGAAGCTGGACTGTCTTACCAGATGCCAAACTGGTGTTATTCCCGTATCGCCAACCCTTCCAACTACTTTCTGGAAGAGACCACCGCGCTGCTGGAGTCCTACGGCACCGGTGTGGATGCGAGCTGTCTGGCAACCGGTAGTGGCATGAGTGCTATCCGCACTGCTACCGAGCCATTCCTGGTACTTGACCCCAAACTGCCACCGGTCAACATCGTTACTTCCGCAAAACTATACGGTGGTACTTTTCAACAGTTCGCCATCCGTCGAGGTGAAGAGCAGGGGATAGATATTCGCTGGGTGAAAGACAGTACAGATCTGGAGGAGTGGAAGAGCAAGATCGATGAAGGCACCCGCTTTGTTTACGGCGAGTTTCCCTCTAATCCTTCGGTCGCAGTTTTCGACATCGCCGAGGTGGCAAAACTGGCTCACGCTTTTGACATCCCGCTGATAGTTGATACCACCTGTGCTTCACCTGCCCTGACCAGGCCGCTGCAGTGGGGTGCGGATATTGTGATACAATCAGCTTCCAAAGTATTCAGCACCAACGGTACTACTATTGCCGGACTGCTGACTTCCCGCAGGAACATAGTCAGCAAAATCGGCGTTGATGAGATGAGAGAGGACTTTGCAACCTGGGCCAAATTGTGGCCCTTCCGTGACAACGGGCCCGCTTTGCATCCGATAGGCGCCATCCTGACCCTGAACGACATGCGAACACTGCGTCCCCGTATGGCACAGATGAGCCGCACCGCCATGGAAGTGTCTACCTGGCTGCAGAACCACCCGAAGGTGGAGCAGGCACACTATCCGGGGCTGGAGAGTTATCAGGCTCACGCCCTCGCCAGGAAGTATATGCAGCTGGCAGACAGTGACGAGCACCTCTACGGTTACATGCTGGCGATCGATATCCTTGAAAAGAATCCTGAAGACAGTATCAATGCGCGTAAATTCTATGACGCACTGGATATGACCTACCGGGCAACTGACCTCGGTCGGGTGAAAACCGTGGCAACACTGAACGCCATCTCAACCCATCAGCAGCAGGGTGAAGAGGGTCGTGAACTCGCTTCGATCAAACCGAGCACCTGTCGTATCGCGGTTGGAATGGAAGATCCACAGGATATCATTGCCGATCTGGAACAGGCACTGGCAGCAATTTAGAAATCTGTACCCATAAATAATGAGGATGAAATGACACATAAAATTGCATTGATCGGTTTCGGCACCGTCGGGCAGGGACTCTGTGAGATACTGCTCGAGAAGCGCGACTTTCTGAAGGAAACCTATGGCTTTGAATGGGACATAGTAGCGATCTCTGATCCAGTGAAGGGTTCACTCTACTGCCCGGAAGGGTTGCATGTCGAGCGGGCGCTGGAGCTGGCGAAAGAGGGTAAATCCATCGAAGAGGGAAGCTGCAGTTGTGAAAGCCAGGTCTGTGAACAGGGTTGGGATGCCCTGAAGACTATACGTGAATCAAATGCTGATACCGTCTGTGAGCTGGCCTTTACCGATCTGAAAACAGCTGAACCCGCTACTTCCCACTGTAAAGCTGCTTTCGAGAGTGGTAAAAATCTGGTGACCAGTAATAAGGGCCCTGCGGCGCTCAACTACCGGGAGATGAATAAGCTGGCCGGGGAGAATGGTGTGGAATTCAAGATCGAGGGAACCGTCATGGCCGGTACTCCGGTGCTGAACCTGGCTGATGGGCCGCTGGCCGGTAACACAATCACAGCCATCCGTGGTATTCTCAACGGTACTACCAACTACATGCTGACCGCCATGGAAGCGGGTGCCTCCTATGATGATATCCTGAAGAAAGCGCAGGAGCTGGGTTACGCTGAAGCCGATCCTACTGCGGATGTAGGTGGCTTTGATGCTCTGGCCAAGGTGACAATCCTGGCCAATGTAGTTATGGGTGAGAACCTGACCCCCGACCAGATTCCCTGCGAAGGAATAACCGGTGTGACCACGGAAGATATTGAGAGTGCGAAGAGCGCTGGCAAAAACTGGAAGCTGATCGGTGAGATCAAGAAGACTGATAGCGGTGTGGAAGCATCCGTCAAGCCGATGCAGATCGAAAGCTCACACCCGCTGGCCGGTGTTGCCGGTGCAAACAACGCCATTACTTTCAGCACTGATCTGATGGGTGATGTTACCATGGTGGGAGCCGGTGCCGGGCGTATTGAGACCGGTTTTTCGATTCTGAACGATATCCTGGCAATCCACAGAAAGGAGGCATAAGCCATGAAGATGATTATGGGAGGCAAGCTGGTCGACAGGCCGGAGACTATCGATGTAATCAATCCCTTTGATGGCAGCGTGGTAGACACTGTGCCGAAGGGGAGTGCTGACGATATCAAGGAAGCGATCGGTATCGCTGTCAGGGGTTACGAAATCAGCCGTAAAATGCCCGCGCACCAGCGTATCGCAATTCTGCATAAGGCTGCTGACATCATGGTGGAACGACAGGAGGAACTGGCCCGCACGATTGCCCAGGAGGGTTCCAAGACCATCAATGAAGCCCGCGGCGAAGCCAGAAGAGCAGCCATCACGATCAGAGTCTCTGCTGAGGAGGCGCGCCGTATTGATGGTGAGACGATTCCTTTTGACAGTTCACCCGGTGCCGAAAACAAAGTCGGTTACTATTATCGCTTCCCCATCGGAGTGATTGGATGTATCACACCGTTCAACGATCCCCTTAACCTTGTGGCACACAAACTTGGACCGGCAATCGCCGGTGGCAACTCGGTAGTATTGAAGCCTGCCACGGTCACTCCGCTTTCAGCTCTGTTGTTGAGTGAGATCCTGCTGGAAGCCGGTCTGCCGGGTGAGTGCATCTCTGTTATCACCGGCTACGGTGGTGAGATAGGTGACGCGCTGGTTACCGATCCGCGGGTGCGGATGATTTCTTTTACCGGTGGTGTGGAGGCGGGTGAGATTATCGCATCCAAAGTGGGAATGAAGAAGGTTGGCATGGAATTGGGTTCAAATGCCCCGGTCATCGTCATGAATGACTGTGATCTCCCGGATGCGGTCGAATCATGTGTTTCAGGTGCTTTCTGGGCTGTCGGGCAGAACTGTATCGGTGTACAGCGTATTTTCGTGCACACCGATGTGTATGATGAGTTCCGTGACGCTTTTGTCGCCCGTACTGAGAAGTACAAAGTTGGCTATCAGCTGGACGAAGATACCGATATGGGGCCGATGATTGAGGAAAGAGAAGCGGAGCGTGTAATCGACTGGGTCAAGGATGCCACCGACAAAGGTGCCACATTGCTGACCGGTGGAATCCGGGAAGGTACTCTGGTTCAACCGACCGTTCTGGAAAACATGCCTGCTGACGCGATTCTCCATAAGAGCGAAGTGTTCGGACCTACTGTGACGCTCTATCGCATTGACGATCTGGACAGGGCAATTGAGATGGCCAACGACACAGACTACGGTCTGCACGGCGCCATCTTCACTAACGATGTCAACAACTCCTTCAAGGCAATCAGGGGTCTGGATGTCGGCAGTGTGATGGTAAACGAGTCGACCGATTTCAGGATTGACCAGATGCCGTTCGGCGGTGTGAAGAAGAGTGGTCTGGGACGGGAAGGCATCAAGTTTGCCCTGCAGGAGATGACCGAACCAAAGGTGGTCTGTTTCAATTTGAAACCGTAGAAAACTGACCCCAGAACTCTGTTACTGATATCAATGAAAAGCCCGGCAGAGACCGGGCTTTTTGTTCATGTACGCTATGAATAGTGTAGCTTGTTTGAAGAGTTGGGGTCGGACCAAGTTATTATGCTGTATTATCTATACTTAACCCCTTGTATCCCCCGACATAAGGTCGAAGTTAGCCGTTTTCCACCCCCAAAAAAGCGTCTAAGCTGAAAGTGCTTCTCTTGAGGTATGATTCCTTAGAAGGTATTCTTAACCCGAAAAAGAACCGTCTAAGCGCCAATTTCAGGCTTACATCGACTCTATCATTAGTAATAACAGTAACATAGTGTGGTCCAACCCCAAACTACACCAGGAAATTGCCTCACCCTGGCTGCAAACTTACAAACTTGCCCAGGAGACGGGCAGCCTGATCGGCTGTACGGAATACCGGAATACCTGCCGCGAAGAATGCGTCAGCATAAGCGTCGTAAAGTTTGCCACTGTCAACCGATATCACGAATGGCTTATCGGTTTCCGCAGCCAGCCTGGTGGCAATACTGACGAAAGAGGCAGCGGAATTCAGATCCTCACGGTGCGCTTCACCCGGTTGCAAAGTTTGCATGGCTACAGTGAGCGGCACAATCGAAACTATAGCCAGATCAGTAGCACTGTCATTGAGCAGCGCCCGTACACAACCTTCCCAGGCGGCGTCACTGGCCATCGGTGTCATATCCAGCGGGTTGTGTACATCGACCAGCCCATCCAGCCGCGCCTGTTTGAATACCTCCTGAATCTGAGCCGTAGTCTCAGAGGAGAAAGGCGGGGCGGTCATTCCATATTCATGCGTGAAGTGGGTGCCTTCCAGGTTGTCCGCGATCCCTACCGTTTCAAAACCGGCATTACTGATGATTGCGGTCCGTGTGCCACGTATCGGCCGGTTTTTAAGAAAAGTGTGCAGCACCAGATAGTTCTCAAAATCGAGAAATGTGTCAGCTACTTCAGCACCGGCATTTTTCAGTACCTCCTCGCAGACATCATAATCACCGGCGATAGAAGCTGTATGCCCGCTGGCAGCGCTTTTACCGGTCTGGGTGCGACCTGATTTGTAGAGAATAACCCTTTTCCCGGCAGCTGTCATCTTGCGGGTGATGCGGGCAAAGCGGTCCCCATCCAGATCCTGGAATCCTTCCACATAAGCTGCTACTATATCAACATCCTGACCGGACATGAATTCAAGGTAGTCCGCCATGGTCAGGTCAATCTGGTTACCGGTAGACACTGCCCACACCGGGTTCAGAAATGGCAGTTTACTCATACGCGCAATCATGAAAGCGCCACTCTGGGAGATAAATGCTATCTTCGGTTCATTCTTCCCGGCTGGCCGTGGCAGTTTGTACTCCGGGATAAAGAGCGTGTTGAAATTCCCCGGCTGTGAATACAGGCCGAGGCAGTTACCGCCGTTTACCACCGGGCCTTTGCCGGCAGCACGAGCTGTGGCAATCATTTCCTGGATGGAGGTCTGTATATTCCCGGTTCCCTCTTTCTCGCCCATACCGCCCGGAATCAGCAGCACACCATGAGCGCGGTCATGCTGGATCAGCTCTTCCATAACCTCCGGTACCTGCGCGGCAGCCACACTGACCACAAACATATCCACCTTCTCCGGCAGCCCGGCAATAGTGTCTACGCATTTAACACCGTCAATTGTATCACAATCAGGTTTGACGATATGCAAACGCTCCAGCGGGAAATTATAGTTGATCAGGTTACGCAGGATGATATGACCGATGTTCATCTTTTCTGATACACCGATCAGCCCGACAGAGCGCGCGTTCAACAGGCGCTCGATATCTTCCTGTGGCCGGGCTACAGCTACCGGCCGGCTGGGACGGAATCGCAACAGTCCATCCAGCGGCAGCAGACTTCCATCACGCACCAGCAGCGGATTTATCTCCAGCTCCTCGATTGTCCAGGCGGAACCGGTGCCATCAGTGAACTCAAGTGCCAGATCGCGGAACTGTTCCAGCGCCTGCAGCAGCAGCTCTTCGTCCAGGCGCACCTTTTTATCACGCGTCTGGCCGCTGAGTTTTTTGTAAACGACAGGTTGACTCATCATGTCCAGCAGCGCCTCACGACTGTCCAGCAGTCTGGCAGCGCGAATTGCATGCGAACGATAACGACGGAAATGTTGCCTGTAGAACTCTGTATCAATACCACCGGCGCCATAGGTCAGTACCGGCCCGAACTCACGGTTATGTTTCAGACCGAGCAGTAGTTCATTACCAAACCCCGGGTCATTCTCGATATACTCGACCAGCAGCACACCTTTGATATCCTCCGCCACAGCCGTCAGAAGTTCCCCGTCACTGCTGCTCTGCCACTCTTCCGGATAATGGTCCGGATTGGCGCGACAGTCTGCCAGAACCTTTGATGGTGTCTCTGTCAGCATGTCGTTGATGGCGACAGTAACTGTAGGAATATCCTTCTTAACAAAGCGTACTCCACCCACATCCGATTTATGCAGGATACCTGGAGCCATTATCTTGAGTACAATCTGATCCCCGGAGAACCCTTCCAACAATCCATCCTCGGGAGTATCATCCCGGGAGTACAAATGGAAACGGGGTGTGTTAAACCCCGTTTTCCGCAAAAATTCATATACTTCATACTCGAGCAGAGTAGAGCGACCTTCATCTGCCGCTCTTTGCAGGATGTCTTGCATCACCCCTCCTGACCGGCAATCTGGCGCCCCATTTCAAAGGCACGGAAATTGGTTGCTACTATCTTCTCACCTTTGCGGGAGAACAGGTCTTCTATGAAATGTCGATAGTGCTTTTCTTCCAGGGAGAGAAAATGGGATAAAGCTCCGACCAGCACAATATTCTGCGCCCGCGGGCTGCCAGCCTCCTTGGCCAGCTCTTTTGCATCAAAGAGGGTGTGGCTGTAGTTGCCGATTTCCTTAAGGACGGCATCGAGATCGGGGTAATTGGGGATATTGACTTCCGGGATTGTGTTGCTGATGATGTGGCCTTTTTCACTGAGATAATCAGCGTAGCGAATCGCTTCCAGAGGCTCAACACCGACAATGAAGTCAGCCTGTCCCAGCCCGATCAGATCGCTGTTGATCGGATCGTCAGAGATACGGATATGGGTATACACCGCACCACCACGCTGAGACATCCCGTGTACTTCTGATTGTTTTACATTCATACCGCTGGCAAGCGCGGCGTTGTCCAGCACGTAAGCGATGGTCAGAATTCCCTGTCCACCGACACCTGCCAGTATGATATCACTTTTCATAATTTCTCCTTTTGCCTGAAGGCACCTTATGCCTAAAGGCACCTTATGC
>CAZCRT010000017.1:27587-66520 GCA_964501185.1 uncultured Bacteroidia bacterium
TTTCATAATTTCTCCTTTTGCCTGAAGGCACCTTATGCCTAAAGGCACCTTATGCGTAGATGCAGGGCCGACGGAAAATGATTACACTCACACCCTCGTACTCCACTTCCTTGCGAAGGGCGGCTGTGTTCTCCTCTTCAAACTTCGGCAGAGCCTCCAGAATAATTATATGTTCTTCAGGAACACCAACACCCTTGACCACATTCACCAGCTTATCCTGCGTTATCATCGTTTCCTGGGCTCCGGTCATCGCCACCGACTCGTTGTCGAGGATAATGAGCTTGATGTTGAAGTTGCCTTTAGCAGCATCGAGCAGTGGTGTAATACCGGAATGGGCGAAGGTCGAATCACCGATAACTGCAAAAGCGGGGCTGACCCCGGCGTGATAGGCACCGTTGGCCATGGAAACACTGGCACCCATATCAACACAGGTGTCAATCGCTTCGTAGGGGGGCAGGGCGGCCAGCGTGTAGCAACCGATATCGGAGAAAACCCGTCCCTGGCTATGCTCTGCCATGATATTGTTCAGCGCGTCATATGAGTAGCGGTGCGGGCAGCCCTTACAGAGCTGTGGCGGGCGATTGGCCATCAGATCAGCGACTTCCGGAACAGTCTTGTGGTCAGGTTCAAACAGGTGACGAACCAGATCCTGGTTCATTTCACCGGACTGTGGCAGTTCACCTGACAGCTTGCCACGGATCGGTTTATCCCGCCCGGAGAACTCACGAATTTTGCGCTCGATTACCGGATTACCCTCTTCGATTATATAGATCTCCGGATAGCGGGAGATGAAGTCGTTCAGTGATTTCAATGGCAACGGGTAGAAACCTATCTTGTAAATTGCGTAATCACCGGCACGGTCACCCAGGTATTCCATAAGATAGTTGTAAGCTACACCACTGGTGATGATACCGATTTTAGCATCCGGGTTGTGGGTTACCTGATTGAAACCGCTCTCTTCGCTGATTTTCTGCAATGTGTCATGTTTCTGCAGAAGCGCATCGAACTGCACCCGGGCATTGCTGGGAAGCAGTACCCATTGATTGCGGTCTGAGGATGGCTCAAGTGGATTCTGATCACGCTTTTCACCGGTATTGATATTGGAACGGGAATGTGAAAGCCGGGTGACAAGACGCATCATAAGCGGCAGTGCCAGTTCTTCGGACAGGTCAAAACCCTTATGTGTCCAGTCATAGGCTTCCTGCTGTGTGGCCGGTTCCAGACAGGGAACACCGGACATATCCGCAAAATAACGACTATCCTGTTCATTCTGACTTGAGTGCATCCCGGGATCATCAGCAACGGCCAGCAGCACCCCGCCCTTAACACCGGTAATCGCGGAATTCATGAAAGGATCAGCGGCCACATTCAGACCGACATGCTTCATGCAGATCAGTGCCCGCTTACCGGCGTATGACATTCCGAGGGCTTCTTCGTAGGCTACTTTCTCATTGGCTGACCAGGCTGTATGCAATTGATTCTTATCAGTATCATAGCGTTGAATATACTCCAGGATCTCCGTTGAAGGTGTCCCGGGGTAAGCATACCCACCACTTATTCCGGCGTCGATCGCGCCCTGCGCAACCGCATCATCGCCGAGTAACATCATTTGTTTCATATTTCCTCCAGCTGTATCGAGGGGATTGAGTAGATAATTCTATTGAACATTAAATATGGGGATCGATTCAGAGAGATCAAAACAGTATTCGATTTCGACTTCCAGCCAGGAGTCCCGGGGCTTTTTGCGTTGCCATTCGTAGTGTGACTCCCTAGTTTCATATGATAGAAACAGTAATATCATCTGCAACAGTTGTGAAAGCATCAGGCGCATGACACAAAACAGACTATCCCCGGAGCAGGCCAGATCATTGCTTGACGAGTGGGGGGAACCAACCGGTTTCGAATTACTGCCTCTGGCTGGTGACGGTTCGGATCGGGTCTACTACCGTCTGCAGTATG
The DNA here is from genome assembly GCA_964501185.1 of uncultured Bacteroidia bacterium. GTDB lineage: Bacteria > CAIWAD01 > CAIWAD01 > BS150m-G50 > BS150m-G50 > BS150m-G50. The sequence goes on from CAZCRT010000017.1 coordinate 29,547, forward strand.
CTGACTATTCACGGGTGTTGATGTGGAATCCACAACCGGTGACAGGCATCAATGACCTGAATGACAATGACTCCTTTGATCGTATTGGACGGTTGATATACACTGTTGACCGTCTGTCACCCGCGATATACCATACAGACCTGGAACGGGGCGCATTTTTACTGGAAGACCTCGGTGATCAACAGTTGTATCACATCGCACAGAGCACTGTAGACAAAGTGGAGCTGTTGGAGATATACCGGGAAGTGCTGCGGGACCTGGCCCGGATGAGTGATGCTTTAACACCGCAGCTGAAAACAGTAAAACTGCACAATCCCGTGTATAATGCGGAATTTATGCGTGTGTGGGAAGGGGGCTATTTTCAACTGCGCCTGTTACCATTATATCCGCAACTCGATTTCGATGTTTCCGGTCTTGAAGGTGAACTCGACATATTGTCGCTGCAGGCAGAGGCTACTGCAGAACCAGCATTCATCTACCGGGATTTTCAGTCAAAGAATATCATGCGCTTTGAGGGGCGCTGGCGCTACCTGGATTTTCAAGGGGGGCGTCTGGGACCATCAACCTACGATCCCGCTTCACTTCTGATAGACCCTTACATCAACCTGGATGCAGGGCTGCAGGAGGAGCTTATAGATTATTATCGCGGGTTGCAGCAGGGTGGTGATCGATTCAGGGAGAACTATCAACTGGTGGCTCTGCATCGTAATATGCAGGCACTCGGGGCATATGGCTTCCTCAGCGCGGTCAAAGGAAAAACCGGTTTTACCCGTTACATTCCAGCTGGAGTCACGATGCTGCAACGGCGTTTGCGTCACCCTCTCTTCGAGCACTGTGTTACATTGCGAGCGGTGGCAGATCAACTAGCAGAGCAGGTTTAACATGAAAATCCTCTTCACCGGCGGTGGTACCGGAGGACATATTTATCCAGCCCTGGCGGTTCTGGATCCTGTCAGGCGCCGGGGACACCAGGTCGGATTTGTAGGACGTCGTCGAGGTCGTGAAGCTGAGATTATCCGTCGCTATAACGAGGATCACAGTGCTGCGGTTCCGTTCTATCAGGTGGTTGCGGTTCCCTTTCCCCGGGGACGCAGTATCATGGCAATGTTACGATTTCTGCTGGTCATGCTCTGGGGTATCCCACAGGGTGCGTTGATACTGTTGCGATTCAGGCCGCGTGTTGTATTCGGCACCGGTGGGTACGCTGCCGCACCGCTGATGCTGGCCGCCATACTGTTACGTCGAATGCTGCTTTACCACGGCCGTATCATAGTACACGAGCAGAATGTTCAGCCCGGATTATTGAACCGGTTGATTGCCCGCCATAGTACTGTTACCGCGATTACATACCCTGAAACATCGACAGCACTTCCTGGCGCCGATTGTACCGTAGCCGGGTATCCGGTGCGCGACGAATTCTTCAAGGAAAGATCGAGAAAAGAGCTCCGGCAAAAACTCAAGTTGGACCAACAGCGTTTTACCCTGCTGGTTTTCGGAGGTTCGCAGGGGGCACGCAACATCAATCAGGCACTATATCAGATTTTGCCCGAACTGCTCCAGGCTGACATTGCCGTGATACATGTTACCGGAACTCACAACAGTGCCGAATACCATGCTGTGGCGGAAGGGCACCAGTACTTGGAAAAGTTGCGTTCAAGGTATCCTCAACTGGACTGGGAAAAGCTTTACCGGCAGCACGATTATCTGTTTGGGATTGCTGATTACTTCAGCGCTGTAGACCTGCTGACCTGTCGTGCCGGTGCCGGCGCTCTCTTCGAAATCGCAGCTACCCGTAGTCCTGCAATCCTGTTGCCAAAAGCCGGTCTGCCGGGTGATCATCAGACACTTAATGCACTGTCATTACGGGAACGGCGGGCCTGCGAGGTGATACTCGAGGAACCACAATCTGTTGAATCCGGTATCGAGTGCCTGTTGAACGGCAAGAGACTACTGGAAAAAATACTCGAACTCAGTCAGAATGAGAAAAAGCGTGAGACGATAAAAGAGCAGCTGGCTGCCATGGTGCCGGAGTCACCAGTGGAGACTATTGTCGAGCTGGTCATCAACGATAAACGACCGGAACCGCAACAGGATACACCTGATTCAGATCTGTTGCAACTGGCCGCCATGTCACCAGCCAGGTTGTATTATGATCTGGAAAACCGGATGAATGATCTCACTTACGCGCCTTCACCTGAAGAACAGGAATATCTGAGGTATCACGCCGGAGTTCTGCTGGCAAGTTCCAACTGGTGGTCACGTAATTTTGCAGTCAAACTGATTGGATTACTGTCGCTGAATGAGTACCTGCCGCTTCTGTCGAAACTCTTCAATGATCGTCGCCCCGTTTCGCATTTGCAGCAACTGCTGGGTGGCGACTATGAGCAGCGGGGATTTGTCCGGCGTAACCTGATAGAAGCCCTTGTACAATTGAACAGCTTCGAGAAACCGATGGGGGAGATGATCTTCGATGGTCTTTTCGATCCCTACTGGGAGGTGGTCAGTCAGTCTTTGCGTGCCACAGCTATGTACGCTGAGCATTTACCACAGGCCAGATTCCTGCCACGCATTGTTGAACTGATGGAGCATCGTAATTTCGAAATTGTGGCACACGCCCTGCAGGCTTTTGGTGAGTGGGCGCGTTCCGATGAGGATATCTGGCTTACCGAGAAGCTGTTTACGCATCACAACCCGCGTGTAAGGGAAGGGCTGGTACGGGCTTTGATCCGGATGACCAGACGCGGTGTTATTCATCATCCGGACCGGCTTCTTATGCAACTGCAGCAACTGCTGAGTACTTCAACACATTTTTACCCGCTTTTCCCGTTGAAACGGGAGATCAGGGAACTCACACAGGCGCTCAGCAATCGAACCGGACTCGATAACGACAGCAACAAACTGGAGCAGTCGTAATGTTAATTCTGCTGGGAAACTACCTGATGACTCTGTCGGAGCAGTTGTCATTTCTGAGACTGCTGAACTATCTCACTTTCAGAGCCGGTATGATAACGCTTACCGCCTTTGTGCTTACAATCTGGCTGGGGCACCGTATGATTGGCTACATGTACCGTCGCCAGTGGCGGGATGTGGCACATGATCTCGGAGTTATCTCGGTGCACGATAAACGGGGAACGCCAGCATTGGGCGGTCTGATCCTGATAGCCTCAGTTACAATCAGCCTGATGCTCTGGGGGCGATTGGATTCACTCTTTCTCTGGATTTCCCTGGCCGCTCTGCTATGGTTCGGCCTCATAGGACTGATTGATGATTCACGTAAAATCAAACATGGCAGCGGCAAGTACGGATTGTCACCGAGTGTAAAACTGCTGTTACAGGCATTGTTCGGAACAGGCCTGGCACTCTTGCTGCTCTATACGGAGTGGTCACCACTACCGGAGCAGATTCGCAGTGAACTGTTTCTGCCTTTCATGAAGAACGCGCTGGTAGATCTACACAGCTGGTATCTTCTTTTCATTGTGTTTGTAGTGCTGGCGATATCCAATTCTGTGAACTTCGCTGATGGGATGGATGGGCTGGCAATTGTACCGGTAAGTACTGCTTACATGGTCTACGCCGTTTTCGCCTATGTTGTAGGAAATGTCGTCTATTCCACTTACCTGAATTTTGACTACATCCAGGGTGCAGGCGAAATTGTGATCATCGCCATGTCGGTGATCGGGGCCGGGATGGGGTTCCTCTGGTACAATGCTTATCCAGCGCAGGTGTTTATGGGAGATGTAGGATCACAGGCGCTGGGTGGAATGCTGGCGACAATCGTGATCCTGTTGAAACAGGAATTCCTGTTTTTGATCGCAGGTGGCATCTTTGTAGTGGAGGGTGCCAGTGTTTTCATCCAGCAGAAAATCGGCTTCAGACTGGGACGACGCTTCTTCTTTCGCGCCCCCATCCACCATACTTTTGAACACAGAGGAGTCAGTGAAACAAAAGTGACCGTCCGGTTCTGGATTGTCGCCTTCCTACTGGCTTTTCTAAGTCTGATATTCCTGAAAGTCCGCTAGAGGCAGGAGTGTGTGAATGCGTGGAATGGTTCTGGCAGCTGGTTTTGGAAAGCGAATGCAACCTTTGTCTCACATCAGGCCGAAGGCCCTGCTTCCCTGTTTTTCCTTTCCCCTTATTCGTCTGGTACTACATAGATTGAGTCCGGTTGTCAACGGAGCTGTATTAGTAAACCTGTACCATCAGGCAGCTCAGGTGGAAGAGTTCCTGTGTGGCGAGAGCGAGGTTACTACTCTTAACGAGGAACAGATTCTTGGAACCGGTGGTGGTATCGCCAATGCTGTTCGCTGCTATCCTGGAACCGATCCGCTACTGGTACACAACGTGGACATACTTTCAGATATTGATCTCACGACTGCTGTTGACGCATTTCAATCAAACCCAGCCTACGCCATGCTGCTGTTGCACGACCATCCGGACTTTCTACAGGTTCACATGAACGGAAATTGTATTACAGGTTTTGGTAAGGGTGGTTCGAAGGCTTACACCGGTGTTATGATTCTTTCACCTGAAGCCCAGAGCGAACTCGCAACTGCCGGTCGTTTCAGCATCATCGAGTTTCTGCAGGATGCAATCGCACGTAATCAGGAGGTGAGGGGGCTGGAAGTGAACCCCGGTTTCTGGCTCGATTGCGGAAAGGCATCACAGTATCTACAGTTTCATAGTCGCTTTTTTCAGGATATGAATTTTCATGACGCTGTTACAAAGGTGCTTCCAGAGCCACCTCATATCCATGGAAATTGCTTCATTGGTGAAAGAGTGAAGCTTGCACCTGAAGTTGAGATATGTGATACAGTCATCTGGGACGATGTTCAGGTGAAGAGTGGTCCGATTCAGAGTGCGGTTTTGACCGATGGAGTGATTGTGACACAACCGGTCTCCCGGTCGATGGTATTATAGTATGAAAAAGATCCTGCTCCTGCTCACAGTTATTCTGATGGCCTTTGTTGCCTGGCAATTCATACGTCCTGCCCCTGCATGTGATGTGGAATTACGGGTGATGTCATTCAATGTGAACACCTTTCATTCGGAAGCAGGTGATAAAAGCCGCGAGCTGGTAAGCTCACTGCTGAAGCTTCATCAACCTCAGATCGTCTGTTTGCAGGAAGTTGTTCTGGAGTCACGCGGGAACAGTCTGGCGGAATTTGCCCGAACCAACGGTTACCCCCACATTATGGTTCACGAGCAGTACATCCCCGGTAAGGGTGTGGGAATAGCTGTGCTGAGCCACTTCCCGATATTACGTGATACAGTATTCAAGGTCGGCCTGGAATCTGATGAACGCTATGCACAGGCAATGGTACTGGGAACCGGTGACTGGGAAGTAACCGTGATAAACACTCACTTCAGCAATCGCGATCACTGGGCAGTGGATGGCGTGTTAAAGGCGCTGCAGCAGGAATATCTTTCTGAGAATCTGCGCACACTGCAGGCACAGAGCGTTGTGAGATTTCTGGACAGCAACTGGCCGGCCGGTAATGCTCTGCTGCTGGCCGGGGATCTGAACACACTTCCCTATTCCCGGGCCTGGCGTAAGCTGCGATCGCGCCTGCGGGGGACAGCAAGCTTGCGTGATATGCTGCAGCCGACCTACAAAGTTGAATATCAAGTCCATATCGACTATATTTTCACCGGTAAATCACTGACCAGGATAGACTACCAGATATTGCCGACGGTGGCAAGTGACCATAATCCCCTGCTGGTTACGCTTGGGCTGACGAGCTCCCGCTGATTGAATTTAACTTACCAGGACTGAGTGATTATAGGTAAACGTTTGGACAGGAGAATTTGAAAACTCATGAGAAATGTAATCTCACTAGGTGCATATAGCCTCATACTCACGGCACTTCTGTATCAGGGAGTTCTGGCAGACTGGTTTGAAGATGTGGAAATTATCAGCAGTAACTCACAGGAGCTGATCTTCAGTTGGCAGCCTGACTCAAGGGCTTTGACTGAGGATGACACCACGCGAATTTACCCCGGCCGGGGTGCGAGAACAGAGTCTCGTTCCTGGGTGCGCCTGTTTCATCTGCTGCTCCCCGCACACCAGTTACCGGCAGTTACAATTCTCGAATTCAGAACAACAGTTCCGAAAACTCCGGATTTACATGTCATCAATCACAGTTGGCTGGAAAAACCGCGCTTGTTGCAGACCGGAGAGCACAGCCTTCTTGAACTGGAGATTTACCCTGTTCGCAGGCAGGGAAACGCTATTGAGCAACTCACTTCAATTACGGTACGGGTTGTGTTTCCTACTCCTGCACTGGCTGCTGGATTGAGCCTGGGAGATATCAGCTGGTTGCAGAAATATACTCTGAATCCTGAACGTGCCGGCAGCTGGCTTACCAGAAGGCTATCCGCGCCACTGAACAGGGCTATTGTATTGAGCGGTGATCAACTTCTCCGCTTCCCGGTAAATACTACCGGTGTCTATCAGCTGACCCGGGAAATGCTCTCGGAGCATGCAGATGTCGATCAACTATCCTTCCACAATATTCATATCTATGGCAACGATGGGAGGCAGCTGCCGGAGGAACTTGCCAGTATACCTGATACCATTCTGTATGACCTGCCTCTCATCTACAATAATGATGATGGTGACGAGCTCTTTGAGGCAGGGGAGAGTATCCTGTTTTTCGGCAGTGCCACAAAAGGGTGGCAATGGGACGATGCGAGCGTCAGTCATTACGCAAATCTCTACACTGATACAAATTACTACTGGGTGGTTCTGGGTGGCGGTAACCAGGCACCACAGATGGCTGAACTGTCACCGGCAAACGGTACTCCGTTATCGCAGGGGGAATTTCACCACTTTGTGGAGGAGGAACTCTACATTCTCCGGCATAGCCCCTACTATTCAGTCGGGGACGAGCTGCCCGGTAGCGGGAGCTGGATAAACAGCTGGTCAACGCCGGCACTCGCCTCAGATGATGAGCTCAGTGTCACTGTGAGAATACACCACGACGACGGCCCCAGAGCCTGGATGAGGCTGGTAATAGCCGATGATACACTCGCTACGTTCCCCTGTACAGGTATCATGACCAGAACAGAGGAGTGGACCGGAGGCTTCCCTGCCGGGGAAGTATCCCTGCAACTGCTCTCCTCGCTTGATTCCCCGATGGATAGTCCCCGCAATTATCTGCAGTACATGGAAGTTCATTACCCGGCCAATTTTGAGTTTTTCAGTGATCAGGTGTTCTATACTACCTTTGAACAGACCGGGGAGCAGAGCTACAGTTTTGTGCCACAGGATAATAAGCTGATCCTCGATATCACTGACCCACTGCAACCTCGCTTTACATATGATGATCAATTCAGTGTAGCACATTCCGGCAGGTCACGGTTTTTCCTGGGGGCCAGGGAGTCGGCCTGGCTGGAAGTAACAAATCTCGTTCCCTTTGACGAGCAGGATCACCAGCTTCCGTCAACTGAGTTCATAATCATTGCGCCGACAGTGTATCACAATTCACTGATGGATTTTGTAGACCATAAGGTGGCAAGTGGCTTCTCTACTCAACTGGTAACGCTGGATGAAGTGCTCAACAGCTGTAGCGGCGGGCGCATGGATCCGGTTGCAATTCGTAACTTTCTCTATAACCAGTATCATACTCATGGGCTGCAACTCAAATATCTCCTGCTGGTAGGAAATGGACACTTCGATTACCGTAATCTCAGTGGATCCAGCTTCCCGGTTACCATGCCGATGTATTACAATCAATATGAGATCTATGGTCAACCCTTTCCCCGGGATGACTACTATGTACAGTTCTCAGATTTTGTAGATGTAACTGTATCACGCTGGCAATGCTATACGGCTGCTGATGTTCAGGTTCAGATCGACAAGGTACTACAGCTGGAGACTGCTGAGACCAGTGAGGACTGGCGTAATCGTGTGATACTGGTAGCCGATGATGAGCGACGATTGAGAGGCGAGATACGTGACAGTGAACATCGTCATACCCACAACGCTGAAGAACTGGTTACCGACTTCCTGCCACCCGAATTCGAGATCAGCCGTATCTACAGCGCAGCATTTCCGGGTGAGTTCAACTCCGGCAATGGATTATACGAAAAGCCTGCCTGTGAGACTGCGCTGATAAACAGTCTTAACGAAGGTTCCTGGCTGGTAAGCTTTCAGGGGCACGGTAATAATCAGGTCTGGACGGATGAACGTATTTTCACACCGGCGCATGAGAGCCTGCTTCACAATGAGTATCATTTACCTGTTTTTGTAGCGGCCACCTGTAATTGGGCAGAAATCGATCAGACACACGGTGCCGCATTTTCAACACAATTGATGAACAAGCCTGACGGTGGTGCAGCCGGGATCATTGCCGCTACTAATTTGACTTCCGGAACCTCTAATCCCGACTTCACCGATGCTTTTTACGGATGTGTAATGGATCACTACTTCGCTGGTGATTTCAGTTCACCTGCACTCTGTTTGAAGGAGTCAAAGAACCTGTCACCCGGTGATAGTAATCGTATGCTCTACATATCACAGGGAGATCCCACACACAGCTGGGATTACCCTGAATACAGTACTCTGGCAGGTGCAATTCAGGATTGGAACGGAGAGGATTGTGATACACTGTTATCCATGGGTGTGTATCACGTATTGGCTCAGACAGTTTCAAGGGTCGACTCAAGCCAGCAGCTTTTTAATGGTGAAGCGAAGCTGCAGGTATTTGACGCTAACCGGGAAAGCATACTTCACCTCGCGTATGTCAACAATCCAGACTCGGTTGTAATACATGAAGATGGTAACCTGCTGTTTCGGGGGCGCTATACGATTGAGCAGAGCGCAATCAATGGTGGTTTCATAGTCCCTCGTGATATTTCACAGAGTAGTGAACCTGCTTCAATGCGGTTTTTCTATAATGCCGGTGATAATCGTTATGGTAATGGTTACCGTAGCGGGTTTTATCTGGCCGCAACCGATTCCCTGAGTGACGATGTTACCGGCCCGGAGGCTGATATCCGTTTCAATAGCCCGCAGTGGCATCCCGGTGAGGGAGTTGGCCGGTCATTTGTTGTGTTGCTGATGGCGGAGGATGAGAGTGGTATAAACCTGACTGGAGAAATCGGACACAAAATAGAGTTGACCATTGATAACGATCAACCGATTGACGTAACCCAGGATTTCAGCTATGATCTGGACTCCTGGCAGAGCGGTCGAGTTGAATTCCTGATCAATTTCCTGGAGCCGGGAGTACATACAATCACTGCGCGTATCTGGGATAACCTGAATAATCCCACACTGATTGAGCAGGATTTCAGGGTAGTTGACAGCGAGCAGCAGCGTCTACTGGACGTTGTGAACTATCCAAATCCATTCAGCACTGAGACCCGGTTTACTTTTCTGGTGGAGGGTTTAATCGAAGACGCGCCACTTGATGTGACGGTAAGGGTATTCACGCTTAACGGCAGGAATGTGTTTCGCCGGGAGTATTTTGCGTTGCAATCAGAGGCTGGTTTTGTGGTAACGCCAGCTTGGGATGGGCGCAGCACACATGGTGATCAGTTGGCCAACGGGGTTTACTTCTACCAGGTGGCGGTAGAGCTGCCACCTTTCAGTTATAATATTGTAAACGAACTGGGTCAGCTGGAAAGTATCAGTAGCGGTGCGCAACGCCTGACCACAATAAGCAAGTTGATAATCGGGCGCTGACCTTATCGCCTCCAGATCCATTGTTTCCTGCTTGGCTTTCGTAGAAAAACCGCTAAATTTTTCTGATACAGCAGAAATAAATAATCGTTGTGACACAGAGCTGATTTCTGTTTCTCTATTCAACCCGGAGGTTCAGTGAAGGGTGTAATTCTTGCTGGTGGGACCGGATCACGGCTTTTTCCACTGACTAAAGTTACCAACAAACACCTGCTGCCAGTGGGACGTGTGCCGATGATCTATTTCCCGATCAGGAAAATGACTGAAGCCGGTATTGAGGAGATTTTGATCGTTACCGGTGTGGAGAATATGGGTGACGTTGTCAATCTGCTGGGAAGTGGCCGGGAATTCAATTGCCATTTCACCTACAAAGTACAGGATGAAGCAGGTGGCATTGCCCATGCTCTGGCACTGGCGGAGAATTTCGCTGGTGATGACAAAATGGTGGTGCTGCTGGGTGATAACATTTTCTCCGGGGAGATTACACCCTTTGTACAGGAATTCGAACAGCACGCCAGAGGCGCCATGGTGCTGTTGAAGGAGGTCCCGGACCCGGGACGCTACGGTGTTGCCACTGTCGAGGACGGTGTGGTCAAGAATATCGTGGAGAAACCAACTGAGCCGGAGAGTAATCTCGCTGTGACCGGCATCTACTTTTATGACAATAGCGTTTTCGATTGTATCAGGAAGCTGGAGCCTTCCAGGCGTGGTGAATTGGAAATTACAGATGTAAATAATCACTACCTGCAGTCGGGACAGTTGTATTCAGCTGTTCTTCCGGGTTGGTGGACTGATGCCGGTACTTTTGAGTCGCTGGCATACGCCAACCAGTTGTTGCAGGAACACAAAGATGGAGATATCAGATGAAACTGGCAGTTGTTGGAACCGGTTATGTCGGACTCGTCGCTGGTACCTGTTTTGCTGAGGTTGGCAATACGGTAATTTGTATTGATACGGATGAGGCCAAGGTTGCCCGGTTGAACCGGGGTGAAATACCGATTTATGAGCCCGGTTTAAAAGAGATACTGGAGAAGGCAGTGAAGAAGGAACGTCTATTCTTCACTACCAGCTATGAAAAGGCTATCCCGGATGCGGATGTAGTATTTATCGCTGTAGGTACTCCACCGGATGAAGATGGTTCTGCTGATTTGAAGCACGTACTCTCTGCTGCCCGTATGATTGGTGAGCATATACAGGGCTATACGGTTATCGTGGATAAATCCACAGTTCCTGTTGGTACTGCAGAAAAGGTCAAGAAGGCTGTAGCTGAAGTTACAGATGCCGAGTACGATGTGGTTTCCAACCCGGAGTTTCTCAAGGAGGGCGCTGCTGTCCAGGATTTCCTGAAGCCGGACCGGGTAGTAATCGGTGCGCCGAGTGAAAAGGCGAAAGAAACTATGGTGGAGCTTTACAAACCGTTCGTACGTACCAACCATCCGATTGTCACTATGGATGTCCCCAGTGCGGAAATGACGAAATACGCTGCCAATGCCATGCTGGCGACACGTATCACGTTCATGAATGAAATCGCCAATCTCTGCGAGAAGGTAGGTGCCAACGTTGAAATGGTTCGCGGTGGTATCGGCACTGACAGCCGCATTGGTCCTCAGTTCCTTTTCCCCGGCGTCGGGTTCGGTGGTTCCTGCTTCCCGAAAGATGTACGCGCCATTATGCAGACCGGTGAACAGAATAACTCAGCGTTGCATATTCTGGACGCAGTCCAGCAGGCAAATGATGCACAGAAACTGGTGCTCTATAACAAGGCGATGGATTATTTCGACGGTGATCTGTCCGGTAAAACGTTTGCGATCTGGGGGCTGGCTTTCAAGGCACGTACTGACGACATGCGGGAAGCACCTGCCATTTACACAATCCGGGCACTGCTGGAAAAGGGTGCTCGCGTCCAGGCCTGGGATCCGGAAGCGATGGTCAACGCACAGCATATCTTTGGTGACTCAGTACAGCTTACTCATACCCAATATGACGCACTGAAAGGTGCCGACGCACTGCTGATCATGACCGAGTGGTCCGACTTCCGTGAACCGGAATTTGACCGCATGAAGACATTGTTAAAGGAACCGGTAGTATTTGACGGCCGTAATCTCTATGCTCCGAAAAAAATGGCTGATCACGGTTTCAGCTACTTCTCAATCGGCAGGCCGTAAGAAAAGTTGTGATAGAGGAAGGGGAAAAGCCATGCGTTATCTGGTAACCGGTGGCGCCGGGTTTATCGGTAGTCATCTGGTGGATTCATTGCTGGCTGATGGCCATGAGGTTATCTGTGTCGATAACTTTTTCACCGGCAACAAGAAGAATGTATCACATCATCTGGGCAATAACAGTTTCGAGCTGATTCGTCACGATATCGCTTTCCCCCTGCATATAGAAGTTGATCGCATCTTTCATCTCGCCTGTCCCGCCTCCCCGATCAACTACCAGGTTAACCCGGTGAAGACGCTGAAGACATCAGTCATGGGCACTATCAACATGCTGGGACTGGCTAAAAGGGTGAAGGCCCGCATTCTGTTTTCCTCCACCTCGGAAGTATATGGTGACCCCAAAGTCCACCCACAGGTAGAGGAGTACTGGGGCAATGTCAACCCGATCGGACCTCGAAGTTGTTATGATGAAGGGAAACGAGCCGCGGAAACATTGATGTTCGATTACCATCGCCAGAGTGGTGTGGATATTCGGGTAGTGCGCATCTTTAATACCTATGGCCCCCGCATGGCTGCCAACGACGGTCGTGTCGTATCGAATTTCATCGTTCAGGCTCTGCAGGGACACGACCTCACACTCTTCGGCAGTGGTGAACAGACCCGTTCTTTCTGCTATGTTGATGATATGATCCGTGGGTTGCGACTGATGATGGATAACGATAAACATATCGGTCCTGTAAATATGGGAAATCCGGGAGAATTCACCGTGAAGCAGCTGGCAGAGAAAGTGCTGGAGCTTACCGGCAGTTCCAGCAGCATAGTGCAGCGTGAACTGCCTCAGGATGATCCCCGTATTCGTCGCCCGGATATTACAAAGGCTGACGAGCTGCTGAAATGGAAACCGGGAATCCCCCTGGCAGAGGGGTTGCAGCATACAATTAACTGGTTTAACGAACACCTTCCCGCACCTTGAAAACTTATCTGGCTCTACTCACCCTCGTCCTGCTTATCGGCTGCGCCCGCATGGGAGTGCCGGATGGTGGAGAACGTGATACAATACCCCCTGTCCTCTTATACCACGATCCACCTCTGGAAGCAACGGGCGTAGCTGGTGATGCTGATCTGATTCTCAGGTTCGACAAGTATATGGATCGTGCTTCCGTCAGGCAGGCCGCTTTCTTTTCGCCACCACTCGGTGGGACTGTAAAGTGGCGTTGGCGGGGACGAACCGTACGTATCACACATGATGAGGATTTTGCTATCGACCGTACGACGGTTATGACACTGGGTGCTGGAGTACGTGATTACCTTGGTAACGAGATGCAGGAGCCATTCGCGCTCGCTTTCAGCACATCCGAAGAACTGGAACTGGGTGAGCTCAGGGCGCGAGTGACCGGTCTGTCCGGCAGGGAAACTGCTGAATTATGGCTGGTGGACAGTATTCACACTGAGATGACACCGCTGCACGTTTTACCGGTTACCGCAGCAGCACCCCGGCGTCAGTTTCGCTATCTTCCTGAAGGACGACGTGAACTGGTAGCCGTCCAGGATTTGAATCACGACCGGCAATGGGACCCGTTCAGTGAGCGGATCGCTCTTCCTCATCAGGGTGTTCAGGTTCCTGACACATCACAGTTACAACTGCTGCATCTGCAGTATTCTTATCCTGATACTATCATGTTCAGATCTGCCCGTCAACTTAATGAATGGGTGATACAACTGCAGGGGTACTTCCCGGATTCATTGAGTGCAACAGCCATTACACTTCAGGACAGGTATGATCAGATCAGATATCCAGCCGAACTACTCTATGCTAACAGCTCTCAGGCCTGGTTGATACTTCCGGAACCGCTTTCATCTGACAGTGTGTCTGTTATTATGGAGGGGCGCTATCCATTGCGAGAAATCACTGTTAAACAGACAGCGTATGTTGACAGCCTGGTTCCGGAAACACTGGAGCTGGCGCCTGGTGGCAGGGATGTTCCCCCGGGGAACGACGTGACAGTTACTGCCGGGGAATCGATACAATTAGCAGACAGGACTGGTGTGAGGGTTATTCTCAACAATTCGGACACGCTGGCTGCTTCCGGATTTACACCTTTTGCTGAAGGTGCTGTGATACAATTTGAACGGGAATGGAGCTGGGGAGACAGCTGCAGGGTCAGGATTGATCCTATGAGCCTGATGGATGCTTCGGGAAACCTGTTTCCTGATACCCTGCGCAAGCGGGGCTTTATTGTGCGTGGTCATGACAGTCTGGGAGGACTGGCGGGTGAGGTGTTCGGGCTGGAGGACACTGAGCAATCCACTGTAGATCTGCTTACATTGGATGGCGAAGTTGTGGCTACGCATATGGCTACACCTGTTTTCAAGTTTGAAGAGGTTCCAGCCGGTGATTATATGATGCGCTTATATCTGGACACTGACAGAAATGGCTCCTACTCAGCTGGTAGAGTGAAGCCGTTCCAATATGCAGAACCCTATATTTTCGTGTCTGATACATTTCAAGTAGCACCGCGCTGGACGGTGGAAGGATTACGCCTGAACGGAGAGGATTTGAAGAATGAGTAGTCTGAAATCTGTTATAATGGCAGGAGGGATAGGTGCGCGTTTCTGGCCGCTGTCCAGACGCGACAACCCCAAGCAGTTTCTATCATTGACCGGAAGTTTAAGCCTGATTGAAGAAACCATGAACAGGGTTCGTCGGCTTTCGGATCCCGAGGATATTTACATTATAACCAGTCAGAAGTATACGGATCGCCTGCAGGGGCTGTTCAGCGATATTCCAGCTGCCAATATCATCTACGAGCCAGTACAACGTAATACAGCGCCATGTATAGGGCTGGCAGCAGCTGTGATACAAAAGAGAAGTCCTGGAAGTGTAATGGCAGTGTTTCCTGCTGACCATCTGATAGGCAATGAAAAAGCATTTACCACCTGCGTTGTTGAAGCAGCACAGATAGCCACCGAGAGGGATGTTCTGGTGACAATAGGAGTCGAACCTGATCGTCCGGAAACCGGTTACGGCTATATCCAGACCGCAGGTGAGATCAACCCCGGTTGCAGGCGCGTAAGGACCTTCGCTGAAAAACCTAATCTCGCTACAGCTCAGCGGTTTCTCGAGAGCGGTGATTTTCTATGGAATGCCGGCATCTTTATCTGGCGCACAGATTTCTTTGTTGAGAACCTGAGAAAGCATCTGGAGGAGGTTCATGATGTAATAGAGGAGATTCAGGAGGCAGTTGATACACCTGATTTCAATTCGGTTTTACAGCAGGCCTTTCCCAGGTCGCCTTCAGTATCTGTTGATCATGGAATTCTGGAAAAATCTACCCAGGTTGCCGTGATACACGCAGACTTTCCCTGGAGTGATGTAGGGACCTGGCAGGAGGCATACCTGCGCAGCCAGAAGGATACAGATGATAATGTTATTCAGGGTGAAGTAATCACAGTGAACTCGACTGGCAGTTATGTGCAGGGTGATAAACGGCTGATTGCACTGGTCGGAGTGAAGGATGTGGTCGTCATCGATACAGGTGACGCCATATTGGTGGCAGACAGGAACAAAGTACAGGATGTCGGCAAGGTTGTCGAACTTCTGCGGGATGAGGAGAGAACTGAGTATCTCTGAGGATGAGTGTACATGAGTATAAGCCGACACAGGAAGACTGAAAAAACAGAACATGAACGCAAGCTGCAGCTGGAACTGGACCAGTTAAAAAAGCGCGCTGCTGAAATGGGTCTCAGAGTGCGCGTTGAACCCGGGAACTTCAAGAGTGGTAGTTGTCTGTTGGAGGAGCAAAGGATGATTATTATTAATCGCAGGCTTACGCTTGAGGAAAGGGTTCGAACGCTGAATGATGAACTGGCTGAAGCTGAAGGAAGTCTGAAAGACTGACAGGCACTTAAATTTATGAGCGCGAGGTGGCCATGAATGCGGAATTTTTGAAGAGTGTACGCATATTTCGTCATTTGAGCGACGAGGCACTGCAGGAACTGGCTGAGTACTTCAAGGTGCGGAAGTATCTGAAGAATAACCTGATCATTTTCGAGGACGACACCGGGTTGTTGTTTTTCGTGATACGCTCAGGCAAGGTTAAGATATCCCGTATCAGCCAACAGGGGGAGGAAGTAATCCTGGCCATTCTGGGGCAGGGGCAGTTTTTCGGTGAAGTGTCAATTATCGACGGTGGTACCCGTAGCGCCACGGTGACTTCACTGGATGATGTGGAACTACTCAGCATCAGTCGTGATCGTTTTCAATATTTCATGAAGAAATATCCCACGCTGTCATTGTCGCTGCTTCGCGAGATGGCAGCCCGGTTCCGCAAGAGCGATGCGCAGATCAAGCGTCTATCATTGATGGACGCGCGTGAGCGGGTGGCCAATACTCTCTTTCTGCTGGCTATGGAGTTGGGGGTAGAGCAAAGAGAACACGAATACATCATCGAGGATTTGCCCAGACAACTGGATCTGGCCAGCATTGCCGGTACCTCAAGGGAAACCGTCTCACGGATTATCAGCAAGCTGCAGGAAGAGGGACTGATTGAGCGTGAAGGGAATCGTCTTATTATCCCGGATGTTTTTCGCCTGGAGCGGGTCTTTAACGAGGTATAACAACAAAGACTTACACTTGAGCCACTGAGAAGACAAAAAAGGCACAGAGAAAACGACTATGGTTGAATATGGGGCGTTCAAACTTCCTGGATAGCTGACAAATCCATGTATTTATCAATTCTATAGAAAAAGGGGCAGCCGAAAGCTGTCCCTTCAATCTATAGAGCTATCTCTTCTCTGTGTCTCTTTCTTGCTCAGTACCTCTGTGTGAGTCCTACTCCTACCTGATCAGTGTCATCTTGCGTGTCTTGACGAAGCCATCACCCTGCATACGGTAGAAATACACGCCACTGGCAACTGCAGCACCATACTGGTTACGGCCATCCCATACTACCTGATAGTGCCCCCAGCTGAACGATTCCCGATTGAGTAATGTCTGTACCCGCTCACCCTGCATATTGTATATATGCAATGTCACTGCTCCCGGTTCAGGCAGGCTGAACTTGATCGTAGTGGAGGGGTTGAAGGGATTAGGATAGTTCTGTGACAGTTCCCAATCCTCCGGGATGCTAAGTGACAAAATCTCAACCCAGTTTTCATAGAATTCACTGCTTCCATCCAGATCGATAGCTTCCAGAATATAATGGTAGATAGCACCCGGGTCGATCTGATCATCGATGAAACTGTAATCATTTGGCTGAGCCGAATTACCGGCACCAACCAGTTCACTATACTGGTCGAAGTGAGCCAGACGGGTAAACTGATCTATGGCAGGAGGTGACGACAGGTTTAGTTCGTCAACTTCAGCACGCCAGACGGCAAAGCCAGCGTTATTCTGCTCTGATTCCGTAACCCAGTTGAGCAGGTTGCTGCCGTTATCAGCAATTATATCGAAGCTGGTGAAGCTTACCGGCAGCGAGTGATCACCTGGGCTTGATGGCATCGGGAAAGTCCCGCTCACGTCATCAGCACTGAGAGCCAGATGAAAATCACTGGACTGTGATATTTCCATACCGAGAGTGTGAGACATTTCCGCTCCGGTAGAGATATCAACCGTCAACAGCAACTTCTCCCAGGTTCCATTAGTAGTAGCGAAGTTGATTGCGCTGAAACTTGGATTGACGGTGCCTACCTGATCCAGACCTATCTGTATATCAGTACCACTGTCCCATGAACCGTTATCATTGACATCGTGCCACAGTTGGAATTTTGAAATGTCAGCAGAGGTTGCACTGGAGCTTGAAGTCTTGGTGAAATCAAGGCTGCTGATAGTGATAGTCGCACCAACCATCTCTGCTGCAAGAGTGATTGAGACCAGTTCGCAATGAGTATAACCGGGCAACATCATCTGCCCCACATCTGTTCCTATAACAGATAGAGTCGGATTAACCAGCATACGGGCACGGGTAGCAGCGATGGGAGTTCCCTCAACCGGGTTGCTCTGAGAATCCTCACCGGAGACCCACCAGAACATATAATCGTAGGTCTGGCCATCGCTGAGTGTAGTTGAGTTGAGGTACTTGGTAACCTGATCACTGATTACTGCTACCGCTGCGGAATCCTCAACAGCATAACCACTTGTCAATGAACCATCATTATCCCAGGCCCAGTGAATCTGCAGTACTTCACCGTTTTCTCCACTGCTGACATCAGCTTGAACCGTCATATCCTGAGTACCTGTCAGGCGGATATGCTCATCATCAGCGTGGTTGGGATTGGAAAGGGTAGGAGCATTGACCGAAATCACTTTGGTCCCGGTTGTACTGCTGCTGTTTTCCGGTAGTGAATACTGGAAGCTGCAGGAAATCGTATAGGTGTCGGCAGAAGCGGTCAGTATGATTCCCTGTGATGTCAGGTCACACACACCACTGGAGAAATCGCCAGCCTGATCCAGTGTATCATCATCACCTGAGCCGAGACCGGTGATTGTTCCTCCTGAGGAAGCAACAGTAGTGTTGTTTGCAGAAGCATCAAAACTGGTGGCAGTATTAAGGTACTCATCCTGGATAGTCAGAGTATTGGTGCCGGTCCAGGCAACACCGCTTTCAGAAGGGCCTGAAGCGAGTGAGAAAACATAATGGTCTGCCGCAGCATGGCTGGTTGTCAGACTGGTGGAAGCTACACCGGTAAGTGTTGGTGTGCCGGAATTATCAGAACCGGTGATGGTTGCGCTGGCAGCATTGTAGAAAACAACAGCTACGTCTGCGCTGATCCCATCGGTAAAGGAAACGCTGCGATCTGCCCAGCTGCCGCTGGTAACCCCGTCTATGGTTGGTTGAGTGCCATCCGGTGCGTTTCCGGCAGTACTGGCAAAGTCAATGTCACGACTGCCGTCTTCGTTTTCAACGAGATAAAGATTATCGTCAACTACATAGAGCTGAATATTGAATGAAGCCCCGGCGGTCTGTGTGGACGGTGTCCCGGTCATTCCGGATCCATTGAAGAAAGTCTGCCCCGGGAGTTTCACCAGAATCTGTGAGGGATCCTCAGCGATGATGGTAGCGTTCTGTGTGGCGGAGGTCAGCAGATTGGCGTATACCAGAATGGTCTTGCTACCTGTCTGCGAACAGGCGTAGTAGAATGTAGCTGATGTATCAGCAGTGGTCATGGAGACATAGGTGACATTATCCCCAACAGGTGTCTCACGGAAGGTGCCATCGCCTGTACCACTTGTCTGTGACAGATTGATGGTGCGATCCTCACCGCTTTCAGGATTGCCGTAAGCGTCGTGAACTGAAACACCTACTTCGTCCTCGTAGGTGTTAACAGGTTCGTTAACTTCACTGGTTGTAAATGCCAGATGATGTGCACCCTGGTAATTTCCGCGGGAAGGGCTGTATGCTACATTACCCTGGTCGTCACGAATCTTGATACGATAGTACCCATACTCGGTCCCCAGAGTGTATGTACCGCTGTAGGACGTATTATCTGTATTGGTGTCCTCAGTGCCGATATCGTTCCAGTCTACATTGTTGGTTGATCCCTGCAGCCTTACACCGGCTATGGAGGGGTCGGTGGTGCCATTGTCTGCTGTAGCTGTCCAGGCAACAACACCGCTCAGAAATTTGGAGGTCGCAATCGGGGAATTCATGGTCGGTGTGTCGGGAGCAATCGCTTCAGTAGTAAGCGCGAGTGTTTCTTCATCAGCCATTTCATTACTGGAGAGGTCTTCCAGTTGATTGCCGCTGGCGTTCTGGTCATAGACAATAGAGCCGCTCCAGTCCCGGTCAGGCAGGTCGCTGGCGAGAGTAAGGGTCCAGTCAGTGCCGCTGCCTGTCATGCTTGTACCCCAGATCTGCGTGCCGATACCATCACCGGTAGCTTTGAAATTAGCGCCGCAATCTCCGGTGACCTCCTGGACGGATTCATTGAAAACCAGACGGACCGTATTTAAAGCGGTAGCTTCTGTGTTGCCGTCACCAGCGACCAGAACAGGGGTAGTGCTATCCAGCTCACAGACACCCCAGACAAACCCCAGACCGCTGCTCTGCGGGGTGGTGAAAAAGTCGTAGGCGCCGTAGGCATCGGTGAAGGTTTCGTAGTCACGGTAGCGATTGAATCCGAGAGCCGGATCAAGCTGACAGTAAACAGTAATGGTGGAGTCACCGGCACCCCAGGTCGAAGGGGCGGTGAAAGCAAAAGTAACAGTGGAATCACCACTTGAGAAATTGAATCCGCTGACAGTACTGGTGCGGTCATAGGAGTTGTTTGCATCACCACTGGCCGGGGGAGAATCGGTGAAGGTTCCTATCGATATTCCGTTGACCCCGGTGGGGGTTCCGGAGACGACATGCATCACAACATTGACAGTTTCACCGGATTGAATTGAGTTGTCGGTTCGTCCATCACTACCATAAAAATAGAGACTATCAGCCTCGAGAAATACTGCCAGGGCTGGTGATGAAAAACCGATGATCAGTAATATCGCAGTGATAAATTGTCGGCCTCTGTGTTTCATGGAAGTCCTCCCGGAACCTTGCAAGTGTCCATATCTCCTGAATCACCCTCACCATTCACAAGTATGCGCTATCAGCTCACTGTTCACTTAAGTAGCGAGCTTCCTTTCCTGTGAGTGGATTGTATAGTTGGATACATTTGTAAAACTGCACTCTCTCCAACACAGTGCTTTATTACCTCTGAATATTAGCCAAACTGACGCAGTTCGGCAAGAAAAACCCTAAAAAGTACTATGGCTCAACAGACAATCATTCACTTGATTCAAATTCTGAAGTGGCTTTGAAAGCCCGTCTTGAGGGTATAACACTGCGTGGAACCCTGTCTGACAGGGGGATCAGGACCCTGTCATTTAACGCTGAAAAGTAATGATTACTGACACGCAGCTGTTTTAGCCGGTTAGAGCAGAATAATTATAGCCCCTTCCTGTAAATTCCATACTCGTGAAACGTTTGTTGCGACACTTTTTTTTATAACTTGTATGAAGTACAAGAGGAGTAGACCTGCCAATCAGTTCTTGTGAATTTTCAATTCGCAGTTTTGCCCAAAGAACCTGAAGGATTGATATCGTGGACACTTTTCAAATAGACTGTCGTGACTACTTCAACCGGGTACACAACCCGGTAGCAGTTATCGACAGCAATCTGGTTCTCAGATTCAGTAATCACCTGTTTCTGGAGATGTGTACTCTGGAGCAGGTTGAGGAAGTACCGCTGCTGGAAGCCCTGGGGGGGTTCTGTGTTGACAAAGTGAAACTGCGGGTTTTCCGAGAATTTGTCTGCAGTGCTCTACGGGAATCTCCTGATAGCGAAACATTTCTGGCACGCTGCCTGGGAACACACCGCATCACCATCACCCATCTGAAAACAGAATCTGACCCGCTTTACTTGTTACAGTTTGAGCAACTTGCCGGATCTGTCAATCCTGAGACCGGTGAATTGCTGGAAGACCAGTATGAGTCGGAAGAACGTCGTCTGATGGAGGATAAGCTGCGGCGGCGTGTACGGGAGTTGTCCATTCTGCACGAGATAAGCAGTGTTCTGCTCGAGAGTCGTGACCTTGATCATGTGTATCACATAATATTGACAGGTGTAACCTTTGGACAGGGGCTCGGGTTCAATCGAGCATTCCTGCTGCTGTACGACGAGGAGACGAGATTACTCACCGGCAGGACAGCAGTAGGCCCTGCCACCCGTGATGAAGCCGATCAGATCTGGGGGAATCTCAATGAGCGGGATATGGATCTGCAGTCGATACTTCATTCCTATCAGGTGATATCAGCCGAACGCGATACCACTATCAACAATCTGGCGCAGGACATCTCCATTCAACTGGAAACCCGTGATTCTGAAATCTACCAGTCGTTTCAGCATAACCGGTACGGCAGATTGCAGTATGATCAGGTAACAGCTTCTGAGGACCATCAGCTGCTGAAGAGCCTCGGTGCGGGTACCTGCTGGATTACACCGATAATTTCCTACAGCAACCACAAACCCAAATGGCGGGGAGCGCTGGTAGTAGATAATTTTATTACCGGACGAATGCCGCAGGGGGAGGATATTGAAGCTCTGGGTATCTGTGGTCAGAACCTGGCTCTCACAATGGAGCGGTTCGAACTGATAGGTGAGCTGCAGGTCAAGATTCAGAATCTGGAGGAACTCTACCAGAAGTACAGGGAAAGCAGTCAGAAGCTGCTGTTCGCTGAGAAACTGGCTGCAATGGGTAAGGTTGCTACCCGTATTGCGCATGAGATAAAAAACCCGCTGGTTTCTATCGGCGGATTTGCGCTCAAACTCAGGGATGCAATTGAACCTGAGGACAAGCTTCACCGTTATGCAACCATTGTTGTCGATGAAGTGCGGCGGCTTGAAAACACACTCTACAGCGTTCTGTATTTTTCAAATCTGCACCAGACACAACCGGCATCTTTTAAACTGAGGGACCTTCTCGATCATTGTCAGGAGCTTTTTCATGATGTGCTGGCACGGGTTAAGATAACACTGGATATAGAGATCACGCCGGGTGTTGATGAGATAACTGCTGACAGAGGGCAACTGGAGCAGGTGCTGATCAACCTGATCCGCAATTCCATAGAGGCAATCGGTAGCGACGGTTGTATCACATTGCAGGTAGCAGTTGATCGTGATAATTACTATTTTTCCATTACTGACACTGGCCCGGGGATTGATATCAGCAATCCGGAGATGCCGTTCGAATCGTTCTTTTCGACCAAGGCGACAGGTACCGGTCTGGGACTGACTATCACCCGGGAGATTATCGATAACCACCATGGGGCTATCAGTCTGGATAACAAACCCGGGGGTGGGGCAGAAGTAAAATTCCAGCTACCGAAGCGAAGCGGAGGTGACTTATGAAGCGAATTC
This sequence comes from uncultured Bacteroidia bacterium, assembly GCA_964501185.1. Lineage (GTDB taxonomy): Bacteria > CAIWAD01 > CAIWAD01 > BS150m-G50 > BS150m-G50 > BS150m-G50. The sequence continues at coordinate 52,286 of CAZCRT010000017.1, forward strand.
TGTTTGTTGATGATGATGAGAATATCCGACTCCTGTATGAAGAAGAGTTTAGCGATGAGGGTTACGAAGTCCATCTTGCAGAGAGTGGCCAGGAGGCGATCAACAAAGTCCGGGAATTGAAACCGGATGCAGTGGTAATGGATATCCGTATGCCGGGTATGAACGGACTGGATGCAATGTCCCGGATTGTCGGGGAATTCAATACGATTCCAATTGTCATCAATAGCGCTTATTCGCATTACAAGAGCGATTTCTCCAGCTGGCTGGCAGACGCCTATGTGATAAAGTCCTTTGACCTGACGGAGCTGAAAAAAGCTATCCAGGAAGTGCTGGCGCGTCCGGAAAATCAGTAGCAGGGTGCCCACCCCGGGGCCTGAAAGAGACTGGACGAAGTGATATATGATGTTACGCGCACGCAGTTTTCCCTTCGAAAGTTATTATTGTCCGGTAAACGGTGAATTGATCTGTTAGAAAATTCATACAGTTTTTCCCCATTTGTGAGAAGCAACCGTATCTGGCAACCTCAATCTCATTTGTTGCAACTGATCCCCGGTTATTCTAAACTTATTGATACTTCTATTGAGGGTTTCAACAGGTTGGAGCCTGATAGGTGAAGTTTTGCCTGCTGGAAGATCTGCTTCTCCAGAAGGGCACTATATTTGCAGGTGAGTGATCAGCGATAGAAATCGTCAGGGTTACACCTGCTTTTTGTCTGAAAATATTTTGAATTACAAATATCCCACTGTCAGATCACTGTTTCTGATTCCCGGTGCTTGAGACCTGACAGGATAAGGGAAACCATTGAAGGAGCCTACTCATGAAGAGAATCATTCTCCCGTTAATGCTGCTATTTGCGCTTGCGGCAACTGTTTCTGCTAATGATCGCGATGCTGAGCTCGCTGCTATACAGGCTGCGATAGCTGAAGCCGGTCTGCAATGGAATGCCGGTCATAATCCCATTTTTGATCTACCGGAAGAGGAACGGCTGGGTATGCTGGGGGCTGATATCCCGGTCGATCACTGGGATGAAGAGCGTTCCAATTACAACAGCAGCAATCACCGTTTCAACCTTAACTGGAACGACTACGACGGTCACGACTGGGTAACAGGTGTGCGTAATCAGGGGCAGTGCGGTTCCTGCTGGGATTTTGGCAGCCTGGGAGCTTTTGAGAGCAGTGTCCTGCTCGCCCTGAACCAGCCGGATACTGAGCTTGACCTTTCAGAACAGTTTGTTCTGTCCTGTTGCGATGACGTTGGTTATGGATCGTCCTGTAACGGGGGATGGGGATACGATGTTTTCAATTTCATCCGTGATTACGGTGTACCACTGGAGAGTTGCTTTCCTTATGAGGCCAGCCATAGTATTCCCTGCTCCGGTGCCTGTGACGAGGCTGAGGAGCAACTGCTTTACCTCGGTGATTTCCATGAGATTACTGCTGACTGGGTAGATGTGGCAGCGATCAATGAGGCACTGGTTGAATATGGACCGCTCTGTACAGTCTTCTGGGTCTACTCCGATTTCAATTCTTATACAGATGGCATCTATCAGCATACTTATGGGCCACTCACGGGTGGACACCTGGTAGAGCTGATAGGTTTTGACAATACAAATCAGTGCTGGATCGTCAAGAACAGCTGGGGTAGCAGTTGGGGCGAGGAAGGGTTTTTCCGTATCGCCTATGAATCCAACTGTGGTTTTGGCAGCTATACACTGGCGCCGCAGTACTTCCCGCCCGAATCGGTCAGTTTGAATCGTGTAATTATCGATGACGATAATTCCGGCCCCAGCAACGGGGACAATGATCAGGTGATTAACCCGGGTGAAACGATTGAGATGCGCCTGCGGGTTTACAACCGGATGGGAACACTGCCAGCGGGCAATGCGGTTATGGAACTGGAAGGGCCCGGTGAATTGATTGTGAATGAGTTTGAGTTTTCTCCTCTCAATCAGGGTGATGTCCTCCTGCCTGAGTCTTTCGTTTTTAACTGTGACGCTGATGTTGAAGATGGAGAAGTTTTCCACTTCACTGTTACCCTCCAGCCGGATGGATATGATCCGATAGTTCTGACCTTCACCAGGATGGCCGGCGCCCCCGTACTGGCCTGGAGTGATTGCTGGCTGGACGACGCCGGCACCGGCAACAGTGACAACTACTTGAATCCCGGGGAAGAGGTGGATGTCTGGCTGACAATCATGAATCAGGGTGGTGATGAAGCTCAGTCAATCAGTGGCTGGGTCGAAACGGATGATCCCTATATCAGCCTGATGGAAAACAGTTTCAGCTGCGATGATATTCCTGAAAATAACTGGCGTATGTGTGACAATGCTGTTGTTGTCGATATCTCTGCAGATTGCCCCATAAACCATGAAGTTGAACTGCAGGTTCATCTTGAATCTAACAACGGCAGGGTTTTCGAGGACAGTTACACTCTGCTGGTTCATGGCCTGGACCTGCAATTCCACTCGCGTGAATTGACCGGCGATTCAAATGGCAACGGTCAGATCGATCCCGGTGAGACCGCAGAAATTGAGTTTACACTGACCAATACTTTCGAAGTGGACTACAGCGATGTAACCATGACATTTGCTCCGGTAGATGAGCAGCAACTGGTCTGCAATTCCGGTGGTGTAATACAGTTTAACAATGTGCCGGCAGGCGTGGAAACCACCTCCAGCACATCGCTGAGTGTGACCATTGATCCGGATCTACCGGTTGATTCTTTCCCTGTAGTGGATGTGACGCTGCATTGCGACAGTTATCCCGATCGTGTATTGCAGCTGATTATTCCTGTAGCTGATGTGAAGATACTCAATGAGGGTGAAGGTGTGATGGAGAACATGATGTTTGAAGATGTCATGACCCTCTGGCACCGAAGTGAAAATCGCAGCACGACTACCGTCAACAGTTTCTATCTCGGTGATGAAGAGACCCATCTGTATGAGCCCTGGCAATCCAGCTGGATCACTCTTGTACTCGAAAATGCCAATCCGGACTATGTTCTCTCCTTCAACAGCTGGCTGGATCTGGCAGAAGGGGACGCGGTCACTCTGCGGATGGTGCATCAGAACAGCGGTGGCTGGGTGGACCTGGCAGACATCACTGCTGACGGGAGCTGGCAGCATTACGAAGTGCCGCTCGTGTTGGATGAGACAATTGATGTAGTGGTCCGTTTTGCCTTCCAGTCTGATGGAGAGTCGGAAGCGGAAGGCTGGTATCTGGATGATATTATCGTTTACGATGGACAGGGATTTCAGGGTATCAATAATCTGGAGGCCCCGGGCTCTTTCACTGTATCAGCGAACTATCCCAATCCTTTCAATCCTGTGACCACTATTCGTTGTACACTGCCGCAGCCGGCTGATGTCAGCCTGCAGGTATATGATCTGATGGGCCGACAGATTTTCGCCGATCATTATCCACAGCAGACGGCCGGTCAAATGGAGATTGTGTTCGATGGCAGTGATCTTGCCAGCGGCGTCTACCTGTACCGGTTGACAGCAGGTGAGTTCACTGAGACGAGGAGAATGCTTCTGTTAAAGTAGCTGACAGGCGGAATAGAACAAAAAAGGGCGGTACTGAAACATCAGTGCTGCCCTTTTTATTGCCATCGATGGAGAAAGCTGAACACTACCCTTTACCGGTCCTGAAAAACCCCCTCGCCACTGGTCGGATCATCATCTTCGTCCGTCAGAAACTGCCGGTTATTGCCGCGTGTGCTGTCGGCATAACTGTCATCCGCACCACCGAGGTCAAAGAAAAGTCCCAGGCTGAGCGCTCCCCGGCCATCATTGTAGTTGTTGCCACCACCGGCTCCCTGTGATGCATTGCCAGCACCGTAACTGTCTTCACCTTCCAGATCACAGAAAACAGCCATTGCGTTCTGTGCGCAGCCACCCTGCGATAGTGAGCCACCCTGATATCTGTCATTCCCCGAACGGTCGAGAAAAAGTGCGGCACCTACATCCCAGGTTCCACCCTGATTGGTCGCTTCCTGCCCGAAATAGCTGTCATTCCCCTCTTCATCAAAGAAGCAGGAAGCAGCCTGGTGGGCCAACGCCGCCTGACAGTAACGGTTACCTGTCACCCGGTCATTTCCTCTACCGTCATAAAAAAGGCCGAAACCGAAGAAGTACCCGCAACCCTGCGAAAAATTACCGGCAATATACTCATCATCACCGGCGCGGTCGCAGAGCATACCCAGGCCACCTGCGGCCAGCTGCCGGAACCCGACTCCAACTCCCTGTGACCATCCGGACCAGGTGGCTTCGTTACCGTAACCGTTGGGATGTTTATGGGAAGCCAGGTAGTGATCATCACCGGTGATATCCAGCAGCAGACCACAGCCTCTGGCACCGCCACACCCCTGTGAGTATAGGGCTGCAGAGTAATCATCGTTACCATTGTCATCCCGGAGTAATCCACTACCGAAGAATGCTGTTCCCTGCACCGCCTCCTGGCCGAGGTAAATATCATCTCCACTGTAGTCGTGCAGCAGACCGACCCCGGCAAAAGCGCTTCCCTGAGCCAGGCGGGCGCCGGAGTAGGTATCATTCCCAGACAGATCCAGCAGTAAACCTGTACCAGCCAGACCGCTCCCCATGCTTGCCCTTCCATTGCAGAAGTAGCGGTCATCACCGGAAAAATCGATACAGATTCCCACTCGTCCCTGTCGAAAATGATGCTGATCACCATTTGAGATAGTAAAGGGTGTCCCGCCGGCGTTGTTCAGATAGAGGTCGTTTCCACCGAGGTCGAGCAACAGCGCGGTTGTCGTTGAATGTATCTGGTCACTATCATCAGCGATCAGCAGGCGTGCTGACAGAGGATTACCGTCTGCATCTTCAGCAACTGTAACCAGAGTGTCCAGCAGGATACCACCCGCAACCTGTCTGGAAGCATAGTTCTGTCGCAGCTCCTGCTCCAGCAACTCCAGACCGGCCGGGTTATCAATCTTTGACAGCAGTTGAGCAGCCTGTGCCAGGGCATCGTAGTTGATGCGATGTGTTGATGCGATCAGTGACTCAAATCCTGTTACCAGTTCCAGGTCATCTTCCCAGTGCAGGTAGAAAGTTGTGATGAAACTCTCCAGCAGTGGATCAAACCAGTTTGCCAGTGCGCCGGTTTCAGCTGCGGTCAGGTCAGCAAATGCCACTTCAATAGCACGGTTTGTTTGCTGCAGCAGCTCTATCAGGTCATGCAGACTATCTCCGGAAGGAAACCTGTCATCTGTTGCGGTCGCGTTCAGGCAATTGAACATGCCTGCAAAAACTGTGGACGCAGTCTGTCCGGCAATGCCTCCACTATCCTTTAACAGCTTTTGTCCGATTGCTCCAACACGGCGTGGTTCCAGCAGTACTGCTGCTGTAGCTTCCAGAGTATGGAATCCCTGGTAGGTCTCCATTTCAATTTGAAAAGCCCTGCGCAGGCGCTCGTAGGCTGGCTGAAGTCGGAATTCGTTGACAGTGTTCACGATCATCTGCTCTACCTGATCAGCTTTCAGGTCGGGGAAGAGTATCGTTGTGCTGTCTGGAAATGTGGCACGTTCACCCTGGCGCATGATACTGGTGTAGTCATCGCGGTTGCCAAGGATCAGTGGCAGCAGTTCATTTTCACCACTGCGGTGGATGAGCAATGTAACACGTTTTCCCGGATGATGCCTGTCCAGCAGTCGTCCCAGATCGCTGGCAGCTTTGAGCGTATCGCTATTGATGGCGATAATGATATCACCGCTTTTCAAACCACCTATCATGGCGGGGGAGCGGGGTACGATTCTGGTCAGTCTAATCCCTGCCGGGTCATCCGACCATGCATGCCCCACACCGAGGTATGGTTGTGCCAGGGCAATGGTTGTTGACAATGTTAGAAACATGGTAACAAGGAGACGAATGACAAACATAGGGGACTCCAGATCGTATAGATAGATGCAAGGTGAAGACGGGAGATAACACTCGACGACTCATTAACTGATTGCGAGTATCAGTATATCAACGTTTGAAGTGATGATTGTAAAGTGCTATAAACAAAGTTTTCCTTAGGGCCTGTTCTTCACCCTGAAAAAGGAGGTATAAGGGGCATTTGCACCCTGTTGTGTGATGTAACTACTGGAATAACAATAACAAAATGGGGTCCGACCCTATGGTAGTGTAAGTGTTGTACAAACAGTACGATAGAAATTCCCCAGGGAATTATATAGTTAACTCCCCTGACTGTCTTTGCTTTTCATGATTGCTTCAAATGCCAAACTTTCCAGTTGACCATTTGGCGTGTACTCGAATCCTTCAAATACAAAAGATTTACCCTTTATCTGTGTATAGGCTTGGGCAATTTTGTTGGGGGAGAACTTTCCCAGTGTACTCAAAATCTTACCAGATTTGTTTATCAAACAGACCTTGTTCTTGGTATCAGAACCTTGGTAGATAAACCCATCTTGTTTATAGTCCTGTGCCAATCGCACTGCATCTTTGAATGATATGTTTGGAATAAAAAGACTTTCCTCAACAACCGGTACTTTCTGGTCATCTGGACAGTCCTTATAGTCTACAGATGGGTCTTGGCATTCAAGCCAATACCCACGCACTTTGAAAAAACCAAGACCAAGGTTTCTCACTTTAACCTGCAAAGCCTTGTTTCTAGCAAGATTCTCCTTCTTACTAAAACCGCCACGAAAAGCGGTTAGAATAGCAAAACTGTTACTCCCATCTGCAAGAATATGTTGGTAAACTCTGCCTAGCGAAGCTTCATTTATTGCCACTCTATCACCAGACCGTATTGCATCAATTAAGACTTTCAACTCTGTCATTTATATCCTCCACACGTTGTTATTATCCCCAATTCTACAATAAGTAGGGAGTCAAGTATATAAGTCCCATTCCCCAGGTTTCCTAGAACTTGACGGTGAAATCGATGTATGGGAATCCCGGAAAGATCAGATCTCCCATGTTGTTAAAAAAGGCGAAGTCGACACTTAACTTTTCACCGAAGAACCTTAACCCATACGATACGAGTGGGAAGTCCATTTCCGGCATCCACCAGTTTTCTGAAACAAATGCAATTCGTCGCCAGGCGCGTTTTTCTCCGCCAATCATCACTGTAGGATGATCAGCCAGCTCATCATCGACAAAACCGTATCCTAATCCAAATGTCATGCTTGCATCAGGACCGCCCAATGTCCCTACTCCATAAAGGACTCCCAGGAGGCTCGGGTCAGCTGATGACCCATCTGTGTCATCATCCCAATCCGGTATGCCTATCAGGATAACGCCGACAGCGCTGTTGAATTTATCACTGCTGGTGATACCCATTTTTGGAGTCACATACCACCACTGTTTACCAGGGGCAACACCGGGGAACAGTGAGAATCCACCACCCAGGGTAAAGCGATCAGTCACACCATAAACTACGGTAGGAAAGAAAAAATAGTAATCAGCAAAATACCACTCTCCCTGTGGCAGCATGCGACCGGTTGGTGCGAAATAGAGGCGTGATACATTCGGATTGGGAAACCAGTATTTACCGTCACGCAGAGCTGTCTCAGGAACCAGATCAATGGAACATATCCGCTGAAGCGGGATGGTCAATTCCCCCATTTCAGTGGCGAATTGAATGGATTCTCCATCGTGTGATACAATACGGCCAAAAGTACGGGACCCGTCCAGCGTAGTAATGATCTGCAGGTGTTCAGGAGGCGGTGGCTGGAGATCTTCCGGTAGTATCTCCTGTGAGCTGGCCAGGCCAGTGCCTGCAGTCACACCAGTGAGTATCAGGATCAGAATCAATCGGAGAATTTTAATTGAACGCATCATAACCTCCACTGTTGGCATTTTCATTTCATCTGTCCCGTCTCATATCACGGCAGGTTCTGAGAGCCGCTGTATATTGTTCTCCAGATGCTCCTTTTCGAGTTCAATCATCAGATAATTACGGTTAAGATTCCGTGCTGCCACTGCAGCAGAAAGTGTACCGGCATAGGGGTCAAGAACCAGATCACCGGGTGCAGACGAGGCTTCGATCAACCGGGTCAGGATTTCCTGCGGTTTGGTTGTACCATGCTGGTGACGATAGTTGAAGGTGCGCTGGTAGAACTGGATGTTTCCATCCATGTTCCGCTGATAGAGAACATTCGGTTGCCTTTTCCCCCGCAGCGGATTGCCCTTGCCTTTGACTGCGAAGAGGATGAATTCGTGTTGTGGTGCCCAGTCACCCTTCAAATCCCCGCTACCATGGTTGTTTTTGACCCAGACCAGGCAGTTTTTGTAACGAAGCTGTTCCTCTGTTGAAAGGGTAGTATTATTGGCAGTAATAGTCGCAACCAGTTCCGGGAAGGTGCGATGATCACACCAGCAATAAAAGTGCGCCCCCGGTTTCAACAGGCGGGTTGACTGGCTGATGAACTCAACTATGTCGAAAGTAGTAGCGCTGACTTTCTTCACTTTGGGACGGGCCACCGGACGATTGGATTGATAATCCTTGTAGGGTGGGTCGGTGAGAATCAGATCGACACTGTTATCCGGAACCAGTGGTAGAAGCCGGCGACAATCATTATGATACACCCGGTTGACAAAGTTCTCATCAAAACCAGCTTCAGGTGAAGGCTTGCGATGCAACGTCATCTTTCTCCCGGGTTTGCTTACAAATTCATTGACTGTGCTTGTGTCACAGAATTGCTGAGTCGATGAAGTGAGACAGCAATCAGGTATTGCCTGTCAGTTGGGAGAATAATAGCATTTGCAGGAGAAAAACAAAAGCACTGTCGTTAATGGCACACCAGATGTGACTGCATCTCAGTTGCATTAATGACTTCGAATGCCCAGCTCCTTGAGCTTGCGGGATAGATTTGGTTGTTGCAGACCCAGTTCCCGGGCAACACGGCTGATGTTGCCATCGAATTTATCCAGTTGCAACTCGAGGTAATAAACTTCGAAACGACGTCGTGCTTCAGTGTAGGACATGGTACTCTGCAGCGAATTCGGGATAGCTGGTTTTACACCACCGGTCAATTGTGAAGCGAGCAGACTGGTTGAGACCTTACCGTCAGCCGCCAGGATAAAAAGCCTCTCCACCAGGTTACGCAGTTCACGTACATTCCCCGGGAACGGATGCTGCCGCATCAGTTCGCTGGCTTCCGGAGAGAATTCCAGTGGTGTGGTTTGCATCTCCCGTGAGAAGTAACCGTTATACCAGCGAATCAATGCGTCTATGTCCTCCCGGCGTTCCCGTAACGGCGGTACGACAAGTGGGAAAACATTGAGGCGATAGAACAGATCCTCCCGAAACTCACCCCTGGCAATCATCTCCTCAAGATTTTTGTTGGTAGCAGCTAAAACTCTGACATCAACCTCTATCGGTTTGTTACCACCGACACGTTCGAAGACACCCTCCTGAAGAACCCGTAAAACTTTTGCCTGTGCGGTCAGGTTCATATCACCGATCTCATCGAGAAAAAGTGTGCCACCCTGCGCAGCCTCGATTTTACCGGCCTTCCGTGCACCTGCTCCAGTGAAAGCTCCTTTTTCGTATCCAAAAAGTTCACTTTCTACCAGCTCGTTAGGTATCGCGGCGGAGTTGAAGCGAATGAAGGGGTGATCATGACGAGGACTGCGATGATGAATTGCGAATGCCACCAGCTCCTTGCCTGTACCGCTCTCCCCACGAATGAGGACTTTTGTATCGGTCTGGCTGACCCTTGTCAGAGTTGTCTGCAGCTCCTGAAATGATGCTGATTCACCAATCATACGATAGCGATCCTGTTGATCTTCAACCTGCTGGTTGTTGCGTCGGTTCAGCCGTAGTCGCTCTGAGATATTCCTGGCCGAGATGCTTATCCGTGAAAGTGTCAGTGGTTTTTCCAGAAAGTCCACAGCACCGGTTCTGACTGCCTGTACTGCAGTGCGGATATCACTGTGACCTGAGATCATAATCACCGCAGTAGTGGTGTGCTGCTGCTGAACACGCTTAAGAACCTCAAGACCGTCGATACCCGGTAGCTTTACATCCAGAAAGAGCAGGTCGCAGGGCTCCTGTTGCAGCAGTTCCAGCCCCTCTTCGCCACTGGCAGCCGTTACCACTTCATAGTTCTCATCCTCGAGGATACCCTGCAGTGTGTGACGAATATTTTTCTCATCGTCAATAATCATAATTCTCATTGCTCATTCTCCAGCTTTACCGGGTCTGAAGTAGCGGTCACGCCTGTCTGAACCCTGATAGAAAAAGTTGCACCTTCACCAGGTGGACTGGTAGCGGTGATTTCTCCATTATGCATCTGTATTATGCGTCGAACTACTGCCAGCCCCAGCCCGGTTCCATGTTGACGTCTGGTGAAGTAAGGGCTGAATACCTTCTCCAGAAATTCAGGATCAATACCTGGTCCTGAGTCAGCAATCTGTATCTGATAGATATCTGCTTCATGCTGACCGGTAATTGTGATACAGGCTTTCTGTTCTGAAATCTGGATAGCATTTTCCAGCAGGTTTGCAAAGACTTCCCGCCACTGTACGCGATCACCATTAAACTGCTTGAAGTCACCGGTGAATGCCAGACTGATATCAGCCCGATCACTGCATGAACGGATTACATCTCTCAACAGTTCTTCCAGATCAAAAACCTCAAACTGTGGCAGAGGCATGTGGGCAAAGTCACGGAAACGATCCACAAGTTGCTTCAGGCTTTCAACCTCTTCCTGTATCACACAGATCGAATCATTGAAAATCTGGTCAAAGGGTGTATCACGTTTTTCATATTGCAGTTCAAGACGCTCCGCTGCCAGGCGGATAGGCGTTAACGGATTCTTAATTTCATGCGCCATGATACGTGCAAGTTCCCGCCAGAGCGTATCACGTTCAATCTGTACCAGACGGCGGTGTGTTTCCATCAGGTCCCGGGTCATCTGGTTGAACGAGACAACCAGATCGTTGATCTGTGATACCCGGGTTTCCGGTACAACGACATCGAAATTTCCCTTTGCCAGTTCACGGGTTCCTTCCTGAAGCCGTCGTAATGGCCTTAAGATCAGGCTGCTGGAGAAGATGAAAATAGCCAGTACGACCAGTAAGAGGAAAACGAAAATAAATGTGGAATAGAGTGACATATCATCGACGAAAAATGATCCGGTCAGATTAATCTGCTCAATATCACGCAGGATTGTTCTGACAGAATCACGAAAGACCTCCTGCTGCTCCTGCGGCAGTATCTGTTTAACATCATGATAAAGTGTGGTGACCGATTCCTTGAGTTGATCTGTGTGCAGTTCTTCCTGAAAACTGTGGAAACTGTAGATGAAAAAACTGCGGATGAACAGCAGTGCAATTGCCATGAGTACCAGGACTAACAGTAGAATCTGAATCCGTAGTGAAGGCAGACGGTACTTCATAAGAGGAAATCCAAGCGCTTGAAACGGGGAGATTCAAGTTGGGGGCTCGTGCCTTTCCAGAAGCGCATCATTTCCGGATTCTTCACCAGCCCCGGCAGGTCGATATTTTCCAGCCGTGCGGTGAGACGGAAAAAGAAGGTTGTATCCCCCTGCATTTCCTCCAGGTCGAGCAGATGAAAGGAATGAAGTGATCCGGCAAAACGGCGCATCTCATCACGACGGTTGGTCTGATAGGCAAGTTCCAGTTCACTGCAATCCACATGATAAGTCTGATCGATAAGATCCATGGTGATTGCGTGGTTGAAAGAATACTCATGGCGTGGAGTGGGATCGGTTGCCTGATAGAGATCGAGATCGAACTGAATCGTAAGGGTCTGACCCGATTCAAGTATACGGTTCATATCTTCTGACAACCAGTCGGACAGCCCTACAGTGAGAGTTATCCAGTTGTCTTCGAGGCTTAAAGCTGGATTAGTGAAAAGGACATCCGTGGTGGATTCCGGTGAGACAAAAACCGACCCTACCGCAATCACCCAGGCTGCCATTGTCTGGGATATGGTTTCAAACATCAACTACCCGGTTGGTGTAAAGGTATGCTAGCAGCTCACGTTATAAGTATTGCCATGAATAAATGACCGATAAAAAAACGCTCCAGGAAATACTGAAGCGACCAGCGACAGTATCTACTTGTTCTCGTGCGATTTCTGTCTGGTCGAAGCTACAGGCCGATACTTCAATTGACATTTCAAAAGGACATCTTGTCTGAAGCGTTGCCTGCAGTAACGATAAAGAGCATCGGTACTTATGATATACAAAGGGTCTTTTGGAAGCAAAGGTAAACGGTGGAGACCACCAGCGGGCTGTCTCCACCGTTTCACCCTGTTAAATCCGTGCTTTAGAATCCGAACCAGGGACCAATGGTAATGGTATAGCCATCGAGAGAGGTTTCCGGTGAACCAGCAACCTCAAAATTGTCTTCAACTATCTCGTTGTCCCAGCCTTTGTTCCAGGAATAGCTGAAGAGATAGCCACCCTCAACCTGGATACCCAGCCAGTCGGTGAAACGCCATAGTATTGTCGCTTTCGGCTGGAAGAGAATATAGTCTTTATGCAGTTTAAGGTGACTGTTGTAGGAGTTATCCAGGGCCTCGTCAAACTCGCCCCAGGTCAGGCTACCATGAGTCTGGTCGATTTCAATCGTTGTACCACCCCAACCCAGCATGAATCCGACAGATGGGGTGATCTTATTGAAAAGCGGAAAGCGCTTGTCCAGCGTCACACCGCCATAACCGAATGAGTAACGCATGCGGCGTATCACATTGATATCGTTATCTGGACCTACAGCTGCATTGATGGAACGGTCAAATGAATAACCGGCACCCATGCCACCCAGCATCCAGCCATTACCGATATTGCCTTTTCCACCACCACCGTTGAGCAGGATACCTTCTTCACGAAGTGTTTCAAATCCCAGACCGTCCAGAACCTGATTGACATCTGCGAAGTCAGGTGTGTACCAGACCGGATACCAGCTACCACCACCGGTTCCGACACCGGGACGCTTTTTCATTTTCACAGGTTCCACATCTTCGATGTCCACAATCTCTTCGATCGGTGTAACATCACCAGAGGCAGTCTGAAGTATCAGAACAGTGGTTGCCTCTTCGCCATAGCGGAAGTACTTCACAGGTACACTCTCACCGACAGCATGACTCTGTATGAGTGAAACCAGATGCTCTTCGTGACGGACAGGGGTACCACCGAATTCGACCACGATATCGTCATCAATAAGCCCTGCTTTTCGGGCAGCACCATCACCGGTGGTTCCGGTAATAAGTACACCGTGGCAGTAGGGGTAGTGCATTTCCCAGGCGCGTTTGAATGTCATATCGGAGAGGTAAACACCCATTTTGGGAGCGCGGGAATCCTTGCTTCGCAATCCGAGCATGATATTTATTTCAGGATCTGAGGCAAGCTCTGTTTCAAGCTCCTGCATGGCGGCTTCCAGTTCGATGGAAACTTCCTCAAGCGCCTGTTCGATTTCCATGCTGATCTCACTCGACTCGCCAGCGCTGCTCTCTTTACTGGATGCAAGCATTGCAACCAGTAATCCAAGTACTACAAATCCAATTGACTTCTTCATAGTTCTCCTCATTTCAGTTGATAACATTCTGTAATGCAATTCATGGTTCTTCAATTATTCAATTAATCGTATGCTTATTGGTCCGTACCAGGCTTCGGACGACGGATGATTTCACCAGCTCCTGAAACATGGGTTCTCTGTTCGGGAGGATTGCCGAAGTAGATGATATCCCCGACACCGCTTACTCTGGCGTCAAGTGTGTGAAGCGGATAGACAACTGCGTCCCCGACACCACTTACATTTACATCGACCCGGTTGGCTGTAAGGTTACCGGCATCCAGATCACCGACACCACTGACAACCGCATCAAGCTTACCCGTGTCTCCAACCAGCTGTAAATCTCCGACTCCGGAAATGGCTACTTCCAGGTAGTCTGCCTGTCCGGTGAACTCCATATCCCCGACACCACTCAATTGCAGCTCCAGGATATCACATTCGAGATTTATTGCAGACAGATCTGCCGCACCACTCAGCATGATACCGCTTACAATCGGAATGCAGATCTCAATCATCAATCCCAGTTCAGGGGCGATGTCTCGCTTGTTGCTGATTATCAGGACACCCTGTTTCAGTTCAAAATCTATCAGTGGCAGGAGGTTCTCATCACCATGGATGACTATTGATGTGGATGGACACTGTCTGATAACTGCGTCAACAGTTCCCCCGAGCTGTACCTGCTCAAACTGTCCTATTTCTACCAGCCGCTCTCCGGGAATACCATTTCC
>CAZCRT010000018.1:0-65692 GCA_964501185.1 uncultured Bacteroidia bacterium
GTACGTTTGAAACGTAATAGAGTCGTATACATGAAGCGACTTGACGTTTCTGTATGTTCAAACGTGACTCAATCGAGGAACGAATACTTGTTGCACCGCTGAAACGGTGCAACAAGCGATTAAGCATTCCAGTACGTTTGAACGTGACTTAATCGAATACCCGGGAGAGGAATCGAACCTCCGACCAATGGTTTAGGAAACCACTGCTCTATCCACTGAGCTACCCGGGCGCTGTATGAATGGATCAGGATACAGAAGCAGACAGAAAAATACACTCTTTAGAGAGAAAAAGAGTGAATGCAGGTGCGGAGCCGCAAACACTCTTCTTTCAGGGGAAGCGATTAATGTGATCAGCACTGACAGTACTAATCCATCTGCCGACGCAGGAAAGTAGGTATCTGAAGATCTTCCGTACTTTCCCTGACTGTTTCTTTCTTTATCCGGTAATCCTGCTCAGGTCGCTTCTCTGCTACCCTGCCTACATTACTTACCGGTACAGAGTTAAAAAGTTCGGTCTGTGTTTCATGTACAGGTTTGACAGTACGATTGACTGTGGGGTGTTTCAGATCTATAATATCCGGAGCTTCCGATTCCTTGATACCGGTCGCGATTACTGTCACCCGGACTTCATCACCCAGAGAAGGATCAACCACTGTACCGAAAATGATGTTGGCATCACTACCTGTGGTTTCATAAATGACATTGGTAGCATCCTGAACATCATATAGAGTCAGATCGTCACCGCCGGTGATATTGATCAGCACACCACTGGCGCCCTTGATCGAAACGTCGTCAAGCAGCGGACTGGAGATGGCTTTCTGAGCTGCCTCCAGGGCGCGATGCTCACCGGAGGAGACACCAACACCCATCAGAGCACCACCCATTTCAGACATAACTGTACGAACATCTGCAAAATCCAGATTGATCATACCGTGGATTGTAATCATGTCCGCGATTCCTTTAACAGCCTGATGCAGCACATTATCCGCCAACCGGAAAGCGTCGAAAAGTGAAGTGTTCTTCTCCACAACACTCATCAATCTCTGGTTGGGGATCACCAGCAGTGTATCCACCTGTTCTCTCAACTGTGCTATTCCCTCTTCAGCGCGATCCATACGCTGCTTTCCCTCGAAAATAAAAGGTTTGGTTACAATAGCTACGGTCAGCGCGCCTTCTTCACGAGCAATGCGGGCTATTTCAGGGGCTGCGCCGGTTCCGGTACCACCGCCCATTCCGGCAGTGATAAAGACCATATCACAGTCCCTGACAATTGTGCGCACATCACTTTCTTCCTCCAGCAGCGCCTGTTTGCCGATTTTTGGATTTGCACCGGCTCCAAGGCCCCGGGTAATGTTGCGTCCAATCTGAAGTTTGTTGGAAGCACCATTCATTTCCAGGGCCTGGTGGTCAGTATTTACAGCAATGAACTGAACTCCGTTCAGTGCCTCGGTAATCATCCGGTTGATAGCATTACCGCCACCACCCCCGATTCCAATGACTTTGATTCGCGCTTCCTGCTCAAACGAATCATCGAGATTAAAGGCTAGTTCCATTTCTCCTCCGCACTTGTCAGTGTATTATCCTGTCCACTTTCTTTATTGTTCGTTTCTGTAGTCCCTTGAACCAGCGTTGCAGACGGTGTGGTTCCCGTTCATACAGCTGATAAAGGGAGGGGTCTGTCTGCCAGCGCAATAGCCCCAGAGTTGTAGCGTTGGCAGAGTTGTAGTTCTCGGCATTTATAAATCCCAGCGGTCTCCCACACCGTGCAGGCTTCCCAAACAGTTGGCTGACTGCCTGCGCAAATCCCTGTAAACGGCTGCCACCACCGGTGAGTACTATTCCACCACCCAGTCCACCGATCAGCAGTTCTTTCTCAATCTGTTGTTTGATCTGTTGCAGCATCTCTTCTACACGCGGCTGTACAATCTGCCGCACCTCTGTAGTACCTACTGAACAGGAGACATTGCGAAAGTCGGTATACTCAATCTGCTCCTGCCGCTTCTCTTCAGCATCTGTTTTCAAACCGCCAAAACTGCGCTTTATCTGTTCGGCGATAGAGACATCTACCCGTAATGCCTCAGCGATATCCCTGGTGATTCGATGAGCGCCCAGTACCATACTCCCAGCGTACTGCATCCGTCCGTGCTGGAAAGCTATCAGATCAGTCATATCAGCCCCGATATCGATCAGCAACACACCCAGCTCCTTTTCATCTTCATTCAACACGGCCAGTGCTGATGCCAGCCCGGCAGAAACAGTATTACGCATGATCAATCCTGACCGTTCAACTACCTTCCTCAGGTTGGCTACGATAGAGGCGGGATAATACTGTCCGGCCAGACTACCGGCCAGAACAACTGAACTGAGACCAATCGGTTGTTTCACCTGCCCACCCTCATCGAGTGAGAACAGCTGCTCGTGAAAATGCAGCGGTTCGCAGTCAGGCTCTATGAATTGTTCGCGAATCCGCTGATAGAGCCGGTCGACATGTTCCTGCCTGATGATGATTCCCTTTTTCCCCTGAGTGGGGTCACCGACTTTCAAACGGTAAGAATGACGATGAAAACGGAGCCTTTCACTTGACAGTGATACAATCACTTCATGTACCAGCGTCCCCTGGCTCTGCTCCAGCTGTGTAACACAATCCATCACACTACGCTGAACATCCTCAAGATTGTAAATCGTCCCATTGCGAATCCCGTTGGCAGGCACACTGTGACCACCAACAATTTCCACCTGCGGCTGGCCTTCATTAAAGGCGCCGATCAGCATTCGCACACCGGCAGTGCCTATATCCAGAACGACTGCTAACTCCTGAGTGTTACCCATCAGAGTGCCACCTTTCCGAGTACACGTTGCCACATGTTCCGCCACAGCCGACTCCTGTCACCTGAATTGTCATCCCTGAGATCAGCGGATAGAAGTGGATTACCAATACTCCTGACAAGATCCTTGTTGAGTTTGTTCATACGGGCGGCTGTATAGAGAATCATTCCTACAGCCACTGTATAGCGGGGATGTTCCAGACGGTCATGAATGCCCGGCAGGTTGATTGGCTGGCCAATGCGTACGCTGCGCTGAAACAGTTCCTCCGCTACTTCTTTGATGCCCGGCAACTGACTGCCACCACCGGTCAGCACAATTCCAGCTTCCAGCATTTTCAGGAAGCGACTCCGCTCCAGTTCTTTCAGAATATGCTCGAAGTATTCTCTCAACCTGCACTCAATGATGCTGGCTATGTAACTCAGGGAGAACTCATTGGCCGAACTGCTGTTCAACAGCGGCACTCGGATTCGTCGATCCTCTGTAATAATGCGGGGTGTCGCTCTGCCGTACTCAATTTTCAGTTCCTCGGCGTCCTCCAGAGATGTGCTCAGAATCTCTGCCAGGTCACGCGTGATACGTTCACCCCCGAGAGGTAACACATGCACATGTTGCAGGTGGCCGCCGTGATACAATGAGATATCGCAGGTACCACCGCCGATATCGATCATGAGGCTACCGTAATTGCGCTCCCCTTCAGTCATCACAGCCATGCCGCTGGCCAGTGATTCAAGTACCATTGAGTCAACAGTATGACCTGCCTCCTCAATACAGTTCTGTATATTGTTGGTTACAGATGCTGCACTGCTTACAACGAGTACATCCGCATCCAATCTGTAACCGGTCATTCCAATCGGTTGTTGCACAGCCATCCCGTCTATCTGGAAGCTGCGTGGAAGTGTGTGGGTCAACACCTGTTCGCCCCCTGCCAGAGCGGGAATCGCCTGCTGCACAACATTTTCAACAGCCAGTGGTGTGATCTCAGTGATCTCATGGCGCTCACCACCCAGGTTCAGTGAGCCACGCCCGCTGATTGAGCTTATTTTCTGCCCGGTGATGCCAACAACCAGGGGAGTCGCTTTCACCTGAGCCATCTGTTCAGCCATCTTTACGGAGCGGCTTACAGCAGCCGATGCTTCACGCATATTTACAATAGTACCCTGGTTCATCCCGCGTGAATCCTCAATACCGATGCCGATGATATCCGGCATACCATCTTCAGGCAGCCGTGCAATGAGGGTTACCTGCTTTGTCGTTCCCAGATCAACGACAGTTATCACTTGCTGGCTATTCATGTGTCAGTGCGCCTCCTGGTAATCAGCTTGTTCTGAAACCGCAGATCTATGTGTGAGACATTGCCGTTAGTCATCTCCGGGCGATTCAGAAAGAGCTCCAGCTTGGTCAGTTGATGGTCAATCTGCTGCCAGGACAACACCGCCGCTACCCTGCTTTCGCCAACACTGAAACTGACCCGATCCCCCAGGTCCGCCTCCTGCAGGTGGTTGTAAAGCTGCGGGTAATTGTCCCTGATGTGCGACATCATCTGACAGGCAGTTTTCAGAGTAACACCATCCTGCAGGGTCAGTGTCGGAAGTGTTAATGGTCGTTCAAAAGAACGCCATGGGAGAATTTCCCCCTGAGCACAGTAGACCTGCCACTCTGTCTCGGCGCGATAGAGCAGAACTGGATCGGCTTCCGTAACACTTATCTGCAACCGGTGTGGTGGACGGATCGAAATGCTCGATGTTCTGATCCAGGGCAACCGGTTCAGTCTATCAGCAAGGTGATCCTTATCGATGACAAAAAGATTCCTGTGCATCAGATCAACATGTGAAACAATGTCGTTGTCGCTGAGGAAGTGGTTTCCGACAACTGTCACTTCCTGCATCTCAAAAAGTGTCGATGACGCAGCCGCATAGAACAGACCGGTAAGAATCAGCATCAGCGACAGCTCCACTCCTGTTCTGACAGTCCTGTGCCAGACAACCTGCCAGATGTTGCTGAATTTGATACGACGGCCAGGGCGCGTAGCCATACGAGTCATGAATCAAATCCTATCAGTTTGATCTCAAGAGGAAGTTCGATATCAGAGTGTTCCCGTACCCGTTGTTTTACTTCATCAATCAGGGCGATCATATCGGCAGCCGTACCCGCACCTGTGTTGATAAAGAAATTTGCATGCATCGTTGACACTTCGATATCACCCTTTCGCATTCCTTTGCATCCCGCGTCTTCAATAAGCTTTCCAGGAAAGTGGTCAGGCACTCTCTTGAAAACGCTACCCAGGGAGTGCTTATCAAGTGGTTGCGTTTCCCTGCGCTTGGCGAGCACTTCACGAGTCTGTAGATACGCTTTGTCACGTGATACACTACCCAGTCGAAGCCAGGCCTTAACAATGAAACGCCCTTTAAGACCGCTTGTCCTGCGGTATCTGAAACCAATTTCACTTCGTTCAAGTTCTGAAATACCATCAGCATCAACCAGCCGCAACCGCTCAACCATGTTGCCAATTTCCTGGCCATATGCACCGGCATTCATGGCAATAGCACCACCAAGCATACTGGGCATCCCTATCAGGTATTCAAGTCCGGTGAGTTCGTTATCGGCACAGAAGCGAATCAGGGAGGCGCTGTCAACCGCACATCCTGCTTCCAGCAGTTCCGGTTCCGCCATACGCATTTCCGCAAGTCGCGGTCCGGGTTGTATCACAATTCCCCTGAAGCCCTGATCACTGAAAAGAATGTTACTGCCTTTCCCTACTATGACCATCGGCACTTCCCTGTCCCTGACCAGACGGAACAGTTGCATCAGCTCCTGTTCACTCTGTGGTTGACAGAAGAAATCTGCCGGGCCACCAATGCGAATCGTGCTGTGACGGCTGAGCGGCTCCTTTTCTTTCACCATACCGCTATAGCGTTCCAACAGATCTTTGATGGTAATCATGTACGCTCCCTATCACTTTGCAGATGAATATTGAGTAACACTCCTGTTGCGACGAACATAATCAGCAGATTTGCACCACCGTAGCTGATAAAGGGCAAAGGCAATCCGGTATTAGGTGCCAGCCCGATCACAATCAACATGTGCAGCAACGCGTAGTAGACAACCGTGAAAACAATTCCGGCCGCCAGCAGACGTCCGAAAGTATCGGGGGCACGGCGGATAATGCGCACTCCCAGATAGAGGAACAAACCGAAGACCGTCACTACAAAACCGGTTCCAAGCAATCCCAGTTCCTCACCAATCACAGCGAAGATGAAATCATTGTAGGGTAATGGCAGGTAAAGCAACTTCTGCATGCTGTCACCGACTCCCTGACCGGTGGCACCACCCCGTCCCAGCGCTATCAGGGAATGCAGTAGCTGGTAAGCTTCTGGATTCAGCGTCCACATATCATGCAGGAACAACTTTATCCGTTCCAGACGATAGCTCTGCAGCATAATCATGAGTGGGGCAGCCACGGTGGCAATCACCATCACAATACCTACAACCCTCCAGTGAAGACCGGCCAGGAACAGCTGGGTGACTACTATCAGCGTGATAACGGCTGTTGTGGAAAAATCCGGTTGTCGAAATATCAATACCGCAATGATAAGGTAGATTGCACTCCATTGTATCACGGTAGCTGTAGTACGATTGTGTATTTCCCGTTGTGAGAGCGAGTGTGCGGTAAAGAGGATCAGTGCCAGCTTTGCCACCTCTGCTGTCTGAAAGGAGAAACCACCCAGGGCAATACTGCGGGCCGCACCACCAACCGCATTGTCACTCAGCAGAGTGAATACCAGCATAACTATTGCACCAATTACCATTGGCCAGGCAGCTCGATGCAGAAAATGATAATCAATCCTTGCAGCCAGGTAACCGAGAGCAATCCCGAGGCTTCCAGCTATAATCTGCTTTAAAAGCAGTTTCCAGGATGGGTCTCCCCGTTCCAGCAGCATGGGGGAAGTTGCACTGTAGATCATTACCAGTCCGAAAATGAACAGCATGCCCACCACTCCAAGCAGCAGGTAGGATATTGTATCACGACTCATAGTGTTCAATGGACTAATCCCTCAAGTATGTCACCCAGCCGGTAGGCATTTGAACCTTTGATGAGAATCAAATCCTCCGCAGTTGTCATCTGCCGCAGCTCCCGGAGCAGATCCTCTGGCTGAAGAAACAGTTTCTTCTGACCACTCAGCTCCTGAAACAATTCCCGGGCATCTTCGCCCAGCACCAGAAAGTGGTCAATCGGTAAGGTGGAAGCATACCGGGCAACTTCCCGGTGCAATTGTTCTGACCACTCACCCAGTTCAGCCATTGCCGCCAGTACAGCTATGCGTCGACCTTTTACAGGGATTTCCGCAAGGGTTGTCAGAGCAGCACGCATTGATTCAGGGCTGGCGTTGTAGCAGTCATCGATCACCCTGCCGGAGGAAGTATCATGTATTACAAATCTCCCTTTGATTGTGTGCCCTGTTGCCATCCGTGACGCCAGGATATCTGCATTAACACCAATCACCCGCGCCAGCGTCCAGGCAATCAGTGCCAGTCCCGCACCATGAAGTCCTGGAAGTGGGCACATGAATTCCTCCCCTTCCAGTCGCAAGCGATAGTGCCCCTGATCATCTCTCTCCAGCAGTTCTCCTGTGAAATCTGCTTCCTGCGATTCATCGAGAGAGCAGGTAATCCGCCTGGATAACTGGCTGGCAGTGCTGACGACCAGTTCATCGTCAAGCGGGATGATAGCTGTGCCCTGCTGCGAAAGCCCCTCCCATAGCTCACCTTTTGCACAGCGAACACCATCAAGACCACCGAGAAGTCCGGCATGTGCATGACCGATGTTGGTAATCACTGCCAGCTCCGGCTGAACCAGACGACTGAGTTTACCAATTTCACCGGGCCGGTTGGCGCCGATTTCTGCGATGAACCACTTCTGGTCAGCCAGGTGGTTGCAAATGGAAAGTGGTACTCCCTGTGTGCTGTTGAGGTTGCCGGGAGAACATCCGATGTCTACAGATCCCTGCAAAAGATGATACAGCAGTTCTTTCAATGTCGTCTTACCGTTTGATCCGGTAATCGCAATAAAACGAGTTGAAGACACACTACGCACTTCAGCAGCCAGCTGCATGAGCGCTTCCCTGACATCCTCCACCGGTAGCACCGGTTTATCATGAAACTGCTCACGGTTATCATCAAAGAACAGACGTTGTGCCAGTGCAGATGCGCCCAGATCCAGAGCCTGTTGAATGTGCTCATGTCCGTCAACATAACGACCTTGAAAAGGCAGAAAGATATCTCCAGGTTGTGCCTGACGAGAATCGAGAACTACACGGCTGAATACTCCCTTCCCGCTGGCAGGGGGATCAGCGTTAAGCAGCCGGGCAAGCTGTGTGAGAGTCATCTCTTTCATCGCAGTACCAATTGACAGATTTGTTTACGCCCTATCCACTTCCCGGCTACAGGAGTCTGCTGACGAACTTTACCATCACCACGAAATGTTACCTGCAACCCGGACTGGCTGGCCAGCGTCACCGCGTCGCGTATACCCAATCCCTGCAGATCAGGAACCTGTAACGAATCGACTGCCCCCGTTTCAGCGAGGAGAAAATTCACTGCAGGCATCACGGTATATCCACCGGGTGCTGGATTCTGACTGACTACCTGCCCTTCTCCCTGCAGACTGTAGTTATCTACACCTGCTCTTCTCAGGGTGCGACGCAGTTCCTCAACATCCAGACTATAGCAATCCGGAAGCTGCTGAAGCTCCTCCAGGTCTTTCATAACAACCCGGGCCGCATCCCCATTGCAGTTGTTCAGGTGCCTAACACGACTGAATACATGACTGAACAGGTTACCGGCTACTGTCCCACCCCATATTGATTCGCGGGGGGTATCCACCAGCATCAGTCCAAGGTAGGTACGGTTGCCTATGTCGACCGCGCCTGCAAAAGAGGCGATGTAGTCCTCGTTTGAGTACCCGCCATCCTGAGCTATTTTTTGCGCTGTTCCGGTTTTCCCTCTGACAATCAGCCCGGGGATGGCGGCAGATTGACCGGTCCCCTGTTCCACCACTCCAGCCATCAGATCCTGCAATTCTGCCAGAGTTCTACCAGAAAGAACCCGACGTCTGACCAGCGGTCTGGTTGTTTCAAGGCGATCATCTTTCCACAGGCTTTGTATCACGTAGGGGCGCATTATGCGACCTCCGTTGAACAGTGCGCTGTAGGCAACCGCCAGCTGTAAAGGTGTAACTGCAATCCCCTGGCCAAATGAGATATTGGCCTTTTCCACCCGACGCCATCTCCGCAAAGGCTGCAGACGCCCCTGAACTTCCCCGGGAAGATCTATCCCTGTATACTGGCCAAAACCGAGAGAACGGACAAAAGCATACATCGAGCGTGCTTCGATCTGTTCAGCCAGTAACGCGGTGCCGATATTGCTTGATTCGTAGTATACTTCAGCTGCGGGTATCAGTCCGTGTCCCTCAATGTGCGAGTCATTAATCACCCACTTGCCCAGGTTCCAGGAACCGTTCTGACAATCGACGGAATCCGCCAGATTCAGATTGTGCTCTTCCAGCAATTGAGCGAAGGTAAATGTTTTAAAGGTGGACCCCGGTTCATAGCTGTCACTTACAGCACGATTACGCAACAGTCCATTTTCTCCGTGCCTGATACCGGTATTTGGATCAAAAGTAGGCCAGCTCCCCATCGCCAGAATTTCACCGGTAGCAGGATTCATGATTATTCCGGTTGCAGAAGCTGCCCGGTATTCGCGGCAGGTTGCAATCATCTCTTCCTGCATGATAGCCTGGATGCGGCTGTCCAGTGTGAGATTGATAGTAGCGCCATTGACCGGTGCCAGATGGCGCCCCTGCTGCCAGTCAAAAGGCTGACCCGCACTGTCTCTACCATAGACTCTCAAACCAGCTTCACCACACAGAAGCGAATCCAGAGCAGCTTCAATTCCGCATACTCCCAGACCTTCCTGATTCACGTAACCTATCAACTGTGCTCCCGCCTCTGCAGCGGGATAACAACGCCGGGGGAAATTCTCAAAATCAAAGGCGGCAGCGTCATCCGGGAAACGGTCCTTCAGCATTGAGGAAACTGCATCTCTCTGCTCGATTGTCAGTTCAGAAGCCACATAGACAGTCTGACGATCAGTGACTCGCATTTGCACTGCAAGTGGTCTGGAGGGTCGCTCAAGTATTGTGGCACATGCGCTGGCAAGTTCACCTGGATTGCCTTTCAGCTGCTGCGGTTTGACAGTCAGAGCATAGCTGCCCGGTAGCTGTGCGGCCATTACCACACCGTTACGATCGAGTATGCGCCCCCGCTCAGCCGGGATGGGTTTCTCAGCGCTGTAAATTCGCTTGCTCTTATCGAGGAAGTGCTCATTGTGATACACCTGGATCCAGATCAGCTTCACCAGGAGTAACAGCATGACGCAATACCCGATCCCGGCAAGCATATACAGGCGACCGCTGAAACGGAAAGGGCTGCGATAATCCATCAGTCTTTCATTGTCAGAACCGGGGACATCGACGACAAAGCACACGCTGTTCGCAGGTTATGTCCGATTTCACCAACGGTGATTATTACCGGTTGATTGTTACGACTTATCATTCCAAGTCTGGTTGTAGCGAGATGGTTAATCCTTTGAAAGGAAACCAGTTGTTGATAATGCAGTTGGGCGTTACGGAGCTTTTTGCCAGCCTCTTCCTGATTGCTGTCCAGTGCGGCAATCTGATAGTTCAGTTGCTGCAGGGCAGTCTTCTGTGCAACCAGCAATCCCAGAACGATAGCGATAAGTAATCCAAACAAAGCCTTGCGACCGGGTTTGACGTGTACCGGAACAGTTCTCAATCTCACCCTGTTTTTGGGCTTCTGCGGTGCACGGTAGCGTTTCACCCTCTGCTTCATATTTTCTCCGCCACTCTGAGACGAACACTGCGAGCCCGGGGATTCACTTCAATCTCCTTATCAGTCGGGCGGATGGCTTTCCGTACCGGAAGTTTCAGTGTTTGCTTTTTATCGCAGGTACAGACGGGAGCCCCGGGTGAACAGACACAGTCAGATTCCGCAAAGCGAAAGAACTTCTTCACCAGACGATCCTCGAGCGAATGATAAGACATGATCACCAACCGGCCACCAGGTACTAACGCAGCGTGTGCCGCTGTCAGGAATTGCTGTAACGCCTGCAGTTCTCGATTCACCTCCAGGCGCAATGCCTGAAATATCTGGGCCAGGATTGAGAATCCTTTATGTTGAGGAAGATGCGGTTCCAGCACACGGCGCAGTTGCATTGTGGTGGTAAGTGGTGCTTCCTGTCTGGCGGACACTATCGCATCAACCAACCGGTCAGCCCTTCGCACTTCACCAAAGCGAATGAGAATATTGCGCAGAACATCCGGTTCATACTGATTGACCACATCGGCCGCGGTAAGGGAATCGGTGGCATTCATCCGCATATCGAGTGCTCCGTCTCGCATGAAACTGAAACCGCGTTCGGCGCTGTCCAGCTGGTGTGATGAAACTCCGAGATCCAGCAGTATGCCATCCAGGGCACTGTTGCGGTACTCAGGGAAACTGGTAAAGAAGTCACTGTAGTTGATCTGACTGACTTGAAAACGACTGTCTTCCCCGAAGCGCTGCCTGACGACAGTAACTGCTTCATGATCACGATCAGTTGCCAGCAGTCGCCCTTCGGCACCAAGGCTATCCAGGATAGCTGCGGCATGACCACCACCACCTACTGTACCATCGAAATAGATGCCGCTGGAGCGCACCAGCAACAATTCAATTGTCTCTTTGAGGAGTACAGGCTCGTGATACATTCTGTCAGCTATTGGTTAGAGGGACTGTCGGTCTTACTTTTATGAGCTGCTAAAGCTGGATATCCAGGTCATCACCGATAGAATCTATGTCCAAACTCTCCAGCGATTTCTCGTAACGATCAGGTTGCCAGATCTGGATGAAGTTTCCTACTCCGGCAATGATCACCTGGGGAGTGTCCAGCAGACCAGCAGCCCGCTGTAGATTGGTAGGGATATTAATTCGACTCTGCGCGTCAATGGAGCATTCAAACGACTCCGCAATCAGCAGACGAACGAGAATGCGGTTGGCCTGACTTCCTTTTGGTAAACCGGACAGGTAGTTGGCCAGTTTGCGATATTCATCTTGAGGATAAAGGTTAATACTACCGTCGAGATTGCGAGTCAGGACGACTGTCGATCCATCAGCTGTGAGGGTTTCCTTAAATATCGGCGGAAGCTTGATACGCCCCTTTTGATCAAGGCTTTTCAAGTAATTGCCCATAAATTTGAAAGTCTCGTTACCCAAGCTTTACCCACTTTCATCCACTAATGACCACTTCTACCCCCAAATATGACGATATAGGCCACTATGTCAAGGGTTTTATCCCCTTTGAGTTCAAGTAGTTGTTAAGCTTCAGGGTGAGTATTGGTGGGAATCAGGTGAGTTATATTATTATACCAGATACTATTATATTTTGCTTAAAGTATTACTTAATACTATTGATAAGTTGAAACTTCTGAAGTCAGCTGCTATTGTCCGGACAAACTCTTCTTCGTCAATACTTTTCCCAGCTCGACACCAGGTTGATCGAATGGATTGACATTATCCAGTTCACCCCAGATATGAGTCTCGATGGCGAAAAACTGGAATAGAGCACCTAGAGATTCCGGCGTCAGCCTGTCCAGAATTATGGTTCGGCTCCCCCGCTGTTCCCCGGCAAGCGCCGAAGCGGTAGCTTCCTGCTCCGCGTTTATCAACTCTGCCAGGGTATGCCCGGCCAGCCAGGAAATGGGTTCATACCGGCACGCCAACTCCGGTACAGGACGTGCATGTTTGAAGTTCTCTACCCGCAGGAAAGTGATCAACTTATCGGGTGGCCCCTCCATGAAAAGCTGGTTCAGCGAATGCTGATCAGCTGCACCCAGAGCACCCAGCGGAGTTGTTCCGTTATGGACAATATTACCATCACGATCAAACTTCTTGCCCAGGCTCTCCGCCCAGAGTTGCATATACCAGTTGCTCAGATAACGCAGACGCCGATGATATGGCATCAGCACCATAATGTTGCGGTCCTGTTGGCGCAAAAAAGCTCGTGAAACAATGACAGCATTGAGCAGAGAGCTGTTCTGGCTGACTGTTGCAAGTGTGACATCCCGGGCACCGTCAAGGAGTCTGCGAACCGGAATCCCCAGCAGCGCTGCAGGGAACAGGCCGACAGCTGTCAGGAGGGAAAAACGACCACCAACACCGGGTGGCATCATCAGTTTATGGAACCCCAGCTCGTCAGCCATCTGCAGCAGCAAACCTTCGCTACCCGGCAGCGCTGCATCGGTGGTTACTACTACCTGTTTCTGCCATTGTCCGGGAGCTGCCTTCTGCAACGCCTCCAGAACAATTGTGAAGTTCGCCATTGTTTCGGGAGTTGTACCGGATTTGCTCACCACATTGATACAGGTACGAGTGAGATCAAGCCCCTCCAGCAGGTCCTCCAACTCTTCAGGGTCAGAGTTATCGAGCACATAGAAACGGGGACGCCCACCCCATTCGTTATGATATGTGTGGTTGAGGGCAGTGTGGATAGCGATGGTTCCCCAGCTGGAACCTCCTATACCAATCAGCAGCAGGTTGTCAAAACTGCCGGCAAGTTCCTCTGACAGAGCCAGAGCAGCCTCTATCGCTGGCTCATCACGGTAAACATTCAGGTAAGTGATCTCAGAGTCCTGTTCCTGCCTGGTCAGCATACTTTGCAGATGTTTGATATCCGTAACACTGTCGAGTAGAACCTGCTTACCATCAACACCCAGTTCCGGACCCAGTATATCCGCTTCCAGCCGCTCCAGATTTATCTCGAAGTGTTTCATACTTTCCTCATGCTTTTCCAGAAGAGAAATCCCTAACGAATGCGACTCAGCTCCTCTTCATCGATCAGTTCACCGCTTATTCCTGTAGCCTGCAATATCACCTGTTCTGGCTCAAACTGAAGTGAGATAAAATGCTGCCTGGTGTCAAAGCATACAACAGCCTCACTCCAGGGCAACTGCGCCTGTGTATAATAAGGGGCTCCGGCACCTCCGGTCACAATCTGCCAGACCGGATATTGAAAACCGAGATTACTGCTGCCATCAGAATAGACCGGTGTCCCGGAATCAATGAGCGTACGGGAGTAATTGTGTTCATCACCGTTGACTACCAGCAGCGATTTCGGAGAGCTGGCAATCATGCTCCACCAGCGATCACGACGCTCGACAACTTCCGACCGGTCCCTGCCATGGTTATTCTCAGGTTCGCCACCGTTGTACCACATGGCGTCCTGCGGATGACCACCGTTGGGGAAGGTTGGTTCATGTGTTGCATAGACGATCCAGTTGATATCAGGGTTTGCATCCGCGCTGTTGATCTGCTCCTGCAGCCAGTCCAGCTGCCGGTCAAGCATTCCCCCCTCTACATTACCACCATAGTTTTCCGGGTCGCTGCTGAACCAGTAGTTGCTGTTCAACATGATAAACAGGACCTGTCCCCATGGCAGCGTGTAAACAGTCTCACTGTAAGGAGGAGCCTGCTCAGATTCCGGTTGGGGAGCAGCTGTCGGATTGGCAAACTCAAGCGCGAAAAGAGCTTCTGCTGAATGAGTGGCACAGGGAGTACGGTCGAGCCCGATTCCCCAGCGACTGCCATCATCATAATAGTGCAGCAGCGTCTCGTGATTACCCATACCTGCGAAAAGAGGTACAGCTGGAAGCAGCCACCCCAGAGCTCGTTTGAAGGAGCGAATCTCCCTGAGGAATGTACCTGGATCGTTTGTCCAGCCATTAATCAGGTCACCCGGGAAAAGGATCAGATCCGGTTGCTGTTGCCAGGCCTGAGCCGCCAGTTGACCCAGGACAGTATGGTTGACCCCTTCCACTGCCTGTTCACCGGCACCGACTCCAGCACGGCAATCGGACATGAAGATAGCACGAAATGTATCACGGTTGCCTGGTAATGGTGGTGTGGTCATAGTGTACAGGGGGCTGAGGGTAGTTTCATCACCCTTGCTGATTTCCACCTGATACTGATATGTGCTGCCGGATTGCAGCCCGGTTAATCGCACCTCATGACGACACTTTTCCTGACGTGATACAAACGGATCGTGCCCTGACAGCAGTACTCGCGCTTCTACCGGACGATCGGCGACAAGTGAAATCACCGGCACCGGTTGGCCCGCATCAACTTCACAACTGTAAACTGGCCCCTCAACCAGTGTTAATGCCCGCTGATAGACTCCATCCAGGTAGCGAACATGAACAATGCGATTTACCAGTAATGTGGAGGATGACGCCGGGTCCCATATCTCAAACTGCAGAAAGAAGTCACTCTCCTGTCTTTCAGCAAAATTGGAAATATCATAAGGGTATCTGGCGAAGGCTGCCAGATTGAGTTCCGCCCGCCCTTCCCGCAGTGCCACACTTTTACGCAGCCGCGGGCGGGGAGGATCCGTTCCAAGTTCACGAACACCATAATATACACGACCGTTGAGTTCGGATGGCAGTGTGATGAGCAAACCCCGTTCTGTTCCCTGCTCCTGGATACAGCGGTCGAGATCAAATGCCTGGCTGTATTGCAGCGCCGGTTCTACAGCGCGTAACGGGTAATCCGAGGGTGGTGTCACATTCCGTCCCAGTACTGGCTTCGCCAGGGAGATAGTAGTTGCGATCAACAGGGCGAATGTTATCAGGATTGTTTTCAGCATCAGGTAACTCCAAACTCTTGCGGGACTGTTCTTCTGCTGGTAGGCAGTAACAGCAGTTGCGGGCGATTGCTGCAGAGAGACTCGTTATCGGTCAATCAGCCGCCGCTTTGAGATCACTACTCATGAAGCTGCGAATAATCTGGTCAGCGAATTTCTGGTAGAGTTCACGGGGATCTTCTGACTTTATCTGAATCAGTACATTGAAGAAAGTATTCTCTTCCCGTTCCAGGCTGATCCGTAATCGTGATTGCGAAACAGCAGCCATGTAAGCGGCAGGCAGGTTGTATTCGAGATTCAGGTCAAGGGCGATATTGCAATCCAGATGTGCCACATGATTAATCAATTCGTTGCGTGGCAGGCCGGTCATCCGACTGAAGTCGCTGTCATTGTGAATGATGGCATCTTTAATCAGCGGCCGGTCCAACCAGGTTTTGTAGATCTGGTTAACAAAAGTGTGAATCTTCAAATCTGCAGCCTGTTCATGGAGACGGGTCAGCACATAGTTGGCCTGCTCAAACTGATGCGCCTCGCGAGGCATCAATACCAGCAGGGCGGAAACCTGATTGATCTCCTCAGAAATTGAGATCACTTCTTCAGCAGCCACCCGCCGTGCATGCATCTTCGCCAGTAGTCTGGCCGCCTTTTGCTTAATCCCCTGCTTCATCCGATTCGTCCGTTACGACTGTTTTCTCAACTTTGATTAAACCGGGGCGATGCCCCTCCATGCTCAGTACAGTAAAGCGATAACCGGCTGATTCAAAGTAATTATCAACCTCTGGTACCTCACCGGCGATATCGAAAATGAATCCACCCAGAGTCTCATAGTCATCACTCTCTTCCAGGAGGTCCTCTTCAAACTCCTCATTCAGGTCTGAGATACTCAGACGGGCATCTATCAGATAGCTGTCATCACCCAACTTGCGAAAAAGTGTGCCCTCTGTATCAAACTCATCCTGGATCTCACCTACGATCTCCTCGATGATATCTTCCAGTGTTACGATACCGGCCGTTCCACCATATTCATCAACGACGACTGCCATGTGAATCTTGTTCTGCTGGAATTCACGCAACAGGTCATCAATCTGCTTGCTGTCGGGTGTAAAATACGGGGTACGCAACGCTGCTTCCACAGAAAAGCTTGAAGTGTCCTTCAACAGGAAAGGGATGAGATCTTTGGCATAAAGCACCCCGACAATATCGTCCATATTTTCCCGGAAGACCGGAATTCGGGAATGGCCATTACTGGTGACAACCGATACCAGCTCGTCGAAACTTGTTTTTTCATGGACTGCAACCACATCAATTCTGGGCACCATGATTTCTCTTACCTGGGTCTGGCCGAACTCAAAGATGGAGGAAATCATCTCCTTCTCTTCCTCCTCAAGTGCCCCCTGCTCTTCACCCACTTCCACCAGTGTTTTCAGTTCGCTTTCGGAGAGGTAAACACGCCCACGCTTGCCAACCTGTCTTACTACGCCACCCATCAGCATTTCGAGCAGTCGTACGACAGGCCACAACAGAAACATGAATAACCGTAGCGGTTCGATCGCTATCCGCGCGTAACGCAGGTGGTTTTTAACAGCAATTACTTTGGGTGTGATCTCACTCAGGATCAATATCACAAATGTGACCAGAGCGATATCAATTACCAGAGCGAGCAGATGTGACAGGTGATGCTGAAGAATAATGACATGCGTCATCATAGCTGCAATAGTAGCGATGGCGATGTTAACCAGATTATTCCCCAGCAGGATAGTTATCAGTATGCGTTCCGGTTTGGACAGCAGGTCGGTAATACGCTGAGAAATTCTGTCGTTATCCTCTTTCAGCTTTTTCAATTCCAGCTGGTTTAAGCTGAAGAAGGCGGTTTCTGCACCACTGAAAAAAGCAGATAGTAACAGTAGTAACAGCAGAACAACACTTTGGGTAATCATCAGTGAATCATCCAGTTTCGAACTGTATTCATATTCTCGATTTCTGCCAGATGTTTATTCTCCCGTCGCCGCATCGCTCCACGCCGGGCAGGAGTATCATCGTTGAATCCTATCAGATGCAAAAGCCCATGTATCACAAGACGGGCCAGCTCGTTGTTGATTGTCACACCATATTCAGCAGCCTGTGATTCGGCCTGCTCCCGTGACACAAAAAGATCACCGTTCACCGCCTGTTCTTCATAAGGGAAAGCGATCACATCAGTTGGGCCGTCATGTTTCAGGAACTGCCCGTTAAGCCGCGCTATTTCTTCATTGTCGACAATCACGATAGTAACATCGTACTCCGGTACAGATTCTCCGGTCAGGACTGCACGGGCGATACGAGCCAGCAGTAACCGGTTCACCCGCCTGCCGGACTCATTATATGTCTCGATCTTCCTGTTGATATGTGATACAGTCATCAGCTGGGTTCCTGCTCTTCCTCGACAGCAGCATTCACTTCTTTCTGAAGATCAATCAGTGTCTCAATAAAACTGTTACGTACACATCGCAAACCACGCATGGAAAGCACTGAGCCATCGAGCTGGCCGGTGGCAATTTTCGACTGAATTACGGTGTCAACACACTCCTCAATCTCTTCCGGTGTGGTCAGTTTCTTATTGAATACTGCTCCACCGACAGTATCTGCCAGCATGACAATGGATGATTCCTCGGTACGGGGAAGCTCTCCCGGATACCGGAATTCCACCAAATGTATATCCTCGGCAACAGCTTCAGCCTGAGCGCGTTTGAGCAGGTGATCGAGGCGATCGGTACCATGATGCTGTCTGATGATATCTACTATTTCACCTGGTAAATGATGCTGACGGGCGATAGCAACACCGGCCTGCACATGTTTGCGAATCACCGGTGCCAGCTTGAGTGCCGGTAAATCAGCTATATCTGCACGGTTTTCACGGAAGCTCTCTCCACTCATGGATTTGCCCAGATCCCGGAAGTAAGCACCAGCCCTGGTGAGTAGACAGTTCACACCTGCCCTTCTGGCTCCGGCTTCGGCCAGCCTGCCGATCTTCACAGTTTGCTGGAATGTGCCGGGAGCAGACAACGCCAGTTTACGCAGCAGTGGATGATCAAGTCTTCCCAGTTTGAGAAGTTGCAGGTCACTGGTGACACCGAAAATCAGTTTTAACAACCAGAGTAGCATCAACGCCAGAACCGGGGTAGCG
This sequence comes from uncultured Bacteroidia bacterium, assembly GCA_964501185.1. Classification (GTDB taxonomy): domain Bacteria; phylum CAIWAD01; class CAIWAD01; order BS150m-G50; family BS150m-G50; genus BS150m-G50. The sequence goes on from CAZCRT010000018.1 coordinate 18,737, forward strand.
ATGGCGTTCAGGACAGAGGTGAAAATCTCCTGCTCAATTACCGGAGTCAATGTAAAATTGGTCAGATTCAGACCGAGATTTGCAAATATAAAAGCCATCAGTACACCAAAGGATGTAGCCAGGAAACGGCTGTAATGCTGCAGGTTGCGTACTGTCCAGGCTGCCACGATTCCGGTAACAACAGCTACCAGCAGATAGGTGAAATCATTACCATAGATTGAACCGGCCAGCAGTGACATCAGTATCAGCAGGAAGAAAGCCACCCGCAGATCAAACATCAGTGTCAGTAAAACACCCAGCAGTGGGATTGGTGTGGCATAAACACCGAGACCGAATTCGAATTCCACTCGAACCACTGCCAGAATCAGCAGCAGGACCAGAAGCAGTGCGGGCATATGACGCAGATTACTGAAAATTATTGGACGGAAGTTGTACAGGTAAACCGTCATCAAACCGACAAATATAAGAGTCAACAGCAGGCGACCCAGTAACGACCAATCATCAGCACCATCATACTGCTGCCCTGTTGCCAGTTTCTCCCCCAGGCTTCGTAACTTGCTCATCGCTTCCGGGGTGATCCTCTGATGTCGATCGACAATCAGCTCACCGGAATGCACAAAACCACGGGCAATTGGTACCCTGCTGATCGCGTCCTCAACCAGCCTGTCTGTTTCCTCCTGATCGTAAGCGATGTTCGGCACAATCAGCTTGCGCAGAATTTCTACTCCGAGACTGAAACCCACCGGGTGCTCAAGCTGTGTGTACTGTTTCTCCAATCGTTCCAGTATCTGACTGTTCAATGTCTCAAAACTGATAAGGCTCGAAGTCGGTACAACCCTTTCAATAGCACCATTGACGACATTGATCTGACGATATTCTTCCAGGCGGTTCAGATCCTGTGAACTCACCAGGAATTGTCCGGATATGGATATCAGAACCCGCTCCAGCTGCGATTGCAGCAATCTCAGAGCGTCTGGATCCAGTTGTTCGATTCCGGTCAGATCCAGTTTCAGTGGTAACGAAGTAGGAGTGAGCTCAATGGTGGTGTCCAGCAACTGATCAAACAGCAGCCCCATTGTCTCACGATAGAAATTTGTTAATGTATCCGGGGCACTGAAGATCGGATTGATCGACATCCGCACAGCCCCCCTGTCGCGCCGGAGTTGCGCATCATCCTTCAGCACTTCAAAGTCTATCGGTGCTTTTATTGCCTCCTGGCTGATATCCCCGACATGCAGGTCTGTATATTTGAAAGTGCGACCTGCCGGGTAAAAAAGCGACACGAGAACTGAGAAGATCAGTAGCAGAATCAGCTGCGAGTAGTTGTTCCGGACAAATCCACCAGTGGTGATGCAGCAGCTCTTAATCCATCCCATTGTTCTTCCCGTCGGTTTTCTCATAAGCGGCGATAATATCACGAACCAGCCGGTGACGAACAACATCATCCCGCCCCAGAGTGACAAAGCCGATCCCCTCGATATCGCTGCATATGGAACGGGCTGTCAATAGTCCGCTGGCGATGCTGTTGGGGAGATCAACCTGTGTAACATCTCCGGTAATTATGGCATGTGATCCTTTCCCCAGCCGGGTCAGGAACATCTTCATCTGGTTGGAAGTGGTATTCTGAGCTTCGTCGAGAATTATAAATGCGTTATTCAATGTACGGCCACGCATGTATCCCAATGGACAGATTTCAATGATATCACCGTCGAGCAGCCGCTTCATGCGGGCGCCCTCCAGCATATCGAACAAAGAATCATAGAGAGGGCGCAGGTAGGGATCGATTTTCATCTTCAGATCACCTGGCAGATACCCCAGATTTTCTCCTGCCTCTACAGCCGGGCGGGACAGTATCACCCGTTCCACCTCACGATTGAGCAGTCGTTGCAGCGCGATGGCAACCGCGATGTAGGTTTTACCCGTACCTGCAGGGCCGATAGCAAAGGTGATATCCTTGCTCTGAGCGGTGCGATAGAGTTCTTCCTGACCTCGTGTTTTACAACGAATCTGACTTTTGGGAGTCTGCAGAATGCTGGAAAGCTGTTCGTACTGAGGACTTCCGTTAAGCATCATGGCGCTTCTGATCAGCTCCATGTCTTCCCGATCCAGTTTGCCATTCAGTCGAACAGCAGACAGACACTCCCGCAGAAATGCAGGGAGTTTATCAGCGTGCTTCTCGCAACTTAAGAGGCGGAGCTCATGGTCACGAAGAACTATTCTGGCCTGGAAGAGGTCCTGTATGTACTGAAGATTAATGTCACCCGCCCCGAGTAGTACAGCCGGATCTACCGAGCTGGGGAGCGGGACGATACTATCGTCATCAAATTCCATCTGTGTCCCGATCAGCGGTTAACCTGTCATCAGACATAACAGGTTAAAAACGCTGCTGGCCTACTGGCCGGCTTTTTTAAGAACTTCATCCCTGGTGTTGGCAACTTCTTCCAACTCAGCCTGCTTGGCCTGAAGCTCAGCCTCTAACCGTGCCAGCTCGGCACGTCTGGCTTCCAATTCCTGCTCAGCACCTTCAGCGGCAGCTTTCTGCTCGGCCAGTTGTTTCAGATCATCATCCTTGGCGTACTTGGTACAGGCAGTCAGGTTGAGCAGTGAAAGCAGAAACAGTCCGGTCAGAATTGTTACGAAGGTCTTTTTGGCAGTGCGCATCGGTTCCTCCTGGAATATAGCCTTCCGAACAGTAAGGATCGGAAAAGCAGAATTGAATCGTTTAATGGTCAATCATAAGTGACTCCTGACACTTGCGACAGGAAGCCATGCGTTATCTAATGGAGTAATTAACAAAGTCCGGAACAGTCAGTCAAGATTTTCAACATCTATAATATCCTGCGATAAATGTTTAGTCTACTCCTTCACCAGCTTTATCGCTATCATCACCCGCTGCCGGTTGGATTGTGCGAATATGCAGTTCCTCCAGTTGCTGTGGGCTTACAGTGGAGGGTGAGTCGTCCATCAGTGAATAGGCAGCGTTTGTCTTCGGGAAAGCAATCACATTCTTGATGTTTTCCTCACCGGTAAGCAGCATAACCAGCCGGTCGAAACCGAAAGCGATACCACCGTGGGGTGGAACACCATAATCAAACGCCTTCAGCAGGAATCCGAACTTGGCTTCCGCCTCCTCCCTGCCAATCTGCAGCAGGTTGAAAACCCGCTCCTGCATCTCACGATCCGAGATTCTGATTGAACCTCCGGCAACTTCGTAACCGTCGATTACCAGGTCATAAGCCCGCGAATGCAGTTCTGCCAGCGGTACATCCTGTTCCAGCTCGCTCAGATCAGGTTGTGTGAATGGATGATGAGCGGCAACGAGACGCTCTTCTTCCTCGGAATAGTCAAACATCGGGAAGTCCACTACCCAGGTGATTGCCGGACGGGATCGATCGATCATGTCGTAATCGGTAGCGAATTTCACCCGCAGATGCCCCAGCACTTTTTCTGCCAGCGCCTTTTCACCTGCGCCCAGAACCAACAGATCACCCTCGAGAGCTTCAAAACGCTCAACAACTTTCTGCAGCGGCTCCGGTCCGGTGAACTTGGAGATGCTGGAAACCGGCCCTTCCGCGGTCACCTTGATGACCGTTACACCGGGGACACCGAGATGTTTCACATAGTCGTTAAGCGCATCCAGTTTCTTGCGGGAGAACCCCTCAGCAGCACCCGGCACCCGGATACCACGTATCACACCGTCACCTTCCAGAATCTTTTCAAACACGCCAAAACCGCAACCCTGGAAAATATCAGAGAGCTCCACGATTTCCATACCGAAGCGCAGGTCCGGTTTATCGCTCCCGAACCGCTCCATTGCCTCCTCCCATGAAATGCGGGGAAACGGTGTGGTGATCTCTATCTGCAGGATATCACGATAGACCTGCTGCACCAGCCCTTCCACCAGGCTGAAAACATCATCCTCCTCGACGAACGACATCTCGATATCAATCTGGGTGAATTCCGGCTGCCGGTCACTGCGCAGATCCTCGTCCCGGAAACACTTGACGATCTGAAAATAGCGATCCATGCCAGCTACCATCAGCAGCTGCTTGTATGTTTGAGGGGATTGTGGCAAAGCGTAGAAATGCTCCGGATGAATACGGCTGGGAACCAGATAGTCGCGGGCACCCTCAGGAGTTGATTTCATCAGGATCGGTGTTTCAATCTCCAGAAACTGCTGTGCGCTGAGATAATTGCGGGCAGTCATTGCCAGCTGATGACGAACTTTCATGTTATGCAGCATCAAGGGGCGCCGCAGATCGAGATAGCGATACTTGAGACGAGCCTCTTCGGAGATCTCCTCCTCGTCACGAATCATGAAAGGCAGCGGACGGGCGCGATTGTAGAGCTTGAGCGCGGTGACCCGCACTTCGATTTCACCGGTCGGCATATCGGGATTGGACTGCCCTTCCGGACGGGAACGCACTTCGCCCTCAACCTGCAGTACATCCTCCATGTGCAGGGTAGCGGCCAGTTCATGCAGCTCGCTGGTTTCCGGTTCCACCACGACCTGTGTAACACCGTACCGGTCACGCAGATTGATAAAGATCAGCCCCCCAAGGTCACGATTGCGGGTTATCCAGCCAGCCAGTTTGACACTGCGTCCGATATCATCCGCACGCAGTTGACCACAATTTTCACTTCTCAGCATTTTATCCCCGCAATTGCGATTCTCGAAAGGAATCTCTTTTTGTAAACAACCATTTATGAATCGCTTAATAGTATTTCCTGATACCGATAAAGCGAGTAGTACATTCTTAGTGGAAATACTATAACATTTTAATCTAATCCAAAACCGATTATGCAGTGTCCGGAAACGCTGATCGCTACAATCCCAGCCAGGGTGCAATCATTGCCGCCGGCCAGTCCAGCAGCTGCAGCAACAGCGATCTGTTCAACAGCAGTTGCAGTTGATTATCGTCGTTCAACAGACGCGACAACAGCAGAAATATCAGCAGCAGTACCACCCATTTGAACAGGCCTGCCACCAGTCCCTGCAGACCCGGCTGCTCTTGCGGCTGCCTGCGGTTCTTTTTAGCCTGCCAGTATTCCAGCAGTAAACCGATCAGCAGTGTAAAGATGAGGAAAATCACCAGCAACAGGGTGAGCTTGATCAGAGGGGACCAGTCTGTCATCAGGTTCAGCAGTAAACTGCGCCAGATTAATCCTGCAGCGCCCATGGCAACAATCATGACACCCAGCTGTTTCCAGGAGGTGGCTCCACGTCGATACCCTTCCCAGCAGTACCACCCGAGCCAGAGTAAAAGCAGCCAGTCAATCCAGTGCATGTTTTTCGAACCGTTTGTTGATCTTGTAAAAACAAAAATGGCGGCCAAAAAATACCGCCTGATAGTATTTCCCAAAGAGAATTGACGGTGAAGATTTTCACTTCAGGGAAATACTAAAAGCGATTCACCTGTACTGTTTTCAGAAGACAATTCTATCAGGAATCGCTATATATAGAAAACCCCCCGCAGAGGGGGGGCTTCCTTAGCGATTCATCAATCTATTGAGCTTACGGTACTTCCGGCGTGCCGCGTTGTCCTGGCGCTTTTTTGTCTCTGAAGGTTTCTCAAAACGCTGGTGCTTGCGGTATTCAGCCATCAGCCCGGCTTTTTCGCAGGATTTAGTGAAGCGTCGAAATGCTCTCTCGAAGGTTTCCCCTTCGCGAATACGAATATATGGCAAGTAAAACACCTCCCTTCAAAAAAGTTTAGACATAGTATTTAGCTGGCATATGGGTCGGAAGCAAGCAAAAAGTTATTGCTATACTGAACAATTGCTGAAGGGGGATGAGTATCACAATTCCAGTGTTATTTAGATTCGGGATGTGTACTCTGAAAAGAGGTGTGACAGAGCGAAAGGAACAGGGTATCAGAACAATTGGCATCGGCATCGATATTGAGACAATCTCCCGTTTCGGCCGGTTGAAAAGACCGGAGGCTTTCTTCATACGGTTCTTTGCAGCCGCAGAAAGAGACCTGCTGGAACACTCTGATAACCGGATGAAGCTGTCCGCTGTGATGTGGGTGGTGAAGGAGGCGGTGATCAAAGCGCTCTGGCAACAGGTGCAACTGCTGCCGAGTCGCATCGAGGTGTTGCCTGATGGTAATGCTGTTCAGGTGGCAGTCCACCATGAAGGGGTGCCCGGGGATTTGCAGATCAGTGTAGAGGTTACTTATCCTGATGATCAGGTGATGGCGGTGGTACGGGTAGGGAAAGAAGAATAATCACCACGAAGAGCGCGAAGTCCACGAAGACGAGAATGACAGACAGATAAGAGATCAGACTTGATCAAAGAACATAACGTTTAATCCCATCTTTTAGCCTGACCATATTGAAGTTGATCAGAAGACCGATGCTAATCCCGGTAAGTCTCAAACAGGTTAGTATCTGTGCCTGGTGGATTCTCATAATCTGGTCAACACTCTTCAGCTCAATCAACAACTTATCCTCTACCATTAGATCAATACGATATCCACAATCAAGAACTACATCTTTGTAATGAACAGGTAATGGATATTGTGATCGGAAAGCAATGCCCTGATTACCTAACTCATAAACCAGACATCGTTCATATGTTGATTCCAATAATCCTGGACCAAGTTCTCGATGTACTTCCAGTGCGCAGCCTATCACTCTATGCGATAACTCGTCAAATTCCATGTTGTAAAGCTTTGCTGTACTTCAAACTAATCTCTTTGCCTTCGTGTGTTTCGTGAAGCGCAGCACTTCGTGGTAAATTGTCCTAAAAGGGGGCCGGAGCCCCCTTTTGAGGGAGAATCAGTCGTGACTGGGACAGATTGGTCCTTCAGGGTCGTCGAGTAGCATCGTGACCCGGTAGTAACAGGCACCTGCGGGAGGATCGGTGTCGATCCAGCTGTCGCCACAGGGTCCCAGTTCTATCAGCGGTTCTGAACCAAAGTCATATGGATCTGTGCTGCGATAAACCTTGAAGCCGTTCAGGATATGACCACCGGGATCGGGATTAAATGAGAGAGCCGGTTGGTCAGAACTGGTCCAGTAGAGTTCCAGATTCATATGAGGCGGAGGTTGCGGCACTGCTGCTGTCAGTGGATGTGTGTAGCTGTTCCCGCGCGTGCTCCGGCCATTCCATAGAATGGGGAAATCGCTCAGCAGGGAATAGCTGGTCAGATCATTGCCATTGAGGATGATTACTTCCGTATCGTGGCCCGCCAGGTGGCGGAAATGCACCTGATCTGCCTGTCCGGTATCCTGTATCAACCAGGGAAGGAATTCACCGTAGCAGGGTTGCCCGTCAGCCTGCAGCAGGGCAACACCCTGCCCCGTTCCTGAAACAAAGTATTCATAGATACCATCATCATCAATATCGGCACTATGCAATGCGGTAAGCCCCTCTGATGGGAGCGGTAACTCATCAGCACCAATCCGGATGAAGTCCTCAGCAATAGAACCGACCACAACCTGTTGTCCGTTATAAATTGGCGTCACCGATTCCTGAACCAGGCCCGGTTGCGGATGATAGTACTCCCCGAAAGACATGGTGTTGACATCAAAAGCGAAAACATACCAGCCATCAGTAGTGGGCAGAAGCAGATCATACCAGCCATCCCAGTTCAGATCGGCGGCCATCGGTTGCCCCAGCGTTTCACCGTAGGGATCCTGCCAGTCAAGCAGTACCGTCCCGGCGTGATTACAGATGAGGAGGTTATCTGAGCAGGTTAGTGCCATTAACGGAAGTTGTTCGTTGGGCAGAACACAACCCTGTTCCGGTATGAAGGGAATCAGTGATGTATATCCATATACATCATCAGGAAGGTCATAATGGAAAATCCAGCTCTCACCGGTTCCATTAACAGCCTCCACGAAGAAAATGACCTTATCATTCATTTCGAAGGTTAGCGGACCTTTATCGGGATAAGAAATCACTGAGATATCTCCTGTCTCAATATCAATCATATCCCAGAAATGAGTACCGTAGGTATAGCTGACAGTATGGAGTAACAATATCGGTTCAGTTTCCGCAATCCAGGCATCTGCTATCCATCCATTGTGAACGGTCCAGTCTTCGAGTGCTATTTCCCCATCCCACACGACAGTGTAGTGACTTCCCTGCCAGAAGACAGAACCCCTGTCGCAACTGAACTGACCATCGTTTCCGAGTTGCAGTTGTGCCATGCCTGTTGGTGGAAGCGTACGGCCGAGTGATACCTGCTGCTGAATAACTGTATCCTGATCAGTAGAGGTAACAGTGACCATACAATCTATCAGTGTGCCCAATTCACTCACCGGGGCGGAGGGAAGATCAGGTATAATACAGTCACCAGTTTCACCACCTGCGAGATTAGCGCTTCCAGCTTCCTGAAGACCATCCATTTCAATTGCGACAACAAAATCACCGTCATTGTAGCCATAATTCCAGAGCCTGGTTTTAGCGATACCATCGAGGTCAATTGAACACTCCTGCAGCAGCAGGCCAAGCGGTGGCATACCCTGCCAGATGATTTCCATTTCGCCACCTTCCGGAGTGACGACAATCTCCTGCAGTTCGTGAGGATGATTGCGCCCCTCTTCCCACTCCTGGAAATCGAGACTGTCCACACCATGCCAGGGAAAGGCGTAATTGTCACCGTGGTCGGGGTGAACCGCCGGTATCGACTGGACCGACAGCTGGTGATTCCAGCTTGATACAGTGATATCACAGAGGTAACTGCAGGCATCTGCGCGATGGCCTTTGTAGAAATTCTGCGACTGGTCGAAACAGCTGACAGTACGCATCCGATCCGGGTCGCGGGGGTCGGGAAGTATCAGGCGGTCTTCTTCACTGAAGCTGAATGTCAGTTCCTCACCGACCTCTACCAGCTCCGGTTGCCACCAGCCGAGACACTGTTCTATATAGGGGTCTACCCAGGCGGGTTGCCAGTATCTAATTACTTCCTGAACATTAGGTGGCCCCTGCCATCCTTCACAGAGCAGGTGCGCCCGGCCGATGCTGTTATTCAGCGGATCCAGCTCGCCATAGCCAAGGGTGCCGAAGATCATACGACAGATTTCACCACTGCTGAGCAGTTGATGAGTAGACCAGATATTGGCGGAAATATGGCTCTCCTCGACTCCGACCGGCATCGCCCAGGCATCTGCATGTGCTGCCGATACTCCCCAGAGCAGCATGAAGACGTTGTAAGTATCGGTCTCCGTGCTGAAACCCAGCTCCTCGATACGGGGGGAGATCAGCTGCAGTATCCCCTCTGATGTATAGTTATCAAGTTCATCTTCGGTGAGTGGCAGCAGCAGGGGATAGGGAATGTTATTATTCCAGCCCTCAGTAATCCAGCCGGGGTGTTCCGGGTCATATTCACCACGCAGATCATCCGGAATAACATTGATACCACCGTTACCGTTCTGACCAGCATAAGCGAAGTGATCACGGACTGAAAGCTGGTTAGTCTCTCCCTCTGTATGAGGAGGTGTTAGTGAAACACCGTTGCCAAATAGTGCCTGGTGAAACACCGGTACTACTTCATTGACATTAAACCCGTACCATCCGGTCATATCAAGCGGCGCCAGCGGCACTATGGCAATACGGTAATCGCCCGCAACCTGATAGTGCCAGTCACGGCTGTCCAGCCGCCTGGATTCCAGCCAGTCACGGTATTCCCCCCGGCTGGTGGCACCGGGCCAGGTATCCTCCGGTGGTACTCCATCCGACAACAACAGATCGGAAGCAACCAGTGCCCCTTCAAGGCTGTTACGGATGCCATATCTCGCATAATACAGGACTTCAGCTACAATATCGTTGACCACTGGATAACCCGCCTCCAGTTCATAGAGCTGAAAGTCCTCACTGCCCCGCACAACACGCAGCAGGGATGTTTCTCCCAGGTGGGTATCAAATACCTGGATAGTGTCGCTGAACGTGACACCATTGACAAGACGGGTATCACTCGCCGGTGAAACACCCGCCAGCAGTAAAACAGTTAAACTGCTAATTAACAGCATCTTCCTTCCCATACCGCCTCCTGAGCTGAAGTAATTTTCATAATCTTCCACAATGCAGTTGCTTAACAAGCAATAGTCATGCCAGTGGAATAACTGCTGTGCTGTATAGATAAGTTTAATAATAACAACAGTTATTTTATGGGAAGAGAGCATTTTACCTGCCAAGAGTGTCAATGTTGTGCCAGAAATGGCAATACTATGATTTTACAGATTTTAGGGTAGGTACAGGGCTCGAGCTCTTCGGGGGGAAGCACCTTCCGGTGTAGCGGTAATAAAATAGATGCCACCACTCAACAGCTCCGGTTGCCACAGAATCTGCTGCCAACCGGCAGGGAGCTGTTCATTCCAGACAGCGACCTCCCTGCCCAGCAGATCGTGTACTTCGATCCTGACTTCACCAGCCTGCTTCAGCTGCAGTTGCATTCGGCAGCTGCCATTAAATGGGTTGGGAAAAACCTGCAGTTCAGAGCTGATCGGCAACTGCGGATTGAATACTGTCTCGAGTTCGTCCGGCAGCAGTTTCAAGTGGATTCCGTCCCAGTCCTGCCAGATCAGGTGTAACTGTTCACTGTCTGGCAGCAGAAAGAAAGGGCGGTTGGTGTGAATACCTGCCTGATAACTCCAGATCACTGAATCGGGATAACCGAAGAATATTTCACAATCCAGACCCTCCAGGCTGTCCTTCTGCATGATCCAATCTGCCCCATCATCACCAAAGGGAACTACAAGTTGTACGTTACTTAATGAATTGTAGAAATGTACCGGAGGTCCTGTTAAACCATCCTGATTAAAACGTTGATAATAGCACTCTTCCTGGGAATTGAACACGAGCGAACGATCAGACCAATAGCCTGAGATACACCACTCATCTTCATCTTCGGTAACAATGGTATCTGTCCAGGATGTTTCAAGAGCCAGTATGTCAAAACGTCGAAGGAGAATAAAATCATAAATCTGTTCTTCCAGTATATTCAGAGCTTCACCATCCTGATGAGAACTGATTATCGTATAACCAATATCCGCAGTCAGACTACTGTCCTGCTCCGGTCCGATAACTGTTGCACTGTTCAGATGACAGAGCAGAAAACCGTCACCCCGTGATGCCAGGGCAAACCGGTTGCTGTATTCCGGGTTGGGATAGGGGCCGATTTCGCGCACTGCTTCACCGTCGGGGCTATACCAGCGACCGGTCCAGGCAGATTCACCAGAGAAATCGTCCCAGACAATGATTATACCAGCTTCACTGGCCACCATCATATGTTCCTGCATCGCTTCGCTGTAATCAGGATCAGACTCTGATGTCATCACATTGTGCCAGAGGGTTTCCCCATTGAAGTCAATGGCGTACATCTCCCAGTGGCGCTCAGGATAGGTGTGTATAGTCAGCACATAACAACGATCTGATACTATCCGCACTTGAACAGGTGCACCAACAGCATTAATGGAGTCGGAATAGAAGTGATTGAAGAGAATTTCAGGCTGTGAGTCGAATAAATGATATGAAAGTACCCAGGGTGTTATTCCACCACCCCCAGCCAGAATATTGGTAAAAATAATCACCCGCTCATCCGGTGTCATCACAGCCAAGGGATAATCGCTGGACTGATCGGGGTTGAGAATCCACTCCCCCCATCCGCTCAACGGCAGCAGTAAAAGCAGTATCAATGGCAGGATAAACAGACGGATCATTTCAGTCACTTCGGATTGTTTTTTGTTTCCAACTAAACCGGACAACAGGTTTGTTCCTTACCGGTCAGTGCTGGAGAAGATAGTGCTTCCCCCGATAAAAAGCTAACTCGGAACCGGAGGAAGAAACTGCGAAGATTGGAGGGAGTAGTGATGTCGGTCGTTAGAGGTCACACAAAACTGGTACTAAGGTCTCCAAACCTCTACTCAGTCCCGCTTGACATCCTTCAACAGATACACCTGCCCTCGATCATCCGGTCCATTCAGGCCGGGCAGCTCAGCGATGAGCTCAAACCCACTGCTCTCATAGAATGCGATTGCATCCTCGTCACCCGCATAGGTTGCCACATACAGGCTGCAAACACCGGCACTCCTGGCCCTGATCTCCGCGTCCTGCATCAGCTGTTTACCATGGCCCTGCCTGCGGTGATCCCTGACCACACCCAGATCCAGCACTTCAGCGTAGCCCTGATGCACAAGGTGATCTTCGATCAGGAGACAGTATAATCCGAGGGGTTGTTTTCCGGGAAGGTGGGTACCATAGAATCTGCCGCCACAACCGAAGCGTCGGGATATCTTCCGCTGCAGCCACTCTACATGCTCCCGGTTCTGCATACTGAACCAGCTGCCGGCTTCTATTTCTGACATCAATTCGAGGAAGTCTGTTCGGATTTCTTCCTCTGTGAGTTCAGTTATAATCGTAGTGGTCATAACAGACTTTTCAATCTTCTGCTGGTTTCTACCTTTTCCGGAAAAGGGCTGTCAAGCAGATTTCGTTATCCTCCCCTGACAGGGAGAGCGCCACAGCTGTCTTCTCTGCTTCCCAGGTAGCCGTATAGGTTAAGTGCCCTTTTTTGACAGCCAGTCCCCAGTTTTCCTTCTGGTCACGATAGAGGTCCTGACTCCATTGATCATATTCGACCTCAATTGCCCCAAGTTCTGAAATTAAATTCTCTTTCACCCTGTTGTAATCATCAACGTACAGATTCAGCTCTTCGTGAACTTCGCTGAAAAAGTAAAGTGCATGGTCCAGCTGTTGGTCTTCAAAGTGATAAGCAAGCATTGCTGTCATGTCGAAAACAGTTACTTCTCCGATCAGAAAATCCAGTTCCTCTTCCCAGACCAGAGGTATCACCTCGGCATTCCGAACTTCTTCAATTGACATACCCCACTGAGTCTGTCGGAAAGTGCAGGTCTCCTCAGCAGATACAGATTGTATGAGTGCAATTAATACCAATACAGATATCAGCTGTTTCATAGTTTTCTCCCTGCAAATAGTGAAACCTACCTGATGATATCTCGAATACTTTCCATTCCTGTTCTTACTACCCCTCTACCCGAAACGGTTCCCACTTAATGGACGTCTGTGGGTTCATCTCGTAACAATACCCCCGCTAAGCAGGTGGCTGGGAGTGTTGGTCGCATCTGACCGGGCGTTGTGGACTACTCTTTGGAACTGTCCTCGCCAGGTTTCAATTTCATCATCAGCCCTGCAATACCGCCACCTACCAGAATCAACGAGAAGCCAGCTCCGCCGCCGAGGATACTCTGGATCTGCTCATAAGCACCGGTTCCACTGAGTGCACGGGATGACATGATCATGGTTAATCCCCAGATACAGGAGTTTAGAATGATCACCAGTCCCGCGATTGTTGTGGCCTTTTTCATGTGCATTCTCCTTCGACTTGTGAAATCTCGTCTATCTGTCTCACTACTATTCCCTGCCCGCTGTCCGGACGCTTACATCTACTCACCCTCTTCCAACGCACCCTTTTCCCCACTCGGCAGCTCCTGCACCTCCTTCAGATTCTTCTGGATGGCGCGGGTGCGTACGGAGACACCGTCGATATGGTTCGAGGCTTCTGACAGCTTCTTCTGCACCTTTTCCAGTTTGTCACCGAACTTGCCGAACTCAGTCTTGACCTTGCCCAGTACCTCCCAGACTTCGCTGGATCGCTTCTGGATCGCCAACGTGCGAAATCCCATCTGCAGACTGTTGAGCAGCGCGGCGAATGTAGTGGGGCCGGCGATCAGCACCCGATACTTCTGCTGCAGCTCCTGCACCAGGCCCGGCTGACGAATTATCTCAGCGTAAAGCCCTTCCGTGGGGAGAAAGAGAATGGCGAAATCTGTGGTATATGGGGGTTCGATGTATTTGCCACCGATATCACCGGCTGACTTCCTGACTGCGTTCAGCAGATCTTTGGTAGCAGCTTCAATATGGGGACGCTCAGCGTTCTCCTGCGCGTCCAGCAGACGCTGGTAGTCAGCATCAGGGAACTTTGAGTCAACAGGCAGCCAGACCGGTTCCTCACCGGCACCCGGCATCTTGATGGCAAACTCTACCGTGTTACGGCTGGCGGGATTGACCTGAACATTGGCCGCATACTGATCCGGCGCCAGCACCTGCTCCAGCAGCGCTTCCAGGCGGATCTCACCCCAGCCGCCACGGCTCTTGACATTGGTCAGCACCCGCTGCAGGCTGCCGACATCTGTAGCCAGGTTCTGCATTTCCCCCAGCCCCTTGTGCACCTGCTCCAATCGCTCCGATACAATCTTGAAAGACTCACCCAGCCGCTTTTCCAGCGTACCCTGCAACTGCTCATCGACAGTCTTGCGCATCCGTTCCAGCTGCTGTGCATTATCCTCCTGCAGGAGTCTCAGCTTCTCTTCAATGGTAGTGCGCAGTTCACCCAGCCGTTTTTCATTGGCATCAGTCAGGCCACCGAGCTTCTGCTCATTGCTGCTGGTCAGCTCCTGCAACCGTCTGGCAAAGATGTCCAGCTGGTCTTTCTGCAGGGTGGCGATCTCACTCATCCGCTGCTGCAGTGAAGCACCGAACTCTGATAATCCCTTACCTGATTCCTGACGCCCGCGACTCGCTTCTGCGGCAGTCTGCTCCCGCAGTCGTGCCAGCTCTTCACGCAATTCCCGTTCGGTACGCTCCTGACCCTCCGCCAGTTTCAGTAACCGCCCTTCCAGCTCGCCATCACTCTGCCCGCCACGATGACGCAGCAGCAAAGCCAACAGCACCAGGAGTGCCGTCATAGACAGGATAGCCAGAATCAGGATTGTTAACTGCATGATTACTCCGATGGATGAAAACCAAAGAAATCTCACCACGAAAGGCATGAAGAACACGAAGAAGAATTATGGTTAAGAAAACCAGAGATTGACTCACACAACTATATGGATGAGAGAACCATAATACTATTCTGGAAATGTCTCCGCTGTGTACTAAATGGTACAAAACCTCTAGGAATTACTTCTGCAACAAGCATCGCAATGCTTTCCAGCAATCCTGTTTTCGGTTTTCACTATACTTCTCTTCGTGACCTTCGTGTAGTGTAGCGCTTCGTGGTGAGTATTACTTCCCCTGCTGTTTTCTTATCCGCGCCCATGTATCACGTAACGGAACCGTCCGGTTCAGTACCAGTGCGCCCGGTTTTGAATCCTCACTATCGACACAGAAGTAACCCTGCCGCTCCAGCTGCATACGGTCACCCGGTTCTGCATCAGCCAGGAACGGTTCCACCCGTGCCTTCTTCAACAGGGTCAGCGAGTCGGGATTGAGATGGGAGATGAAATCACCATCCTTTTCATCCAGCGGGTTCTCCCGGTCAAACAGCCGGTCATAGAGCCGCACTTCTGCCGGCAGTGAATGCGGGGCGGAAACCCAGTGCAGGGTAGCCTTCACCTTCCTGCCATCCGGAGAATCACCACCCCGTGTCGCCGGATCATAGCTGCAACGCAGTTCTATAATCTCACCCGCGTCATTCTTGATGACCTCGTTACAGGTGATGAAGTAAGCATACCGCAACCGCACCTCACGCCCCGGTGCCAGACGGAAGAACTTTTTCGGCGGATCTTCCATGAAGTCGGCCCGTTCGATGTAAAGCTCGCGTGAGAACGGAACCTGGCGGCTTCCCATTGAGGGGTCTTCCGGATTATTGACGGCAGGCAGTTCTTCACTTTCCCCCTCAGTGTAGTTTTCGATAACCACCTTAAGCGGGTCCAGAACACCCATCACCCGCTGTGCGTGCTGGTTCAGGTCTTCCCGCACACTGTGCTCCAGCAGTGCCACATCTACAACACTGGCCCGTTTGGCCATACCGATCCTGTCGATAAAGTTGCGTATTGAAGCAGGTGTAAAACCACGCCGCCGCATCCCACAGATAGTCGGCATACGGGGGTCATCCCAACCACTTACCCTTTCCTGCTCCACCAGCTGCAGCAACTTGCGTTTGGTAACAACTGTGAAGCTCAGGTTCAGACGGGCGAATTCGATCTGTCGTGGTTCATGTGGCACATCCAGATTCTGGATAAACCAGTCGTAGAGCGGCCGATGGTCCTCAAACTCCAGCGAACAGAGCGAGTGGGTAATCCCCTCAATAGCGTCTGACTGTCCGTGGGTAAAGTCGTACATCGGGTATACACACCAGTCATCCCCCACCCTTGGGTGAGTAGCGTGCAGGATGCGGTAAAGAACCGGATCGCGCAGATTCAGATTGGGTGCCGCCATATCGATCTTCGCCCGCAGTGTCATACTGCCATCCTCAAACTCACCTGCCCGCATCTTCTGAAAGAGATCCAGATTCTCCTCAGTCGGACGGTCACGCCAGGGACTGGGACGTCCCGGTTCTGTCAGTGTACCACGGTATTCCCGCACCTCGGCTCCGGTTAACTCACAGACAAAAGCTTTACCGTCTCTGATTAACTGCAGAGCCCATTCGTACAGCTGCTCGAAGTAATCGGAAGCGTGATACAAACGATCTTCCCAGTCGCAACCGAGCCAGCGGAGATCCTGCTCGATGGCGTCTATGTACTCCTGCTCCTCCTTGATCGGGTTGGTGTCGTCAAAGCGCAGGTTGAATGTGCCACCAAACTCCTGTGCAATATTGTAGCTGAGCAGGAATGCCTTGGCATGCCCGATATGCAGATAGCCGTTGGGTTCCGGTGGAAAGCGGGTATGAACTCTGCCATCGTTTTTACCGGCGGCGATATCTTCACGGACAATTGTCCGGATAAAATCGGTTGATTCAGTCTTATCGTTATTCATAGTATCCTCAAAGTAGAAATGAGCTTCTAAGCGTTATGGAATGTGACAAGTGGCTGTCGGCCCGTCACCGGCCGCCCGTCAGATGTTACTGCCGGGAGCCCTGTTGCTGTCGAAACTCTTTCTCCAGCGCTTTCAGCTTCTTACCCTTCAATTCATATCCTTCAGTTGCCAGCGCTTCCAGAGCGTACTGCAGACGACGCTGAACCATATCCTTGCCCAGCAGCTCCATACTGTCAAACAGAGGCAGTGAAACCGGTTTACCGCAGAACGCCACAAAGAAGATCGGCAGCAGCTGCTTCAGTTTCAGTTCCTCCTGCTCGCTCATACGCTCAAATATCTCTCTCAGCGTCTGTGCATCCCACTCTCGCAGGTCGTTCACTTCCCACAGCGCTTTGCGCAGAAGTGGCACAACCTGTTCCGCTTCCATTTTCTTCGGCACCAGATCGAGGGGGTTGTACTCCAGGCGATCCTCGAAGATAAAACCGGCCAGCGGCATCAGGTCGGAGAGCGCTTCCAGTCTCTTCTGTGCCAGCGGTATGATCTTCAGCCAGGTTGCGTCATTCAGTTTCCAGTCCTGCAGCTGTCCCAGCACCTGCTCAGGTGTCATCTGTTCCCGCAGATAGCGGCCATTAAGCCAGCGCAGTTTGGTCTGATCGAATACCGGACCACCCATACTGATCCGGTCGATATCAAAACTCTCTGCCATCTCCTCCATGCTGAACATCTCCTCCCCGGAAGGAAGTGTGTAAGCCATCATACCGAGATAGTTGCGAACAGCCTGTGGCAGGATACCAGAATCACGATAGTAGGAAATGCTGGTCGGGTTCTTCCGCTTGGAGAGCTTGGACTTGTCCGGATTGCGCAGCAGCGGCATGTGAACGAATTCAGGCGTTTCCCAACCGAACGCTTCGTAGAGATAGAAGTGCTTCGGCAGACTGCTGATCCACTCCTCGCCACGAATCACATGTGTCACACCCATCAGGTGGTCATCAACCACATTGGCCAGATGATAGGTGGGGAAACCGTCGGTTTTCTGCAATACCTGATGGTCAACCGTCTTCCACTCGATTGTTACTTCACCCCGCAACCTTTCCGGCATGACACAGCTGCCTTCGGCAGGCACCTTCAGACGTATCACATGCGGTTCACCTGCGTCAATACGTTCCTGTGCTTCTTCAGGAGAAATGTGCAGACAGTGGCCATCGTAACGGGGGTCCTCCTTAGCAGCCATCTGCTCCTGGCGCAGCTCTTTCAGCCTGTCCGCAGAACAGAAACAGGGATATGCATGTCCTGATTCGACCAGTTGCCGAATGTGTTTGCGATAAATCTCCGTACGTTCGCTCTGACGGTATGGTCCATAAGGGCCGCCAATGTCGGGGCCCTCATCCCAGGGAATACCAACCCACTTGAGCGCACTAAAGATTGCCTGTTCAGACGCAGCTGTAGAACGGGTCTGATCGGTATCCTCGATCCGGAGGATGAAGCGACCACCGTGATGTCTGGCGAAGACATAGTTGAATAGCGCTGTGTAAGCGGTTCCAATATGGGGATCCCCTGTGGGGGAAGGTGCAATGCGTGTGCAGACCGGTTTCTTATCCGTCATGAGTAACCCTGAGTGGTTTGTGATACAAATGCAGAAAGCTGACTTAACGCAGCGTTTTGAGTGGCTATTCGAGCAGTCAACTGTATTGCTGCTAAATACCCACTCAGTTCATCCTTTAAGTGAATCAACCGGGGCGCGTTTCACACTCCCCGGATAAGTCATAAACTTAAGCTATCTCCCAGTGGGAGCCAAGTTTTCCGTTCGCGGATTGCAGTTGTGATTACATGTGATACAAAACAGCCGACCACTGCCAGTTGATCGGGCGTAACTAGATTCAATTCGAGACTCATCAGTCTATCTGACAAGCAACATTTTTCTGGTCAGCCGCTGATCATCGGTCAGCAATTGATAGTAGTACACGCCAGAGGCGAGTCCGCTGCCGTCGAAAGTAACCTCATGCTGCCCGACCGGCTGAAAGCCATCAACCAGAGCAGCTACCTTACGGCCAAGCACGTCGTAAACCGTCAGAGTCACATTCACCGGTTCAGCCAGAGTGTAGGGAATCTCTGTCGTCGGGTTGAAGGGATTGGGGTAGTTCTGGGAGAGGGTGAAGTTAAAATTACCGACCTCAGTAAAATCGCACCAACTGTCCATAATCACCTGATCCATGTCAGCCCAGATGTTACCAGCACCTTCCGGACCGGTAGCAGCTGTCCAGCGGATACTCGGGCACCAGTGGGCACGAGTAATACAAAAGTTATTGAAGAAATCATTCCAAAGGTCAACCGTGATCGGTGTATTCGGATGACCGGTGTACTCCACCCAGACAGTGAAACTCAGATAACCAGTTTCCGGATCAATGCCGAAATCCTCAGCATAACCAAAACCAACGTCCCAGACGGAGACATCGAAATAGTCGATAAAATCGTAGTACCAGAAGTCTCCAAAGCAATCCAGGTCAGTCAACAGCTCCGGGTTCACAGCTGGATCGAAACGAAATCCGATTCTGTCTACTCCCTCACATCCCTGACCGAGAGCTCCAATCAGTTCGCAGTCAGCTCCATCAGGATGGTTGCCGGGCAGGCAGGGCGAGTCAGCATGAAGATGAAAATTCTCATTCACCGGGTTACAGAACACCGGATTGGCATCGAAGTTAGTATCCCCACTGAGTCCATCCTGCATATCGGTACAACTGATATCAGCAATGCCCGGATCGAAAGAGGTTTGTTGAGGAAGGTTGCCCCAGAGAATGCTGTTCTCGATAACGATATCAATTGGCGAGCAATTGATGCCACCACTTATGTATCCGGGTGCAAACGCTGTATTGTCTGCGATGGTACAGTTGGATACATACAGGTGACCTGAATCCTTATAGATTCCGCCCGCCCATCCACCGGTGTTATGGTGAATCAGCATATGCGAAAGTGTGGTATATCCTCCCTCTGACTCGATGGCAGTAATACCTCCACCACAATTCAGATCTGAAAATCCATTTCTGATGGTGAAGCCGACAAATGTGCAGGCGGTACCCACCCCCGCCAGGAACACAGCAGCACCTTCATGATTAGCATCTAGAATAGTCTCGTATATATATGTCTGATCACCGGTCAGAAGGAAACGCGATCCGATTGTGATTATCCTGTCCGACGTACCAATGCGTTCATAGTACACTCCCGGCTCAATCAACACAGTATCACCACTTACCGTTGCATAAATCCCATCATGAATTGTAGGTTGATCTGTTGGAACCAGAATGATAGTTCCCCAGGCCAGTTGTGCTATCAGCCAGCCAATGATTGTTAATCCCATTTTAAAGCGTTGCATGACAACCCCCCTGTTCTGATAATCACCGCTGAAACAACAATCTGTTAGATTTTGCGCATCTGGAGATAGACCTGGTAAAATCAAGTAGAGGTGTAATCAGGTGAGTATTAGTAATAGCAATGGATCATAAGGAATTGCAGGGTTAAAAGCAATAACGATTATAACATAGTGTATTATTTATAGTGTTGTGCGCAATGGTACACAATACTAAGCTTATTTGCGGCATACTCGCTTACAGAAGGTCATGTTCATTGTATATTATTGTTATCTGATTGCAATAGTTGCCGATCTGATCCGAATTGCAGATCCCTGTTCCAGATCAGTATTATCTTTGTTGTTGCAACAACCGCTCAAACCCGGTCGAATAAAAAACAGTCCCGGAACTGTCAACCATCATCGCCTCCATATCTTTCAGGCGATTGACGAGAGCCATCCCTTTTTCCGGACCCAGCACAAACACACCGGTAGCGTAAGCATCTGCTTTGATACAGGTGGGTGCAACAACTGTAACACTGTGGCTGGCAGTCGCAGGATAACCGGTTGCAGGATTGAGAATATGGTGATAACGCCTGCCCTTCTCTTCATGAAACTGCTCGTAGTCACCGGAAGTCGCTACTGAATTGTCACTGAGCATAATGCTGAACAGCAGTTCCTGCACTAAACTGGGATGCTGAATACCGACAATCCAGCCATCGCCCAGTGTGCGAATCTCACCCCCGGCATTTACCAGCGCCCGTTGAACCCCTTGCTTTGCCAGGATTTCCACCACCCGGTCAACCGCGTACCCCTTGGCAACGGCACCAAAACTGAACATCACACCTGCCTCCCGCTTCAGTGTGAGATCATCTGTAAACTCAAGTCTGTCCCAGCCACACACTTCCAGTGTCTGCACAATTTCCTCATCTGCGGGTATCGCCGGGTTATCACCCCATATTTTCCAGAGGCTGATCAATGGTTCCACAGTGGGATCGAAAGCTCCCCCGGTGACAGCGTTAATTGTATCACAAACCTGCAGGAGGTGATGGAGCTCTGTTGTTATCGGCACCGGGGATGCTTCACTGTGATTGATATTCCATAACGGGCCATCTTCGTTGAAGGGAGAATAATGGTCATGGATTCGGAGTACTTCAGCAAAGGCGGAATCGATAGCACTGTTCGCAGCCTGTTGATCCAGGTCGCGAACTTCTATCTCCACAAAAGTGCCCATCGCTAACTGTGTTCGCTTGACCGCAGGCAGTGTGGTCTCCTGCTGACGGGGCCGAAGGATAGCGATCATTGTGATAACGATCAGCAGCAGGACGACTGTAGAAGTAGGTTTCCTGGACATATGGGGAACCCGATTGAGCAGGGGCAGGACAATGCCGTGCCCCTGCGTTTGCATCAATTGTTACTTTACAAGCAGCGACTTCCTGGTCAGCTGCTGATCACCGGCAACCAGTTTATAGTAGTAGACACCGGAGACAAGACTGGAAGCATTAAAGATAGCTTCATGATGACCGGCCGGCTGCTGCCGGTCAACCAGTGCGACTACCAACCTACCCCTCAGATCATACACTGTCAGACTGACCGCTGCCGGTTCTGAAATGCTGTAGGATATCCGGGTGGCCGGATTGAAGGGATTGGGGTAGTTCTGATTCAGCGTAACCCCTTCCGGAACCTGCGGATAATTACCCCCACCTATCCCCTCCGCTTCACCGGAAGTAGCCAGACTGATTTCTGTGAGATCACTGCTGAACCAGTAACGATAGTAATCCCCGGTGCGGATTACAGATCCGGTTCCTCCTTCATCCAGACAGGCACCACCGGTTCCGTTGCCGGGAAACCTGATCCAGTTGATACCGTCACTGGAAGTTGCATAACCGGTGCGTACTTCATAAGCGTTGTCCCAGCCGCTGTACCACATCTGGAATTCTCCACCGGTGATAACAACAATGGGGAAAAACACCATCGCCTCATCGAAGTCACCGGCGATACCCGCTTCCAGTACTGCGCCACCGGTGGCAGGCCCGGGAACATTGGTCCAGGTGAGGCCATCAGGGGAGGTAGCATAGGCTATCCGGTAGACCAGGCCTCCCTCGTTGAGCGCTCGCGAATACCACATATGATAGTCGTCATCGATTCGGACCACACAGGGGGAAACCAGTGCCAGGGCACCCGAACCATCCATATCACGATCGTAGACGCTGTAACCAATACCGGAACCATCAAACCGGGTCCAGCTTTCACCGTCACTGGAGGTTGCATAACCGATGTTGCCGATTTCAGGACCATCACCCCAGTACCACATTTTATAGATGCCCTCATCCCAGAGCACACTTCCCTGCCCTACTTTGTCACTGTCGAACCTTTCCGGTACATCGATGGGATCGAGGACTGCCGGGTTGGCCAGGGTCCATTCCAGGCCGTCCGGGGAAGTTGCATACCCGATATTTTCGTAGTCACCACTGGCAATTTCGCGTGTATACCACATGCGGTAAGTATCCCCTGGTATCACATAGGGGTGATACATCTCATATGGTTCGGTATCCTGGCTGCCATCGTAGACCGGATTACCGGCGTAAAGGTCCCAGTCCACCTGCGCCATAACCTTACCCGGAAAAGCGAAGGCCACAAGTAGACCCAGCAATAAAGCAAAGTTGCGAAGCGCCATATATTCCTCCATTGATGATTCTGAATTCATGTACAAACAGATTATTGGACAGTTACCGGAACATCCCTGTTGAAATGATCAGCTGTTATCTTTCAGTACCGGTTGAAACGGTTTGATCATTTCCTCCTTCATCCTTCGGTTGACCTCCTTGCGAAAGCCCGGCAGATGGCTGAGCAGCAGCATGATGTTGTTGATCAACCGCCTTTTGTAGCGCTTCTGCGGGAAATTGAATACACCCATCCGTTTGTAGAACTGATAGTCAGCCCGGAAAGGAAAACGCAGTTTTCCATACACATGGTCACGGAACAGGAGCGTTCCCCCCACCCCCAGGAAGGAGGGCGTACGGATATAGCCATCAGCGTTGTAACGCAACAGCTGCTCACACAGTTGATCCAACTGCTGATCGATTAATGCAGAATCGTTTACTTCATCAGTAACTACACCGGCCAGGTTAGCCTGCTGTATCTCAACATATGCTTCCAGAACCTGACGCAGGTTTGACAGCTGTGCCAGTGGCCCGGAAATGATGAGTCCAACCTGTTTACCCATCAGAGCGGGGACATGCCCCTTGAAAAATGAACGGTCAAAAAAACGTTTCCAGGTTGCAGAGAGATAACGGTCTTTGATCACACCGGCCCAGATCAGAATGTCTGCCCCGGAAATCTTGTCATTGAAGAAGTCTACATATTCATCCTTTCCTTCGTATACACATCTATTGTCCCAGGCACAATGCAGGCAACCGAGACAGGCACCTTTGATATCGAGGTCATGCAGATTAATCAGTTCCACCTCACCACTGAATCTGTCGCGAATATAGCTGACCATCCGTTGCAGGTTGGCCTGTCCATCCTCCTGGTCGGTTAACAGCAGAACTTTGCGCGTGCCTGTTTCCAGTTTCAGCGTTGATTCACCCGGTTGATAATCGAACAGCTGCGGTTTGATCGCTGGAAAAACCCGGGTAGTCATCCGTTGCTGTTCAACTCCGGTCATGAAATCAGAAGTGAAAAGATCCAGCCTTCTCCGCTCTTCCGGTTTGAGCAGATCGGACATATCAGCTGAATAGGAACCGAGATACTTCATCTCCAGATCTTCGCAGACCCCCTGCATATAATTGTGGGCGGTATGGTCGAAAAAGTGGATTGAGGTTGACAGAAAAGCGGTGTACTTGCCACTGAACGCATCCTCCACTTCACGCTCCCTTATCAGTTCGATAAAGCGCTTGAGGTTAGCCGGAATCAGGAAGTAATAAACAGGAGTGGCCCAGAGAACAGCATCAGCAGAACGTACGGAATCTATAACTTCCTGAAAAGCTGTTCCATCCCGTTCCAGTTTCGCCAGCTTCAAAGATACATCTATATACTCAAGCTGATGCTTCGGATAGAGCTGCTCGATATAGCGAACATACTGCATGGTAACGCTGGTCATTCCCTTGGGACTGCCGTTGAGAACAATGATTTTCATGAGGATTCCTCTCGAGGTCAATCTGGGTCATCTGATCTGAATTGTGGCACACAAGATAGTTCGCTCGAAACGGGGGAACAACCAGTGAGTTACAGTTATAGCTGTGGTCTGACTTTATACACACCGGCACAGCTGGAAACCTGTGTGTAAAGCACTCCTAGGCCAGCTTCGCAACAACTCGCCATTATTTCATCTGCTGCCCAGTAGTGCTCCTCCTGATCCCAGCGATTATGCCACCTTGCACTGGCCTGCTCCCGGATTTCAGAAGCAGGGAACGAAATGTCTCCGATAACGAGCCATCCGTCCGGTTGAAGATGCTCACCGGTAAGTGTCTGCAATAGACTGATTTTGCTGTTTAGATCAAATTCATGGAAAACATATGTGGAAACGATTTTATCGAAACGGGAGGGCAGTTTCGGGGACCAACCCTGCAGCAGATCGGTCACGATAAAGTGCACTTGTGGATATTTCTCACCTGCTTTCACCAGCATAGCTGTGGAGAAGTCGGTTCCCCAGATTTTGCAATCTGACTTAAGCAGTCGTCCCACCAGATTGCCGGTACCGGTTCCCAGATCGAGTACCAGCTGCCCTGCTGACAACTGCGCCTGTTCGCAGACTGTATCTAATAGTTGTTCATATCCGTTGAAGGGGAATTCTTCACCGGTGGATACCGACTTATCGTAGCCGGCTGCCCACACTTCAAAAAGGTCTCTGCGGCTCGTGTCAGGCTTCATTAGTTCTCTGTTTAAAAGGGGTCGGACCAAGTTATAGTGTTGTATACTATGAATATACATTGATACTATGTAGCAAAAAACAACTACTTACGACCATATTTGTTTAATTTCTGTTGTGAAAATGACCATAGTTCTTCCGAACTTCCCCTGTTTTCAGGACAAAAAAGGGGCGAAGTTCGCACTGTTTGGGGGCAGTTTGACACCCTAATTCCCAGAATATTAATCACATAACTTGGTCCGACCCCATTTTCGTTTTCGAGTCCCTTTTCGGTGCGAATCGTCCAATTCCTCTGACTGCTGCCTACCTGACTAATAACATCTTGCGCACCTGCTGCTGTTCCCCGGAACGCAGCTGATAGAAATAGGTTCCACTGGCCAGGCCGTCACCATCAAAGACAACCTGATACTCACCTGCACTCTGTACCCCATTGACCAGAGTAGTGACCGGTCGTCCGAGCATATCGAAAACCACCAGATTAACCTTTCCAGGTCTCTCCAATCTGTAAGGAATTGTTGTCGTTGGGTTGAAGGGGTTGGGGTAATTCTGTGCCAGTTTAAAACTTCCCGGCGATACTGCAACCGGCACACTCTCCATTATCTCCGCATTTAGAAGAGTTCCATGGGCGCCACAGGCCCAGAGATCGCCCTGCGGCTGGAGTGATAGATCATACATACCATGCATCGGCCAGAGCGCTGACCATTCCAGATCCCAGGTCAAACCTCCATCTTGAGTCATATAGATAAATCCGCGTCCATCATCTCCAGGAGCACTGCCGAAAGAGTTGTTGACTGCAATCCATCCGGTAAGTTCATCAAGCATGAAAATCTCATCGGTGTAGTCCTGATAGACAGTGCTGATAATCGACCAGTCTTCACCACCGTCAGTAGTGGCGTGAACCGAACCGCCGAAACCGAGCATCCAACCCCGCTGGTTATCGATGAAACAGATGTCCTGGAAGTGATCCGTTGCAGCAGGTGATTGCCCCTGCCAGTTTCCCCCACCATTGACTGTATGTTTGATGAAGCCGTTGCCGCTGCCATAGCCACCTGCCAGCCACCCTTCATCCTCATCGATGAAAAACAATGCCTGGATGTAGTCGCTGGTACCGCTGCTCTGGTTTGTCCAGGACTGACCACCATTCTGTGTGACCCGCAGGGCACCATTACTACCGAAAGCCCAGCCACGATCGGGATTGATAAAGAAGATCCCACCGATCCAGTTCCCACTACCGATGCTGTGCTGATTCCAGGAGTCACCCCCGTCGGTAGTACGCCAGATGGTTGCGGAGTTCCCCTCCCAGAGCATCCAGCCATGATCAGCGTCAACAAAACAGGTTTGCGTACCACCCGGTGCTTCCGTATCAGGCGACCAGTTATCTCCACCATCGCCGGTGCGCAGGCAATAACCGTCGGTACCCACATGAGTGCCCGCTACCAGCCAGCCATTCTCCGTATCACTCCAGGCCAGCGACTTCCAGGTTGGCACGCGGTTGTCCCAATCCCAGGTAGCTCCGTTATCAGGGCTGTGCAGGATCTGGCTATACCCGCAGGCAAACCAGATATTATCTCCTACCCAGTTGATACCATAGCTGTAGCTGAGTACAGGTGGAGAGGAGTAATTCCAGTTGTCACCGCCGTCATTTGTCAGCCAGACCTGTTGATTAACAGGATTGAGGATCTGTACCGCCAGAACGGCAACCTGCAGTTCGCTGCGTACATCGAGGCTGTAGTTATAGTGGAGGTTGGTATAGGTCTGTATCTCCCAGTTGTCACCACCATCGCTTGTATGCAGAACTGCTCCGGCAGGATTGTGATACAAACTTGATGAGGTAGCCCAACCTGTTTCCGGATTGGCAAAGGCAATATCATAAACCGGTCCGGCACCGGCGGGAACAGTCTGCCGCGTCCAGTTGTCGCCACCATCCTCCGTGTGATGGATATGCGCATCCAGGTTGCTGTCATGCCCACATATCCAGCCGTGCTGGTCATCAATAAAAGAAACTGAAATACTTGAATAGGCATCAGTACCAAAACTTTGATTCTGCCAGTTGGCACCACCATCAGTAGTCTTCAGAACCAGAAAATCGCTGCCATCCTGCCAGCCACCGGTGATCCACCCTTCAGAGCTGTTGATGAAGTGAATGTCACTGAGCTTGCGGCCGGTGCCGCTGGCCTGGGCATTCCAGTTGGCACCACCATCAGTAGTTGCATAGATCGCTCCACCGTAACCTGCCACCCATCCTGAATCGGGTGTGGTAAAAAAGATGCCTGAGAACGAGATCCCCTGCACCGGAAAAATCTGGTAGTCCCAGTTTTCACCATCAGTGGTGCTGTAGACTGTTGAGAATACCTCACCCCCCGAACCCTCGGAACCGATAGCCCAGCCATGCAGGCCATCATCCAGCATACAGAGATCCCGCAGATCGGCACCGGGTGACATAAGTTGTGTCTCCCATTCAGTTTGAGCCACTGCGGTTATTGAGGATACGGTGAAAGTAGAAATCAGAAGCAGAAGTTGGATAAATCGCATACCATCTCCAGGTAATATTGTCAGCAGAAGTCATAGTGCTATTGTTGTCAATAAACCTGCTGAACAGAAGAGTTACAACTGCCAGATAATCAGTTTCACACCAACAGGTTATAGATATGAAATCAAAACCAGAACAGCAACCTGCTCCCACCACAGCCACCATTACACTTAACCAGGTCGGGGATGGAGTTTAACTCAGAGGAGCTATCTGCCGGGAATCCACTGAAGGGAGTTCAGGATTCACTCTATGGTGCAGCTTTAGTGGACGATTTGACATTTACTTAAGATTGCCGTTGCATATACTATGCTCATCCTCGATGCTATCTACTATATAGAAGAGCCTCGCAGGCTTTTCTCAGCATCGAAGCAAGCAATACCATAGAGAAAACCACTCGGGAGATAATATGAAACTGTCGTCTGAATACAGCGGGGAGAATCCGGTCGAGGATGAGACCCTCAATAAGCTGCGACAGGAAATCGAGGAGGTAGATCGGCAATTCGTCTCACTACTCTCCCGGCGCCAGCAGCTGGTCCAGAGAATTCTACAACGCAAAGTGGAATTGAAACAACCGCTACGCAATCTTCCCCTGGAACAGCAGGTTATCGACCGTTTCAGCAATCTCTGTCGTGACCGGGGAATTGACGCGCACTGGGGAACAGACCTGGCCAGATTCCTGATCGGCAAATCCCTGGAAGTTCAGAATGGTATCCTCAAACAGTGACGACCGGACAACAATCTACAACTACTCGTGGTAGAGGGGTAGAGAAGATCGAGTTTTCCGGCCGGGAGCATTGCTGATTCCTATGAAAGCCCTGCCAGATATTCCTGCATGGAAACTGCTGCCTGACGACCGGCACCCATCGCCAGGATCACCGTAGCCGCTCCGGTAACTACATCACCACCGGCCCAGATCCGTTCACGGGAGGTTTTACCTGTCTCTTCATCAGCCACGATATTCCCCCCCCGTCCCATCTCCAGGCCGGGAGTAGTGGCGGTGATCAACGGGTTGGGGCTGTTGCCGATGGCACAGATGGCCGCATCCACAGGAATGATTTCTTCCGAGCCCGGGATCGGTACCGGTCGTCTCCTGCCGGAGTCATCCGGCTCACCCAGCTCCATTTTCTGACATTCCATACCGTTTATCCAACCCTCTTCGTCAGCGACATAGCGCAATGGCAGGGTCAGGAAACGGAAGATCACACCCTCCTCTTCGGCATTTTCAATCTCTTCCAGACGGGCGGGCAGTTCTTCGCGGGATCTGCGGTAGATGATGTAGCTCTTTGCCCCCAGACGCAGTGCAGTACGGGCGCAATCCATGGCGACATTACCACCGCCGACTGTAGCAACACATTTGTGGTTAACAATCGGCGTATCGACCCGGGGGAAAATATAGCCCTTGAGCAGATTCATACGGGTCAGGTATTCGTTCGCGGAATAGACACCGTTCAGGTTTTCACCCGGAATACTCATGAACCAGGGCAGCCCCGCACCGGCACCGATAAACATGGCGTCGTACTCTTCCAGCAGACTGTCGATGGAGCGGGTTTTGCCGACAACATAGTCGGTAACCACTTTCACACCCTGCTGTTTCAAGTAGTCGACTTCACGGTGAACAATCGCTTTGGGTAACCTGAACTCCGGAATACCATAGATCAGCACACCTCCCAGCTGGTGCAACGCCTCGAAGATAACCACTTCATGTCCCAGCTTGATCAGATCACCTGCGACAGTCAGACCGGCGGGACCACCACCCACAATAGCCACCTTGCGTCCGGTAGTTCGGCTCTTTTTCGGCAGCATGATTTTTCTCTGTGCCGCCTCCCAGTCAGCCAGGAAGCGCTCGAGACGGCCGATGGCGATCTCGCCATCCTTTTTATTGAGTATACAGGTTTCCTCGCACTGCTCCTCCTGCGGACAGACCCGGCCACAGACAGCTGGCAGGCAGTTGGTGTCCTTCAGTATACTGATGCCCGCAGCGTAGTCCTTTTCCGCGATGCAGCGGATGAAACCGGGAATGTCAATCCCGACCGGACAGTTATCGACACATTTTGGTTTGGGACACTGGATACAGCGACTGGCTTCCTCGATGGCCAGCTTCGCCGGATAGCCCAGAGCTACTTCCTCGAAGTTAAAGGCGCGCACATCGGGAGCCTGCTTGGGCATATCCCGCCTGATCAGATCCAACTTTTTGCGTTTGGTTGCGGTCATGATTCTACCCTTGTGATTTGTGGTCAGTCTGTCCGCAGCCGCTGGAATGCAGCGGTATCACTTCTTCGCGCAGGTAAGTACGCCGACGCTGACGCAGTTCCTCCCAGTCTACCTGATGACCATCGAAATCGGGTCCGTCTACACAGGCGAATCTGGTCTCGGAACCGACCGACACCCGGCAGACTCCACACATACCGGTACCATCGATCATAATCGGGTTCAGGCTGACGAATGTTGGAATGGCCGGCTGGCGGGTAGCTGCCGAGCCCCTGCTGAGCAACAGTGTACAACCGTTGATGATGGTTCGGTCAATCGGACCCTCTTCAGCTATTATCTCACTGATACGGTCGATATGTCCCCGCAGACCAGCCGTACCATCCCTTGTAATACGAAACAGACGATCTGAGACAGCAGCCAGCTGTTGCTCCCAGTAGATCAGAAAAGAGCTGCGTGCTTCAATTACAGTAATCACACGGTTGCCCTGTTCTCGTAATGCCCGCGCGATCGGGTAGATGCTGCCAATTCCGTAGCAGCCGCCGATGCAGAGTACAGTGCCATATTTCTCGATCTCAGTAGCGTTACCCAGCGGACCAACCACAGTCGGCAGGTCGCTGCCTGCCTGTTGCATCGCCAGCTTGTCGGTGGTACTGCCGGCATTCATTACGATTACCGTCACGGTGCCCTCTTCCCGGTCCCAGTCAGCGATGGAAAGGGGTATCCGCTCACCATCTTCCTCTACCCGCACGATGACGAATTGACCCGGTTGAACCTCCCGGGCTACTTCCGGAGCGGATATAACCAGCCGGTGCAGATTGGGCACTATCATCTCTGTGGAAATGAGTTTAAACATTATTGCTTCCGTATTTTAACCGGTTGTGGGTTCTGCTCAAGTATCCGGGGATGTGTCAGACATAATCTCAGGTAGCTCCTGGCGATTTCCGGCAGGACTGTTACCGGCCAGCTACCTGAGATGCCACTCCCGGTTACCTTTACCCTGTCTCCGGTTTTCAGTTTATGACGCCCGGCATCTTCCGGACCGATCAGCACGGTTTCCTCCTGGAAAATCCTTTCTGCTCCAGCCACCCATTGCGCTAACAGGAAACCCCGGTGTGTATGTTCGGCAAAACTGATGGTAAGTGTCAGGGGAAAGTCTGTCCCGGTACCACTCTTCTGCCTCCGGTTCCGGACCGGCTGCGAAAAGTTGCCGACGCCACCAATTGTCAGCAGTTGACGGCTGGGATTAGTGAAGTATTCGATACCGGTTAAGGCCGCTATCTCAGTCTGGATGTCGGTGTGATCTTTGAAATCGAAACCGGCCACACCCATTTTACCGGCAATCAGGCAGAGGATCTGCCAGTCCGGGAGTGCTTTGCCAGGTGGGGAAACAGCCTGTCTCAAGGATTGTAACCGGCCTTCGCCGTTAACAATTGATCCCATCACTTCAGTGCAGGCAGCTGTCGGAAATACCAGATCTGCGGCTAACTCCTGTGGTGGCGGATAGTTGTGCTGATAGATCAGGAAATCCGCAGCAGGTCTCTCTTCGGTCGGTATCTCCCCTATCAGGTAGAGCAGATCGAGCTTATGTTTCTTTAACAACCGGTAACTGTTCCAGCGTCCTGCAGTTGCAGGTAGATCTACGCCCCACTCCCTGGCAAAAGTCGAGCGTGCCAAACGATTGGTTACCTGCTTTCCACCCGGCAACAGTTCCGGGTAGCTGCCCATCAATAACGAACCGGCCAGGTTGCTTTGTGGCGGCAATGCCACAATACCGGCGCCGACGTTGTCCGCCAGTTTACCTACTGCTTTATGGATCGCTTCAGAATTGTCGTAATGATAGAACTCGGAACCGAGCAGTATAAGTGGTTTTCTGGCACTGCTGAGTTGACGTGCGACTTTCAGAGGTTCGGCACCGGCAACCTTTTTACCACCGACAGCCTGTTTACCACCGGTCAACCTGACCAGCCGGCGCAGCAGGGTCAGCTCCTGTCCCGTTTCAGGTTGCATCCAGGGATCTGCCAGCACGCCCAGCGAATGGGGTCGTGGGTGCAATGTAATCAGCCCGGCGCCCCTCCTGTGAGCGCGTCGCAGTTCGACCCCGACTACCGATCTGCCATAACGGGCGTCGAGACCGATACAGAGAATTGTATCTGCATCACGAACGGTGCTGAGTGGTTTGCCGCCTGCCAGCAGTCCGGTATAGGCGTTAAACCCGGAACCGTAGAAGACACGCGAGGTAGTGTCAATATGATGGGTACCGGTAACCACCCGCGCGAATTTCTGTGCCACGTAGAAATCTTCGTTAGTACAGTTCGAGGAGACGATGATTCCCATCCGTTCACGGCCGGCTTTGATCCTGCGGGCAGCTATGGCAACCGCCTCATCGAGTGAGATTTCCAACGGATTGCCTGACTTGCGCCGCCAGGGTACCATCAGTCTGTCATAGTGATGTACCAGTTCCGGCAGGGCGAAACGCCCCTTGACACAGAGCTGTCCACGGTTTACCAGCGGATCGTCAGCAGGAAGTGTACTGATCACCCGTTCTCCGGAAACCTGCAATCTGATCTGACAGCCGACACCACAGAGTGAACAGCTGCTCTCTACCTCCCTTTCAGCTGTTCCTTCCCACTTAGCGACTTTTTCCGCGAGTGCTCCGGTAGGACAGACTTCAACGCAGGCACCACAGAATTCGCAACCTGCTTCCAGGTGTGTGCGTTCGAAGGCGGGACCAACTACTGTGTGTCGTCCCCGTTGTTTGAAGGCCAGTACACTGGCGCTGCGCACCTCCTGACAGACCCGGATACAGCGACCGCAGAGAATACAGATGTTATAGTCACGATCGTAGAATGGGTCCTCCCTCTCTACCGGCAGATTGCGGTAGAAGATCGGAAAACCTATCTCATCCAGTTCCAGGTAATCACAGACCTCCTGCAGTTCACAGGTGCCGTCGCGGGAGCAGTAACGACAACCAGTGGTAACGCCGGCCTTACGGATAGTGTTCAGATACTTGCGGCATTCCTCCTTTTCAGTACAGATCAGGCAACTGGAGGTATGCTCACTGAGTATTAGTTGCAGTACCTCTTTTCGCTCCTGCTGGATCTGAGCTGTGCGGGTGCGGACGATCATATCCGGTTCTACCGGTGTGGTGCAGGCGGTAGGCAGCCCTCGCAGCCCCTCCACCTCAACCAGACACATACGGCAACCACCATAAGGTGTGAGATCCTTGTGTGAACAGAGGGTAGGAATATAGATATCGTTATGCTCGGCTGCTTCCAGGATGGTAATACCGGGATCCACCTGAAGCTGGCGATTGTCCACCGTGACAGTAATCTTCCGGAATTGTTTGGCCATGATCTATTCCTGTTTGGATTTGATAACGATGGCATCACCCGCTATCGCATCGAAGCGACAGATTTCATAACAGGCGCGGCACTTGATGCATTTTTCAGCGTCCAGATTATGCGGTTCTGAGCGGGGACCGGTGATAGCTCCAGTAGGACAAACCGACACACAACGCTGGCAGCCGGTACATTTTTCCGGTAACACCCGGTATTCGATCAGTTCGTTGCAAACCACCGCCCGGCAATGTTGCTCTTTGACATGCTCCAGATATTCTGCCCTGAAATAGCGTAATGAGGTTAACACCGGGTTGGGGGCGGTCTGCCCCAGACCGCAGAGCGAGCCTCGTTTGATAGTCTCACCGAGCTTCTGTAGCTTGATCAGATCATCCGCCATCCCCTGCCCTGCTACAATCCGGTCCAGAATCTCCACCAGGTGTCGGGTACCTACCCGGCAGGGTGTACATTTGCCGCAGGACTCAGCCTGTGTGAAATTGAGAAAATAACGGGCGAGATCGACAATACAGGTATCGTCATCGGTCACGATCAGTCCACCGGAACCCATAATCGAACCGACCGCTGCCAGCGATTCATAATCAACAGATGTATCGAGAAACTCTTCCGAGAGACAGCCCCCTGACGGTCCTCCGGTCTGCACCGCCTTGAAAGGTTTTGGAGTACCACCTCCCACATCGAAGATAATCTCCCGCAGTGTCATACCCAGCGGGACTTCGATCAGTCCGGTACGGCGTACACGACCCACCAGAGAAAAAGTCTTGGTACCGTGACAATCGCTGGTTCCCAGTTCCTGATAAGCCGCCGCACCGTTGCGCATGATCCAGGCCAGCGTGCCCAGTGTTTCGACATTATTGATGATTGTCGGTTTACCATGCAGTCCGGCGATTGCCGGGAAAGGTGGTCTGGAACGGGGCATCCCCCGCTGGCCTTCAATTGAACCGATCAGTGCGGTCTCCTCACCGCAGACAAAGGCCCCGGCACCCTCTTTGATTGTAATGTTGAAACTGAAACTGGAGCCCTGAATCTTACTCCCCAGCAAACCAGCTTTCCGCATCTGAGTCATAGCTCTGCGCAACCGCTTGATCGCCAGCGGGTACTCCGCTCTGATGTAGATGTAACCATGGGTGGCTCCGATCGCCCGGGCGGCGATCAGCATTCCCTCCAGCATGGCGTGCGGATCACCTTCCAGCAGGGAGCGGTTCATAAAGGCACCAGGATCTCCCTCGTCGGCATTACAGATCAGGTATTTTTCCTTACCCGGTTGTTGCCGGCAGATATCCCATTTTTTGTGAGTGGGAAAACCGGCCCCTCCCCGCCCCCGCAGCCCGGCAGTTGCAATCTCAGCAATGATTTTCTGCGGGCTGAGGCGTAGAGCTTTTCGAAACCCCTGATATCCATCGCGGGCCAGGTAGTGGTCAAGTTCACCCGGATCGATCAGTCCGCAGTTACGCAACACCACTCTTACCTGAGGTTTCAGCATCGGCAGATCAAAGAATGGTTCTATCCCCTCAAGAAAACCGGTGTGATCACGGTGGGAATCTCCGTCATCGAAATGACCTACAGCCTGAGCCTGCCAGGGATCACCTTCGACCAGCAGTTTTTTGAGGATCTGTTCAACTTTCTGTGGTGTGACATTGGCAAAACTGATACGGGGACGGCCCGGCAGGCGGACATCCAGCAGTGGTTCCAGATAACAGGGACCAATGCAGCCAACCTGGAGGATACGCGCCTTCCTGCCCAGTTTCTTCAGAACCTGATGGACACTCTCCAGCACTTCCCCGGCTCCAGCAGCAATTCCGCAGGAAGCGCTGCCGAGATAGATCACCGGAATTTTACTGTTTGTCAGCTCCTGCCAGTTACGGCGAGCCTGTTGTCGCAGCTGTTTGAAATCACTCATAGCGTTCCAGTATCTCCTGGATTTTGTTGGCAGTTACCCGGCTGTATATCTGATCATTTACCTGCAATACCGGTGAGAGCGCACAGCAGCCGAGACAGGCGACCCGTTCCAGGTCAAAGCGGCCGTCGGGAGTGGTCTGGCCGGGAGTGATCTCCAGCTCCCTGGCGAGAGTGTCACAGAGTATCTGCCCTCCCAGTACATGACAGGCGGTTCCCAGGCATACCTTGATGGAATTCCGCCCCGGGGGATTAAACCGGAATTGTGAATAGAAGGAGGCAACGCCGTAGATCTGGTTTTCGGAAATTCGCAGAAATTCGGCAATCCGTTTTATCATAGTGGTTGACAGATATCCGTCTCGTTCCTGAACCAGCTGGAGTAGTGGGATCAGGTCTCCCTCATCTCCATTGAAACGGGACAGGATTTTGTCAGGTTTACTTGGAGCCACGCAACCTCCCGGGATTTGTTTATCTCATCAACATCATCATGTATGACTCAACCGCATCCCCGGTGTCAATCGGGAGATATGGATTCTGCCAGTCTTGCATACTGAAAGGGCTGTCAGAGCGGATTGCCCGACTCAACCCGGCAGCATGGGCTACTCCCCCCCACCACGGTCCGACAGGAAAATACAGTCGGTCAGCTTGACATCACCCCGGACAAAATCCTCGGCGAACGCCCGGCAGGTCGGAGCGCCGCAGATAGCGCAGTCGATCTGACGCAGGTTCTTGTGTACCTGATCGATTTCCCTCATCCGTTTCAGTGATGTAGCCAGGTCGGTATCCAGAAAAGCCCGGGGGCGGGGATGTACCGGATGCTCAATCAGATAGTAACCCTCTGCGATCCGTTTCTGAACCGCGGCATCGGCTTGCGTTTCCGAACAGCCATATTTGATACTGTGTTTGATAGCGTTGGTGCGGGCTACATATGGATTCTCAACATTGAAACTGCCACCTATACAACCGAGTGAACAGGTAGAGGCCTCCAGAAAGTCAATATCGCGCAGGCGGGAGTTTTCAATATCGTCCAGAGTCATCATCACATCGTTGAGACCGGAAACCGCGAACCAGTTCTCGATATCGGCCAGTCTGGTGATGTTACCCAGCATGGACCAGCCGGTATGGAAACAGAAGTCAGCCGGAACCTGATCCAGATCGAATCCCCGTATCAGGGTCTGAACTGCTGAAGTCAGCCTGGGGTAGATCACATTGATAGGAATTGAGGAGTCGATCCAGGATCTGTTCTTCTCCGCTGGTTGGGTGATTGAAACTGTAACTGCAGGACAGGGAGTGAGATATACAATTCCGAGCTCATCCGGATTGATTCCCAGTTTCTGTGGCAGGGTTTGCCGTATCTCGCGGCCAACTATTTCCCGCGGAACCTCTATCGGGGTGATAAGCTCCACCAGATCAGGATACTTCACCTGGATCAGTCTAACCAGCGAGGGGCACCAGGAGGATATCAGCGGTTTTCGTCCTTTGTGGTTACGCACATAGCTGGCAAGAGCCTGAGCGACCTGCATGGTGGTTGTGCTGACATCGACAACTTCATCGAAACCAATTTCTATAAGTGCCTGATGTACGATGTAAGGGTGAACAACGCTGTCGAACTGAGTGTAGAGTACCGGTGATGGGATTGCCACAGTATACTTGTAATCGGGGATATCAGGGGGAATAGATTCGATCGCGTGCTGTGGACAGATGGAAATGCAGGTGCCGCAATCAATACAGAGCTCGTTGGAAATTACAGTCTGCCGGTCACGATAGCGGATGGCTTCAGTGGGACATATCCGAACGCATTTCAGGTGACCAGCACACTTCTCCTGGCAGACACTGTTAACATGATAATACTCAGCCATCTCTTCCTCCAGCGCTGAGTGTAGGAGACTATATATCGAAACTGGCTATAAGCCTGGTACCCTTGCCAACTGTGCTGGTTACATCCAGATGGTCAGAGTTCTTCTTGATGTTGGGTAATCCCATACCGGAGCCGAATCCCATCGCCCGTTGTTCGGCGGTAGAGGTGGTGAATCCTGCCTGCATTGCCTGTTCAACATCGGGGATCCCTTTGCCGTTGTCGTCGATGATGACCTGAATCTGTGCCTGCGTTACCAGCAGTTTAACCCGGGCGTTCCTGGCATGCATGACCACATTCATCTCCCCCTCATATGTGGAGATCGCCACCCGTCTGATCAGTGTTGGATCGAGACCGATCTGTTTCAGGATCGTTTTCACTTCCGTCGAGACCATTCCAGCGCTGGCAAAATCACTGCCTTCGATCAGAAGATCGCGTTCGAGCAGAATATCGCGGCTGGGTGTAGAGCTGTTATCAGAAGTCTTCGGTGGTTCTCCACCCAACTGCCTGGCATTGATCCGCACACAGGAGTCGAACATGTCCAGGTTGGTCGATAGCAGTACCATCTGATGTTCCCGGGCAAACCGCTCCGAACCTGGAGGCGGTTTTTTCCCCCGGATGTAGACTACACCTATAAACTCAGCCATATGCGCTGAGATAACCGCCTGCTGATTGGCCAGGCCGGTAAGCAGAAGTGAATCGGATGTACCAAAGGCGAGCACATCACTCATGAGGTCCGAGGCGTAAATCTGGTTGAATTCCCGGGCGAGAAGTTTGTCACCTTCCAGGATTTCTGCCTGTAAGGCTTCTTGAACCAGTTTGATCTTCACCTGTTCCTCATTGCTGAAAGATTGAGGCAGTGACAGGTTTGCCGGAAGTGGGAGCTGTAACTACAAACCGACTTCGTGGAGCTTGCCTACCAGTTCAAAGGTCTGCAGGTCGGTAGACAGAATCGCCACATCATATTTTGAAGCCAGATCGATAGTCTCTTGTGGAACTTTCTTGCCATTGGTGATAATGATGGCTGATACATCAACAAGGTTACCGGCGGACACTATGTTCTTATGGGTCTGAACCGTCAGCCAGATATTACCACTCTTTGCTCCTGCCATCACATCGCTGATCATATCGGAAACGAAGACACCGTTGACATCACGCGGTTCAAATTCACTAAGTTTTTTCAGCTCAGCTTTTGCGGCCAGTTCTTCAGTGTTCATGGAGATTCTCCGCTGAATTATTGTCTTTTTGAGATAGGCTTCAGAAGGGGGATTTCTTCTCGGGTTCAGGTTCAGCCGACAACATGCCGGTATCAAAGAGGAAATGTCCTCTACATTGAGATAGATCTTTCACCAGGTCCAGCGGCATCACCTTGATCCGGGAACGATCAGTATCACGCCGCTGATTGAAGTAGTCGGTCAGTATTTCCAATCGGACCGGATGCAAAGGTTCGGTTAATCCCTGTGGTAAAAATCCGCAGGCGACGATCAGCCAGGTTTTCTCCGCTTCATGCTGCTGTCGTATCTGCTCAAGTTCACAACCGATATCGCAACCGGGACAATGCATCATACCCATCAGATCAAGGAACTTTTCGACCTGGCCACATTGTGGGCAGTGCAGATCGAAGCGAAATGACTGTGCATTCTCAACGATACTCCAGTGACAATCACCTTCACGGTATTTTTCACCGAGATGTGGATGCTCGTCAACTGAAAAGTAGGTGCGAACCTGGTTACAGTGAAAACAACTTTCAAAAACAACAAAACCGAACTGGATGTTGACCATCTCCCACTGGTGCTGGCAATCAGACATATTTACCCCTGTTCACGGTTTTCAATGAAATCAAGTCATAGCAGTTGAAGTAAATTAAGTGATTCGTAAGTTAAATAGAGTTTAGATATACTCCATGTTGTTGTAAATACTAAAATAAGGATGATATATTATTAAGTCAAGCGTTTTATTGGTGATTACCGACAGGCCTTTCCCGATTGCCAGTGACAGTAAAACATAACATTCAAAACCAGAACAGCAATCCTACCCCCGCAACTGCCACTGATACGCCCAACCAGGCCCGGGATGAAACCTGTTCTCCCTTAAGCAGTGCGATCAACATCACGAATACTGAACTGGTGGCGATCATGGTCTGCGCCAGACCGGTGTAGGTGAATTTGTAGGCGGTCTGCTGGAAAACTATACCGCCAAAGGTACCGGTAAGGGCAGCGATGATCACATAACGCCAGACTCTTCTATTACGGGCAGCCACCGGTAAGTAGCTCTGCCGGAAGAGCGGAATCATAACCACAACCAGGATAACACCACCCAGCAGGCGCACCAGTGAACTCCAGACCGGGTCGATATCGTGAAGTCGGAAGGCGCCTTTTGACATGACCCCGCCTACAGCCTGGCAGATGGCAGTTATCAGCCCATATGCTATACCCGCCAGAAGTTGCCTGTGCGGGGATTCGTCTCGGTTGGATCGTACCCGTATTACCAGATATACTCCGGAGAGGATAGCAATAATACCGAGCCATGCCGACAGAGAAATGAACTCCTGAAAGAGTATCAGGGCGAGAAGAATAGTGACCAGTGGTGCAAATGTTTCGGCAATCAGCACGGTCCGCCGCTCACCCAGACGATTGAGTGCTGCAAAAAAAGCGGTGTCACCGATACCTATACCGAGCATACCGCTGAAAAGAAGCAACAGTAACGGTTTGACCGGAACAGCCTGTACTACTCCACCCCAGATTGTCAGGAACAGGACCAGGGCAAAAGAGGCGATGATTCCTTTGTAGAGGTTAAGAACCAGTGGATGAAGCCTGACACCAAGTTGACGGAAAATAACTGCTGCTACCGCCCAACTGAAGGCAGCCAGCAGACCTGCGGTCAGGCCTATTGTATGCGAATAGGACACGTAAGGCTGCTCCCGGTTCTTTCAGGGCTGTTAACTACTTCTGATAGGTAATTTACAAAAGAAAGCCGGTAGTTCAATCCTACCAGAATAAATCTGACTACTGCGGTGAGATCTACTCCCTTTTCTTCACCTCGATCGCAGAAACAGGTTGAATACCTGCAACCGGCCCTGCTGCAACCACCTCCCGCACCGCCGTGATCTTATAGAAGTAGGTCGGGGTTGTGATTATAGTGGAATAGTTTGTATTTCCAGCGCTATAGAACAGGTTTTCCGGACCCGGCGTGAAATATGGAACAGTATCCCGGTAGATATTAAAATAGCTATACCAGATCGGATAACTCCAGTGCAGGGCAATGGAATTGTACTGGTCGTTATAACTGATGACCAGATCATCGACAGGGGGCAATGGCTGCCAGCTTATCAATGAAGGACCGCATACATTATTACCTTCATCACCCTCGACAAGACCCTCATCGTAGTCAACCAGTATCCAGGTTTCCCAGTTTTCCGGTGTCTCGCCTGTGAGCCAGGAGGTGTAGTTCTGGCTGCTGCTACCTGCCAGGCTGGGTAATCCGATAAACCAGTCGGGTGTATCACCATACTCCGGTGGAACTGACTGATTGTAGTATATTCCGATGTTGAAAGGTCCGCTCTCTTCTGATCCCTGATTAGAGATGGAATAGTAGAGGGGCGCGGAATCACCAACAAGCGGGTCGGTAGTGTTCCAGTGGCAGTCGGTTATGACCAGGTCCAAAGATGAGTTCCAGGTTACGGTGGTCGGCCCCCCCAGATTGTTGGTTTCATTGGTTTCCTCGACCTGTTCATCGTAATCACACAGTATCCAGCTGGTCCATTCACCCGGAAGATCGCTGCTCACCCAGACGATAAGGCCGAATCCGGCACCACCACCCAGGTCTGAAATCGGGAATAGCTGATCAGGTGTATCACCCCAGTCAGGGGCATAAGGTTGGTTGTAGTAGATACCTATATCAAACGGGCCGCTGTCCACCGGTTGCGGATTGTTCAGGGAGATGTAAAGCCGCGCCGAATCCCCTACCGCCGGTTCTGTATCCATCCAGTAACAGTTGGTAACCACGATGTCGATTGCACTGTACCAGGTGATGGCGTTGTAGGGATCGTTATCGTAATCCTCACCAGCAAAAGTACCGGTGGCGTTTGAGAAGTTGATTACGTTACCTGGTGACGGTTCAAATGCTTTCAGCACATTATAATTGCCACTCCAGGTGTTATCCGGAAAACGTGCGCCAGCAATGTTCAGATCCTGGTCGCAATCCAACCGGATCAGCCAGCTGCCCGCAGCTCCTTCCCGGAACCGGCAGTTGTGCAGCGAATGATCCGGATCGATCAGACCGGAGGTGGTGACGCTGATACCGCCGCTTCCCATATGCTCGAAAGTGGTCCATTCTGCACTCAGAGTACCACCGCTGGAAACGACGAACGAGTAGCTGCCGCCCGGATAATGGGTAACCATGCATTCATGCCCGATATCGCCCAGCAGTTCAACCAGACCGTAATCCCGCAGGATTGTACCATCTCCCATCTTGATCTGGCTGTCAGGACCACCGGTAAGACTTCCATCTGCTTCAATCCGGAAATCGGCATCACTGAGGTAGTAGAGAGAATAGCCGTTAAGGTTCAACTCACCTGAGTTTATTGTCAGAGCATCGTTCCCGCTGTGCCAGAGATTGGACAGCAGGTTGATCGTCTCACTCCGCTCCCGTGTTACTTCCTGAGCCTGGTCGGAACCCTGAAGAGATTCATCGATACGGCTGTAACCCTTATCGATGTAGATGGAGTTGAAACCGTATCCACCCAACAGGTTCAGATTCTGTTCATAAGTCCCACTGAAAACGATATCAGCGTCGCCATCCTCCCAATCACAGTCACCACCGAGGATCAGGTCGCCCTGGTAAGTGTGGGTCAGTCCTGTCGCCAGCCGCCACCAGCTGCCCTCGATCATCACGCAGTCACCAGTTACCAGCAGGTCGCTGTCCGGCATGAATGAGCCACCCGATTTATCGATCGTCAGATTATGCAGTGTTTCCACTGCCGTACTGGCCAACAGGTACTGATCGGCTGTACCGTCGAAGGTGACGGTGGAAGTGCCGGGATTGAACCCGATGTAGCTGTCATAGGTGGTGTTGTAATTGATCCAGTTGCCACCACAGGAGATGTTAATCCCGTCATAGTTCTGGTGGGCATCCAGACCGGCGTCGAGTTCGATTACAAGATCCCTGTCGACAGCCAGAGTCGTGTTGTCGGTCATCAGCAGAGTACCATCCATGATGTAGAGATCATTCAGGACATTAACGATCCCCTCTTCCAGAAGAGTGAGGAAGTACCCGACGTAGAGTGGTTTGGCGATGTTCAGGTTGTTGAAGGTCTCCCCGCTGAGCTCTGCCGGCTCAGAGGTATTGAAGGTAACTGTACCGGTTCCCTCAAGAAAGCCCATATCTCCCCGGTTGTTGATCCAGCTGGTTCCAACAGAGAGATTTTGATTGTCTGAATCAAGCATCGCTCCTGTCTCAATGGTTACACTTCCGTCAATGAACAGGTTGTGTCCAAACATGTCAAAGGTGCGATTGGCAACATGGAGATCTCCCTCCAGGGTCAGGTTATCATAGAGATAAACAACACCGGCGCTTTTGTTGATGGTCAGATCGTGCAGATAGTTACCGGTAGAGCATTCGATACCGGCGTGGGTGCTGCCGATGAATTCCACCACACCACCGTTCGGTTGGAAGGAATTTGCGTAGAGCGCCTGCAGGCCCCAGCCCAGGCTGATCGTACCACCTGAAATGATACTGCCATTGTCTGCCCCGAATTGAAGACCATCGTTGGTCACTTCGAAAATGCCATCATTCATATACAGTGCACCGGCAATGCTCTGGTAGTTGCCGGTGTAAGCGCGGTCACAGATCAACTGGCCACCGGTCAGATTCAGAATCCCCCCCGTATCGAGCAGGAAGTTACCATGCACCAGAGCACTGCCGTTGTCCACAGCCAGCGTGCCGTCGATATCTATATCTTCTACAGTCAACGAACCGTTGTAGCCGATCTGCAGGATAGCATTATCAGGCAACAGTATTTCATCCTCCACCACCAGTTCACCATC
Organism: uncultured Bacteroidia bacterium; assembly: GCA_964501185.1. Taxonomy (GTDB): domain Bacteria; phylum CAIWAD01; class CAIWAD01; order BS150m-G50; family BS150m-G50; genus BS150m-G50. Next base: position 61,559 of record CAZCRT010000018.1, read on the forward strand.
CAGCACATCGAGCGTGTTCCCGGCCAGTACATTCAACAGGCTGGTTACCCGCACTGTATCAGTGCTGTTACTGTGAATGAGTAGGCTGCCGGCAGCTTTATTCACGATCAGGTTGTTGAAACTGCTGGTCTCCTCGTAGCATAAGATGTACCTGTCACTGCTACCTTCCATCTGGACTGAGTTGCTGACACCCAGCTGGACATTGCATCCATCATAAAAATACCAGTGTCCCCTGCAGTAGAAAAACCCATCATCTATGTTTGCCACAGAGCCGTTGCGCCAGTAGATGTTGCTGCCGGTACGGATATAACCGGTATTATCTGTCATATCCACGCTACCGTACACATTGAAGTACCCGCCCATTTCGATGATTTCACCATTAGTCTGCAGCATGCCTGACTGGACCAGCATGTTTCCATCAAGATCCAGAGTGCTGCCTGCAATAACCTCCTGGTTCCGTGAAACCGGATAGCTGCTGCCATCATGACGATAGCGTGTTGCAACGCTCGTGCGGTTGGTAGTAACAGCATCGATTCCAGGAGATTTCGAGGATTCAGACTGCCTGATGGATGCCTTGTCGATAGTTACATCGTGGAAGTTGCTGCCGATACCGTGACTGAGAGTAGCGTCGCCGGAGCCGTACAGCTCGATGGTGCCGTCGCCCGGATTGAAGTCGGTACGATCACCCCGGAAGTTGCCGGAAGTGCGGATGGTACCGCCGGTGATATTGTCATGCAGGGTGTTAGCGCCGTTGTAGACATAGATGCCGTTATCCTTGAAATCGAGCACGCCTCCGCTCATGGTCAGGTAGGCATCCTGCTGATAGGGCCAGTAGCTGTCGATCGGATAGCCACCGTGAATGTTCATGGTGCCATCACTGATATTGATATTGCCGTCGAAATCGACGTAATCGACTGCATCCTGATACAGGTTCAGTTCACCACCACTCAGCAAGAAGTTACCCCGAATGGTATTGGTGACGATATCCAGTGCTGTGAATGTGCCGCCGTTTACGTCGAGGACACCGTTCTGCCAGTCGTAGCTGTCGCAGGTAATCTGGCTCGAGGTGGGGCAATAGAGATGACCGTCCGGTTTGAGCAGCCGTAGCGTCGGCAGGTCGAAATCCCCGGTGAAGGTCTGGTCATCCTCTCCGTTGACGATGACAACCCCGGTACTGGTCGCCGGCATTACGCCGGCGCCGGCAGAGTTGGTCCAGTCTCCCGCCAGCTGCATATCGAAACCCCAGATGTCGAGGGTGGTGAGGACCGAAGTGGTCAGGTTACCGTTGATCACCAGGTCATCCTGCATGTCGATATTGCTGTGGGAAAGAGTGAGTTGATGGAAGTAGTCACCGGCATCCGGATTCAGATCGCTGTCGGAGTATTCAAAGCAGAATTCACCTGCATTGAAATGGAAATAGGAGCCGCTCAGTTTCCAGAGGCCTCCCCCGAGGGTTACACGATGGGGGGAATCCCCCTCCAGCATCGCGTCGGTGTGCAGGATCAGGTCGCCGGCGATCTCGAAATCCTCAGTACAATAGGAGCTGAAATAGAGTGCGCCCGATTCGTTCTTGGAGTTTTCCAGGTTGTAGAAAACGGTACCGCTGTCGTAGTTCTTGATGCTGCTCGCCTCGTAGCCGTCGAAGATAACCGTGCCGGTGATCAGAGTGATATCAGTGCCGCTGTCCACTGTCCAGTTGCCGCCCACGCGGGTCATGGTGCTGGGAGCGGCATCAAAGTGGGCACCGGTCTGCCAGTGGACGTGGCCGCTGCTGACATCGAGTTCTATAAAATCCTCTAACAGCACCAGGGATCCCGCGCAGTCAAGACCAAAGCTGGCGTGGAGATCCTGCCAGCAGCCCAGGCTGGCGCCGTTTTCGATCGTCAGTGAGTGGCAGTAAGCGCTGCCGGCGGTGATATCCGGATTGTGCGGACGCCCCGCCGTGATGGTGACATCGGTGTCGGCGTCAGGCACCACGAAACCGGCCCAGTTGGCCGGATCGTGCCAGTCGCTGGAAACATTTCCTTTCCAGGTACCGGGCGGATTGATTGTGATCCTGAAGTCAGCTTCGCCGCCGTCACGGGCCTGCACACAGAAACCGTAGGTGCCCGCCTCGTTGGCCGTGCAGGTGAACGACTCGTTAACACCATACCCGTAGTGGGTGGAGAAAGCATTCTGGAAATGGTCAGTTCGTTTGCCGTAGTATGGCCATTCTTCGAAGTAGAAGAGCGAGATATCCAGATCCGCATCACCACCCGTGTACTCAAGGTCGAAGACCCAGTCGCCAGACGTCAGGTCGACATCCCAGATTTCCACCACGTCGCCGGCGATCCAGTAGAAATCCAGATCCTCCCCGGGTGTGATAGTTTCCGTGTTTCCCTCGTATTCGATCTGGGCAGTGAGATCGCCGTCATCGTTCTCAACTCTGATTCCGTGCGGGATGCCGACCAAGTTATTGCCATCCATCACGACGTAATTCACATCGAATGCGCCGGTGGACTCGGTCAGCAGGTTAACGAAGGTGGTGTCGTTGTAAAGCGCTATATCCCAGATTCCCTCCAGCCACTCGCTGCGGATACCGACCGCGCACCAGCTGTCGTCGGTATGATGAAACTTGAAGAAATCGGGATTGGTATAGGTGGAGGTCGAGACATCCTCCTGGAGTTCCGGCAGGCCGGTCCCGTGCAGGATTTGAAAATCCCCCCAGCTGCCGTCGGCGGCGGACCAGTAGTTCCCGTCATAGATTATCACCCGAACGCGGCAGGAAAGGGAGTAGAGTCCGACCGGAATTATCCAGTCATAAGATCCGTCATTCGGTTCGTTGTAGTCGATCTCGATCCAGCTGCCCTGGCTGCCCCCTTCGAGCGAATAGGATATACTAGCGTACGTGCCTGGCGCGTTCAGATCACCAGTCCAGGTAATCGGGCAGACATCCCCGCCTGTAAACACCTCACCCAGTCCGCAGTCGCTGTGCCAGCAGGGATCCCCAAGCGGAGAGGTGAGTTTGATGGTAGTCCCCCAGCCGTCGTAGGGATGGACCGGAATCAGGTGATCGAGGGTGGTGTAGTGCAACCACTGGGTAGTGCTGTAGTTGGGATCGTTGTTGGCGTATTCCCAGTAGTCGTTGTTGTAGCCGACTCCGACCATCGTATGGCCGTCGATGCCGCTGAGCAGGGGAATCTCGTCATCGATCTCATCCGTCAGAAGATTCCATAACTCCCACTCACTGTGGAAATAAAGGCATTCGGAATCGACACCGTAACCGTTGTCGGCGCCGACATTGATCATGCCGTCATCTATGTCGAAGATGTCGGTGCTGCCGCTGCCGTCGGTTCCCATCGCGATCTTCAGTTCGCGGTTGGAATTGGGGACGTGGTAATCCCAGTGATCCTCGATAGTATCCCAGCGCTCGAAGTAGTAATCGGTCAGCGTACCAAGACGCTCTTCATAGTACTCGCTGGCGTGATCCCACCAGGTGAAAAGCATGGAGCCGGAACAGGGGGAGCAGCCGTAGGACCACTGCACGAACGGCATCAGGTCATGATGGGGGATCATGGTGGTATCGCGGCTGTCCAGATTCACCCTATCCAGGTGGTTACGCCACTCATCATGGAAATCACCGAGACCGCAGAAAAAGGAGCGCCGTGAGTCGACCAGCGTCTGGAATTCGGTTTCCGAAAGGACCTGCGCGGGGGGAAGTGGTCTGACGTACGCTACCCGGTCACCCGCCTTCATCTTGTACCAGATGCTGACCAGGTTGAGCAGGTAGATCCGTTCCAGCTCGTAGTCCGGTCCCAGTGCGATCCGGGCCAGCTCGTTGATCTTGTAACCGAGTCCATACTCCAGCGACAGACTCTGGCGACGCTGCAGTATCGGTGCCATGTCACGGCGTGCGCTCACCAGCATACTGCCGTATTCATGGTCGCCCCACTGACCGCCGCGGTTGCCGTCAGCGTGTTCTACACCGCACTCGGCGATCAGAACCTCGCGGTCCGGGAACGGCCTGCCGATCGCGAAGTTGAAACGGCAGGCGACTGGTGTATCGTCAGCCGCGTAGTAGGTTATCACCTCATCGGGAGATACAGAGGTGGTCCCGAAAAAATGGACACTCGCTTAAGTGTTTTTCTGTAGATT
>CAZCRT010000019.1:0-48944 GCA_964501185.1 uncultured Bacteroidia bacterium
CTCAGTCAAGATAATACAGTATCATTGTTATGAAAGAAGATTAGTTGTACAGATAAGATTCTTCGCAAGCAAGGAGTCAAGTATTCCCGAGATGAACTGAAGCAATTGAGAGATCAGCTTTACACCATTGGAATAATCGACTATGAGTTATTCAAAAAAGAGCTCCGAATCCAAAAACGCGATCATCTACACAAGAGTCTCGACGAAGGAACAAGCTGATCGCGGGTACAGTCTGGAAGCGCAAAAAGAGCAACTCCAGCGTTTTTGCGGAATTATGGGAATCAATATTCTCCATCACTTTCAAGAAGATGCTTCAGCCAAGACTTTTAATCGTCCTACATTCAAGACGCTATTAGAATTCATCAAGTTAAACAAGGGGCAGGCAAACTTACTCTTAGTTGTGAAATGGGATAGATTCTCCCGGAATGCTGTTGAAGCCTATAACATGATAGATTTCTTAGCCGGATTAGGCGTAGAAGTACAAGCTACTGAGCAACCGCTTGATCTCACAATTCCGGAAAACAAGATCGTTCTTGCAATCCACCTCACAACACCAGAAGTAGAGAATGACCGGCGTTCACTCAATACCAAAGCTGGAATGAGAAGGGCCCTTAAAGAAGGACGCTGGGTATTTGCCGCCCCAACTGGTTACAAGATGAACAGGGACGCTAGAAACAAGCCTATCTTGGTTCCTGACACCAACGCCAAATGGATCAGATTAGCTTACGAAAGATTCGCTACCGGTGCCTTTACTCAAGCAGAGGTGCTTTCTGAATTGCAGTCTCAGGGCTTCCTACGTAGCAAGAATTGCTTTAGCAAGCTGCTTACAAATCCACTGTACGCCGGTCTAATCCCAGTCCCAGCTTGGAAGGATGAAGACCGTGATCTTGTAGAAGGAATTCACCAGCCGATTGTTGATACAGCATTGTTCTATACCGTACAGGAGCTGATTACCTCACGCAAAGCTAACAGAAACCTGAAGCCAAAGCGCCGGAGTGAAAACTTGCCATTAAGAGGTACTTTGATTTGCCGTCAATGTGGTAAGCACATTACTGGAAGCCCCTCTACAGGTAATGGCGGGACCTACTACTATTATCACTGCCAACATGGCTGCACAGAACGGTTTCGCGCGGATAGAGCAAACAAGACTTTTCAGAGCTACCTCCGCTCACTTAACATATCACCTGCTGTAGTAGATTTGTACATGGCTATTATCAAGGACATCTTCACTGAGATGGAAGGTGATGCCGAGAAACAGCTTCTACAAGTGAAGAAGCAGCTTAAGGCGCATGAAGCGGTATTACTCAAAAATGATGAGCGCTATCTTGAAGGTGCGATAGAGGAGGATTCATACCAGCGAGTCAAGCAGGATAGAAAAAGAAAGATCGAGCAGCTAAAGAACCGAGAAAGAGAACTCCAGCGAGAGGATACCGACTTCCTTCAGCAGTTTAATTTTGGAGTTAACCTACTTTCTAACTTGGATCTCTACTTCCAATTAGCTCCTCTGCAGATAAAAGAAAAAATCCTCGGTTCGATATTCCCCGAAAAACTCGTTTTTGACCAAGGCAAATATCGAACCACAAAAATCAACGAATTTCTGCTGCTTTTGCAGGGTAAGGGATTGAAAAATAAGGCAAACAAAAAGGGACTGATTCCCTTCGAAAGAAATCAGTCCCCGGAAATACCCCTGCGAGGACTCGAACCTCGAACCTCCTGATTAAGAGTCAGCTGCTCTACCAATTGAGCTACAGAGGCAGGTATCTTCAATAATGAACGCTGCAAAAGTCAGCGTTCAGTTTATTTCCACATCGACCGAAATGCAAGAGAATAATCGAGGAATTGGAGAAGGAGCATAGCTTGCACTGCCGGATCGTTCATAAAAGAGTTGTTTTTTTACTTCGGTAAAGCGTTACTTTTCACACTGAATCCCAGCTCTTCTCAATTATAGACTATTGCAAACAGGCACACGGGAACAAAGATATCAATTTGCGTATCCAAAATTAAAATCGAGGAGTTTCTATGGAACGCGTGGCACTTTTCATTGACGGTAACTACATCCACCCCGCACAACGGTTTCTTCGCTGGTCAATAGACTGGCTGAAGTTTCGTCAGTACTTTGATGACGAGTACGACCTCATCGAAGCAGACTACTACCGCACCCTGCGTAACCCCCATGCCCCGGAAGAACGCAACTTCGGCAAATTCCTGGCTACCAACGGTTACCATCTGCGGGAGAATGTTGCACAGCGGGAAGTAGATAAGGTAACCGGTGAGCCGGTTCAGATAAACAACCTCGATGTGGATCTGGTGGTCGACGCACTGACTTCAGTTGATCAGTGGGATATGGCCATCCTGGTCAGTGGCTCTGCCAGCTTCGTGCCGCTTGTTCGCGCACTCAGGGATAAAGGCAAAGTTGTTCAGGTCTATGCTACACCCGGGTATGCGGCGCAGGAAATGGTGGAAATCGCCGGTGATGATATGGTGGAGCTGGACACAGTCCGTGAAATGGTGGAGCGGCCTGATCGCCCTCCGAAACCGATCGCCCCGGAACGACCTGCCCCCGCCCGTCGCAGTACTACATCCTACCCCACTACACCCCGGCGCAACGAAGCTCAGCCAGCAAAACAGGCGTTACCACAGGTTGGTGATGAACTGGAAGTTTCGATTATTCATGGCAAACCATACGGCGCCTTTGTTCGCAATCCCTGGTCAATGAAAATGCTGCTGCCGGTCAGTGAATTACCGATTGACAAGTATGTCGCCGACATCTCGGAACTGTTCCAGCCGGATGACACCTTCCGGGTCAGGATCACTGATGTAGATAATTCCAAACAGGAACCTGAAGCAAAGGTTACCCTGGCTGACGATCGGATGCTTGCCGCCCTCAGTGAACGTTTTGGTAATCTGCAGAGTGCACTGCCGATCCTTCCTGAGAAAGGCACAACTCACAGTTTACGGGTTAGTCATGTGGAAAAGTACGGGGCTTTTCTCGATAACGAGTGGGAAGCCAAAGTACTGCTGCATGTCAGCAATCTGGGTGTTAACCGCTTTATCCGTGACTGCACACCCCTCTTCGAGGAAGGTGAAATGATCCAGGTGGATGTTCTGGAAATCCGCAACCAGGCCGAGCGGATGCTGAGCGTCAACCTGAAGGATGAGGATTTCGCCAAAAAACTGGAACAGAGGCTTGATCAGCTGGATGGAGCTCAGAAATAAAGCCTCACACGGTGACACGGAGGAACAGAGACACAGAGAAGCAGAGCTATTGATAAAACCTAGATACAGCGTGTAAGTATTTACCAGGGGCTGTAGCGGTTATTGCGTTAGATATGTGACTCTCTTTAACCCTACTGTGCAATTCGAGCCATCCATATTTTCAGTATAAGCTACCACCCAACCATAATACTTTCTTCTGGTCTTCTCAGTGTCTCTGATTTTTCTCCGTGATCTCCGTGTGAGATCTTATGGAAACAAAAAACCCCGGCTCAGCACCGGGGTTTTCCATATCAAACCAGTCGATATTTTCTGACTAAAACAGATCCCGTATGACCGCGCTGAAACCTGTATGGATATGCAGATCTTCAGGCGCTACCGGTGCGAATACCGGGCTCAGATCCAGATACCCCGCCACATCAATCTGCTCGATTGCAATATTCCAGCCGCTGTTCATCGCTGCGATAAACTGGTTGGCAATCAGTGCGTAACCTATGTAACCGGGATGTACACCATCCAGTGAGAAAAGTCCACCGGAGATAAAATCGGTGGTCAACAGCGTACCGGCAACCATGTATCCATCATGAGCCAGCTCGTTGAAGTAGCTGTTAACATCCACCAGTACGATTGGATGGGTGCGCCCTTCGTTGAGAGCAGCAACCGTGGTGGCAATAACAGCGTTATACTCCCAGGTTTTTGTCGCTACCAGTTCTGCTTCAGTGGCATCGAGAACAACAGCATTGGTCAGCGGTGCCAGCGGTGAAAATCCAAGCCCGGCTGCCAGCTCTTCCTTAGCGGTCAGCAGCACATAATCCTCACCGGCACGTAAAGCGATCACTTCACCCTGCACCTCACCGTAGAGCTGCATCCCGGCGTAGGTAGTGCCCATGTATGTTGTGTATGGAATTGACAGAACATCGGGGATATTGGCAACAGCAACGTAGTCAACATAACCGGCCAGTGAATCGAGTGCCAGCCCATAGAAAGTAGCAAAGTCAGCACCGAACGGCCCCATCGGATCCACACCACCGGAAGTGGCATAGCCGAGGATATCGTTATTACCCAGCCAGAAAGTTGCCAGGTCCGGACCCAGGGTTATCGCCTGCTGCAACTGGGTGCCAATTGACCGGAGGATGAACTCAAAGAAAGGGTTACCGGCAAGTGAAGTGGCAGCATTGGTAACATCCAGGCATTCCTGCAGGAGCGCCCCCGGGACACCCAGATTACTGTAGGGAGCAGGGTATAACAGGTTATCCAGCAACGGTGTCGGGTCAAAAGTCACCGTGTCATAGACACTGGTAACCAGATCAGGGCCGTCAGTCCCGAAAACCAGTTCCAGACGTCCATAACCGGGAGTACTGCTGATACCGGGGTAGGCAATATCGACATGGGTCAGTGGCCCCAGACCAAGCTGCTCCGCGATCAGGTCACCAAAGGAGGCGTTCTGGCCATCCAGGAAAAGCGCACCTGACTGAAAACCTGCGGTCAGCGAATTACCGATCGTAACCATGCTGCTGATTGGAAAGGAACTATCGTATGTGGGCCGGGTAGGTGCATCATCATATCTGGCACAACCATAAAGCAGTACACCACCCAGCAATATGAAAGGAATTGTTTTTTTCATTGTTTCCTCCTTAGAAGTTGATGGCGTAGCTGACACCGAAAGCCTGCGCACCACTCTGGTAATAGCCGGGGAACTCCGTGAAAGTAGAGGTCCGGTCGGCGATACGGATATTCAGATAATAGAGATCAACCTGCATCCTCTCGTTCAGTTTATAACCCAGACCGAAAGTGTAGCCGTTGCGATCGGCATCCGGCAATGAAGGCTCCAGCAACTTCTTACTGATCGGAGTGCGATCAATATAGTAGCCACCCCGCAGGGTCAACTGATCATCAATCTGATACTCCATACCGAACCTGTAGTTCCAGACCGACTGATAGTTCTTCTCCAGTACAGCATCCTGCACCGTATCGGTTTCCTCGGCAAAGTCGATCACCAGCTCATCATAGACGACCCAACCGGTATAGTTGGCGTCCGCTTCCAGTGTCAGCCAGTTGAAAGGATGAAGCGCCAGCGCCAGAGAAATCTGTTCGGGAAGTTCGATATCGGTGCTGACATCCATGGTCGGAAAACTGCTGCTCAGAAAAGCGTTCCAGTCGGCACGATCGGTCTGATCATAGTCAAAGGTAGCCGTACCACTGTTTCCCTTCAGCGTAATGCCGGAACGATAGTTGATACCGAAAGATAGCTGATCTGCCGGTTTGATCAGCAGGCCGGCATTCCAGCCCTGCCCTGTTGCGGAACCTTCGATCTCGAGATCCACTTCGGTATTGACCGGTGCTACATAAGCATCCTTCGAAAGCAGCATGGAGCCATACATATAGTTATAGCCATAAGCTACTGCCACCCTGTCGTTAACCCTCCAGGCCAGGTTTAGGTTGAAATCAAAGGTCATCAGGCTGATTTCTTCGGAAATGTGCCTGCCCAGCCAGTCTTCTGACCAGCGGGTACCCAGTCCGAAGGGGGTGAAAACACCGAGGCCAAAAGTCAGGGGGCGTTTGGGGCAGGCATAACTCATATACAGCGTTGAGGGGAAGAACATCTGCTGCTCCATGTCTGTCGTACCCCAGTCCGGTGCGTTAGTAGGGCCGGAAAAAGAGGCTGTAGGCATGATCAGACTGGTTCCCAGCTGAAACTGGTTATCCAGCCAGGCCAGACCGGCAGGATTGTAGAAATTCGCGCTGGCATCATTGGCTGTGGCTGTAAAGGCGCCACCCATACCGAGCGCAGCAGAACCCTGTTCCGCCAGTGCAAAACCGGCAGCATACAGTTGCCGGGCAGACAGGCTTAACAGCAGCACTGCGCAAATTGTGAGAGTTCTCTTCATAATTCCTCCAAAGCTAAGTTGTGCCCTGTTCTCTATTCGATTGTAAGACTTCATATGGCTCACATTGATATCGGTTGACCTGCCCTGGACAAGTTCACTGTTTCCTGCCAGAACTGCAATCAATAAGGATCTGGCAGCAGCAGGTGAATCTGTCAACTCTTCTCCTTCGATTTGGACTTGTCCTCTTTCTCTTTCGGCTCAGTCGGATACTCCGGGAAACCCGGTGTCTTAAAACCGAAGTAACGCTCCTGTTGTTCAGCGCCCGGCAGTGTCACCTCACCGAATTGTGCTTCATGCTTTTTGATGTTATCTTCGAGTGATTTCAGCATAGCCTTGGCGTGAACAGGTGTCATGATGATCCGGTTCTGAATCTGCGTACGGGGTGTGCCAGGCAGAATACGGGCAAAATCCAGAATAAATTCCGCGCTGGAGTTGTGGATGAATACTACGTTAGCATATTCACCCTGTGCGGTTTTTTCATCGATATTGAGGTTGATAGACTGCTGGCCCTGCATTCTTCCACTGTTCATATGTCATCTCCTGTTTCTTGTATATTAACTTCTTCATGTTGCTCTATACCTTTTCCGGCAGCATCCACGACTGATGGTGGAATATCCAGGATCACAAATCCCAGCCGGCGGCGGGTAGCCCGCACAACCTGAAAATGCAGATCATCGATTACCAGTTGCTCACCGGGTGAGGGTATGCCATCATGCCGGTCAATGATCCAGCCACCTACAGTCTCTGTGTTACCTTCCGGTTCCGGCCGTTCCAGCGCCTGAAAGAAATCTTCCAGTTCCATTCTGGTGTTAATCAGCCAGCGGGAATTATCCAGAGGGCGGATCCAGACAACTTCCCGGTCATGCTCATCGTTGATATCACCGAACAGCTCTTCGGCCAGGTCTTCATGTGTGATAATCCCGGCGGTACCACCATGTTCATCGAGGATAACAGCCAGGTTCAGACTGTCCTGGTCAAAGGACTTGAGCATTGTCTGCACCGACACCCCCTGCGGGAAAAACTCGACCGGGCGTACGATCTCCCGCAACCTGGCCGGTCGCCTGAAAAAGTCACGAGTAGCCACATAGCCGGTTATATGATCGATATCCTCCAGGTAGACCGGAAATTTGGAAAATCCTGTCTGCTCGACCAGCGGAATAGCCTCCGCCAGAGGCATCTCCTCAGGCAGGGCTATGATGTCCACCCTTGGTGTTAATACTTCGCGAGCGGTGGTCTCCGGTAATTCCACTACATTGCGGATGATTTCCACCGCTTCCTCATCCAGTAACTGCTCATCAAATTCCGCTTCAAAGAGTGCCTTGAAGGAGTTGCGATGATAAATACTCATCTCAACCGGATCAGGGGAACCTGCCAGCCGGGAGAGGAATCTGGCGACCAGACGGGCGATCACCACAACCGGTAGAAAGAGTATGAAAAACAGCCCCAGCAGAAGCGAAGTACCTGGAAACAGGTAATTATGGTATTGCTTGAAGAGAATCTTCGGCAGGATCTCTGAGAACAGGATGATAGCTACGGAAGTGTAAACATAGGTTTCTGCTTCAGAAAGACCGTACTGCAGGAAATAGATCACGGCCAGTGTGGTAAAAGTAGTAATCGCAATATTGTTTCCGACCAGCGCTGTGGAGAGGAAATTTTCCGGGTTGATGATAAACCAGCGGGTCAGGCGGGCACCGGGGCGATTGTTCTTTACCCAGACATCTACCAGCATCCGGTTGAGGCTGGTAAAACCGATTTCAGAACCGGCAAAAAGGAACGACATCAAGAAGGTTATCACCAGCAGAGTTGGTATCATCCAGCTGCTCCAGGTTCAGTGAAGGTAACCTGCCCGCGCAGAGCTGTCACCATCTGTTTCTGAAGGTCTGCAAGGCGGCTGCGTCTTACCCGCAGGCTCAGCCGGATATCGTCAGTGGAGGTTGTTTCAACAACCCTGGCATCATATTTCTCCAGCAAATGGTAAACAGTCTGCTGATGCGACCAGGCACATTGCAGGATGATGTCGCTGGTGAGGATATTCTGTACAGGTATTGTGCTCTGCAGAAGCAGGCCGGCTGCTTCGCTGTAGGCGCGTGCCAGGCCACCTGTTCCCAGCTTGATCCCGCCAAAATAACGGGTAACAACAATCAGGCTGTCCAGTAAGCTGTAGGCCTGCAACTGTTGTAATATGGGTTGTCCGGCAGTCCCACCCGGCTCACCATCATCATTGAAACGTTCTTCCCCGGTGACAAACCGGGCAGCCCAGCAGTGGTGATTGGCTTTGTACTCCCGGCGGGACAATTCTGTCAGGTGGGTCTTTACAATGTCTTCATCTTTTACCGGAAAACAACGGGCTATGAAGCGGGAACGTTTGATCTTGATCTCAACCGGCTCCGCCGGCGGGAGAGAATAGTAAATATCAGGGTCGTCCTTGTCATCCATCACTTTCGCTTCGCCAGCTTACGCAGAAGATCGCTGTTGGAGGCAGTAAGCGTCTGCAGGCCTCTGTCAGCCGCCTGTTGCTGGGCACCTTTTTTGGATTTACCCTGTCCGCGGGCCAGTGGAATGTTCTGCAGCGATACCTCGATTTCAAACATACGCTGGTGATCGGGTCCCTTGATATCTAAAGTCTTATACTCCGGCATACCGAGGCGGCGCCCCTGGGCAAATTCCAGCAGTGCAGACTTATGATTACGATTGCGAACATCGAGCTTCTCGACATCTGCCTGTTCCAGCACATGGCGATCGATAAAACTGCGTGCTGCAGTCAGTCCACCATCGAGGTAGATTGCACCGATCAGCGCTTCGTAAGCGTCCTCCAGAATGGAATTCCGCTTGCGCCCGCCCATCTTCTCCTCAGCATTACTCATGAAGATGAGCCGTCCCAGACCGATATCTATAGCCCGTTTCGTCAGGTAATTGCCGTTGACAACCAGTGACTTGTAACGGGTCATTTCCCCTTCCCGCTTATCGGGATACTTGCGGAAGAGATTTTCGGATACGACAAGGTTCAAAACCGAGTCACCCAGAAATTCAAGCCGTTCATTGGTATCACGATCACGGTTGTGGTTGTTGTTACGGGGCTGCCTGACTCGCTGGTTGCGGGATTGCCCTTCACTCTTATCCTCCCGGAAAGGGCGCCCTCCCCGTCGATTACTCTGCCCACCCTGCCAGGAACGGTGTTTCAAGGCCAGTTGCAGCAGCGATTCGTCGCGGAATTTATACCTGATATCTTTCTGGAAGGTCTGGAGCTGTCTCTGTGTATTGGGGGTGGCGGTCTTTATTGTATCTTTCTGCTCCCCCAGCAGGCCTTTCAGCCCATGTAGCAGTTTTTTCATGAATTCTCTATTTCCGTTTTCTTAACGATCACGGAAGCATTGTGCCCACCGAATCCGAACGTATTGGAAAGAGCTGCTGTGAGATCCCGTTCCTCTACCGTGGTAACGACAGGGAGATCACATTCAGGGTCTTTGTTCTCCAGGTTCGTAGTGGGTGGTACTTTACCGTGATACATTGCCATAGTAGCTGCGATCAATTCTACAGCACCGGCAGCGCCCAGCAGGTGGCCCATCATCGACTTGGTGGAATTGATGGCTATCTGCGGGGCATGGTCACCGAAGACCTCCCTGATGGCGATAATTTCTACAATGTCGCCAAGCGGAGTTGCTGTGCCATGAGTGTTGATATGTCCGATTTGCTGCGGTGTGATATCTCCATCGGTAAGCGCGGCGCGCATAGCACGAATGGCGCCCTCACCGCCCGGGGCCGGGGCAACCATGTTGTAAGCATCAGCGCTGTAGCCTATGCCTGCGACTTCACCATAAATATGGGCGTTTCTCTCCCGCGCGCTTTCCAGGGTTTCCAGCAGTAGAAAACCGGAGCCTTCTCCCATCACGAAACCGTCCCTGTCAATATCGAAAGGCCTGGAAGCTCTTTCCGGCTCGTCGTTTCGTGTCGAAACAGCCTGCAGGGAGCTGAAACCAGCGATACAGATCGGTGTAATAGTAGCTTCTGCACCACCGGTTAAAACCAGGTCTGCCTGACCACTCTGAATCGTCTTAAAAGCGTTGCCAATAGCGTGACTTGAAGAGGCACAGGCTGAAACTACACCGTAATTCGGACCACGCAGTTGCCAGCGCATTGATATCAACCCGGGTAGAATATCCGAAATCATCATCGGGATGAAAAGTGGACTCACCCGGCGCGGCCCCTTTTCCATCAGAATCGTATGCTGCTTTTCGAAAGTATCGATACCACCGATTCCTGATGCGGAAATCACACCGAAACGATCCCGGTCCACCTTCTCCAGGTCTATTCCGGAATCTTCCAGGGCCTGTTTAGCCGCTGCCATGCCATACTGAGCGAAGAGATCAGCCCGTTTGGCGTCCGCTTTCTCCATGTAGTTCAGGGGATCAAAGCCCTTAACTTCACAGGCAATTCTGGTCTTGTGTTCACCGGGGTCAAAATGGGTAATGAGACCGGCACCACTCCTGCCGGCCAGCAATCCTTCCCAGGTTTCCTCCAGTGTTAAACCCAATGGGGTTAACGCACCGATTCCGGTGATTACGACTCTACGCTGTTGCATCTTTTATCCTGGTAATCAACCAACATTTTCTTCGAGAAACTTAACGACGGCACCAACAGTGGTCAGTTGGTTAGCTGCTTCATCATCAATTGTCAGGTCGAAATCCTCTTCCAGACGGTTCACCAGCTCAAAACGGGCGATTGAATCGGCACCCAGGTCATTTTCGAAGGAAGCATCCATAGTGATTTTTGCGTCATTGGTAACATCCAGCTCGCTCTTGATGATCTCTTTCACCTTTTCCAGGTAGTCCATTCTTTTCTCCTTGGTAATAATCTTGTTTTCCTGTGTATCGTTCTTTCAAAATCAGGTCAAACCTCGGTAAAGCTGCTATAGTATTACTTGCTTCGTTGCTATAAGCTGCGCTTCAGCCGTCGATACCGCGGTATCGTACATATGCAATACTATAAGTCGACGCATTATTTAACGTTTTAGAAGACGCTACATGTGAGCATCGGCACATGACCGCCTGTTTCAGTTCAAATTAACAGCTCCCGCATTTCATGCAAAGGTTTTCCATCAGGTCAGGAACAGGCCTGATCACTTAAGGCAAGGGTATTCGCAGGGTCAGATATACATTCCACCATCAAGCTGAATAACCTGACCGGTTATATAACCACTGGTATCGGATGCCAGAAATGCTGTGAGCTGAGCGATTTCCTGAGGTTGTCCCGGTCTGCCGAGGGGAACAACCTTGAGCATTTCCTCACGTACCTGCTCCGGTAGAACAGTGGTCATTTCGGTCTCGATATAGCCGGGAGCAATAACATTAACCCGCACTTTGCGCCCCGCCAGCTCCTTGGCCATCGACTTGCTGAAACCGATCACACCTGCCTTGCTGGCTGCATAATTGCTCTGGCCGGTGTTTCCAACCACACCAATTACAGAGGATATGTTGACAATGGCGGGTGATTCACTCTTCAGAAGATAACGGACTGCATGACGGGTGAGGTTATAGACCCCTTTGAGATTGACACCCATTACCATGTCCCAGTCAGCTTCCTTCATTCGCATCAGAATATTATCGCGGGTAATCCCGGCGTTGTTAACCAGAATATCCAGTCCGCCATGCTCTGCGACCAGCTGCTTGATCCCGGTTTGAACTGCTTCAAAATCGGAAACATCGAAAGGGATACCGGATACATGTATTCCCTCGGCAGCAAAAGTTTTGACCGCGTTCCCCACCATCTCAGCTGAGAAGTCATTGAAAACAACCGTAGCACCGCAGTCATGCAACTGGTGTACGATAGCTGCTCCGATTCCGCGGGCACCGCCTGTTACCAGTGCTACTTTTCCGGTAAGATCAATTTTCATCTGTTGACTCCTTTTCCATCTCCAATAGTTCCTCTGCCTTATCCACACCGGTGGCTACAGCGTCCGGATTGATCCGTTTACACAAGCCCTGCAATACTTTACCGGGGCCAACTTCAAGAAATCCCACTGTCTGCCGGGAAATGTTTTCAATAGTACTCGTCCAGAGAACCGGGCTTGTCAGCTGCTGTTTGAGCAGTTCTCTGATCTGATCCGGTTCCCGGGTCGAAGTAGCCGTTACATTTGGAAAGATCGGCACCCTGCCGGGACTGATAGTCGCTGCATCTAGCGCCAGGGATAGTTCCACACGCGCCGGTTCCATAAGTGGTGAAT
This sequence comes from uncultured Bacteroidia bacterium, assembly GCA_964501185.1. Classification (GTDB taxonomy): domain Bacteria; phylum CAIWAD01; class CAIWAD01; order BS150m-G50; family BS150m-G50; genus BS150m-G50. The sequence continues at coordinate 12,322 of CAZCRT010000019.1, forward strand.
GGAAAGCTCCGGAAACAGGCAGCTGTTTGGCCAGCCTGGCACCCTGCTCTTTTGCCAGCTGCATTGCCAGCTTCACTGCCTCAACCGCACCGGAAATGGCAATCTGCCCCGGTGAATTGAAATTTGCCGCCTGCACTATGCCTGCCGCACCTGCTTCTTCCAGTACATCATCCAGCTTTTCCTCCGGCAGGCCAATTATAGCAGCCATGGTTCCCGGATGTTCCCTGCCCGCGTCATACATCAGCGCACCACGCAGTTTTACCAGTTGCAGCCCTTCGGTAAAGGAAAGATAGCCAGTTGCAGCCAGAGCCGAATACTCACCAAGAGAATGCCCGGCGACTGCCAGCGGTTCCCGGCCACGTTCCTGAAGCAGCTCCGCCAGAACAACCGAATGCACGAAAATGGCAGGTTGTGTAATACTGGTTTTTTTCAACTCCTCGGCCGGGCCCTCAAAACAGATATGCCGCAGGTCGAGTCCCATGATCTCATTTGCCTGTTCATAAAGCTCTGCCGCACGGGGGAACTGCTCTACGAGCGTCCGGCCCATACCAACATATTGAGAACCCTGTCCGGGAAAAATAAATGCGGTAGGTTTCATGTTACTGATCCCCGATTTAGCGATACTCAGAAACAAATGGTCAGCTCCTGATGTGCTGACAAGTATCGCTTCATAGTATTTCTTGGAGGCAAAACAAGTAATCGGTCACTGTTACTAAGGGTTTATGCGCAAAGAAACCAAGAAATACTATATGAAAATGATTGATTAAAACTGGACCACGCCACTACCCCAGGTGAAACCGCCACCGAAAACAGTCATGACAACTTTGTGCCCCGGTTTGATGCGGCCATCACGGCGGGCTTCATCCAATGCCATCGGAATGCTGGCAGTCGAGGTATTGCCATAACGGTCAATGTTGACGATTACCCGGTCCTGTGGAAAACCGAACCTTTCGGTAGTAGCCTGAATAATACGGATATTGGCCTGATGAGGCACCAGGAAATCTATCTCTTCCGGTTGCAGTCCAGCCAGATCCAGAGCCTTCTGTGTGGCATCTGCCATCGCTTTGACAGCATGGGTGTAAACATGCCGCCCTTTCATCTCCAGGTGCTGTTTACCGACCTGCAGGACCTTGTCTGTAATGCCGAATCGGGAACCGCCACTGGGTGCCCAGAGCAATTCCGCCAGATCACCGTTACTGCCCATATAGGTGGAGAGTATCCCTGCTTCACCATCGGCAAGTTCCAGAACTGCAGCACCGGCAGCATCACCGAAAAGAACCGCGGTAGAGCGGTCATCGAAGTTCGTCATGGAGGTCAGTATCTCAACCCCTATCACCAGCATCCGTTTTGCTTTACCGGTCGCCATCAGGCTTTCCGCCACTGACAGCCCGTAAACCCAGCCGGAACAGGCCGCGGAGATATCCATCGAAAAGGCGTTATCAGCCCCGAGGCGTGATTGCAGAAAGTTGGCTGTAGAGGGGAATTTCATATCGCCGGTCACGGTTCCAATGATGATACCGTCAATCTGCTTCGGATCCAGACCGGCCTCTTCGAGAGCAGCTCTTGCAGCACGTTCGGCCAGTACGGAAGCATATTCACCCTCTTCTGACCACCAGCGTTGCTTGATGCCGGTTCTACCGATTATCCACTCATCAGTGGTATCCATCATCTGTTCCAACGCGTGGTTGGGGACCCGGCGTGAGCCGTGAGCATGCCCCATACCGGAAATTCTGGCAAATGGTCGCTTCATCGGTTCTCCTCGTCCAGTGTTTCAGCAATACGGGTAACGAGATTCTCCTTTACCAGCAGGCGGGCTTCCCGAATAGAATTGTGAATTGCCCTCGGGGTTGCGGCGCCATGGGTAATGATAGAAACACCATTAACACCCAGCAGAGGGGCGCCACCGTATTCTTCATAACTGAGATCCCTGGTGAGAGCGGTAAACTTCTCAGACATCTGTTTCCGTGTGTCTTCATCTAAATCCGTCAGCATCGGTTTGAGCAATTTACGGCTGAAATATCCACCGAGTGATTCCGCAAACTTCAGCACGATATTGCCGACAAAACCATCACAGACCACTACATCCACAACACCCATCAGGATATCACCACCCTCGATATTGCCATGGAAATTAACGGCAGGAAAATCGGCGAGCAGTCTGTTTGCTTCCACCGTCAGTTCATTTCCCTTACTCGGCTCCTCACCAATGGAAAGCAAACCAACTGACGGGTGGTCACTGTTCATGGTAATACGCTGAACCAGATCGCCCATCACGGCAAACTCGAGTAGATTTCGTGGTTTCAGATCGGCATTGGCACCGACATCGAGAATGAGGGGAGTGCTGTCTATGGCGGGAAAAAATGAACCGATACCTGGACGGGAAACACCCTTGATACGGCCCAGAATCATCAGCGAAGTCGCCATCTGAGCGCCGGTATTGCCGGCGGAAACCAGCGCATCTGCGCGACCTTCCTTTACCAGCATTACCGCCCGGGTAATGGATGAATCCTTCTTCTCCTTGAGTGCAACCGTGGGGGATTCCCCCATGGCAACAACAGATGTGGCATGCTCAATCGTCAGCCGGTCGTACGGAAATTCATGCTCAGCGAGTTCGGAGCGCAAGCGCTGCTCATCACCGGTGAGAATCAGCTCCAGATCGTCATAACTGGCCAGTGCCTGCACTGAGCCGGCAACGGTTGCCTGCGGTGCAAAGTCACCACCCATGGCGTCCAGGGCAATGATCATAGTATTTTTCCTGATTACACCGAGCTGCCGGAAACAACAGAGCTACCTTTGTAGTAGCCACAGTTGGGACAGGCGCGATGCGGTACTGTTGGTTGACCGCAATTGCCGCAGGTCACGACGGTAGGACGGGTCAGAGCGTCATGGCTACGGCGTTGGCGTTTCCGGCGCTTGGATTGTTTTTTCTTGGGAAGTGGCATGACAGCCTCCGTTTATTTTGAATTATTGTTTTCGTATAAAAACGCGGCAATGTGAACTCTTACACTTTTACGTTACTGAAACTCCATAAGCGAATGCTAACTGACTCATTTCTTAATCTGGTAGAGTCGAAAGCGGTGTAAGGCGAAGAAGCATTTACTTAAATGCCTGTGTAATTATCCCTGTCGTATCTTTCGAGCCGCGAATGGTTTATTGTTTATCTCTCAGTCGATTGAGTGCAACATTCAGGCTGCCATCAACCTCCTGGCTACAGTCACAACTGTCCTGATTAAGATTGATTCCACAAACCGGACACAATCCTCTGCAGTTTTCCTGACACAGTCTCTGCATTGGAATTACCAGCGTCAGCATCTCTCGCAGGCTGGGATTCAGTGCAACAGTTTGATCAACAGAGTGTACAACGGTGACATCGTCGTCATATTCACCTCTGGGATCAATCGCAAAAAGAAACCGCTCCCGCAGGTCAATGCTCTGATCATACAGGTTCAAACAACGATCGCAGGTCAGTTGCGCAGTTGTCTGCAAATGATGCTGTACCGTCAGCAGTTCACCTTCCAGATCTGCTAAAGAGCTGATCTCGATAACTTCCGGAAACATGCCCCCGGAAAGTTCCAACGACTGCCAGTTCTCTTCAGCCTGAAAGTGATTGGCACCGGGTTTCAACTCAGTTATCGGGATTTCCATAACCGTTCATACTACCTATGCACCTGTGGAAAGTCAACATTTTTGCGATGACAACCGATGTAAATTGATATGGCTCTTTCAGAACTTCTGTCAGACACCGGTTGCCAGTATTTCATGAGAGAGACTGACAGTATCGGCTCACATTGACAGAAACACCGGATCAAAATCACAGATCCGACAGCCTCCTTACCAGAGTCCAGGCACGCACCTGTCGAGTCGGCAGGATCGCAGCTATCTCCTCCAGGGTTGCGCCGGTCGTAATAACATCATCGACGATCAATAGTGAACGGTCCTGCAATGCAGCCGGGTCTACGGTTTTAAATGCTCCGGACACATTGCGTCGTCGCTGCGCTTCCGGTAATAGGGTTTGAGTACCGGTATTGCGAACTCTGACGAGATTTTGACTAACCAGAGGGACATGCAGAATCTGAGCCAGGAGCTGCCCGAGCAGTTCAGCCTGGTTATAACCTCTCATCCGCTGTCGCGCTTTATGTAATGGCACCGGCAGAATCAGATCTATCTGTGCCGATGTCAGCTTCAGACTCTCTTCCACCAGCGGTAGCAATCGGCTGATTAAAACCGGTCTGTAGAAGTACTTGAATCCTCTGACCAGCGACCTGCTCTCATTATTCCACTCACATGCACTCTCAACCTGTTTCAGGCCGGATAGATCAAAACGGGATTCAGGTTGAGTCGCAAAAGCTATGGAAAGACATCCATCACAGAGGGTGGATTCTCCCCAACGCAGTGAACGTCCACATACCGGGCATTCAGCAGGCAATAACAGGGTTAGCAATTCCCGACAGAAATGGGGTAACAGATTATACTCCCGGGGCAGGAGAATCATTTTTAGCAGGCAGACTGGAAGCTGCCGACCGGGATACCAGTGAGGATTACCCGGAGGTACATTCACCTTGCACCGCCAGGTACAAGAGAGAAAACGGATCGGCCCGGCTGTTTATCTGTCTGGACCGATCCTGGAAACTGTAAAACTGGCGGCAATCAAGACGCCTGTCGCATATCAGCGATCAAAAACAATTGCATCGGAAGGACAGACGGCCATACACTGCTGCTCATCAAGACCTTCGCACTCAGTACACATTTCGGGATTAACGATAAAGATATCATCACCTTCGGAAATCGCGTTACTGGGACATTCCGGCTCGCAGGCTGCACAGCTGATGCATTCATCGGTAATTTTTACTGCCATTTTTTTCCTCTCATCATATGGGTTTTCTGAATGGTTTTCTGGATACCGCAGAAAGGCAACATCTCTTTCCACAGCAAAAAATATATGGTCGGAGAAAACTTGTCAAGCAATATAGTATTGTAGGAATAAATGACCGAAACAGAATCGTGTTTCTAAGCAATAACTGAAGCGACCAGAGAAATATGTATCTAGTCCTTCTCGATTGATTCCTTTCTGGTCGAAGCTATGAACCGATGCCTGAATTGACGTTTTTTAAAAGGTCAAAATCTATGAGCATCGGTATAGGATGGAGTTTTTCAAGAGTCGATCAGTTGTGATACATCTTAAGATCAGAGCTACAGAAACAGCGGTCAGGTTTACAGAGAAAACCGCTGCCAGCGTCTCAACATACTCATCAAGTTGAAGTGCTACCGTAATTAGGTGCCTGCTTTGTGATGGCAATACCGTGGGGGTGGCTCTCCCGCAGGCCTGCGGCTGTAATCTGCATAAAGGTTGTCTTGCTCTTCAACTCACTGATAGTGGCTGTGCCACAGTATCCCATAGCAGAACGGATTCCACCGAGCAGTTGATAGATGACTTCGCTGACTTTTCCTTTATAGGGAACCCGTCCTTCAATTCCCTCCGGTACCAGTTTTTCCTTACTCTGATCAGACTGCTGGAAGTAACGATCAGCACTCCCCTTTTTCATAGCAGCCAGTGAACCCATACCGTGATACACTTTGTATGAACGCCCCTCAAACAACAGTGTTTCCCCCGGTGTCTCTTCAGTTCCGGCAAAAAGCGATCCCATCATGACACAATCCGCTCCGGCAGCAATCGCCTTGGCAATATCCCCTGAGAAACGGATACCACCATCTGCAATCAATGGCAGGTCATGTTTTTCAGCCTCTGCCGCGCAATCCATTATTGCGGTAATCTGGGGTACGCCGACACCGGCCACTACCCTGGTTGTACAGATGGATCCAGGGCCAATTCCAACCTTGACTGCGTCAGCACCCGCTCCGGCCAGGTCACGGACTGCTGCAGCTGTCGCCACATTGCCCGCCATGATGTCCACATCATTGTGCTCGTTCTTAAGCTTCTCAACCATTTTCAGAACACCGAGGGAATGACCATGTGCGGTGTCCACTACCAGCAGATCAACTCCAGCTTCAACCAGCATGCGGGCACGCTCCTGCTCTGCTGTGCTGACACCAACTGCAGCCCCGACCAGTAAACGGCCATGTTGATCTTTGGCAGCGGTGGGATAGGCTTTCTTCTTCTGGATATCCTTGACGGTGATCAGTCCAACCAGCCGGTCATCATCGACAACGGGGAGTTTCTCGATACGGTGTTCCTGCAGTATTTCCTCCGCCTGTTCGAGGGTTGTACCGGCCGGCACTGTTACCAGGTTTTCCGCGGTCATCACGGTGGCAATACTGTTTTTGAGATCAGTCAGGAAACGCAGATCGCGGTTGGTGACAATCCCTACCAGCCGCTCCTCATCCACAACCGGAATACCGGATATATGATACTGCCGCATCACCGCCAGTGCTTCTTCTATGCTGCGGTCGGAGCTGAGTGTGATCGGCTTCATGATCATGCCGCTCTCTGAGCGCTTGACCAGATCGACCTGATGTGCCTGTTCTGCTGGAGTCTGATTCTTGTGAAGGACACCCAGACCACCCTCCCGGGCAACTGCTATAGCCATGCGGTAATCGGTTACTGTATCCATAGCTGCAGCCAACAGCGGCATTTGCAGGTGCAGGTTTCGGGAAACACGCGTATCCAGACGAGCTTCGGAGGGCAGTATTTCCGACCGGGCAGGTTGTAATAGGACATCATCAAATGTCAGGCCTGTACCTGTGATCCTGTTCATCGTTATCCACCTCCATTTTCACCTCATACCGTCCGGTACAGGGCAAATTCACCTTCAGAGAGTTCGTAACTCTCATCTACATCATAAGTTTGACAATCAGTATACAAAACGGGAATGGTGTATATAGAAAAAACCGTCGTTATCCAGGAGGATGACGACGATTTTCTATTGTTCGGAGCTGTCACTCAGCTACCGGTCAACTGACACACCGATTCCATCGTTTTCCATCAATACTTCGATGATAACCTTCATCCCCTTACGCATACAGTCACTCTGTTTGACAGTCAGTGTTTTTGAACCATCCTGGAATAGTGTTTCAAAATTTGTGGAAATCTTATCCAGAATCCGTTCCCCTTTACGGGTAAGGTAGAGAAAGACTACACGCCGATCGTCACTGCTGGTATGTCGTCTGATAATGTCTTTTTCAAAGAGGTCCTGCACCAGCGGGCTTACTCGTCCTTTTTGAATACTGAGGCAACTGGCAATGTTACTGACAGTCTGTTCATTAGAACGGGTGAAAGTCAGCATAATGCGCAATTCTGTTACTGAAAGGCCAACCTTGCCGGCGAGATTCTTTAAGATCCCGCGGTTAAGACAGGAGAAGCGTAGCAGGTAAAAACCAAGTGTGTCTGTCTGCATTGAAATTCCCTCTTCTAAGTGCCTGGTACATTGAACTCGAGTTACACAGAAAAAATATCAACTCCTTACTGTGATGTCAAGTTAATAGTTCAATAAATGTAATACTCCAGAATGTGGATTATTCAGAAATGCATCGTTTCAGTATCTGCAGGCTGCCTGTATAAAAAAAGGACCCGCGAACGGGCCCTTCTATAGGAGTGATAGCAAACACTCTATTTAAGCATTATCAGTAGTTAACAACAACATAGTAGAATGCCCGTCCATAAGGTGCTTCACCAGTGAGTGATACCGAGGTACTATCTGTAGTCTCAACAAACACTGCTGAGTCGAAAGCATATGGATCAAGCATACGATAGACACTGTAGCTGATCGCACCGGGTAGTGGACTCCATTCCAGCAGGACATCAGGATCCTGCCAGGTGATTGTCAGATCAGTAACTGGATCTTCTGATGGATTCACGGTAAAGGCCGCAGCATCACTGTCATACAGGCCACCTGCATCGGTAGCAGTGAAAGTGATTGTCTCGCTGCCTGACCAGCCCGTGTCATAGGTGATGGTGGCGATCCGGTCGGTGATATCAACAACCAGGTCAATAGCACCTGAATAGCTCCAGTCGATAGCGCTGTCAGGTGTTTCCACATCCTCAACAAAATCATCCAGGTCAATCTGAATGAAATCATCACCGGCATCAACTTCCTGGTCAGGAATATCGGTTACAACCGGCGCATCATTGACTGCGTCAACTGTGAAGGTAGCGGGATCTTCGCTATCGAGGCCACCCTCATCGGTGGCAACGAAAGTTACAGTCTCCGCACCAAACCAGTCACTATCCGGTGTAGTGATCGTTGCAATACGATCGACGATGCTGACCGTAAGTTCGCTGTTACCATAGTAGGTCCAGACGATTTGATCATCCGGAGTTTCCTCGTCCGCTACATAATCATCAAGTATGATCTGCTGGAAACTTTCACCTTCAGCTATGAGCTGATCTGGGATATCATCAACAACCGGTGCATCATTGACTTCACCTACAGAGAAGGTAGCAGCGTCATCATCGAAGAGGCCACCGTTGTCCGTTGCTGTGAAGGTTATCGTCTCACTTCCGGACCAGCGCTCCCGACCCGGATAGGTGATAGTAGCGATACGGTTGGTGATATCGACTGTCATCTCAATGTTGCCTGAATAGGTCCAGTCAATCGCACTGTCAGGATCCTCAACATCGGAGACATAGTCATCCAGATGAATCTGTACGAAAGGTTCACCCTCGCTTACATACTGATCGGGAATATCAGTGACTTCGGGTGCATCATTCACCGGGTCCACTGTAAACAGAACCGCATCGTTATCATTGAGGCCACCTGTATCCGTGGCTGTGAAAGTAACAGTCTCACTGCCATACCAATCAGGATCAGCAGTAATGGTTGCAACCCGGTCGGTTACATCCACCGTAAGATCACTGTTTCCGGCAAAGGTCCAGATAATGGATGCATCGGGATCCTCAACATCCTCGACATAGTCGTCAAGCTGGATCTGGGCAAACGGCTGATCCTCATCAACAGTCTGGTCCGGAATGTTGGATACAACCGGTGCATCGTTGACACCCTCTACCCAGAAAGTGGCGGGATCGCTGTCCTGCAGTCCGCCCTGGTCAGTCGCAGTGAAAGTAATCGTTTCCAGTCCGTTCCAGTCAGAATCGGGGAAGTCGATAGTTGCCACCCTGTTAACGATGCTGACGGTAAGCTGACTGTTGCCGGTATAGGTCCATACAATAAGAGCATCCGGCGTTTCAGCGTCAGTAACATAGTCGTCCAGATTGATCTGGCTGAAGCTATCCCCTTCAGTGATATACTGATTGGGGATGTTACTTACTTCCGGTGCCGTATTGGGTACTTCTTCAACAGTGAACACAGCGTCGTCACTATCGCTCAGACCACCTGTATCCCAGGCGGTAAAAGTAATGGTTTCGTCACCGGTCCAGCCGGCATCGTAAGTGATTGTGGCAATCCGGTTGACGATACTGACATTGAGATCACTGTTGCCGGAAGCGAGCCAGTTGATTGAGGCATCAGGATCCTCAGCATCACTTACGTAGTTATCCAGGTTGATCTGGGTGAATGATTCTCCACCCTCGATAGTCTGGTCAGGAATATTGGTAACCACAGGTGCATCGTTGACACCCTGTACCCAGAAAGTGGCAGGATCACTGTCCTGCAACCCACCCTGGTCAGTAGCGGTGAAAGTAATCGTCTCCAGGCCATTCCAGTCAGGATCGGGGAAATCGATAGTTGCCACCCGGTTGACGATGCTGACGGTCAGCTCACTGTTACCTGCATAGGTCCAGACTATGGAAGCGTCCGGTGTTTCAGCGTCTGTCACATAGTCGTCCAGATGGATCTGGCTGAAGTTATCCCCTTCAGTAATATACTGGTTGGGAATATTACTTACAGTTGGTGGCGTGTTCTCCGGCTCATCACCGGTTCCAGAAATCCAGAGACACCATTCGTTCAGGGTACCGACATCAGCCGCCCAATTATCATCGACATGCAGTGTCCAGGTACCGGCTGTATTTTCACCGAACAGGTCGGAAAGGCTGCCGGGGCCATCGACCGGAAGATCTGTATCATACCAGCCGACAATATTGTTGGCACTACCACCGGAACGATTGTGCAGGGTAACATCGGTACCGTCGGGGGAAGTCAGGCGTACCAGCAGGTCTGCACTGTAAGTATGGGTAATATCGACAAACACTTCGATGTCGAGAATCTCCACACTCTGTGATAATGTAATCGGTGAGTTGATTCCGGTCGCATTGTTATCCGGGATACTGTAAGGAGTATCGTTGCACTCGGTGAATTCCGGAGGTGTGCCGACAGTGATTGTGAAAGAGTCACTGTTGCTGTAGCCACTGGCAGTAATTGCAATGTTGATCGTTACTGAAGTACCGACCGGTGTACCGGGATCAGCAGTGATGACAAAGGGACTGCCGTTAGTATCGTAACTGGCGGAGCCGATTGTACCATAGCTCTGGGTAGCGGTACCGATTGAAATCCAGGAGGAACTCTCACTCAGGGTAACGGAAACAGAAGTGGCTTCTGCACCACCATTATAGAGTGTAACATAGAGATCGTTGGTTTCACCCGGGTCCATCTGACCGTTGGCATCACTGATGCTGTGGCTGCTGTAACTGATAACCGGCTCTGTTCCACCACCAGCTGCCAGGATTGCCTGATAAGCGTTGAGACGGCCCCAACCGAACTGAGTATCCCAGCCAGCGGTTCCGAGATCATCCGCAGATGCATTTATAATATCCCATATTTCCGACGGGGTAAGTGATGGATTGACCGATTTGACTAAAGCGGCAACACCGGCGACATGAGGTGTGGCACCGGAAGTACCGTTCATGTCAGTCATATATCCACCGGTATAATAGGTGGTATGCAGTCTGGTTCCCGGGGCCATGAGATCGAGGCCTGTACCGTAGTTACTGCCCCACCAGGTTTCATTGTCACAGGAGCTGGGGCTTTTACGCTGGTTACAGGGAGAAAGCGCACCGATGGCCATACTGTTGCCGTAGGCTGCCGGATAGCTGATGCTGCTGCTGTTGTCATTACCAGCTGCAGAGATCACAATGACTCCGGCACTGACGGCACTGTTTATAGCGCTGTTGAAACTGCCATCATAGCCACCACCACCGAGACTCATACTGATAACATCTGCTCCGTTATTACGCGCCCAGTTGACACCATCCACAATGTCGGAAGTCCAGCCGCTGCCACCGCTGTCGAGGACCTTGATCGGCATGATCATGCTGTTCCAGGCGATACCGGCCACACCGATACTATTGTCACCGCGCGCCGCAGCGATACCGGCACAGGCGGTGCCATGCATGTTATCGTCCTGAGCTGTATTATCGTTATTGACAAAATCGTAACCGGGAACGATACGACCGGAAAATTCTGCATGATCCAGATCGACACCGGTATCGAGAATGGCGATTGTGACGCCGGAAGCACCGGTAGAAATATCCCAGGCCTGCGGGCTGTCGATATCGCAATCAGGAGTACCGACGGTGCCACCACCATAACGGGATGCCTGACCGGTGTTGTTATGTGCCCACTGGGAAGAATAGTAATAATCGTTCGGAACAAGCATTGTGTGCACCAGGTAATCGGGACCAGCTTCAGCGATGGCCGGGATGCCTTCGTAAAGCCATATCAGGTTCTCAATATCCTGTGGTTCAGCAAATTCGATCAGGTAATACAGATCGAGATCATGATCGAGTGCGATTTGATCCAGTTCACCATCATTATTGACGACACGCTTGAAACTGCTGTAACCCTGCTCACTGTTCAGCTGGTGTATCTCCGGAAGATCAACAGATCTCAGAGCTTCAGCAGAACGGAACTGATCGACAACATCCCGATGAAGTGTAATCATCAGGTGATCGGGTGCGTAGGCGTGCTGGATAGTTTTACCTTCCTGCTCCTGTATCCAGTTTTTGTCGTAGGCCTGAGGATCGTCCGGTTGGGGTGCAGAAGCCATAGCTGTACCTGCTAAAAACCCCAGTAGTAAAATACCGGTAAATAACTGTTTCATTGAGATTTCTCCTTACTACACTGTTGTGAGCACTTTATCGGAAGAGAACGACGCGAAATTAACACCTGATTGTCTCTCACGACTGAATATTTCTGATATCTCGTTGTATTGTAGTTGGGCATCATTTCATTGCGAAATGGTTACTATAAGAGAATAGTCATTTGGGGCGAAATAGTAAAGGAAAAATCCGGGCTGATAAACTCTGATACCAGCGTTCCGGTGCTTTCATTTATCCCGGAGAGAGGAGATTATGTACCTGGAATTATTTCACCTGCGAACCCTGTTGACAATGGCGGCAGTCAGCATTCGAATATCATCCAGAATAGTGTAGACAAGCGGTACAACAACCAGAGTAAACAGAGTAGCAACCAGTAACCCGCCGATCATAGCGCGGCCCATCGGGGCATAGGGAATGCCCACCAGCGAGGAGTTACCCATTGCCATCGGTACCAGTCCGAAAATTGTGGTGAAGGCGGTCATCATCACCGGACGGAACCGATTATGACTGGCTTCCATCAGAGCAGCGAGCCTGTCGCGGCCATCATGCCGCAGCTGCACCACCCTGTCGATCAGTACGATAGCGTTGTTAACCACCACTCCGATCAGGATGATGATACCTATCCCGGCCATGATATCCATCTGGCCACCGGTGATGTAAAGCGCCCACCAGGCTCCGAAAAAAGCAAAAGGTATGGAAAACAGAACTACCAGCGGCAGCAGAAATGATTCAAACAGCACTCCCATCAGAATGTAAACCAGCACGATAGAGAGCACTATGACTTCGTTGCGGCTGCCGACAATCTGCTCCAGACGGTTAAAACGGCTACCCAGCGCCCAGTCATAGCCAAGTGGCAGATGTACACCCTCCATCAGCGGCCGGATCTGACGACGCAGGCTGAACAGATCCTCTTCGTCAGTGAAACAACGTATAGCGATACTGGTATTCCCGTTGCGACGATGAATAGTACCGAGCCCTTCTTCAACGCTGAACTCTGCCACGGTTCCCAGTGGCAGCCTTTCCCCGGATGCAGTAATAAGTGGCAGATTGCGCAACTGGTCCAGATAACGGCGATCCGATTCCTGGATGCGAACCCTGATAGGGATTTCACGCTCACCCAGTTGCAACCGCCCTACTTCCCTCCCCCGTAATGCCATCGCCACCGTTCCGGCAACCTGTTGCGGTGTTAACCCCACCTGCTCCACCAGGAGGCGATTCACCTCAATCTGAATCTCATCCTTACCGCTGTCGAGGCTGAGTTCAGTTGAAGTAACCGAGGGGATCGTTTCCAGCCGTCGTTTGACCTCCTGAGCGTACTCATGCAGCAGCCGTGTTTCCGGCCCCTCCAGCTGCACATTTACAGCAGCATCCCTGCCACCACCACGGTTCCAGCCATAGATGTATTCCACACCGGCATACTCCGGCAGCTGTTCCTTCAACTCCTCCATCACCTGTGCCCGCTCCGGGAACGGTGGTGGCAGCTTGAGCCATTTCTGCCGTATCTGCTGCCAGAAATACTGATACCACTGGTAACGGGGTGGGTCCTGCAGAAAGACATGCAGCCTCCCGCGTGAATTGGAATAGCGGGTTGAAACCGCTTTGATACGGAAACGCTCCCGGTTAGCATCCAGCACCGTTTCCGCATTACTGAACACCCGGTTGGCGTCATCAATGGTATAGAAGGATGGCATCATGATGCGCAGATTGAAGTCGTTGATATTGCCTTCCGCATCACTGGGTTGCACTGCTTTCATGGGGATAATGATGGTGGCGTAGAAGGCGGTAATTGCCAGCAGAGCGAGTACCCGGTGACGTAACACCAGCTGCAGCAACCGAATAGTCTGCTCCCGCAGAAATGAGAGGGATCGTTGTTCCTTAACCTGGCGGGTATGCCCCATTTTAACCGACAGTAGCGGAATGAACAGCATTGATGCCAGCAGGGAAGCAACCAGTGCGACAATAATCGGTACTCCGATCCGCTTCAGAAAAAAGCCGACTTCCGGTTCAGTACCTAGGAATATTATCGGGGCGAAGACGACAACAGTAGTCAGGGTTGACATCACAACCGCCATACCTACATCACCTGCTCCGCTGACAGCGGCAACAGCTGGATCGAGTCCCTCCTGCCTCCGCACGAAGATACTCTCCATAACTACGATGGCACAATCCACTACCATGCCGATGGATATCATCAATCCCATCATGGTGATGATGTTGAGAGACCAGCCGATAAAATACATCACCGCAATCGCCATGAAGGCAGCGAAGGGAATTGCCAGGGTTATGATAACAGTCATACGCAGGCGGCGTAGAAAGAGCAGCAGTATCATGAATGCGAATAAACCACCCCAGAGCGCAGTCTGAGTTACATTTGCCAGAGATGTCTTGATGATCTGTCCCTGGCTGAAGAGAATACTCCACTCGAACTCAGCCAACTCCGGCCGGGTCTTCAGACGCTGCTCTATAGTTGATAATACCCGGTCGGAGACATCAACCGCGTTGGCCAACCCCTCTTTTTTTATCCCTATAGCCATTCCCTGACGGCCATTGACACGGTGATGCCAGACAATATCAGGCTGTCCATACCTGACGTGGGCCAGATCGCGTAACCTGAAAGAGGTGTCGTGGATAACTATATCTGCAATTTCCTCGATATCGTGATAAAGACCGAGGGAACGTACCTGCAGTCGCCGGTCACCTTCACGCGTTTTGCCACTGGAAAACTGAATGTTGTCATTCTGCAGCTGAGATATCAGAGCGGAGATATCGATTCCATGAGCGGAGATACGCTTAAGATCGAGGTCAATCAGTATCTGCTTTTCGTCAGCACCATGGATCTCGACTCCGGCAACACCGTCGATCTGTTCGAAGGCGGGGCGTATATAGTTCTCCGCCAGGAAGTAGAGGTTTTCGGTAGCGGGTGGGTAGTTAACCGCCATCCAGACTATCTCTTCATCTTCCATCCCCATCCGGTTGAGACGAATCCTCTGAACATCATCCGGGAGTTCCGGTTCCAGGCGGTCAATACGATCCCGCACCTGGTTATAGGAAACATCCATATCAGTGTTCTTGTCAAACTCCAGCCAGATCCAGACACCATTTTCAGAGGAATTTGTTTCAATGTTCTCGATACCCTGAACAGTGCGCAGTATTTCCTCAAAGGGGATGGCAATCTGTTCAGCCACCTCCTCTGCTGTTGCGTTGGGATAGCTGACCCAGATACCCAGATAAGAGGTGGTAAATCCCTGTGGCATCATTTCCAGGGAGATACGCTGCATGGCCAGCAACCCTATGGCTGCCAGTGCCAGGAAGGTCATCATGACCGTTACCGGCCGGCGCAGTGAGAAGGCGGGTAGTAATCCCGTGTTACGCATCACGCTTCCTGATATCGAAAATGGAGTAGAGGACGGGGACAACAACCAGAGTCAACAGGGTGGAACTCAGCAATCCCCCGATGACGGTCAAGGCCATCGGTGCGCGCATTTCTGCTCCATCACCCCAGCCGATTGCCAGTGGCAGGAGCCCCAGTACGGTTGTCAGGGTTGTCATCAGGATTGGCCGAATGCGGACCTGAGCCGCCTGAACGATCGCCTCCATCTTTTCAATGCCGCGCGATCGCAGCAGGTTGATGTAATCGACCAGCACAATGGCGTTGTTGACCACAATACCGACCAGCATGATAGCGCCGAGAAAGACCACTACACTTACCGGTATGTTCATTATCAGCAGCAGCAGTGCCACACCGATAAAGGCCAGCGGGACGGCAAAGATAATGATAAAGGGGTGCGACAGCGACTCAAACTGCGAAGCCATCACCAGGTAGACCAGGAAAACAGCCAGTAACAGGGCGAACAGAAGGCTGTTCAGAGAACGCTGCATCTCCTCACTCTGCCCCTGCAGTGAAGCACGGAAACCGAATGGCAGTTGTATCTTCTGCAATTGCGAGTTAATAGCATCACTGGCGGCGGAGAGGCTGATCCCGGACAGGTTGGCAGTGATGACAGCTGAACGCTGACGGTCCAGGCGTCTGATTTCGCTCGGTCCCTCGACGATGTTCAATTGTGCCACATCACGCAATGCCAGTTGCTGCTCACCACCCGGATTGATCACCAGCTGGGCCAGTTGTGATACATTTTTACGGTCAGCCTCATCAACCATCACCCGGATGTCAATCCGCTCCTCTCGATCGCGAAAACGGGTGGAAACTTTCCCCAGTACTTTGTCCCGCACCAGCGAGGCCACATCGTACAGATTCAGATTGTGATACGCCAGCCGGTCACGGTCGTAAACGACCTGTACTTCCGGAAAACCACTCTGCAGGGTTGTATTGATATCTGTCAGACCGGAAATAGCCTCGAGTTCCGCAGCTACCTGCCCGGACAGCTGCCTGAGTGTGTCCAGATTATAGCCCTGCAGAACAACCTGAATCGGTGTTGTAAAGCTGAAAAGAGTTGGATAGCGCACCCGCACATTCAGATCAGGAATACTCATCACCTGCTGGCGGATTGCCGCAATAACCGGTTGCTCGGCTGTTATGAAATCCTGATCAGCTCCCAGACGTACCGTCAGACGACCATAATGTTCACCCGCTTCAGGATTGTTTGCTGAAGTTGTCTCACTGCCAATCTGGGCTGAGACCTGCTCCACCTGAGGCAGCTCCTGCAGTCTCTCTGCCAGAGGGATAACTACTGCAGTGGTTTTTTCAAGGGCCGTACCCACAGGTAAAACACAATCCAGATAGAATTCACCCTGGTGAAGTTCCGGAATGAGCTCCCGGCCCAACCTGGGAAATATCGCGAGAGCTGCTATCAACAACACCAGTGCTATACCCATGGTTAATGTGCGCTGTTGCAGAACACGCCGCAGAAAAACAGGATAGACTTCAAGCAGCCAGTCCAGAGCACGCCGCAGGGGAGTGAAAAGTGGATTAACAATTCTTAGCAACAGGTGCCCCAGCAGCCCCAGCCACTTCAACAGATAACTTCCGGCAAAGAAAACAGCAACAACAAGCATCAACAACAACCATGCCACCAGATGAGCAGACGCAGGCAGTAACAACAGCGGGAACAGAGAACGAAGCCAGAGTCGATGTACAAACCTGCCAAAACCTGGTTTACTTACCCGCTTGATCCGTTCATGCAGCCTGCGAAAGCGGGTCAACACACTGAACCTGAGAAATGAGAATCGATCACGCAGTTTATCTGATGCCTGCTCGTCACCGGGGGTAATTCTGCGTGCTGCCAGCATCGGTATCACAAACAGCGCTACCAGCAGCGAAGTAATCAATGAGAACACAATGGTCAGGGACATGTCCTGGAAAAGCTGCCCGGCAACCCCTTCGACAAAAACGATCGGGAAGAACACCGCGATAGTCGTCAGTGTGGATGCGGTAACCGCGCCACTCACCTCCCTGACACCCCTTATCGCTCCCGCGACGAAGTCATCACCTTCCTCCCGGCACCGATGAATTGATTCGAGCACAACTATGGCATTATCCACCAGCATGCCGATCCCCAGCGCCAGGCCACCCAGCGACATGATGTTGAGTGATACCTGCCAGAGGTTCATCGGTACAAAAGTAGCGATAACTGAAAGCGGTATTGCCAGGGCGATCAGTACTGTTGTCCAGACATTACTCAGAAACAGGTAGAGTACAATTACAGCAAACAGCCCCCCCAGGATTGCCGCCTGCTTGACGCTATCGATAGAGCCCTGTATGTAGCGGGCCTGATCGGATAACAGCCTGATATCGATCCCACGCTGCTGCAATGTCTCCGCGAGTACAACCGGAGCTCTTCTCCCCGGCCCCGGACGCCCCCCTCCCTGTGGTTCGAAAACAGCAGCACGAACCAGACGTGATACAGTAACGGTGTTGGCATCCCCCTCCTTGAAGATCTCCACCTCAACTGACTCCCGTCCACCGATAGCGGTGATCTCCTTCCGTTCAGTATGAGTGTGATACACCTGTGCAATATCCCCCAGCGGGACACTCACACCTTCAGGGTTCTGCAGCAGGAGCTGCCGGATCTCCTCCAGGTCGCGGAACTCGTTCATGGTTCGTATCACATATTCGGTATTACCCTCTTTGAGTGTGCCGCCTGCCAGGTTGATATTTTCCGCAGACAGACGTCTGACGACAGATCCGATATCAAGCGAACGCACAGCCAGTTCCCGTTCGCTGATCTCAATCCGTATTTCATCCTCCCAGCCACCACGTATCTTGACAGCCGCTACACCGGGGACTTTCTCCAGACGTCTCTTGATAACTTCTTTCCCCACCCTCCTGAGCTCGAAGAGAGATATTTCCCCACTGATACCGAGACGCAGAATAGGATCGAGATTGGGATCGTAGCGCAAAATCAGGGGTCGTTCGACATTGTCGTAGAAAAACAACTGGTCCAGCTGTTCCCGCACCTCCTGCAGCGAGCGGTTCATGTCAGCATCCCAGGCAAACTCCAGAATCACATCAGAGAGCTCCGCTCGTGAAATAGAAGTGATATTGACCAGATTGGGGAGTATCCCCAGCGCCTGCTCGAGAGGATGTGATACAATTGATTCAACCTCCTGCGGGGCAGCACCGGGAAATTCCGTACGGACAGTTACCGAAGGATAGGTGATGTCCGGCATCAGTTTTAGCGCCAGACTGCGGTAGGAAATGATTCCGAATACCAGTACTGCAAGCGCCAGCATAGCTACGGTAACCGGTCGGGATGTCACACCGGCAAATATACCGGTTTTATCACGATGCATTATAGATTGCCGTTGTTATGATGATGGATAATTCTGACCAGAGCCGAGTCCTGCAGGGCACTCTGACCGACAACTACTATTGTCTCTCCTTCATTGATCCCACTGCGCACCTCCACCGCCTGCGAACTGGAATAGTCAAGCTGCAACTCGCGTTTGAAGGCCATGCTGTCTCCCTGCAGAACAAAAGCGCAGGTTTTCTCGCTTTCATACAGCAGGGCGTTTTTCGGAACGAGTACCGCTTCCGGATGCACATCGAGTATCAACTGTACATTAACAAACATACCGGGACGCAGGAGTTCCTGAGTATTATCGATAGCTACCGTCACCTTAAAAGTGCCGGAAGCTGCATCAACAGTCGGGTTGATCCGTTTGATCTCTCCTGTAAACTGCTGTTGAGGATAGAGGTCCGAATAGACATGAGCCTGTAACCCACGTCTTATCACAGGATAATACATCTGCGAGAGATTCAGCTGAGCGATCGGTTCAGTTGTATTAATAATGGCGAAGAGCTGGCTGGCGGGGGTTACATACTCACCCGGTCCGGTAGTCCGTCTGGCAATAACCCCTGATAGCGGGGCTGTGATAACACAACGCTCCAGATTAAGCCGGACAGTAGCCAGTTGCAGACGTGCTTTTTCAAGAGAGTACTGTTTGCCGGCATATTCCTCTTCCGACATCAGTCCCATATCATGGAGTTCTGTAGCACGGGTGAAATCACCCTGCAGATGATTGTACTCCAGTTCCGCCTGTTCCAGGTCGATACGCCGCTGGTCTTCCTCCAGGGTAAGTAATCGATCACCCCTTTCAACCCGGTCCCCCTCCTCTACGAGCAGTTGTGATACATTTCCCGACAGCAGCGGGAAAACCTCCACCGCATCCTCAGTACTCATGGTGGTGTGGTATTCAAGTCGGGAGGAGATCTCACCTTTTTCAACAGTAGTCACTTCAACCGGAATCCGTATCTCTTTAAGTGAATCAGGGCCATCGTGATGCAACTGCCCCTGTTTCCCTTTGCGCCCGGACTCATCTCCCTGATGCTGATCACTGCTACCACAGCTCTGAAGTAACAATGCCAGAGCCAGCAGGATGATTTGCCAGTACATGTTTACCTCGTCCTTTGCTGATCACCCTGAGGGTTCATGCGCACCTCAAGAGAACAGCTGTTTATCCATGATTGTAATTATTAAGGATAGGGAATTTACATTTCGGTTCAAAATGAATACGGGGCCGGTTAAGAGGCAATATCTACAGCTGCAGCGCTTTCACCGTGGTGATATCACATCCTGTTTCAAGCCGGAAGAAGTACAGACCGGCCGGCTGATCTGTCTGCAACTGGAATGATGATTCGCCAGCCGGAAAGCTCCCCTCTGCAATCACCCCCCTGCTCCTCCCCCGCAGGTCGAAAAGAGATATCTTGAGATTACTGCTTTGTGACAGGTTAACCCTTAGCGTCAGGTCCTGTATAAATGGGTTGGGATAAACCAGAGCACCGGTGATCACCGGTTTACCGGCCCCTGTTCCCTGCTCACCATGGATAGCTGCAACTGAATCCAGATCAAAGGAGTCACCACCGTCAGCTATGATACCGGCTGTATCAGTAATACGCAGGTAGGTTGCGCTGGCCAGACCCAGATCGGCCAGATCAAAGCTATCACCACCACTGTTGGCAGGATCGGTGGGGTCAGCATTACCATTAACAGGGGTCACACCGGCTAATCCGTTCAGTGTCAGGGGGTCCCAGGGGAACTCCAGCCACAGAATTCCATCCTGGCTGACAGCGACAAAACCTGTTTCACGAAAGACCTGCAATGTATCACCACCGATAAAGAAGGGATTCTCGAAAATGGTGAAATCATAACCGGGGCCGTTACTGATTCCACCATCCAGAAATGCCAGCACGATTTCCCCGCCACTGCCCAGGCTCAACAGCTCCGCTGCGTCTGCTGCCGGCTGAAAGGGAGTGGCGTTGCTGTCCGGGGGTCCGAGTACGTTTTCCGGAAAATAATCCTGTCCGAAACCGGCTCCGGTACCGTAGTTGACAGAGACCACACTATCAGCCCAGGGATCGCCTTGTCCGGTAACCGCCAGCACAGGCACGGTTAACAGGATCAGTATCATCCGCGAGCAGTTCATCATACAAATTCCAGATAATGCAATACAATAATCGGTCAGGGTAACCGGGTCAGTTTAACAGTACGACTCTGCGAACCTGCCTGCAGGCGAAGGAAATACACACCACCGGCCAGTTTCGATCCATCCAGATACAGCTGCTGCTGCCCGACAGAAACATAGCCCAGAGAGACATGCCGGCAATGCCGTCCCAGCAGATCATACAGGTCAGCTTTGACCGTGGCTGCCTGCAGAAGGTCGAAACGCAGCAATGTTCCTGGATTGAAGGGATTAGGCGCAGCGGTCACAAGGTTTAATCCTGTCGGTTGGTGAGAGTGGTGTGCCACATTTTCCAATGGTGCATATTCAACTATATCGACGATGGCAGAGCCATGTGAGAAAGTCTCTGTCACGTTGAATTCAGCATCAAGCCGCACCAGCTCCCCGCTCACACCGGAACCGATATAAAAACTGTTATCGAAGCCGACTGCCAGTGCGAACCCACCACTTTCATAGCTTTCCTCAAGCAGTGTGTGTGACACACCATCGAGAAAGAGTACCGGATCGGTAGTTGTTGTCCACTCGTCTCCTGTAGCTACTACCCCGTCATCCCGGACGGCCATAACACCGGCGTTGTTTCCCAGCCCCAGCTGGTCGTTGACTTCACCGGTCAGTGGTTCCAGCCATTGTATCAAGGCACCATTATCGGGGGGGTAAGTAACACCACTGCAGAGCAGGAGGAGCTGACCATCAGCATCCACCAGAATATCCTGAGGATTGACAGCGACATCGAAAACATCCACCAGCTGTGGTTCGGCAATATCAATCACGCTTACCTGGTTACCTGTACCCAGACCGCTGGCACAGACATACAGCATCCCATCCAGCTCGACCATTCCTTCCGGATAGGGATGAGTCGGTACAACATCCTGTATACTCCAGCTTTCGAGATCTATAAACACTACACTGTTCTGCATCAGAAGTGAAACAAACGCGAGTTGAGGTTCCTCACCTGAGAAAGTGATATCCCAGGGATTTGAGTAGTCGGGCAACTCCAATACCTGCCAGTCCAGATTCGGATTTTCCAGTAGCCCTGCTACCGGAGCCCGCCAGAGTTCCGCTCCGGTACCGTCGCTGAAGGAACCGGAATGTACGATATAAAGATAATCACCATGGATCGATATGCGGTTGGGTGTGGTGCCGAGATCACAGATAACCTGTGGTTCAGCCACATCCAGTGCCTGCCAGACCAGCTGCGAGGAGCTGAATCCTTCGATAGTGAAAATACCTGGATCTTCCTGAGCGGTGAGGATGATCGGGAAAAAGAGAATTGTGATACAAAAGGTGAGTAGCCACTTCATAGAACCCTCCGTTCTGTCAGAGTAAAGATATGGGTGTGAATGAAGCAGGTTTCCGGACTCGCAGCGCTCAGGAGCATTACACTCCAACCTCCGTCCAACCTTCCCGGTGGCAGAATACCACCAGTGGTATACAGGACTTCGTGGCCGCTTACCGTGGCGGGGGCCGCTCCCGATTTGCACGGGATTCCCTTACACCTCATTCTCCATGTGGGGACAATAATCGGACTGCAGGTGATTCCGGAAACTGCCCGGATGCCTGCAATGCCGATGGAAACAGTTCAGAATGATGCATTGAAAGCTATTGTCAAAAGTTTTCACAATAGGGCATCACCAAGTGCCGAGGGTCGGAATCGAACCGACATGGACTTGCGTCCGCTGGATTTTGAGTCCAGTGCGTCTACCAGTTTCACCACCCCGGCATGGGGATATTGCAGAACGCTTTCACAAATTGTCGTTCTACAGGGCAATATATTCCGATAAATTCAGGGGGAAGTCAACTCCAAACAGAAATGGCAACTACTAACTCCCTCTTAACTGACGTAGTGAAAACACAGTACGTGGCCTGAAGGGGCCTATCAGAAGCCCGACCAGTATCAGGTTCATCAACAGATAGACAGCCGCGGATTGCAGGTTTGCCAGAAATGTTTCACCTGCGGGAAGAATGAACCTCGTCAGGGACAACAGGAGAACCGGCAGAAAGCCGGCAGCAGCAGTCCAGAGGAAACGCCAGCTTGTGCCACTCTGTCGCTGATAGAGGAACCAGACAGCCAGAAAGTAAATGCTGTAACCGGTGAATGCGATCCAGGGAGCTCTGAGCAGCTCTGCTTCACCATGCACCAGGAAACCGTCGAGGGTGAAATAGAACGCCATTGCCAGTAACTGGAACAGGACGAGCAGTTTCTGGCGATTGCAGACGATCAGATAGGAAGTCAGTACCAGTGTCAACATGAAGGGGAATACCACCAGCGCCATCCGTTGCAGCAGTTCGATAGCAGGAAGATACTGTGGCAACAACCATTGTACCAGAAACGGCAGAGCTGCCCAGGAAAATCCGATCAGCAGAGAACCCCCCAGCAGGAAGTAATAGAAATGGCTGAACACTTTGTGGCGCAGAAACTCGCTGTTCCCTTCCCTGCCATAGATGCGCGCATATGCAGGTAGTATAACAGATGCGAAGGCTCCGCTGAGCATAATCAATGTATCACGTACCAGGTTGCCGAGCTGGTAATAACCCAGAGTTTCGAGACTGAACCGACGACCGATTACAAATGTATCACCGTTGGTCAGCATTAACAGGAAGAGAGCGTACAGGCTGATCGGGAAACCGGTAGCGATGAAGTGCCGCAGTAACGGCAGTGAAAGATGAAAGCGCAGTCGGGGGCGCAGGTGCCACCAGAAAACTGCCACCGCCATCACCAGCGATAACAGTATGGCAACAGGTTGTGCGTAAAGCTGCAGTTTTGCGGAAACCAGAGCCAGCAGCGAAAGGACAACCACCGCGCGAAACAGACTCTGCGAGATGGTGGCAACTGATATCAGGTGGAAGCGCTGATGACCCATCGCCAGTGTGTAGAAAAAACGATTGAAAAGTGTAATCGGTACTACAGCAATTACAAAGGTGAAGAGCCAGGGATCAGGTGTCAGCAGATCCGGGAAAACAGTCCGAGCACCTGAAAGTGCAAGCATCAGCAGAAGGATTGCCAGCAGCAGGAACGAGAAGGAGCTGTTGATGGATTGCTGGAGTCTCTGTTTGTCACCACTACCGCGTAACAGGGGGATCTCCCGGATCAGAGCGTCCACCACACCGATATTTACAAAGGGAAGATAGCTGATCACCAGTACCGGCAGGGTCAGTATTCCCAGTTGCTCCGGTCCCAGCACCCGCGCCACGACAATACCTGCAACAGCCAGCACCGCACGGGACAACAGCCTGGTAGTGCCAAGAGAGAATGTGTGTTCGATAATCTTACTGATGAAATCTCTCCTTCCTGTCGCATCCGGTTCCACCCCGGTTCAGCCAGTCCAGCCGCAATTGCAGTCCGAACCTGATGATAAAGGAGGGGAGGTAGCTGAACAACAGCAAGAGGAGTGTACCGGGCCGCTGTTGAGAAGCCAGTGAATCGTTCAGGTGTCTACGGGCAGCGGTATAATTTCCCCCCATGATGGCAGCACGCCCCAGTGTTGCGGCATAGTGAGCACTGATACTCTGCTCAGAAAGTGTAGTGTCAATTTGAGGTGGTGGTGGATTCAGTTCTATCGGGTCTGTCCTGGATGCACGTCGTGCCACAGCGCTCTGCCGGGCGAGACGACGGTAAGCCTGTTGCAGCCCGTAGTGACGGGTGGAAATGGAGGCAGGTGCCACCTGCCAGTGATACAGAACCTCTTCCAGGTTACTCAACTGCTGCTGCTCGCTCAGTCGTAACCAGAGATCGTAATCCTGGGCGAAACGGAAGTACTCGCGATAACCACCGACAGCTTCAAAAGCGGCTCGTCGTATCATTACGGAACCGTGTGACAACAGGTTCATCTTGAGTAGCCCACGTCGGATGGCGGCAGGGCTGGTAATAACCTGGCTGGTTCCGATCACTTCCCCCCCGGAATTTGTCCAGGCTGTCCGTGTGCCACAGGCGGTGATTTCAGGATTCCGCTCCAGGAAAGCCACCTGCTCCTCCAACCGCTGTGGCAGGGAGTAATCACCCACATCCATTCGGGCCAGGTACTTGCCCCCGGCACCGGCAGCAGCTCTATTCAGTGCTACCGTCAGGCCGGTGTTTTCCTGGTTGATCACCTGCAGACGGGGATCGGAACAGGTGTTCAATATGTCCGCAGTACCGTCGCTGGAGCCGTCATCTACGATGATCAACTCCAGTTCCTGCAGGGTCTGTGAGAAGATGGAGTCCAGGCTGGCCACCAACTCTGTTTCACCATTGTGGACCGACATGATAACAGAAACCAGTGGCTGCTTTCCCATCAGGTAATCTCCTGCCAGCCGGCCCCGGGAAAGTCACGGAAGCACCATTGAGCATTTTCAAACAATGGAATGACATTATCGATTGCAGCCAAACCCAGCACCCGGAAATAGGTGGACCAGAGATCACTTTCATTGTATGGAACTGAAATGAAGTCGAGCCCGGAATAATGCCAGTTGCGTGAACCGCAACAGAGCTGGAGCCAGTTGCGGGCTACCAGCCGTACTCCCGGGAGCAAGCCACCGGCACGATTGAGATTGCGCAGTGGGAAGACAATATTCTTGAATGATATCTCAGTGCGTGTTCGTGCCCAGGGGAACCCACCATCTTTGTTGCGTGAATCCATCAGGGCTACCGAGGCTCTATGCAGGGAGTTTCTTACCGGCTCAGTAATTCCATCCCGGCGGACTGCTTTTATCAGCAGATCAATAACATCGAAATCCTCACAGGCGCCACCACCGGGAGAAAGCTCGAAGTAGCCCTCACTCGATTGCAATTTCAGTGCATGTTGCCCCATCAATGGAAGTCCAGGCAGCTTCACATGGCGATAAATGAAGAACGCCAGAAAGTGGAATGTACCATAGACTGCATTTCGAATAGAAGCGCCCTGATCTGTTCCCCATAAACCTGTATCCATATCCTGGATATGCAGTAGTGCTGCAAGTAAACGACGATGCAGCTTCTCCATTTCATCATCCGGTCCCAGCCAGGTCGCCAGGTGATCAGTGAAGGATAACAGAAACATTGGTGGATTACTTGCATACCAGCTGTTGGACCAGTCAAGCTTATTCAGGAACGAGGCAGGATCCAGTTCCACCAGTTCCTGTTTCAATCGAAGCATCGGGTAGCATGGTCTGGTGTCAAGTAATCGCAGAGCATCCAGTACAAACATGTTTATCTGATCCCGGATGTACTGCGGGGAAAAAGGAGGGTGCGAGTTTAATGGTCGCTGCTCAAGGAAATCTCCACTGGTAGAATCCTGATGATTCTGAAGGAATTCCACCATCTGCTGACGATGAGGAAATGTGTCCAGTCTGCCCAGCAAATGCAGTGTAAAAACTGCAAAAGAAGTGCCCAGAAGTGTGATGTTTCCCTCACGCCAGAAACGGAAGCCACCTGCAGGTTCATGCTGGTCCAGTATCCAGGTGGTTATCTCATCAGTGAATCTGTTCCAATCTAATTTTCTCACTTAGCAGCTTTCTTCTTACTGACAGCTCTCTTAAGCGGCAGATAAAGCTTGTTAACCAGTTTCTCCAACCGGAATGGTAGTCTGGTTTTATCAAGGTACAATTCCGGATGAACTATTGACAGGGGTATGGAAACAGCTTCTCCAGAAATGCCCAGAGATTCCAGCTTTTCGTTTCTGACAAAAAGCAGGATGTTCTGTCGATACCAGATTGGAATCTGGTCATCGTTCCAGATTGGACTTCTGATCACATCAACCGGAGTGAAACCCCGCTCTCTAAAAAGGTGTGCCCAATAATCCGGCCATTGCTCGTTAACATGACTCTCCCCCCCCTGGCCGGGGATAGCTGCCGAGAAGAGTACATAATCGGAAAGAGCTGTCAGTGATTCTACGAACTGTGTTGCTTTTTCAGCTTTAAGATGCTCTGCAACTTCCAATGAGATTGCCAGATCAAATGTTGTATCAAGTGTGAGCGGTTGTTGCAGGTCATGTGCTGTGAAACATTCCTCAGGTATCTGCAGCAGCTCAGTGTCGAGCCAGTCACCTTCAACACCCTGTATCTGTTCAATTCCCTTCTCTTTCAGTACACGCAACCAGGTTCCGACTCCACATCCAAGATCGACAGCAGAAGTGACCGGAGGTAATATCTCAAGCAGGAGTGTGAGGATACGATCAGCAGCATAAGCTGTAGAGCTATGCCTCGCTTTGTAAAAATCATCGTTATAGACACTCATCAAAATCTCGAGGGTTGTTCCAGACTTATTCTTATGCAGACTATCTGAATTTAGAAACCTCTGGCAGTAAAGCGATGAAAAACTGATCTCTGGTTGTTGGACTATTTAGAGAGGAAGTGGGCAGGCGAATCAAACAGTGACTCGCGTACCCACATTACAAAGTGCTGTCTGCAGAATAACTCTATCTGCGTGATATCGCAGATTACTGTGGTACGGTCAGAGCAACCCGAAATCCAATACCAACACTGGAATATGATGCAGAACGTGCATATCGGAATGCAGCATTCATTCGACTGTTGTAATTATCGTTCCAGCTGCCGCCCCTGCATTGACGGGACCCACTACTCGCTCCTAATGGATCTACCTGAGGCGAAGAGCTGTAACTGCCTGAATAGTCGTTGACCCAGTCCCAGACATTTCCCGCCATATCCTGCAGACCTAGTTCAGAGTCGCCAGCCGGGAAGGTGCCGTAAGGTGATGTCCAGTCTATACAGTTCTGGAAATTCGGTTGCACACAGGCGGTGGGGCTTGTATTGCCCCAGGGGTAGGTGCGATTATCCGGATAGCGGTTGGCGTATTCCCATTCTGCTTCCGTCGGGAGTCTGAATACAGAGGCAGTGTATGGATTATGACTTTCACTCACAGACCAGTCACCATTGTAAAAAGGTGTTTCACCATTCATCATGGATAGCCAGTCACAATAACAGGCAGCGCCGTACCAGGTTACATCCATTACCGGATGATCATATGCGCTTTGACCTTCGTAAGTACCGTGCCGTACAGGCACTATTATAAACTCAGATCCGTCCCATTCAATCTGACAGGGGCCCCAGGTTTCTCCATCCAGATCAAGGATCTCCTGACCAAAAGCATGAACAGTTGTACTGGTCACGTAGTCCAGTAAATTGTTATCATATGCCCATTGCAAAACAGCTACATATTCCTTGTTGGTTACTTCGTGTTGCCCCAGATAGAAATCTCGAGTCAGTGTAACCTGATGAACCGGAGCACCGTATGAACTGTGCCCCATCATAAATGTCCCCGCCGGTACCTGTACAAAACCTGCTGGTGGATCATCGTTGCCTTCGGTAAATGTAATACTGTCGACCACGGCCAGATCGAACTGCTGTACTGTGCTTCCAATATGGATGCTCATTATCTGTGTCTGTGCTGATAAAACACCGGCCAGCATAACTGATAATCCGATAGTGATGAAAAGCTGCTTCATTGTATTCTTCATAAATTGTAGACTCACCCTGCCACCTACTTCAACAAAAGCATCCGGTGAAGTTGCTGTTGCTCACCCTGCCTGACCCGACAGATGTAGATACCACTGGCCACTGACCCGCCGGCCTCTGAAATCCCATCCCAGATGAACTGATGTGAACCTGCCGGCAGAAACCGATCCGCCAGCCGTTTTACCAGCTGCCCCTGAATGTTGTAAATGGCGACCAGCGTCTCGCCATCCAGGGGAAGCTGGAATTCAATCCGGGTTGTGTTGTTGAAGGGATTAGGGTAGTTCCTCATGAGATCAACAGACTCCGGTATCACCACCTCGGTCACATATCCTGCTTCAAAAGTAAGCTTGCGGATATTCTCCAGGTAGAATGGATCGAACCCGCCTGTTGCGAAGTTTATTTCAAGGGCACCTGTATCCGGGTTGTAAACGATATTGCGGATATCTTCCAGAGGATAATCCTGTGGCGGGCCCTGCAGCAGGTGTACCTGAAGGTCTGTCGCCTGCAGGGTGGAGAGTCCGGCTGAGAACACCCCGATAAACATGATCGTTTTCAAGGAAAACATTGTAGACTCCTGTTAACCGTGGTTGTTTAAACTGGCGCAGGTTAATCGATATATTCACTTCCATTATTACAATTTCTGGTTTATATGGGGACTTAGATCATTGTTTTACTTATGTAGACAATAATACATATAAGCGTTCATATTTTCAAGCTATAACCTGTCACTATTCAAGTCCTGCTCTGGTGACACAGCTGAAGTATTATAAGAATGCTCATAAGTTTTGGTCGTTAAATTATTGACGTCATTCCCGCGAAGGCGGGAATCCAGTCTCACATGCGAACAGACTACTATATTTCGAAAGGTAGAAGTCGTGTTGCGACGAACAACTGTTGAGGGGGTTAGTGTTGCAAAACTGGATCC
This sequence comes from uncultured Bacteroidia bacterium, assembly GCA_964501185.1. GTDB lineage: Bacteria > CAIWAD01 > CAIWAD01 > BS150m-G50 > BS150m-G50 > BS150m-G50. The sequence continues at coordinate 41,541 of CAZCRT010000019.1, forward strand.
CCGCCTTCGCGGGGATGACGAGTTTCGTAATACGTACATGTTACTACCTGCTTGTTGAAACCCAGAACTTTCAAGTACTCCTATATGCAATCCTCAGGACTTTCACTTCTGTTCCAGTGCTCCATGAGAACAGCTGCGGATCGTCACAGACGCTCTTTTCCAATTATCCCTTGAAAAAATTCCCCGCTACAGCTAGTCTTAAACAACAACAACCGGATACTGTTAATTGATTTTACTATCCTTCTCCCCTGAAAGGAGCCCCCATGTCACAGCAAAAAAAGGGTAAACCTGATTTCAGCAGTTGGAGCGATCGCCGTATTGCCTGGCTGGTAGGGCTGGGCGCAGTGATGATACTGCTGTTCCTCTTCCGGGAGATCTTCAGTGGACTGACCATATTTACTGCCGACACGATCAAATCGATCCCTTTCTCCCACTGGGGGCGGGAAGCCTGTTTTGCCAAGGGGGGGATTGCGCAATGGATAGGCAGCCTGTTCGGTGGCATGCCTTCTTTCGGAGCGATGGTAGCGACTCCCTCCTATCCGGTATCTGTACTCTTCACCTGGATACTGGGTTCCTGGATACCATTTTTCGGTGATCCGCTGGCACAGCATATCTTCCACCTGGCCTGGCTGGCAACCGGTATGTTTCTGTTGCTGCGCTTTCAGGGTGTCTCACGGCAGGCAGCACTGCTGGGCGCTCTGCTGGTGATGATGATGACGACACTGGTAGGGCTGGTTGGTGCCGGACACACAATCAAACTCTGGACATTGTCTCACATTCCCTGGGTCTGGCTCTATCTCGAGAAAGTTTTCGTGCGGGGACGGGGGCGTGACATCGCTATCGGTGGATTACTGTTCGCCCTGATGCTGCTGGACAAACATATCCAGATGGTTTACTACTTCCTGCTGGCTGCAGGGGTCTATTACCTGGTGCGCCTGCTGTTGGACCGGCCTCAGGCCGGTGCTGTAAAAACAACCATGCTGCGGGGTGTGAAACTGCTGGGCGTGCTGTTGATCGGCTTTCTACTCTCCAGCTTTCTCTACCTTCAGGTTGTCAATTACAGTAACTACTCCCTGCGATCAAGCGAAGCTGCTGCAGTGCAGAGTGGTGAATACGCCTCCGCATATTCCTATCCACCGGTTGACCTGACCACCTGGGTTTCTCCCGACGCGCGTGGCTACGGTGGTAGCAGTTACTGGGGTAATCTGGAGTACACCGCTTTCCCACTCTATCCGGGCGTGCTGGCACTGGCTTTCGGGCTGCTGGGAATCTTTCTGGCACCGGCACGCTTGCGCTGGCCACTGCTGGGAGGAGGTCTGCTGCTTCTGCTGATAGGCTTCGGCAGCTACAGCGGCCCCCTCTGGGAACTCTTTCGCAAAGGGCTCCCCTACCTGGCCAAATTCCGGGCGCACATGTGGGCGATCGCCGTTGTCCAGATCATTCTGGTGGTGCTGGGTGCGCATGGGCTCGATCGCATTCTGAAACGGCCGGAGAAGCAGGCCACATCCTGGTGGCAGAAAGACTGGGCACTGAAAATGGGTGGAGTGTTGCTGTTGATTGGAATCGTCAGCGCTGTAACCACTCCCGGCCGGGCTGATGCTGACCTGGTCCGGGACTACTTCACCGGCAATGATTCCCTGCGGATAGCACAGTATTTTGCCTCCCAGGGCAGGATGCTATCCCCCGCAGAATACAGCAACCTGCTGAACAGCGATGGTGTCAAACGACAGTCACTGCAGAGGGCTCAGCAGGCACATAATGGACTGGCCCGCTCCCTTATTATTGCCGGGATCGCTTTCGGCGCTTTAGGTTTCTACCACCGTCGCAAACTGGGATCAGGCTGGCTGATCGCTCTGTTAGCACTGCTGGTGCTGATAGACCTGGTACCAACCGACCGGCGGGCACTCAATTTCCAGAAGGCGCGTGACGTCTCTGCGTCCATGCAGGCAACACCACTTATACAGGAGTTAGTGGCACGCAATCAGAACGATATCTTCCGTAGTTACCCACGTGATTTCTACCAGTATAACGAGCTGGTGTATCACAATCTGGAGAGTATCTCCGGTTATCATGGTGCCAGGTTGCAGATAATGAATGAGATCTATCGACAGGGTGAGCTGCGTTTCCGAACACCGGAGGGAGGCGCTACCAGACTGCTGCACCCCAATCTGTTATCGCTGCTCAACTGCCGCTATCTGATCACCGGGGAGGAGATACCGGGCTTCCCACTTGTCGAGCGTTTCGGCGAACAACTGCTGCTGGAAAACCCCTACACCGTGCCACGGGTAAGTTTCCCCACCCGCTTGAAACTGATGCCGATGATGGAACAACTGGGGCACATTCTGACTACCGATTTTATTCCGGGTGAGGATATCCTGCTGGAGAACGATCCCGGCGTGACGGCACTGCCAGGTGAACATACAGCACGATTCATCAGCCGGGAGGAGGAGCGGATGGTGCTGGAGGTGGTCAACAACGCGCCCACGCTGATGGTACTCAGCGAGATTTATTATCCCGCCGGCTGGCAGGCGACCATCGACGGCGAGGAGGTGGAGATCCTGCGAGCCAACTGGGCGTTGCGAGCGCTACCGCTGAAAACTGCCGGAACACATCAGGTGGTTCTGGAATTCAATCCACGCGATTACCTGATCGGCAAATGGCTGTCGATCATCACACTGCTGCTGGTACTGGGTTATCTGGGGTTTGATATTGTAATCAGGAAGAATACTCAACAGGAGGAGACTGATAATCACATGCCAAGAACCAGTAAGAGCAGCTGAAGTTTCCATCTCAACCTGTCCGGGGATTTGCACTACTCACAAAAGATGTGTATATTGTTTAAAATATCGAGCTTGTATTTTGTGAAAACGGTGTAGAAACAGTGATATCTCTATTCAGGAGTTATTGATGAAACGAACACTACTCACACTCGCTGTATTTCTCCTGGCCTCAAATCTGTATGCAAATGAATGGATTCTTGTTCCCGCCGGGACCTTTCAAATGGGTCATATCAGTATTGCCCCGCCTGTCCATGAAGTAACGCTGACAAATGACTTCTACCTCAGTAAAACAGAAATCACAAACTGGGAATATCTGAAGGTTCTGCAATGGGCTTATGACCAGGGTTATCTGGCCATTGTAAATGGAACAGTACAGCAATATGGACGTAATCTGCTCCCTATGAATGATGGCTACCAGGAAATCCAGTTTGACACCGACAGTGAGGAGTTCTATCTCCGTGAATCACCCTGTTCACTGGCACAGGATGCATATCCTGACGGATATAATCCATCAGTACACCCTGTCAATGTCTCTTACTACGGTGCGGCCTGCTATTGCGACTGGCTGAGTGAAATATCAGGTTTGATTCCATTCTACATGGGAGATTTCACATCATCACCAACCCATAACCCCTACGAAGCTGAAGGGTATCGCCTTTCAACAGAGGCTGAGTGGGAATATGCTGCCCGGTATGAAAACGGCACCTGGTACTATCCATGGGGCAGCAACACCATCAACTGCAGCTATGCCAATTACGCCAGATGCGTAACCTGGTCAACAGCTGTTGGTTCATATCCTGATGGAGCAAGCCAACTGGGATTTCTGGATATGTCGGCAAATGTGTGGGAATGGACTAACGATTTCGCAAGCACCTATCCTTCTGCTCCACAGATTGATCCCTTCGGGCCGACTTCCGGAACACAGATCGAATGCCGGGGAGGCAGTTGGAACTGTTGGGGGCAACCATATCATACGGTCTGGTACAGGATCACACAGGCCGCGAGTGGTTCAGGATGCTGGACAATTGGCTTCCGTCCTGCCATTACACTCACACAACTTACAGACACACCACCTGCAACCTATATTGATGTTCCGCAGAGGTGTTATCTCATTCAGAACTATCCCAATCCCTTCAATCCCGGTACAACCATCGAATATGGCCTGAATTCCCCGGGTCATGTAGAGATCGTTGTTTTGAATATAGCAGGCAGAACAGTTGCAGAGCTTTTCAGTGATCTGCAGACTGCCGGTTACCACACTGTTCAATGGCATCCGGAAGCATGCCCTTCCGGTGTCTATTTCGTGCGGATAAATTCTGAGGGTTTCAGTGATGTCAGAAAGATCAATTATCTGAAATAGCAGATCCCCTGTGTACGATTAGATTCAACTTCAGTTATCAGCAGTTAAACATGCTGATCGATAAGAATAGGGTTCCCATCCGGATCGACTGCGATAAAACTGGCCGGCCCTGTGGTTGTCTCGTCGGCCTCGCTTATCAGCTGCACGCCCTGCACTTTCAATTGATGCTGCAGATCACGAACGTCAGTGAATGTATCCAGCCTGTCTGCGTTGCTGTTCCAGCCCGGATTGAAGGTTAACATGTTCTTTTCGAACATACCCTGAAAAAGACCGATCACATGATCACCGTTCTTCAGGATGAGCCAGTTCTGTGATGCATCCCCACCAGAAACTTTAAAGCCAAACTTCTCGTAGAAAGCCCTGGAAGTTTCAATGTCTTTGACTGCCAGGCTGATTGAAAATGTGCCGAGCTCCATATTTTCCTCCTCTGGAAATTGCAATGCCTAAAAAGATAACATCAAAGCTCAACAGTACGGTTTCTCCGTATACTCGAAAGCACCTTACTATGTGATGATATCTTAATCTCTTCAGGCTGATTGTATGAAATTACCACGTCGGCAATACCATGCATTGTCTGACTTAACTTCCGTTTATCTTTTACCAATACGATTAACGGCTTTCCCTTTGCTGAGGCATAGCCAGCTTCAATACCAAGACCAACACCTTTATCTGACATCTCCAGAACAACAAGATCTGATTTATCAATTTCTTTAAATGTAATCTTCATCAACTCTTGCGAAGACAGTTGCACATCGCCCCATCTCTCAATATCTCTGACGATGCAGATCGTTTCAATTTCATCCTTCCTGAGCGCAGTGGCAAGAGAGCCTATTTCATCTTTGTTTCGATTGTCCTGATGATACTTGATTCCCAGGTATGCTCTGAATTTCATGTTACTCTCCATTGTACATATCTCTGATTTCAGCAGGCCCTGCTACCTGTAACTCAGATTCATTTCTTCTGCGCCAACCATCCCCCCAGCGTTGTTGTCAGCGGATCAAAAAAAGTTCTCGCGTCCAGGCAGCTATCCTCTCCATCTGGTTCCAGGCGGAAGTCCCCCTCCCCCATTTTTGCAAAGTCTTTCATAAAAGCAGCTGTTTCACCCAGCGCACCTTTACCCGGCAACATCCCTAACAGAGATGCCTGCCAGAAAGGGAGCCGTTTTACCGGGGGCAGTTCCGGATGTAAAGCTGCACAGTACATCGCCAGCGCGCTGTCCATAGTCAACCCTTCAGGACCCAGCAGACGAAAACAGTGATTGTGCGCTTCCTCCAGCTGCCACGCCTGTGCCACAATCCTCGCGTAATCCTCCGCTGCCAGCCAGTGCAGCTCGTGTGGCTGGTAACCGATCATCCGGGCTTTCCCTCTGCGCACGAAACCGGCCAGCGCTTCCATAAACCAGGTGGGCCTGAATATTGTCCAGGGGATACCGCTCTCCCGCACTGCCGCTTCTCCCAGCAGTTTGCGCCGGGCATACTTCGACCAGTGGTTGCGGGGGTGAGCACTGATACCGCTGATGAGTGTGATACGTCTGATACCGCTGGCCTGTGCGGCAGCTACCGATTGCTCTACTCCGATCTGCTCAAATGGCCCTGAGAGATTGATATGTACACCTTCACAATCAGCCATGGCTGTTGTCAGGCTCTCAGGCACCAGCACATTGCCATGGCGAATCTCGAAACCTTCCGGAAACTGCTCTGCCGCTTTTTCAGGATCACGCGCCAGTATGGCTACCTGGTGACCGGCACCGTTAAGGGCGCGGGCAACCGGAGCACCCAGCATTCCGGTACCGCCGATGATGAGGATTTTTTCAGGCATGGGTAGCTCGATTCTTTCTGTGATACAGAGGTGAAGTGGCCAGGCCATCTTTGCTCAATCGGCCTTCCGATCTTCTGTAGAAGATTTCTCCTCTATCTCAATCCCATCAATCTCCCGCATCAACCGATCGGTCTCAGTCAGAGCCACGATGATCTTCTGATAATGTGATACATCTTCAAAAGTTAGTTGGCGCTTACGACGATCTTTAAGCCATTTCTGCGCAGGTTGATAACCACCGATGTAGAACTCCCAGGCAACCAGTGGGATGTCTCCGAAATACTGGGTGTCGTTGATGTGGATTCTGCCCAGTTGCCGCTTCTGGTCGGTCAGCTCCCAATCCTGCTTGCCCAGACGACGGATGATTTCGTTATCACCATCAACGGGGAAAGTGGTTATCCGTTTATCAACTACTGAATGTTCCAGCAGGTGAATCTGCCGTAACTTCCCACCCAGTTCTACCAGTTGCCGGAAGATCTTCTGATCATGCGGATAAGGTACCCGTGGAAAATCGATCTTGAGGAACTCTTTGTACTTCTCGCGGTAAGTGGGGGAATGCAGAACGGCGTAGATGTAATCGAGCAGATCGATCGGGGCGAATGTGCCAGCGGCCTTCTCCTTCTCCGGTGTGAAAGTCAGGCCGAGTTTAGCTGCAATCTGCTGAACGATGTCGGGATTGAGGTTGGGTGTGCGTGTGGGTTTACCTTCGAGGGATTGTTGGTCGTCGTCGGGGTAGAGGTAGAGGGGGGCGCACTGGGGTATCCCTTTGTAGCTGAAATGGTATCTGTTATCTATAATAGAATTACATACTTGGATTGATGTCCAATTCGTGTCAGTAGCTTGTCGTGAAAATACCAATCCAATGCTATTTTCCTGTAGAAAATGTCTCATCACCTCCCCGCGGGGCATACAATGAAACCCTTTGGAATGTCCGGTATAATAAGTGAAACGGGTATCTAAGGGCCGATAGTCTATAGGTACTAGATGCTTAGCGAAATCAGGTCCGCTTTCAACCAGATCTTTCCTGGCCAGATGCACTTTCCAGTCACGCACATCTTTCCCCAGATTGAAATGCTGCCGTGCAGTGTCATCGTCCATCCCCAGGAAAGTCTCGATAGTCTCTTTGACCTGTTGCTCTGTCTCGTGAATAGTGAAGGCATCTCGTGCGGTCACAATACCGACTGAGTTAACCGGGAACAGCTTGTTCAGTTGAAATCCCCTGCGGTACTGATTCTCAAGTTCAAGATCTTTTGGAACGAAGAAATAATGCGGAGCTGCCGACTCCAGCTGCTCAAGTTTAAACCGCTCGATATCTTCACTTAACAGCTTCTTGTATTTGTCTTCTCGCTTCCCATACAGATCGCTGTGAAATACCTCTGCCAATTCCCCCTTTTTCTTCTTTCCAGTCTTAACAAACAAGTTGATCGAGACCCCCTGCTGGATATCGAA
>CAZCRT010000019.1:49044-52581 GCA_964501185.1 uncultured Bacteroidia bacterium
TCTTCTTTCCAGTCTTAACAAACAAGTTGATCGAGACCCCCTGCTGGATATCGAAGACATTCTCATCCTTGGAACCGTCGGGACACTTTTCCTTCTTCTTGGAATTACCATGCAGGTCGATGGTGATAATCTTATCGTAAGTTTTCAGCAGATTCCAGCGCATTCCACGAAATGTTGGGTTATCCAGAAATCCGTGTGCATTGATAAAAGCCAGTATCCCTTCACCATTCTTCTCGATGAAATGCTGGCCATATCGTATAAACTTCACATAGTCATCATTTATCCATTTCGAATTCCTCTCCTTAAGCTTCTCCTTTCCACCCGGCTCCTTTTTATAATCCTCCATCAGCTTCATTATCCATTCGCCCTTGTTGGCGCTTTCACCGCTGTACGGCGGATTCCCCATCACCACCATCACCGGTGTATCCCGCTTGATATGGTTGGCTTCATTAGCCTCACTGCTGAGCCAGCTGGCAAAAAGAGTGCCGGTATCCTGGTGATGTTCCTCCAGCGAGTTGGTCAGGTAGATGCGGAACCGCTGCTGCTTCTGTGGCTGATAGCCTGTCTCCCTTAACAGCATCTCCAGTTTGAGGTGAGCCATCGCGTAGGAGGCCATCAACAGTTCAAAACCGTTCAGCCGCGGCAGGAGATGCTCCTCCACATAGCTGCTCCAGATTCCCTGCTGTCCCTCAAACTTCTGGTAGATCTGCTTTACTACCTCTGCCAGAAAAGTACCGGTACCTGCAGCGGGGTCGAGGATCTGTACCCGATGGACCTCCTGTTCAATCTGCTTGTATCCTGTAGAGGAACGCTTGTCCACTGTCTGCGTATCAACCTTCATCTTGATTTTGGATGTGTCCGCCAGTCCCTGTGCCAGACCGAATTCACTCTTCAGTATATCATCAACCGCCCGCACGATGAAGTTGACCACCGGCGCCGGTGTGTACCAGACACCGCGTGACTTGCGCAGCTTCGGATCATACTCTGCCAGGAAGGTCTCATAGAAATGGATAATCGGGTCCCGGGTCTGAGTAGATTTGCCGAAATCCTGAAGCAGAGCGGCCACGTCGGTTGCCCGGAAAATGTCCGCCAGCGCATCCACAATCCAGACGATGCGATCATCGAGGTCATAACCGGCGATATACTGGAACAGTTTGCGCAGGAAGGGATTGGTGTGCGGAATCAGCTCCGCCGCTTCCATACGGCTGAAATCCTCCAGGGTGGGATCATGCAGGCGAGCGGCAAACATACCGTAAGTGATGGTCTGGGCATAGATGTCGGCGAATTCACCGGTCTTGATATCATGTATCAGGACGCTCCTGAAAGCTTCCAGCTGATCGCGCAGGCTGTGATTGGCGTTATCAAAAACCGAGGGCTGCTCCAGCTCTTCATCCAGCTCCAGTGCTCTGGCGATAGTGTTGGAGAGCAGCTTCGCTTTTCCCGCCATCATCTTCGCCAGGCGAGATGCAGATTTGACGGTCTGACCGGAGAAAGTGAAGAATTCAGTTAACAGATGGTTGAATGGGGCAATGTTCTCCGGCATTGCTTTTATCCTGCCGCCCACGATCTCACCCAGTTGGATCCGTGCAACCTCTTCGTCATGCCGATAGAAGCGGAACTCCAGGTAGTTGGTGATGATCAGGTTTTCCAGGGACTGTCGATAGCGCTTAAACTGCTCCCGGTATTGTTTGTTGTCGAGATCAGCTCCCACATCCTTGGCTTCGATGTATCCCAGCGGGATCTCGCTATGGCGAATGATAAAATCGGGCGCTCCGCATTGGATGCGTGTCGGTTCGTTGGTGATGTTGATAACGCTTGTCGGAGCCAGCCCTTCCATTAAGGACTGCAGGTAGGTACGATAGGTGTGTTCGGTGGAGATGCCGGTCTTGAATTTGCTGTTTATCTGTTTGATGTACTCATTAATCAGATCAGGCATCAGCTCTCCAGTTTTAGTAGTAGAGTTTAACCCATATTTATCTTTCAGGCAATAGTTGGGTCATCTATGCGAAGCTGATAACAATAAAGGATGTCCGGCACACAAAAAAGGGGGGCTCCATCACTGGAGTCCCCCTGAAAGAGTCAAATCAGACAAATGCTACTTGAGTAAAACCAGGCGAGTGGCGTTGGTTGAACTGGTCGTATTAATCCGGGCGATATACACACCACTGGGAAGATTGGCGGCGTTGAAAGTGAACTGGTGTTCGCCGACAGGAAGATTCCCATCTACCAGTGTGCTTACCAGCTGGCCTGACAGGTTATAGATGTTCAGGGTCACCGGACCGGTTTCAGTCAGTGTGAAATGGACATTAGTGCTGGGATTGAAAGGATTCGGATACGCAGACAGCTCAATCTTATCTGGAACCGCTATCTCTGTCAGAGTATGGTCTTCCAGGCAGACTGTACCGAAAACATACTCCTCACCAATACCGGCATCTTCGATAGATCCACCGAAAGCCAGAAAGTCAAAGCAGGTTTCCAGACCGTCCCAGACCAGCAGATCCTCAAGACCTGTTACAGACAATTCGTAGTCGGGGGAAACTGGCAGCGGCTCATAGAAATGCCCGCCATCATACTGAGGTGTCTCATCACCGAAAGCAACGAAGGGAAACTCGGGATATCCGGCGTATTCGCAAACCCTGTGGCTGTTCTGGTGGGCGGAAACACCGGCAATGTAATCATAGAAACCGTCCTGATCGAAATCAAAGGCGATTCCCATCGACTCACTGCTCATCAAATCAGGATAGTCGATACCACTCAGGTCCAGTAGCCACTGGGCAGTATTGCCGTCGATACCGTTGCCTTCAACGTCACCCGCGATACCGAAAGCGTTAAGCCCTATCTGCAGCATGTCGTCCTCCATACTCAGATAGAAAACGACTTCCTCAATCTCCCATCCGGAAACCGCACCATCAGGAGCAAACAGGGGCATACCGACATCACCGACAGGATCAGCAATAGAGACTGTGGTAAAGGCGGCAAAATCAGCAGGGACATCACCGCTAAATGTGATAACATCACCAGTGGCAACCATTGCGTTCATTGTCAGCAACGCGGAAGCCGGGATGGTTAACTCAACATACTTCTTCATCATAAAACTCTCCTTCTTTCATTGGGCAAATGAAATCAATTTTTATTGCCTCCCTGTATTGCGCAGTGGAAGCTTGCTTCGTAATAAGTTCTCAAACCGTAATAAGGCTGTTCAATAAGCGACACCGGGCAGCCTGATTCAGCATAAGTATCAACAATATACATGCCAATTTCTTGATTACGCTATAACGGTAATATTTTTTACTATATATCACATTATTCCTGCTGCAGAAACTTGGCGCTGATATATTGTGTTCATAAATCATACAAGCAAAAAAGCTATTTTGAACACTTTACAGTATTGTATTACATAAGTTATGAATTGTTATAGTTGTGTGGATTGCTGAAATGTCTTGTTGTAGATTGAGGTATCTTGCAGATTTCGGAGAAAAACAGAGAAGTGGTCCGGTTTCCCAGGACAGCTCAGCTTGATTCTTAAGTGTTTTTCCT
>CAZCRT010000020.1:0-49662 GCA_964501185.1 uncultured Bacteroidia bacterium
CCACACATAGTTAAATGGCTAAATGAGTGCGAAATGTTTTGACGGCGAACACACAATACTATTATAGCCGGCTGAATCAACAACCTGCTCCCGCTTTCACTTTCGTCATACATAACTGACCATTAGCTTGGAATAGCAGAATTGTTTTTCATAATCATGTCAGATACAGTGTGCAATTGCAGGGCCGTTCATGAAATCAGTCATACTGGCAGCGCTATTCCTGAGTGGATGTATTCACTTTTCGCAACAGAGGGAGCTTATGTCGCAACAGATAGATCTGATACCAGCCCCGGTATCGCTGGAGCTGAGAGATGGACATTTTACCATTTCGGAGCACTGTACCATCAGTTGCACCAATCCGGAGGGGCTGTTTCTGGCTGAGCTGCTGAGAGAGTATCTGCAACTAGAACATGGTATTGAACTGTCAATCGTCAATCATTCAGCAGGAGCAGCTGATGTAATAAACATGCAGCTGGAAGCGGATTCGAAGCTGCAACCGGAAGAGTATATTCTGATTGTATCACGTCAGAATGTTTCACTCAGGGCGGCAGATCCCCGGGGGCTTGCACGTGGTATACAAACAATCCGGCAGCAGCTGCTCCTCTCAGGTAGCCCGGAACTGCCATGTCTCGAGATCAGAGATTATCCCCGCTATCCTTATCGAGGAATGCATCTGGATGTATCACGTCACTTCTTTCCCAGGGAGTTCATCCTCCAGTACATCGATCTCCTCGCTTTATATGGTTATAATACCTTTCACTGGCATCTGGTGGACGACAACGGCTGGCGGATTGAGATTAAAAGCTATCCCCGGCTGACGGAAGTGGGTGCCTGGCGGGCTGACCGCAGCGGAAACCACTGGATGGAGTGTGCTCCCCGGCAACCGGGTGAGCCTACAACTTATGGTGGTTTCTATACTCAGGAGGAAGTCAGGGAAGTAGTCGAATACGCCCGGCAACGACAGGTTACCATCATTCCGGAGATAGAGATGCCCGGTCATACCATGGCAGCGCTGGCAGCCTATCCGGAATTCTCCTGCACAGGTGGCCCCTTTGAAGTCTGCACCGGCTCATACTGGCCGATCACCGATATATACTGCGCCGGTAACGACAGCACCTTCGCTTTCCTGGAGAACATTCTGCTGGAAGCCATGGAGCTGTTTCCCGGTGAATACATTCATATCGGTGGTGACGAAGCGGACAAGACAGAATGGAAGCGCTGTCCCCGCTGTCAGGCGAGGATCGCAAAGGAAAATCTGGCGGATGTGGCTGAGTTACAGAGCTGGTTCATTCAGCGTATCGAGAAGTTTCTGTTATCGCATAACCGGCGGTTGATCGGTTGGGATGAGATACTGGAAGGGGGGCTGGCACCCGAGGCGACTGTCATGTCCTGGCGAGGTATGCAGGGTGGTATACAGGCAGCCAACAGTGGCCACGACGTGATAATGACACCCACCTCGCACTGCTACTTCGATTACTATCAGGCGGAACCTGAGTTCGAACCGGTGGCGATAGGGGGGTATCTGCCACTGAAACGTGTCTACGCCTTTGAACCGACGCCGCCGGGACTGGATCCGGCTGCCGCAGTCCATATCCTGGGCGGGCAGGGAAATGTGTGGTCGGAGTATATGCCGGATACTGACCAGGTAGAATACATGTTGCTTCCACGCCTCTGCGCTCTGGCGGAAGTACTCTGGTCACCTGTTAACACCCGCGATTGGAACAGCTTCCGGAAACGGCTACAGACCCATTATGCAATGTTTGAACATAAAAGCTGGAACTACTCACGAGGATCCCATCGTGTGGAGATTGAACCTCTGAAAACAGGTGAGGGCCTGTCGCTCCAACTGGTCACCGAACAGTACCAGCCGGATGTACGTTTCACACTTGATGGGAGCGATCCTGATAGCGAGTCTCCCCGTTACCATCAACCGCTGCCCGTAAAGGGGGCTATGGAAGTCAGAGCAGCCTGTTTCAGGGATGAAGAACGTCAGGGAGGAATTACCCGCAAACGTATCACGCGACATCTGGCCTCAGGCATGCCGGTACATTACAGTACTCTCTACAGCGATAAATATCCGGGTGCCGGCCTGCTCTCCCTGGTTGATGGCCTGCGTGGTGAATTGGAGCATCGCGACCCCGCCTGGCAGGGATTCGAACAGGCCGATCTGGAAGTTACAATCGATCTGGGTGCCGTGATACAATTAGAACGCCTACAGGTAGGTTGCCTTCATAATCAGCGTTCCTGGATCTTCCTGCCCGAAACCGTAGAGGTGGCATTATCCACCGATGGTGAAAAGTTCAGCCAGCCGCTGGAAGTCAGATGCGAGATTGATCCAGTAGATGAGGAGCCGGCTCAGGTTGACCTGACGGTTGTACTCTCAGGTAGTGAAGCGCGTTTTCTCAAGGTGAAAGCCCTGAACAGGGGCCTCTGCCCGGAATGGCATCCCGGCGCCGGTGGCAAAGCCTGGCTGTTTATCGATGAAATTACCGTTGAATGAGTAGTGCTGCGGGTCTGAGACCATTTATACACAGGAACAGTTGTGACAAGTGATCCTATGGTTCCATCGTTCTCTGCAGGAGAGGCTTCTCAGCTGGTTCAAGATATCTTCGGTATTATGGGAAGTGTGGAACACCTCATCAGTTACTCCGACCAGAATTTCTGTATCGAGTGTGATACAGGAGTACGTTTTGTTCTGAAAATAGCAAACGCCTCCGAACCACTGACTGTCCTGGAAATGCAGAATGCGGCACTGCTGTATCTGTCAGAGAAGACTCCCTACCTCCAGTTTCCGCAGCCAGTACCTGGAGTAGCTGGTCACCTGTTACAGCAGGTGGAAGGGAAGACCGGTGTAGTTCATCATGTGCGATTGCTTTCCTGGGTTGATGGAGTATTCATTCATCAGCTGTCCCAATGGCCACCACAGCTGCCACAGGAAATTGGACGCTTCATGGCACATCTGGATCTGGAATTACTGGATTTCAGTCACACCGCCAGTCAGCGCGATTATATCTGGGATCTGAAACGAGCAGCCGGGCTTAATAACTATCTACAGTATGTGGCACAACCGGAGCGTAGAGCGCTGGTGGAGCATTTTCTCAAGCGCTATGAGGCAAACGCGCTTCCTTATCTGGCAGGATTAAGACAGAGTGTGATACATAATGATGGAAATGACTACAACCTGTTGGTTGATCAATCTGCCTGTGGTGATGTGCGCTTGAGTGGAATCATCGACTTTGGTGATATGCTTGAGACACCACTTGTTTGTGAACCGGCGATCGCCGCTGCTTATGCTGCCCTGAATAAACCTGATCCCTGGAAAACGGCACTGGAACTCTTTCAGGGATATCACGAGGTGTTGCCATTGTATCCGGAGGAAGCAGAAATACTCTTCTATCTTATGTCAGCCAGGCTTTGCACCACAGTGGTCATGTCAGCAGAGCGCCAGGCCGCAACACCGGACAATGAGTATCTGAAAGTCACGGTCGAGCCCGCATGGCAGGTACTGGCGCAGTTGAGAATTCTCGAGGAAGCAGTAATGATTGATGATTGTGTGAACCTCGTCCTCCCGGCACCGCGTTAAAACAATAAATCAATACGATAAGGTGCTGGTTCTCAGCTGTTGCAGATAAAACCATAGCGACAGCTCTTTCTGTAGGCTATTTTTTACGAAGACTTCTGTGACTGTATGAATACATCTTCAGCCATTAAATGAGGTGTTATGGACAGGTACTCCGGTAATCCGATACTGACTCGCTCAGATGTGCCGGATATTCCACCGGCGATTGTTGATCCCACTTCCATCTTCAATCCGGGCGCTGTTAAAATTGGCAATCGCTATCAGCTTCTGGTCAGGGTGCAGAACCGGGGTCGTGAGACATTTTTGCTACCGGCGGATAGCAGTGATGGCATTGAATTCACTATTCGTCAGACAATCATGAATCTCCCCGGACTGGAAGAGCTGAAAGAGAAAGTGTATCACGTATATGATCCTCGTATCACACACCTGGACGGTACCTTCCATGTAATGGTTGCTATGGATATGGAGCAGGGTTGTCGCCTGGGATTGATCCGAACTGATGATTTCAGGGATTATGAATTCATGGGTATCGTTTCGCAAAACGAGGTTCGCAACGGTGTGCTTTTCCCGGAGAAGGTCGGTGGACGTTATCTGAGACTGGAGCGTCCCAATCAGGTAATGTATGACGGGGGGGTAACCTCAGGTAGTGAAATAGTACTCTCGGAATCAGATGACTTACTGAACTGGCAGGCGGTTAAACCGGTAATGAGTGGAAGGCTTCACTATTGGGACGAGCTTATCGGTTCAGGTCCTCCACCGGTAAAAACACGTGAGGGGTGGTTGCATTTGTATCACGGAATCGCTCAACACCTGGAGTCAATCTTCATTTATCAGGTTGGAGTAGTACTGCTTGATCTGGATGATCCTGGTGTTGTATTACGACGAGGCCGTTACAATATCATGGAGCCGCGCGAGTTGTACGAACTTACAGGGCAGGTCCCTAATGTTGTTTTTCCGGGTGGCATGATTGTCGAGGAGATGGATGCTGATGGCTATGCCCTGACAGAAAGCGAAGTCAAAGTTTACTATGGTGCTGCTGACACTGTCATCGGTCTGGCTACAACCACTGTTGCCAGGCTGCTTGCTGCCTGTCACTATCCGGGGGAGGAAAGTAGATGACGAAGCGAGAAGTAGTGCTGGGAATAGATATCGGCGGGACAAATACAGCCTTTGGACTGATAGGCAGGGATGGGAAAGCCCTCTTTACCTGTGAGTACCCGACCAGATCTACGAAACCGATAGCATTCCTACTTGGACAGATTTTCAATGTGATACAATCAGAGTTGGCAGATTGCGTTCTGTGTGGAGTAGGTATTGGGGCTCCAAACGCCAACTACCTGACGGGCACAATTGATGATCCACCCAACCTGGAATGGGGCCAGGTTGACCTGCGATCTGCTTTAAGGGAGTTTACCAGACTGCCGGTGAGTGTCACCAACGATGCCAATGCTGCTGCGCTCGGTGAAGCGCTTTACGGGACTGCACAGAACCTGAGGAATTTCGTACAGGTAACCCTGGGAACGGGTATTGGAACAGGTGTTATACTGAATGGTGAGTTATGGCATGGTACGAATGGCTTTGCAGGTGAAATTGGTCATTCAACCGTAGAAGTGGGTGGACGTCTGTGTGGTTGCGGCAGGCAGGGTTGCCTGGAGGTATATGCTTCAGCCGGGGGACTGGTGCAGAACCTGATCGAACAGAAACCGCAGTTTCCAGAGAGTATGCTACTGCAGAGGAAGCAGGAAGAAATAAGCGCTCGTGATGTACATGACGCAGCGAAGAGAGGTGACAAAGCCGCTCTGGCAGCTTTCGAGATAACAGGGCAGCATCTGGGATTGGCGCTATCCAATGCCACTACGCTTCTCGACCTGGAGGCTTTTGTGTTGTCGGGTGGAGTTGCTCTGGCCGGAGAGTATCTGCTGGAGCCGGTGCGGAGACACTTTGATGATAACCTGTTGGAGATATACCGCGGTAAGGTTGAGGTGTTGCTCTCATCGTTAAAATGTACTGATGCCGCCGTACTGGGTGCTGCTGGCTTTGCCTGGCAGGAGCTTGAGTGATTAGAGGAAGAGCAGTCTGCTTTTCCTGGAATCAATACCACCTGAGGGAATCCCTTCCAGTGACAGAGGAGAATACGGATGAAATTCACCACTATAATTCTGATCCCTGCCAGCCTGTTGTTGACTGCTTCAGTCAGTCAGGCTGAAGATTACCAGTTTCCTCGCCCCGCCCTGGAATATGCTCCGGAGCAGTATCTATGCTATCGTGCTACCGATGTGATACATATCGATGGTATTCTCGATGAACATGACTGGCAGACAATAGAACCTACCGGTCTCTTCGTTGACATTGAAGGGGCACTGCGACCAGCACCCCGCTTCGATACCCGCGCCTGGATGCTGTGGGATGATCAGTACTTCTATTTCGCCGCAGAGCTGGAAGAGCCGGATGTATGGGCGAAACTGGATTACCGTGATGCAATAATATTCTACGATAACGACTTTGAAATCTTTATCGATCCGGACGGTGACAGTCATCACTACTATGAACTGGAAGTCAATGCTTTCAGTACCGAGTGGGATCTCTTTCTGGTGAAGCCCTACCGCGATGGTGGACCGGCGCTACACTCCTGGGATATACAGGGGCTACAGACTGCGGTGGCAGTTGAGGGAACCCTCAATCAACCCGGGGATGTGGATCAGGGGTGGACTGTTGAGATTGCCATTCCCTGGCAGGTGCTGCAGGAATGTGCTCATCGTGATACACCACCACGCGACGGGGACCGCTGGCGGGTAAATTTCTCACGGGTAGAATGGCAGACCGAAGTCATCGACGGTGTGTATCAAAAACTGAATGACCCTGCTACCGGAAATCCGCTTCCGGAAGATAACTGGGTCTGGTCACCACAGGGCCTGATAAACATGCACTATCCTGAGATGTGGGGGATTGTGCAATTCACAGGATTGACAGCGGGCGCAGGAATCGCTTCACTTCAACCTGAGGTGGAAGAGCAGGTTGCCTGGAGTCTGCGTCAGGTCTACTACGCGCAGCGTACCCGGGCAGGTAAGCATGGACATTACGCCGCCTGGGAGCAGCTGCCAGAGGAATTGGAGCCGCCACCTTCAGGCTGGCAATGGCCACCACTGATTGAGTATACGACAACTCAGTTCTCTGCCAGTGTGACAAATACTACAACAGGTGTAACCTTGGCAATTGATCAAACTGGTAGAATTACCAGAACTACTGCTGAATAACATCATCAGGATGGAGTAAGTACTATTCTCTGCAGAACGCTTCTTGTTACTTTCACATTTCTATCCTCTGCGCTGATTGCCGGTGCAGAGCCGGTGCTGGAGCGTACAGTTCACGCTTTCTACTATCCCTGGTGGGGTAATCCCGTAACTGATGGCGCCTATCGTCATTGGAATCATGAGATTCTGACCGGGGCATCACAATCTGTACAGGACAAAGATCAGTACCCCGGTGGAAAAGACATCGGCGCTTCTTTTTATCCGGAAGCCGGTTGTTACAGCTCGCAGGACAGTGCTACAGTGTGTTCACACTTCCTTCAGATGCAACAGGCGGGAATTGAAGTGGCTGTGATATCCTGGTGGGGAAAAGACAGTTTTGAAGATCGTACTATGCCGCTATTACTGGCCTGTGCTCAGAAGTACGATATTGCAGTCGCACTACACCTGGAGCCTTACCCGCAACGCAGCGTGCTTTCAACACGAGAGGACCTGGAATATCTATCGCAGCAATACGGGCAACATCCCGCCTGGCATCGGGAAGCACAGTTTGGCAATCTCCCCCTTTACTACCTCTACGACAGCTATCATATTCCTGTATCCGAGTGGGCGCGACTGCTGCAACCATCCGGTGACCTGACAGTTCGTGATACAACGCAGGATGCGATGTTTGTAAACCTGCTGGTAGAAGCTGACGATCGTAAATCGCTGCTGGAAGCAGGCTTCGATGGTTTCTATACATATTTCGGTGCTACAGGTTTCAGCTATGGTTCGACACCGGTCAACTGGCAGGGACTTTCCCGATGGGCAAACGAACAACACCTGCTGTTTGTCCCCTGTGTTGCACCAGGATATGACGATACTCGCGTAAGGCCATGGAACAGTGTCAATACCAGACCGCGTAAGCAGGGCGCTTATTACGATCGACTGTGGTCGCAGGCATTGGCCGCTGATCCGGATTGCATCGGGATTACTTCCTTCAACGAGTGGCACGAGGGTACCCAGATTGAACCGGCATGCCCGCTTACTGTTCCCGGATACACCTACCGTGATTATCTTCCGCTTGATCCTGAGTACTATTTGCGACGCACACGCTTCTGGAGCGACCGTTACCGGGAATGTCTCAGGAAGGGGAGTGGGCATATTGCTGCAGATTGTGTATCCGAGTTGCAGGTATTGGAAAACGTGATACAGCATTTTGGACGGTCGGCTTCAATCGAGATAAACAGGCCACCGGATGAGCGCTATCCCGGACAGGGTTGTACGACCCTGCTGGATGGGAGGTTGGCAGAAGCGACATATCGCGACGGCCGTTGGCTCGGATTTAACGAACAGCAGCTACAGGTGGCAATAGATCTCGGACAGGAAGTTTCTATCAGTGAATGCCGGACCGGTTTTCTAAGTCAGCAATCAGCCTGGATTTTCCTGCCCGAATCATTTCAAGTTGCATTTTCCACAGATGGAGAGAGTTTTCAGATCCTGATCCGGGATGAAATCGCTGTAGTTGAGCAGGATGAGAATCCTGCTCGCAGAGAATATGGTGGTTGTATCACACCAGTTCGAGCGAGGTATATCAGAATTACTGCCAGCGCGTTCCCCGAGTGCCCCGAGTGGCATGTTGGTGCCGGTGAAGCCCCCTGGACCTTTATTGATGAAATTGTAATCAAATAGCAGATAGAGGAGCAAATATGGCTTTCGGTTTTATTGACTGGGCAATTGTAGTGGTTGTCCTGGGCCTGATGATCTTCTCAGTCTGGGCAAGCCGTCATCTGATGCACAGTGTGGCTGATTTCCTGGCTGCCGGCCGTACTGCCGGCCGCTATCTGGTCAGTATATCCAGTGGTATTGCCGGGCTCGGTGCTATCTCAATTGTCGGCACCATGGAGATGAACCTTGTCGCCGGTTTCTCGATGTCCTGGTGGGGCATGACCATGGGGCTGATCATACTCGTCATCACTGTATCCGGCTGGGTTATCTACAGGTTTCGTCAAACCCGTTCATTGACACTGGCACAGTTCTTTGAAGCTCGTTACAGCCGAAACTTCCGGGTTTTCACCGGCCTGATATCCTTCCTCTCGGGTTTGATTAACTTCGGGATATTTCCGGCTGTCGGTGCCCGCTTCTTCATCTACTTCTGCGGGTTACCCCATGTGATACATCTCGGAAGCATCGCCATCCCTACCTTCCCCCTGGTAATGATAATACTGCTGAGTATATCACTCTACTTCGTATTCTCCGGTGGGCAGATTGCCGTAATAATCGGTGACTTCTTTCAGGGAGTATTTGTCAACATTGTTTTCGTCATTCTGCTGTTCTATGTGTTCTTCACCTTCGACTGGGGACAGATATATACAGCACTCGTCTCCGCACCCCAGGAAGCTTCGTTGATCAATCCCTTTAAAACGTCACATGTAGAGGACTTCAATTTCTG
This sequence comes from uncultured Bacteroidia bacterium, assembly GCA_964501185.1. GTDB lineage: Bacteria > CAIWAD01 > CAIWAD01 > BS150m-G50 > BS150m-G50 > BS150m-G50. The sequence continues at coordinate 9,260 of CAZCRT010000020.1, forward strand.
GTACTTCCTGATCGGTATATTCGGTGTGTTGTACAGCGCCATGTCCTGGCAGGGGACTCAGGGTTATAACGCCTCTGCCAGAAGTGCGCATGAAGCCAAGATGGCCGGTGTTCTTGCCGGATGGCGAGGATTTCCCCAGACACTTTTATTCATGCTCATCCCGATTGTAGCATACACCGTGCTCCATCATCCCGACCATTCCTCCATTGCTGACAGCGTCAGCAATGCTATTGCCAACCTGGATTCCGAAGCCTTAAAGAGCCAGCTCAAAGTACCGCTTGTGCTGACTCATATCTTACCCCGTGGCCTGCTGGGGGCTTTTGCAGCAGTGATGCTGGCAGCATTTATCAGCACCCATGATTCCTACCTCCATTCCTGGGGGAGTATCCTGGTTCAGGATGTAATCATGCCGTTTCGCAAAAAAGCGTTTTCAGAAAAGAAACACCTGCTGGCGTTGCGTCTTTCCATTCTCTTTGTGGCGATATTCATCTTCTGCTTCAGCCTGCTGTTTAAACAGAGTGAGTACATTTTCCTCTTTTTCGCAATCACAGGTGCAATCTTCGCCGGTGGCTCAGGTGCGGTTATTATTGGCGGCCTCTACTGGAAACGTGGCACAACTGTCGCTGCCTGGTCTGCCATGCTGACCGGTTCTACTATTGCCGTTGGCGGAATTCTGATACACCGTATCCCGGCCGAACTGTTTGAGGTTTCCCGTGATCATCTACCATTACTGGGACAGCAGTTCTGGACAGTATTGCACTGGCTCTATGAAACCAACGGGCAAGCCTACTGGGCACTGGGAATGATAGGTTCTTCTCTGCTGTATGTGTCAATATCATTGCTGTCGAGACGGAAACCGTTTAACCTGGACAAGTTGCTCAAGCGCGGGAACTATGCTGTTGCCGGGGAAATGAAAGTCATCACCAAAGTACCGGTCAAGGGCTGGAAACTGCTGGGGATGGGACGCGAGTTCACTCGTGGTGATAAGCTGATCTATATTCTCAATTATATCTGGACTGGTACCTGGACACTGGTATTCATTGTTGGCACTATCTACAACCTCAATCATGATGTCTCAGATGCAGCCTGGATGCAGTTCTGGCGCATATTCCTCGTGATACATCTGGCCATGACTGTTGTATCGATTGTCTGGTTCACGACTGGCGGCATGATTGACATGAAGAGGATGATCAAACGCCTGAAGACCATGAACCGAGATACGCAGGATGACGGGTTCATCAAAAATGAGGGTATGAGCGATGCCTAAACCAGCAGCAGAGATCACTGTCAGCAGGCTTTCCCGCTTTATCGAGCGTATTGCAAAACGAGTGCTGAGCGAGGAATATCCTTTGCAGGCGAAATATGGCTGGTCGCAGGACCCGGTACCTTTTACAGAACGTGAGACATTGAACTATAAACCAGTGGTAAAGGGGGAGGAGTGGGGGAAAGCCTGGGAGAGTGCCTGGTTTTACCTGCACGGTAAGGTGCCGTCTCTTTGGTCAGGAAGCGCTGTTGTTGCCAGGCTGGACTTCTCTGGTGAAGGGCTGGTGGTTGCTCCTGATGGCAGACTCCTGCAGGGAATCAGTGACGGTTCTGTTTTTAAATGGAACTATAACCGTGATCTGGTAAGGCTGTATGATAGTTGCCAGGGTGGGGAACAGGTGGAGCTCTGGGTGGAAGCGGCAGCCAACGCCCTCTTCGGGATATTCAGCAAGTCGGATCCCGAACCTGAAGACCCTGAGCGGAACGGCACTTTCAATGCTGAAGTCAGGGAGATAAGCCTCTGCCGGTTTGATGAGGAGCACTGGCAGCTATGGCTCGACCTGAGTCTGTTGCTTGGGATGTTGAAGCGGATACCTGTAGAGAGCGTACGTTACGCCCGTGTTATAAGGACCGTCGATCAGGCAATCAGTGCTTATGCTGTCGAACAGGAGAACGCTGTCGCATGCCGTCAGGTACTGCAGGAAGTACTGAAAGTACCTGCCGCACCTTCCGATCTGAGTGTACTGGCGGTCGGGCATGCTCATATCGATACAGCCTGGCTCTGGCCGGTACGTGAGACAATACGGAAATGTGCCCGTACATTTGCCAGTCAGCTGGACCTGATCGACCGCTATCCTGATTACATCTTCGGTGCTTCACAACCGCAACACTATGCTTTTGTCAAGGAACACTATCCGGATCTCTATGAGCGCATTCGCAGGGCGATAGCTGCCGGGCGCTGGGAGCCGCAGGGGGGCATGTGGGTTGAAGCGGACTGCAATGTCACCGGTGGAGAATCGCTGGTGCGGCAGCTCCTTCACGGTAAGAATTTCTTCCGGGATGAATTCGGTGTAGAAGTTGACAATCTATGGTTACCGGATGTCTTCGGGTATTCGGCAGCGCTGCCACAGATTCTCCGCCGCAGTGGTATAGACTGTTTTGTTACTCAGAAGCTGTCCTGGAACCAGACTAATGAATTTCCCCATCATACTTTCAAATGGCGTGGTATTGATGGCAGTGAAGTATTGACGCACTTCCCCCCTGAGAACAATTACAACAGCATGCTGGATGGTGAGTACCTGATACCGGCACGTGATACATTTAAGGAAAGGGACAGGCTGGATGAATTCTTAAGCCTCTTCGGTGTGGGTGACGGAGGCGGAGGCCCCAAGGAAGAAAATATCGAGTGGGGCCAGCGATTGACGGATATGGAAGGAGCACCCCGGGTCAGATTCGGCACCGCGCGCGATTTCTTCAAGCGTCTACGGTATAAATCAGAACTGCTGGAGTCATGGTCGGGTGAACTCTACCTGGAGCTGCACCGGGGAACGCTGACAACACAAGCGCTGGTAAAGAAAATGAACCGCAGGCTTGAGCATCGGTTGCGGGTTGTGGAGATGCTCTGGTCATGCCTGCCGCTGGTTCAATATCCTTCTGCACTACTTGACCAGGCCTGGAAGAAACTGTTGCTGAATCAGTTTCACGACATTATACCCGGTTCCAGCATCAATGAAGTATACCGCGTGACACATCAGGAACATCAGCAGCTGGACCAGCTTTGCGACAGGCTGGTCCAGGAGGTGGGGGAGCAACTGTTCACACCGGAAGATGGTGCGCTGGTTCTGTTCAACAGCCTTCATGAGGAGTTCAGGGGAGTCGTCAATCTTCCTGATCACTGGGGTGATTCCGGTTTGCAGGACAGTGCCGGGAAGGAGCTGATGGTACAGAGGGAAGAGAACTGCCTGACAGCTTCAGTTGCAATTCCACCGTACTCATTTGTTACACTGCGTCGTAGCGATGTTGTCCCGAAGGCTGATCCAGAGTTGACTGAGAAGCGAGAGCTGGTACTGGAGAACGAGCTGGTTCGCTACCGTTTCAACGAACAGGGGCAACTGCTGGAAGCTTATGATCGAAAGCTGGAACGGGATATAATTGTACCTGGTGAAATTGGTAATCGTCTTTCGCTTTATGAGGATCGGCCCAACGATTGGGATGCCTGGGATGTGGATTCCTTTTATCGTGATTGTGAGGTCGATACAGCCCACACCCGGCAGGTGACAGGGTTGGGTGACGGCCCGGTTAGGTCAGGTATTCGTTTTGAACTGCGAATTGGTAAGTCCGACATCGTACAGGAAGTATTCCTGAGCAGGGGAAGCCGACGTCTCGATTTCCTGACCCGGGTGGAGTGGCGTGAACGGCACCGGTTACTCCGCACCTCTTTCCCGGCAGCAGTGAAGAGTGAACGGGCCAGTTGCGATATTCAGTATGGATTTGTGGAACGGGATACTCACACCAATACATCCTGGGAGAAAGCACGTTTTGAAGTCGCAGCGCATAGATATATTGACCTTTCCGATCCTGAGTATGGTGTGGCGCTGCTCAACGACAGCAAGTATGGTCACCGGCTGGAGGGCAATCTGCTCGACCTGGCTCTGCTGCGAGCACCCACCCATCCCGATCCTGACGCTGACCGGGAAAGTCATGAATTCACCTACTCCCTGTATCCACATCCTGGAGACCTGCGTCATTCCGATGTAATTGCTGAAGCAGCCCGGCTCAATCAGGGAGTTATGCTCTTTGCTGACTGCAATGCTGATAAGCGGCAATTCCCGGTAAGTTTGAGTGGTGAGGGATTGTCACTGGAGGTGCTCAAGAAAGCGGAAAAAGAGGATTGTCATATTGTGCGGGTTGTTGAAACCAGGGGTGGGGAAGCCACCGGGCAATTGCATTGCAGTGCAGGCACTGTTCTGGAAACCGACCTGATGGAATGGGTTGATGGACAGGAACACGACTGCAGGGAGTTTGATTTACGGTTAGGGAAGTTTGAGATCCGGACTCTGAAACTGCGTGGAATTAGTTGATGAAGTGGGATCGGACCACGCATGTATATGATTATTAATTGCTTAACTGCGATATAACCCTGCATAAGTGCCCTTAGAACCGTTTTTGGGGCCTGATAATCGCTTCTAACTGACTTAGCCTGTTGCTTAGAGGTGATTTTTCGTATGGGAATTCTGCAGCTAAGGGCTACCTGAGACCAAAATCTGACCCTATCGTTTTGGATAACAATAAGATGCTGTGGTCCGACCCCATACTAGTGAATCCGAAAATGGCAAAACCTCGGGTCATTCTGGCCACTAATTACAGGCTATCATCATGTATAACAGCAACATAACTTGGTCCGACCCCATACTAATGCACTTAAACTTGCCAGGTTATACAATTTTCTTAACTGCTGCCACTTTTTAACTCCCAGTAGGACAAGCTTGCATCTGTGTGAAGCTGAAGTCATGCTTCAGAACGAACAGCAACAAATAACCTGCTTTCTGATAGAATCGAATTATGGTGCAAGGCGAAAATATGCTGTAAAGAGCTCATAAGTTAATTCTATCGTATCTTACACTTTTTCCTGAGGAGTGCCTCTCTGCTTGCAAGGATGCCACTGAACTGCTATTGTTTATCCTCTTTCAATTACACTGAAATGGAACCGATGACATCAGAATGTGCTGCAATGCCCTTCTGGAGCCATTTCCCGGGCTCTCATCATCGGATTCTGAACTACCGGTAACATCCGTCAGGCGAGCCCGGTTTTCTGGAACAATTATTGCAACCTCTGCAGAGCATTCCAGATGCAATTCAGCGAATGATAATGGTAAATCGAATATTTAAGATTGAAATAAATTCTGTGAGGAAATCATGAAGAAGTATTTATCTGCATTTGTTCTGGCCATCCTGCCAGCACTGCTCCTGGCCGGTATTCATACCTATCAGATCGAAGCTCCGGAGTTGACTGTTGACGGTGATTTCACCCGTGTCAGTTTTCCGGGAGTCATCGTTACCGGCACACCCGGGACTCCACAGATTCCGACCTGGCCGGTGAAGCTGTTACTGCCTCCCGGAGAACAGGCAACGGCTGTTTCCGTAAGCTACAGTGGCCGTATTGATCTTCCCGGTGTCCACCAGTTGCCCCCCATTCAGCAACCCTATCCATTCTCACAGAGTGACGCTGCGATCATTACTCAGCCAGATCCGGCAGTATATCAACTCGACCGGTTCCTGCCGGAAGAGATGGATCTCAAAGAATCCACACAGTTTCTCTGTGGTCATGGTGTCCTGCTGGCACAGGCACAACCGGTGCGATACAACCCCGTAACTGGTGAGCTTTTCTATTACAGTGAGTTGACAATCAGCTGGAACGGTACAACTGCTGATGAAGTGCGCTCTCTGCAGCAGCGCGTCAGCAATCGGGTTGAAGGGATGGTTGACAATCCACGGATGCTGAACAGCTACAGCTATCAGAATGACCGTCCGGAAGGGGACTATGATTACGCTATCGTTACTGCACCACAGCTGATCGACAGCTTCCAGCCCCTGGCCGACTTCAAGAACAGCCTGGGAATTGTCACCCAGATCTTCGACATCTTCGAAATTCTCGATGAATATGATGGTATTGACGACGCTGATCGTCTGCGTAACTTCCTCATCCATGAGTACGAAGAGCATGGAATCAACTACCTGCTGCTGGCAGGTGATGTAGAGTTCATCCCCTGGCGCGGATTGTATGTAAACTGTTATGGTACAACTGATGACCTTCCCTCAGATCTCTATTTTGCCGGTCTTGACGGTAACTGGAACGATGATGGAGATGGCCGCTGGGGTGAGCCTGGAGAAGATGATCTCTACGCTGAAATCCATGTCGGACGTGCCAGTGTTTCCAACAGTGGTGAAGCTGACAATTTCGTGAACAAGCAGCTGTCGTATCAGCAATCCCCGGTAGTGGACGAACTCGAAAACTACCTGATGATCGGTGAAAACCTGGACAGCATTCCCACCTGGGGTGGAGACTGCAAGGACCAGATTGTTGAGGGTTGTTCTCTTCACGGTATGAATACTGCCGGGTTACCGGATGACATCAATGTAAGCTACCGATATGATCGTGAAGGCTACTGGTCCATAAGCCAGCTTTTCAGCCAGTTGGGCAATGGTGTAAACGTTTCAAACCACCTTGGCCACTGCAACTGGAACTACGCCATGAAGATGTCCAACGGGGATGTCACCAACAGCAATTTTACCTCCAACGGTATCAACCATAATTTCCATATCGGTTATAGCCAGGGTTGTATACCGGGTGCTTTCGAGTACAATGACTGTATCGTAGAACGGATGACCAACCTGGAAAATGGTTATGCCTGTTTTGTTGCCAATTCACGCTATGGCTGGTATCAGCCTGGCGGCAGCGGCGGTTCATCACAGCTTTTTGACCGTCAGTTTTTTGATGCCCTGAACGGTGAGGGTATTCACCGTATCGCCAGCACTAACCAGGACAGTAAAGAAGATCTGGCCGGATCGGTCGGCAGTGATGGTTCCATGCGCTGGACCTACTACTGTCTCAATCTCTTCGGTGATCCTACTCTTTCTATCTGGAGTTCTGCACCTCTTGATCAGGATCTGATTTATCCCACTGAACTGGTGACCGGTATGCCGGAGATGGAATTGACCCTGATGTCCGGTGGGGAAGCGGTAGAAGGTGCACTGGCGGCGTTTACACGCAATGGTGTCATTTACGGCCTCGGTGAAACCGATGCAGATGGTGAGCTGGTAATTGTCTTTGATGAAGTTATCATTCCAGGAGAATATGACCTGACTGTTTCAGGGCACAATCTGCTGCCGACTGCTTATGAAGTGGTTGTGATTGCATCTGACGGACCCTATCTGGCCTATGCTGAGCACGCCATTCTCGATGGTGAATATAACCAGAACAGCCAGGTGGAAGCCGGTGAGACAGTAGACATGGAGTTACAGCTGCACAATTACGGTTCTGGAGACGCTACCGGTATATCTGCGCTACTCAGCACAGAGCACCCGATGGTAACGATCCTGGAGGAGTCAACCACCTTCGATCCGATTGTTCCGGATGGTGACAACGTCTGTTTGACCCCATTGAGCTTCAGTGTCGATAGCGGTTGTCCTGATGGCACCATGGTCGAATTCAATCTTGACATTGAAAGCAATGAGGACAGCTGGGGCGGAAGCTTCTATGTTGAAATGCATGCGCCGGTTTTGTCCTGTCTCGGAATACAGGTTAATGATGGGGAAAACGGGCAGCTGGATCCGGGTGAAACCAGTGAACTGCTGGTAACTGTACATAACAACGGCAGTGGGCTGTTGACCGGAATTACCAGTCTGTTCTCCCTGACAGATGAATTTGTAACTATTGATGAGAACAGCTGCGACCTGATAGATCTGGCCGAAGGTGATAGCGGTGAATTGTGCTTCATCGTGACTGCTGCAGAGGAAACCCCTGTCGGGCACACTATTAACCCTGTAGTCAGCATCAGTGGTGATCTGGATTATGAAGAGGAATTTACCCTGAGCCTGGCAATCGGTATGACCGTGGATGATTTTGAAACCGGTGATTTCTCCCGCATGGACTGGGTGATGAGTGGCAACGCCGACTGGATTATCGATGATAGTAATCCCTGGGAAGGTTCCTTCTGCGCCCGTTCCGGAGGTATCAGTGATAACAGCACGAGTGTGATGAGCGTCAGTGGTTATGTGATTGAAGAGGGTGAAATCAGTTTTGCCTACAAAGTATCCTCTGAAGGAAACTACGATTTTCTCCGTTTTTATATCGATAACAGCCTGGAACTGGCCATTTCTGGTGAGATAAGCTGGATGAACCAGTCATTTGATGTTTCTGAAGGTGAACACACATTTACCTGGCGCTATCAGAAGGATCAAAATACAACCGGTGGCAGCGATTGTGGCTGGATCGATTACGTTGTATTTCCGCAGTTTGGCCCGGCCCCGCAGCCGCTGGTCGATGTCGATCTGACCGGGTACAATCTGGAAGTGGACGCCGGTGCTCAGCTGGAGGAGACGCTGGTTATCGGTAATATCGGCGAAGCGCCCCTCGTGTATGAGATTGCCTTCATGGATGATGCCCTGTCGTACCATTACGATATGGAGACGGATGAGGCCAATTGGAACCATGATGCTGATGAAGAGGATCCCTGGCACCTGACTGATCACGACTGGAACTCCGATGACCATTCCTGGTACCTGGGTGAGGAGGGTAGCTGGCAGTATGCCAACAATCTGCACTGCTGGCTGGAAACAGAGGAATTCGAAGTCCACGAAGACGCACAACTTACCTTCTGGCACCGGATGGATATGGAGGTTATCGATGAGAATTACGCCTTGGATGGCGGGATTATCGAGCTCAGTTCAGATGGTGAAAACTGGGCACAGGTCCTGCCACTGGGTGGCTACCCCTATCACTATGATAATGATGATGGCGGACCCTTCAGTCAGGGTCGTCCCTGCTTCTCCGGTACTACTGGCTGGGAACAGGTTCAGCTTAACCTGAGTGGTTACGCCGGGCAGACTTTGCAATTGCGTTGGCGCTTCGGTTCCGGTAATTCCGGTACTGCTGAGGGGTGGTATATTGACGATGTAGTTATTGGCAGCTTCGGAACTGACTGGTTGACGCTTGCCCCGGAATCTGGTGATGTCGATCCAGATGCTACTGAAGATGTATCAATAAGTATCAATGCCGCCGGTTACTACGATACACAGTTGAGTGGTACTATTTATCTCACCACGAATGATCTCACCAACCCGGAGCTCCTGATTCCGGTCACTGTTGAGGTTACGACCCAGAGTGTAAATGCAGTAGAGCCACTTGAATTCTATCTGGCGCAGAACTATCCCAATCCTTTCAACCCGACCACAACAATTGAGTATGGTCTGAAAACTGCCGGTGATGTCAACCTGGTTATCTTCAATACGTTGGGTCAACAGGTTCAGACTCTGGTGGACAGCCCGCAACCGGCAGGCCACTATCAGATTCAGTTAGATGGGAACACGCTTGCTTCAGGGTTGTACATCTATAAGCTGACAGCCGGTAATTTCGTTGAAACCAGGAAGATGGTGTTATTGAAATAGGTAGTGGGCATGTTTGACGCGTTAGAGTCAAACTGCAAGCTGCTCCCAAGGAGCAGCACTCGTCCGCAGGACGAGCAAAGATGGTTCTGATTAAGTGATAGTGCCCCGGCTCTATTGCGACCTGTATTCACTGAATTGATTTGATATATCTACTACGGCAGGGGGCGTAACGCCCCCTCGACCGTATATTTTTGAAACATATGGAGTTTATCGATGAGGAAAATCGACACCTTGATTATGGCCTGCATTCTGGTCTGGACACTGCCTGTACTGGCTGCCGTTGATGTTGAACGGCTGCACGCGGACCGGACTCACTACAGCTTACGCCTGACTCTGGACAGTAATGGACTGGAGGGGGCCCCCGGTAATGATGGATACCGGCTTCTCAGGCAGGAGGGCATGCATGAAATCTATACAGCCGGAGATCCAGGTTTGATCGCCTATACTTTTGTGCTGGAAATTCCTGCCACCAGTGATGTGATCTGCGATTACAGCTTTGAAAGCCACACGGTTTCAGGCGTGTCGCTTCTACCGGCAAGTGAGAATTCGGAATCGATGCAGGCTCCTCAGATCGTTGAACCCGATCCGGCAGTCTATCAGATGAACAGCTTCTTCCCGGCTGAGATTGTTACCATATCCGAGCCGGCCATTCTTCGTAATCACCGTCTGGTTCAGGTTGCAGTTACCCCCTACCAGTACAATCCTGTTACCGGTGAGTTGATTATCTACAGTGAACTGGAGCTGGATTTCAAGTTCGCCGGTGAGAACCCGGTCAATCAGATTACCCGTCAGCTGCCTCCCTCTCCGACCTTTGAACAGTTACTGTCCGGTAATGTCAGCAACTATGAGGAGATGCAGACACCGCAGCGCAGCGATGTCGCTGATCCGGGACTGGAGCCGATTCTCTACATTTTTAATTCTAACGGAGCTGAAGATCTGGAGCCGTTGCTGCAATGGAAACGTCAACTGGGGCACATTGTATATGAGGCAACTGAAGATGATATGACACTTACTTCCTCCAACAGCGTTGGCAGTTTCATAGATGAGGCTTACGAAGAATGGGATAATCCGCCGGTTTTTGTAACACTGGTCGGTGACCCCGCCAGCTGTAGTTTCGGCCAGGTTGCAGCTGCCACAACGCACGGTGATCATGGCTATTCAAGGATCGAGGGCAACGATATTCTGGGTGATGTGTTTATCGGCCGTATGTCGGTTGCCAATGTCAGCCAGCTGGAGAATGTTGTCAACAAGCAGCTCAGTTACGAGCAGAGCCCTTACATGACTTCTGACAGCTGGTTCAGCAGTGCTCATCTGGTTGGTGACAATTCTATAACCGGCATGTCCTGTGTCTATGTGAATGAGAATATTCGCAACATGATGGAAGATGACGGTTTCAGTAATGTTACTACCTGCTACGCTTACGAGGGCTGCACCAACGAGGTGAATTCCATCTATAATGCTTTTGAAGACGGTATCCTCTACTTCAACTACCGTGGTTACTGGGGGATGAGTGGATGGAATGCCGGTAACGCCAACAGCCTTGATAATTACTATATGCTGCCGTTTGTTGTCACAATCACCTGTGGTTCCGGTGACTTCACTTACGACACAGGTATTACCGAGGGCTTTTACCGGGCCGGATCTGTCAGTTATCCACGCGGTAGTATTGGTGCGATTGGAACAGCAACCACCGGTACGCATACCCGTTATAACAATGTCGTCGATCTCGGTATCTACGGTGGAATTTTCGGCCATGGCCAGAGAACAGCCGGGGAAGCGCTCTTCCAGGGTAAGTTTGAACTCTGGTATGCATACCAGAACGTTTCTGCAGGCCAGGTTACGAATTTCTCCAACTGGACTAACCTGATGGGGGATGCCAGCCTGGCGCTCCGCACCTCCATTCCCAAGTTGATTGATGGCGAGGGTCTGGATTCAATACCTGTCGGTTCCACGGCATATACAGTAACTATAACCTCTGATGGCCTGCCGCAGCCGGGTGCCCGGGTGACCCTGCAACAGGAAAACGGTTTCAATCCCGAAGGTGTCAGTTTCTCCGCTTTAACCGATGACAACGGAGAAGTGATTCTGCCCCTGAGCGGCGATCTGGTTGCCGGGGAAGCAACTGTGACTGTCAGCGGTTTCAATCTCTATCCCTGGCAGCAGACAGTGCAAATCACCAGTGAAGATGTCTATGTTGATATTACCGGCTGGGAACTGGACGATGACAATGCTGATAACAGCAGCGGTAATGACGATGGACAGCTGAATCCTGGCGAGACAATTGACCTGCGGCTGGCTTTGGGTAACCTGGGTACTGAAGAAACTGCCACCGGCATCACCGCTACACTGACTGCGGCCGATCCCCGTATCGAACTGCTTCAGTATGAAACTTCTGTTCCGGATCTCGGACCGGACGACCAGGCTGATATTGCCACACAACTGCTCTTCAGTTGCGCCAGTCTGGTTGAAATAGAGATGTCCACCTCTATCAATCTCATATTGAGTATAATCACAGATCAGGGTGACTTCACTGGCGCCCTGCAGGTGCCGCTGTTCCAGCCTTTATTGCGATCGGGAAGTGTTGTCGCTGATGGGTCGGGAGATCAGGTCATCGATCCGGATGAGACGGGTGAACTGCTTGTTGAGCTGTTGAACGACGGAAATACAGATTTCCCTTTCAGTAACGCTATTCTGAACTGTACTGATCCCTGGATGGAAGTTGTTACCTCCCAGACCAGCTATAACCCGGTCCAGCCAGGATACAGTGGATTTAACCTGAGTGACTTTGTGATACATCCCCTGCCGGGTTGCTTTAACGGGCAGGTGGTTCCATTCCAGCTGGAGCTTACCTCCACAGATGGCCCTGAACAGCTGGTGGCACTGGAGGTGACGGTTGGTGAGATGGACAATGAGGATCCGATAGGGCCGGCAGCGGGAATCTACTACTGCTTTGATTCCGACGATGAGTACTACTCACAGCAGCCTTCTTACGCCTGGATGGAGATTAATGAAATCGGTACCCAGTTATCCCTGTCGGACTATTATGATGAAGATGATGACTCCCAGGTGATTTCACTTCCATTTGATTTCGTCTACTTTGATGTGAGCTATAATCAGATTACCGTCTGTTCAAATGGATGGTGTGCTCTGGGTGACCACGATGGTGAAGTCAACTACCGTAACTATCCGATTCCAACCGCTATCGGGCCGACTTCAATGATTGCCCCCTTCTGGGATGATCTGCGTACAACCTCCGGTGGCGGCCCGGACGGCAAAGTCTTCTACTATTATGATGAACCCACCCATCGCTTTATCATCGAGTGGTTCGATCTGACACAGGTTGGTCCCGGCTCACCTGATGAGACCTTCCAGGTCATACTCTACGATCAGGACTATGCCGATACTGAGAATGGTGATATCCTGTTCCAGTACCTGGAGGTAGATAACAACCAGAACAGCTCCGGTACAGATAATGATTTTGCTACTGTGGGTATTGAGTCACCTGACCAGACAACCGGCCTGCAGTACAGTTATTGGAATAACTATCCCGATGGTGCCACACCGTTGCGCGACGAACTGGCGATTCTCTTCACTCAGGAGAGGGGCGAGTATTCAGAGGTTGATATCTGGGCACCGGAGATATTCCATAATCCGGTCAGTTGGCAGGAGGGGGATGGCCCTTATCCGATATCTGCCCAGATTGTGGATCAGTCCGAAATAGATTATGCATCTCTGCACTGGAGCTATGACGACGAGACCTTCAACGAAGTATTATTGGTGAACAGTGCTGGTGACACCTGGACAGGTGATATTCCCGGCCAGGATATTGGCGTCAGGATCTATTATTACCTGGAGGCTATGGACGCCTCACCGCAGAATAATGAAGCTACATCCCCCACATACAATTTCATAGTGGGTGAGTGGCAACTGATCTTTGTGGATGATATGGAGCAGGGTGAAGGAAGCTGGACACATTCTGCAGCTCCAGAGTGGATTGACCAGTGGCACCTGAGCAGCGAAGATTATGCCAGCGAAAGCCACAGCTGGAAATGCGGTGACACGGAAGAGGGTGACTATTCTTCGTTACTGGATTCGCGTCTGCTGATGCCACCTTTTACTGTGGAACCTGAATCCCGGCTGCGGATTCAGCACTGGATTGACGCTGAAGTATCAGGCGCGTACCCTGATTCCGCCTATGATGGTGGCATTGTGGAGATTTCGCTGACCGGGACAGATTGGGATTTACTCCTGGCACAGACCGGAAACTACAATAAGCACTTCCGCGTATTGAATGGTTACGGAGAACCGACCACTCATCCGTTTGAGGGAGGTGTCCCCTGCTTCTCAGGTGAATTGGACTGGCAGGAGAGTACATTCTCGCTGGTGGATTACACCGGAGAAACGGTACAGATTCGTTTCCGTTTTGGCAGCGACGAGGGAACCGTAAGAGAAGGATGGTACATAGATGATGTTGTGGTAGAACACTTCTTCCCGGCTGAATCCATTGCAGATAACCCCGGACAGCAGGTTCCGGATCGCTGCGAGTTATCGCAGAACTATCCCAATCCGTTTAATCCGACTACGACTATTGAATACACCCTGCGGCTGGATGGCCAGGTGCAGCTGGCGGTGTTTAACCTGCGTGGACAGCAGGTGATGACACTGGTTGATGGTGTTAAGACAGCCGGTCGCCATACAGTGCAGCTGGATGGCAGCAGGTTGGCATCAGGACTCTATTTCTATAGACTTGAGACTGGAGGAGAGATCCTGTTACGAAAAATGATGCTGGTGAAATAGGTCAACACTGGCCAGCGCAGCGTTGATCTCTCGTTACTGAAGCGATGCCGCAGGCACCCGAAACAAGCTGTCAACTTTCAGTTGCAGCTTGGACAACGATAGTTTGAATACTGTGCGTATCTGACGATGCTGAACTGCAGGCTCGTTCGCAGGCTTCAGGACTGAAGGTTGAGCCAGGATATTACTGGTTGAATCAGGATATGCTGTAGGGGCGGGTTTTATCCCCGCCTCTACATTTTAATCAGACACACATTTTCATCTATTTTCAACCTGATGAAAAAGACGCAATACTCACAGGCGGTTGCTACATTACACCTGCAGGTGATCTTTCCTGCTTGAACGAAATCAATCCGGAGCGTGTTATGAAAACAGCTAAGCTGGTTGTGTGTCTGTTTGTTCTGATGATAAACCTGCCGGCCCTGGCGGCGATTGAACGTGAACTGCAGCATGCAGACCGGACACATTGTTCTCTGCGATTAACGTTGACAGACAGTGGTATGGAGACTGTGCAGATTGCTGGAGAAGAGAAGCAGCGGTTGCAGCAGGAGGGGATGCATGAAATCTCTAATCCGGGTGAGCCGGCTCTGATAGCTTACAGTTTCGCTCTCGAGATTCCCGCAACCAGTGATATCTTTTGCGAATTCACCTGTAATACAATCACTATGAAGGATATCAGGTTGATCCCGGCCACCCTGGGACATGAACAGGCTGCCGGCACTGTGCTTCCAGCAGCAGATCAGCAGATTTACACCACCAGTGCCCTTCTTCCCGCAGAGATAGTCAACATCTCCGAACCCGCCATCATGCGCAATCACCGTCTGGTCCAGGTCACGGTGACACCATATCAATACAACCCGGTTACACGGGAGCTGATCATCTACACTGATCTTGATCTGGATTTCCAGTTCAGCGGTGATAACCCGGTCAACCAGATCACCCGCACGCTCCCACCGTCACAGGCTTTTGAACAGATGCTCTCCTCTAATGTTCTTAACTACGAAGCAATGCAATCTCCCGATCGAGACAGGGATGAGAACCTGGATCTGGATCCAGTTCTCTATATCTACAACTCCGCAGCCAGTGTTGCCATTTCCCCGCTGCTGAACTGGAAGCGTCAATCGGGGCATGTAGTCTACGAGGCTACCGAAGCGGACCTGTCCCTGACCAGCAGTACACAGATACTGGCCTATCTGCATGACGCTTACGATAACTGGGATAACCCACCGGTGTTTGTGACTCTGGTTGGTGATCCCAGCAGCTGCAGTTTCGGTACGGTCGCGGCCTCTAACAGTACCGGTGATCATAACTACTCGCGAATGGAAGGGGATGATATCCTCGCTGACATCTTCATAGGCAGGATGTCGGTTGCGAATGCCAACCAGCTATTGAATGTCGTTAACAAACAATTGAACTATGAGAGCACCCCCTACACGGATCAGTTGAACTGGTTTGACAGTGCGCACCTGGTTGGAGATGACTCCATCACCGGTATGTCAGCAGTCTACACCAGCGAAAATATCAAGTATAAGCTGGAAAGCGCCGGGCTGGGTAATGTGACAACCTGCTACAACTATCTGGGATGTACCAACGAGGTCAACTCGATCATAGACGCGTTTGATGATGGCATTCTGTATTTCAATTATCGTGGTTATCTGGGGATGAGCGGCTGGAATAATTCACAGGTGAACAACCTCAACAACGGTTACATGCTGCCACTGGTTGTTATCATTACCTGTGGTACCGGAGATTTTGTCAACGGTACCGGGCTTTCCGAGGGGTTTTATCAGGGTGGTACTGTATCGATCCCCAGGGGCGGTATAGCCGCTATCGGTTCTGCCACCACCGGTACTCATACCAGATATAACAATGTGATCGACCTCGGCATCTACGGTGGTATCTTCGACCACGGCCAGAAAACAGCCGGTGAAGCGCTTTTCCAGGGGAAGTTTGACCTCTGGCTGGCTTTCAACAATGTCGATCCGAACAGTGTGAGCAACTTCTCGTCATGGAACAATCTGATGGGTGACGCCAGTCTGGCTCTGCGGACTGACCAGCCAGAGGAACTTCAAGTTGAAGCACCGGCATCATTGCCCGGGGGTGCGACAGCTCTGCCGGTGACAGTCAGCTCCGGATTGGAGCCTGTTGCAGAGGCGATGGTCACTTTCTATCAGGCTGGTGCCGGTGGTTTTCAGATCAGCGCCCGTACCGATGCTTCCGGGCAGGTGGTTTTGCCGCTGGCAGGAAACTATAATTCAGGTACAGCTATTCTTACGGTCAGCGGTACTAACCTGTATCCATCACAGGAGACCATAACCATCTCAGATGAAGAAGCCTATGTCGATGTTGCTGCTCTGGAGCTGGATGATGATAACAACGGTGACAGCAGTGGGAACGATGATGGTTTGCTGAATCCAGGTGAAACACTGGAATTACAGGTGACCCTGAGTAACCTCGGAACTGAGATCACCGCCACCGGTGTAACCGCCACCCTCGCTTCCAACGATCCCCGTGTGGAAGTCTCGCAGGGAACAGCCAGTGCCCCCGACCTGGCTCCAGGTGCAGAGGGGTTTATCGATCAGCCGCTCGTTTTCAGCTGTGCGGCTGCTGTTGATCCGGAATTGCCACAGCAATTGCTGCTGACCCTCTCCATCGTTACCGATCAGGGAGTATTCGACGCAGCACTCACATTGCCGGTAGTACAACCGCTGTTGACGGTAGCCTCAGTAGAGGCTGACCCCGGTGGTGACGGTATCATAGACCCGGAGGAAACCGGTGAACTGTTTGTGGAGCTTTCCAACCTGGGTGATGATCATTTTCCCTTCTCGGAAGCTGTTCTGACCTGCAACGATCCCTGGTTCACGGTTATCAACGGAGCATCCGGTTACAATAATATTTCTCCAGGTGCCTCAGAGAGCAACAGTACACCATTTCTGGTCCAGGCGCTGGAAGGCTGTTTCAACGGGCAACGGGTGCCGCTCCAGTTGACACTTACCACACCCGGGCCGCAACAGGTACTGAACCTGGAACTGGAGGTTGGTACGGTGGAATCGGAGGATCCAATCGGCCCGGCTGCCGGCATCTATTACTGCTTTGATTCCGAGGATATATACTACACTCAGCATCCGCTGTACAGCTGGCTGGAGATTAATGAGATCGGCACACAGCTGTCTCTGACTGATTATGGTGACGAGGATGACGATTCCGAGATGGTTCAGCTTCCTTTTGATTTCACCTACTTCGACACCAGCTATGACCGTATCACTGTCTGCTCAAATGGATGGTGTGCTTTCGGAAGCCAGGATAATCAGGTTAACTACCGCAATTATTCGATTCCGACTGCCATCGGTCCTGCTGCCATGGTAGCCCCCTTCTGGGATGACCTGCGTGTTTCCTCGGGCGGTGGTCCTGAGGGCAAGGTTTTTTACTACCACGATGAGCCGAATCATCGCTTTATCATAGAGTGGTATGCTCTGACTCAGGTGGGGCCGGGATCACCCAGCGAGACTTTCCAGGTTGTCCTTTATGACCAGGATTTTGCTGAGACAGACAATGGTGACATCCTGTTTCAGTACCAGGAAGTTGTCAATAACACTAACAACAGCTGGACTGATATCGATTACGCGACAGTTGGCATTGAGTCCCCTGATCAGACTGAAGGGCTGCAATACTCATATTGGAACAGCTATCCTGCCGGTGCCACATCACTGCAGGAGAATCTGGCGATTCTGTTTACCCAGGAACGGGGTGGCTTCTCGATGGATGACATCTGGGCGCCAATAATCAATCATGTGGCACTGCCCTGGCAGGAGGGTAACGATCCCTACGAGATGCTGGCGGTCATTGTTGACGATTCAGAAATCGCGAGTGCGACGCTGTACTGGGGGTGCGATCAGGAGAACTACCTCCCTGTAACCATGGCAAACAGCGGTGACAACAACTGGGTTGGCCAGATTCCGGGACAGGAGATCGCTACCCGGATCTACTACTATTTCCATGCTGTGGATGCATCGGACAATGCCAATGAAGCCACTTCACCGGTCTATACATTTTTCGTGGGGGAATGGCTGGAAACCTTTGCTGACGATATGGAGCAGGGGGAAGGGAACTGGACACATCACGCCCCTGCAGACTGGAATGACCAGTGGCATTTAAGTGAAGAGGATTACGCCAGCCCCGATCACAGCTGGAAATGCGGTGACAGCGGTACCGGTGAGTATGTAGATCTGCTGGACGCACGTCTGGTGATGCCGGAACTGCTGATAGAACCGGAATCACGCCTGCGGATGCAGCACCGGATGGGTGCTGAGATATCCGAGTCCTATCCCGATTCCGCTTACGATGGTGGTGTGGTGGAGATTTCCCTTGATGGTGAAGAGTGGCAGGTGTTGCCATCAATGACAGGTGGTTACAATAAGCATTTCCGGTTTACCAGTGGAAGTGGCAACCCGGCCACCCATCCATTTGAGGGAGGCACGCCCTGTTTCTCCGGTGAACTGGACTGGCAGGAGAGTACTTTCTCCCTGTTCGATTATGATGGTGAAACGGTGCAGTTGCGTTTCCGTTTCGGCAGCGATCAGAGTATCACACTTGAGGGGTGGTACATCGATGATGTAGTGGTAGAGCATTTCTTCCCGGCAGATGCTGTGGCAGGGGAGGACCAGCCCGGCGCTTTTCCGCAGACCATCGAGTTATCCCAGAACTATCCCAATCCGTTCAATCCGGTTACGACGATAGAATTTGCACTGCGTCTGGATGGCCCGGTACGGCTGGAGGTGTTCAATCTGCGCGGTCAACAGGTAATGACACTGGTGGATGCGTCAAAACCGGCGGGTCGTCATGATGTGCAGTTTGATGGTGCCCGATTAGCCTCAGGTCTATACTTCTATCGATTGGAAGCTGAGGGAGTGACATTGACCAGGAAGATGATGCTGGTGAAATAGGCAGAAGTCATCCCCGTGAAGGGTGGGCGTGGGGGATGTTTATTGGATATCATAGTCCACTACCTCGCAGACCTGCCGGTAGCCGATCCGCTGGTAGATGGAATTTGAGGTGGGATTGGAGAGGTCGGTATAGAGGAAGCAGAACTGCAGGCCCTCTTCCAGGTAGCGGCGGCTCAGTTCAGCAACCGCAGTGGTTGCGTAACCCCTTCCCCGAAATTCGGGTGGTGTATAGACAAAACTGATACGGATACCGTGAGCGGTTCTTCCCACACCGGCTACTATCGACTTCGGCTCTCCATCCTCCCAGATGAACAGGTGACGCCCGCTGATAAGTCGTTCAATCTGCTCGACCGGAACCTCGGCCAGCCCGATATCCCTGTGAAAACCGTCACTCCATTTGCAAACCAGCACGAAGTTACTTTCAGCTGCGGAGCGCAGGTGTCCTGCAGCAGGCTGAGCAGGTGCTGCCACTTTTTCCAGTGCATAAATACCCTGTCGCATACCCCGACTGAACTCACTACCCCGCATACGGCACCAGATCTCCGCACAGCTACGAGCGGCCTCTTCGCTTCCCAGTATCCCGGGAAGGGTGGAGTAGAGTTCCGCTACATCTTCTATCAGCAGGGGAAGGGCTTCCTGGGGCATCCGGGTCAGCAGAAGCTTGTGTGGTGGTGTGCGCATGGCACAACCGATAACCTCATCATCATCTTCCACGGTAGCCAGGTAGATCGGATCATCATATGCGTGATTTCCGGAACGCAGGCGTTCTGCCAGGCCGAGTAGCAGGTTGTGCTCTGCTTCCTTACGCAGCAGCCAGGGTGTGGCACGTTGGTAAAATGAATCAGCTTGAAGATGGCGTTTGACATGCATCAGCGGCTCCGAAAACCGTTAAGTTATCCATTGCCTGTCAGGCGGTTATCCAGAGGAAAATTCTCAACCTCAATAAGTCTTACCTTCTTGAGATCCTTATGAAGCGGATTGATAAGAATATTGAATTCATGTGGCACAACCGCGGAAGGAACTCTCATGAGCAGGCTGCTCAATGAACGAGTCCACTCAGTTCCCAGCTCTGCCAGCAGCTGAGGTGGAGGATACTTCTGCCATTGCTCTGGTAAAGCTCTGAGGTCAATCTCCTCAGGAGATACACTTCCGGGAATCTCAAGTGTAGCTAAACTTAAGTCACCCGGAGCTTGTGGCAACGACAGATGCACAGTAAACTCGATCGTTGCCAGAGCGCGTGATTCAGAAGTATAGATCAAAGGTGTACCACGCAGGTTCCATCTTCCACCACTGAGCCTGGCACCCTCACCACTCAGGTCATGTATGTACCTGGTTTTTGCAATTCGATACAGCTTCATCAGGCGAATACACCATGCTCAATTCGTCCCAGCTCATCGAGAACCAGATCAATACCAAAGCGTGAATTCAATAGAGATATGGGAGTGCGATCGCCCAGAGCATGACAGGCGGATAGTAGCCATTGTTGCAGCTTATCAGAATTTTCGAAAACCTTTTCTCCCCTGACGACAACCTCGGCGATCTGGAGAATATGTTCTGAGGTCGCCTGATTGAAGCGCTCGCTGTCAGCATAACGCTGAATAGTACGTTCACCTACCGGTAGTAACTCTGCTATCTGATGGAGTGAGAACGAGAGATGCCCGGCCAGATGTAACAGCGAACTTTTCCTCAGGCCCCGCTTACTGAGATCTACCAGATCCATACGGCTGGCAAGCTCTTCTCTGACGTTCCTGGTGCCTCCGAGGATACTCCTGATATCTGCATAGTACATATAAACCCCATCCTGTAAAAGCCATCTGTCGTAAAGATAACGACAAATGGCGGGGGTGTCAACAGATATCTCTTCTAAAACGGATTGATCAAACCGCAGCGCAGATATGGTTCCGGGAAATCTGCTCCGTCAATAGTGTCCTGCCACTGCTCCGGTTCCTGCCCCTGGCCGACAGCCAGGAAGAAGAGTGGTGCACCACCGATCTGGATAGCGATTTTAGCCTCGTAACCGGCAGTCAGCAGCAGTTCTGTATCACGCAGCCGCCCGGCATACCAGACTTCACCGGCATCAGCAAAGAGTGCCGCTGTGATCTCTCCCACCTCGAACCCGAAAGCACTGAGTGGCAAGCCACCGATGAATGGAAGACGAAATTCGACTGTACCCATAAGCATACGGTCACCCACACGGATTTCATCACTGCCACGCAGATTGTGATTCTCAGGGAGTAGAGCGCCCAGATCATTCGCACCTGCACTGTAGATCGGGAAGTCACTGGTGAAACCAACATAGTCCTGTGCGGGCGCGTCACCCTCCAGCAGGATCCCTTTCAGTTGCAAGAACATAACACCAACCGGCAGCTTCTGGTTGAGAAAGGTGTTTAAACTGTAACGCTGGTAGCTGAAGTCACCAAATCCTCCCCCGAGTGCAAAGGTTGAATTGAGGTTAACACCAAAGCCGTGGCCGGGTAGAGCAACATTATCCTTATGTGGCCTTCTGTTAACCCACCGGTAGTTCAGACCGAACAGGCTTTCATTTCCCTCCTCCGGCATCGGCAGCTCACCGGGCAGATGTGTCACAAAATCATCCTCTTCACTGTTCCAGTCTCTGAGCTCTTTTACCGAACGATGATGCATTGCCAGGCTTGTACTCAGTGCATGGTTGGAGGAGAGCGAATTGCCTGCATTGAAAGGGATAGAGGCTGTTAAGCTGGCTCCATCAGACAGCTCCAGCAGACCACTGTCACTGCGGTCATAGGGTCGCCAGGACCAGTTTACATTGCGATAGACAGAGAAGTGCCACAACGGGCCGTGCTGGGCATTGAGATAACTGAGATGATAGAAAGGATACTGGAAATCCCAGGTTGTACCCACAACAGCCTGGTATAGATGTTTGCCCAGAGCGTCGCTCCAGACCGTTCCACCGACGAGTACTTCTACCGGCAATATGATGGAGGTTACATGTTTCCAGTGGTGCAGGAACTGGTAACGGTGCAGGCTCAGTATTACAGCCGTATCACGTGGATCAAACTGCGGCAGCGGTAGTTCAGGACTCTGCTGCAGCCAGGCTGTGAATGGAGCGCGGATTCTGAAATCTTCCGTGGTGATAGTCCGGTCCGGATCGACCAGCACTACCCGGACAGAATCAACAGTGTTCATGGTGCTGGCCATGATACTGTTTCCCCCCGGTGTCCACTGGGCACTCCAGACTGCTTCGCCGACATCTGTGTTCTGTACGATGCTGTTATCTTTCAGGGTGATGGTATGCAGGTTAGGAGTGTTGCCGGCGTGTGAGGTAAACGTGATACGTTTTCCATCCGGGTGCCAGACCGGCAGGTACTCCACTGCGGAATTGTCCGTGATACGTTCCGCAAACCCGGTTGCAACATCCACCAGTGCCAGGTTCAAATCACCTTCCGGACCGGAAATACCGCAGGCAATTCTGCTGCCATCCGGAGAAAAGCGGGGTGAGACAATCTGTGTGTTATCATTGAAATGAGTGAGTTGACGAAGATCGTTGCCATCCGGGCTTATCAGGTAGAGGTTGGTAGTGCTGTTGGAATGTGAGATAAATACGATACTCTCCCCATCGGGAGACCAGTCCGGCCAGCTGGCTCGCTGATTGAATGTGATCCATTTTTTATGATTCGTTTCAAGGTCGGCAACACGCAGGTCCCACAGCATGGAGCCGTAAAGGCCGTAGCGATACTTGGCGTAGACCAGTTGACTCGCATCAGGTGAGAAGGCGATTCTCTCATGGAAACGGCCGTAGTCGATCGTTCGCTTATCCCATGATGGTTGTACTGCCTCCTCATCATCTTCCACCTCCTCCACCTCCGGTACAACCAGATTCCCCACGATCAGGGAGCGATCCAACTGGTCAGTGTCGTCGCGACCCACCAGGGCAATTCGGGAGCTGTCAGCGGCCAGCGCAAATGCAGTAACCTGCTCAAGTGGCAGTGAGTACACTTCTCCCGCTTCCTGATAGGTTTCATGTTGCGACTTGTAGGAATAGTAATAGGTATTCATCACCTCGTCCCAGTGATCTTCAAACTGGTCGACAGTGATACCGGTTGCCTGTTTAAAGGCTTCTTCAAACAGGTTAACTCCCATTTTGCGGTGGCTGACAAGCTTTATCAGCGTTGAATCTCCGTACTCAGAAGTCAGCAACAGCACCTTTGAGTAACCGTCGTGATGGGGGTCCATCCTGTCAAGCTGGTGATTGAACACACGATACTTGTGCCTGAGATCAGAACGGTAGGGGCGCCAGTTTTCTGTACAGTACTCTGCAATACCTTCCACAAACCAGCCGGGAGTCTTTGAGATGAGAAAGGACCAGGGCTGTGGGAGCCAGGTTTTGACAGCGTTGAGATATATGATATGCTGCAACTCATGAGCCAGAACCTGTTGCAGCCATTTGCCATTCTCTAGCCAGATTGTAGCATCATTCTGATCGATCCAGATAAATGTCTGGTTGGTCCACATGGCATAACCGTTCATGATTTCATCCTCAGTCGTGAAGATGATGTCGATCATCGGTGTCTGCGTGATACCCATCTGTTCCATCAGGGTTGTGCGAATCTGCTCCGCATATGTGGCACCATCACGTGCCATATCCTCAATGCCATTGTGGTAGTGCACATTGAAGTGTTCTGTCTCCAGCGTGTACCAATCCAGTTCGCTGTGTACACGGCCGGTCCAGGCCCAGGTACCCTGTGCGCTCGCCAGTACAGGTAGTATCAATGAAAACAGTAAAACGTATACGTGATACATTCTGCAGTACGACATGGAAGCCTCCTGTGTGGCAATGGAGTTAATGGTGTATTGAATCTATGATACAAAATCTAAATCTGTGATACATCAATTTTGGCGATTGCCAGGTAATCAACTCGCAGTCTAACAGAAGCAAAACTGCATAATACTGGATATGCACTTCTGCTCGTTTCTATCTGCAGGATTTCGTTTCTTTTCAGCATGAAGGCATTTTAAAACAGGAGGACTATATGCCACGCGTCATCCACTTTGAAATCAATGCTGATGATCCGGAAAGGGCGGCACGGTTTTACCGGGAGCTTTTCGACTGGAAAATCAACAGGTGGAATGAATCAAGTGATTACTGGCTGACCGAGTCTGGAGCAAGGGAAGAACCTGGTATCGACGGTGGTATCCAGCAGCGGGAGCAGCCTGGTGATTCAACTGTCAATATTGTAGGGGTTGACTCGATTGAAGAATACCTCGAAAAAATACGGCAGTTAGGAGGAGAAGTACTGACAGAGATAATGCCGATACCTGGCGTTGGTTGGGCGGCTTATTGCAAGGATAGTGAGGGGAATACGTTCGGACTTTTTAAAGGCGACGAGTCAGCGGGGGAGTAAATACTACTCGTTTGTGTCGCCTTTAAAAGCGATTGAACATCCGGGCAGTGCGAAATGCATTAGAGTCGATGGGTTTAAAGGCGACGAGTCAGCGGGGGAGTAAATACTACTCGTTTGTGTCGCCTTTAAAAGCGATTGAACATCCGGGCAGTGCGAAATGCATTAGAGTCGATGGGTTTAAAGGCGACGAGTCAGCGGGTAGATATATTGGCGATTGGAATCTGAAACAGCTGATCGTAGATCATAAATCTGAAATCGTAAACTGTGTGACGTTTGATAAAACGATAAGGGACTGAAGATGAGAAGCCATGAAGTTGATTACGAGATCCTGGGCGATGATATGCAGATCGTCGAAGTGGAGCTGGACCCGGCGGAAACAGTCATAGCTGAAGCGGGCGCTATGAATTACATGGAGGAGGGAATTACTTTTGAAGCCCGCATGGGAGATGGATCACAGCCATCGGAGGGGCTGATGGGGAAGCTGCTCGGTGCAGGCAAAAGAGTGCTGACCGGTGAATCAATCTTCATGACCCATTTCACGAACCAGGGCGGAGGTAAGAAACGGGTAGCCTTTGCCGCCCCTTATCCCGGCAGTATAATTCCTGTCAACCTGCAACAGATGGGTGGCGAACTCACCTGCCAGAAAGACGCATTTCTTGCAGCAGCACTGGGCACCGAAGTGACGATCGCCTTCAACCGCCGTCTCGGCACCGGCTTTTTCGGTGGCGAAGGTTTCATCCTGCAGAAACTGATCGGTGACGGAATGGCTTTTGTCCATGCCGGGGGCACGGTGATTAAAAAGGAACTCCACGGCGAAACCCTGCGTGTTGACACCGGCTGCCTGGTGGCGTTTACCAGTGGTATCAGCTACAACATCGAACGGGCCGGTAACCTGAAGTCGATGTTCTTTGGTGGCGAGGGATTATTCCTGGCCACTTTACAGGGGCAGGGTACTGTCTACCTGCAGAGCCTACCTTTCAGCCGCATGGCGGACCGGATTCTGCAGCATGCACCGAAAGCCGGCGGTAAGCGTCGGGGTGAGGGTTCACTTCTGGGCGGTATAGG
Source organism: uncultured Bacteroidia bacterium (assembly GCA_964501185.1). Lineage (GTDB taxonomy): Bacteria > CAIWAD01 > CAIWAD01 > BS150m-G50 > BS150m-G50 > BS150m-G50. Next base: position 34,872 of record CAZCRT010000020.1, read on the forward strand.
TGACATGCTGGGTGGGGAATAGACATGAAGCGGTTACGTCTTTCTCTCGGTGTCAAGTTGTTCGCAGTCAGCGCATTGATTGTGTTGCTTACCGGTGCCAGTATAGCTGTTATCAGCTATATCGAAGCCGGACAGGCGATTGAGCAGGAGGCGAGCCGCCATTTACTGGGTGTGGCTACAGAACGTTGCGCACGGCTCGAACTGTGGTTCAGTGAGCGGATGCGTGCCGCTTCCATGGAATCTGCTCCAGAAATCAGACTTGTAATTGAGAGTTGCGAAATACACCAGGCAGAATGTCCCGGTATTCTGCCTCCCTTGACCACATTTCTGGAACACAAACTGACAGTGGACAGCACCCTCCTGTTTGCATCAGTATTCGATCAGGAACTGAACCTACTCGCCTGTGCCGGCTCCGGTGTCGATGCCCATGCTCCGGTCAACCTGCCGGAAGTCGTCAGCGCTCAGGGCGGCAGGGGGGCTTTCGGTAAGCTTACCCTGAACAGTGACCATATTCCGGCGCTGAATCTTGCGGTTCCATTTCCATTGAAAGATGGTACCAGTGGTATTCTGCTGCAGCAGTTCAGTAGCGCTAATACTATCAATCCCATTCTCTCAGATATTTCAGATCTGGGTGAGCGGGGAGAAGCTTATCTCGTTGACGCGGATACGATCATGATTACCCCTTCACGTTTTGAACACCATCCCAAACCGTTGTCTCACAAAATGCCGCTGCCACCTGTATTGGAAGCACTGCAGGGGAAAACCGGTGTAATGATTTATCCCGGTTTCATTGGTGGGGAAGTGATGGGTGCCTATGACTGGTTACCTGAGACCAGCTGGGCACTGATTGTGGAGATGGATGTCAAAGAGGTTTTCGTACCCCTGCAGCGAATACTGGTCGATACGTTACTGGCGGCTACTGTTGCCCTGGCGATAATGCTGTCAATCGTATTGCTGCTGGCTCGTAACTGGAGCAGGCCTCTGGGGGCGCTGGTAAGTGCGAGTCACAAAGTTGGCAAGGGTGACTTCAGTATCCGGATTCCTGAGGAGAACCGGAGTGACGAAATTGGCAGCCTGGTCACAGACTTTAATCGCATGGTTCAGGGGCTGGAGGATTCACGGCGTCAGCTGGTGCAATCGGAGAAGCTGGCAGCTATCGGTCAACTGGTAGCCGGTATTGTACATGAAATGCGCAATCCTCTATCTTCCATCAAAATGAATGTGCGATTGTTACAGCGGCGCCTGCAGGAGGAGTCATCCTCCCGGGAGAGTCTGGAGATCGCTTCCGGTGAGGTGGAGAGATTGGAAAGAATGCTGACGGAACTGCTGGACTACAGCAAGCCATCCTCTTTTAACATGGTAACCTTCTCACCCGCTGAGCTGGTAGAGCGTGTACGCCGGGTGGTCAGCGAACCGGCTGCAGCGAGTGATGTTGAGCTCCTCTTCACAGTCGCGCCCGAGGTTCAGTCACTTCAGGGTGATCTTGAACTGATCGAACAGGCGGTGGTCAACCTGCTGCTGAACTCTATTCAGGCCTGCGAACAGAAGGGCAGGGTCCAACTGCTGATCAGCATTCAGGATGGCAGCACACTGCTGCAGGTTACCGACAACGGCCGGGGAATGAGCGCCCATGTGCTGGACCGGCTTTATGATCCATTCTTTACCACCCGGTCTGATGGAGTGGGGCTGGGGATGGCGACGGTCAGGAAGATCGTGGAGGGGCATAATGGCCACCTTGAAATGGAGAGTGAAGTTGACCGGGGCACAACTACCCGCATAATTGTGCCGGGAGAAAGCAGCTGATGACACTTGAACTGTTAGAAAGATTGTTAGAGCAATGGACCTCAGTCTGAACACACCTTCACAGGGGAGATAACTGATGACACGGATCCTGGTAATCGATGACGATCAGGCTGCCCGCAGAACTCTGGAGCTGTTTTTCAGTGAAGCCGGGCATGAGGTGCTTACTGCCGGGACCGCTGCTGCCGGACGCAAGGCCTGGCGGGATTCCTCCCCCGATGTTGTATTGCTGGACCTGATGCTGCCGGATGGTTACGGTCTGGATCTGTTGACCGAAGCCGGCGAGGAAGGTTTGCCAGGCATAGTGATAATGATCACCGGGCATCAGGATCTGGATCTGACCATCCAGGGGATGCGCAGTGGCGCCTGGGACTATATTCACAAACCACTGAATATCGACGAACTCGAGCAGGCTGTAATGAGCGCCCTGGCGCTGGAGAGCTCGCGGGAAAATCCCGCTCTGGTGGTTGACCTGCAGGAGGACACAAATCCTGAGAAGATCGTCGGTTGCAGTCGGGCGCTGGTCGAGATACATAAGCGTATCGGCCTGACCAGCAGGGGGCAGGCAAATGTGTTGATCACCGGTGAGTCAGGTACCGGTAAGGAACTGGTTGCCCGCGCTATTCATCGTTACAGTTGCCCGCGGGAACCCCTGATGGCAGTTAACTGCAGCGCTTTTGTTCCCACACTGCTGGAGAGTGAACTTTTCGGCCATGAGAAGGGCGCTTTCACCGGTGCTGACCGGAAGAAGTCAGGCCGATTTGAGCTGGCCGGAAGCGGTACTCTTTTCCTCGATGAGATAGGTGACCTGGATCCCGCCCTGCAGGTAAAACTGTTGCGGGTACTTCAGGAAAGAGTATTCGAAAGGGTCGGGGGGACGCAGGAAATCGAATTCAAAGCCCGTGTTGTGGCTGCTACCAACCGTGATCTGAAGCAGCTGGTTACTGAAGGTGCCTTCCGTGAAGATCTCCTCTTCCGGCTCAAAGTAATTGAGATAGACCTGCCGCCGTTGCGGGAGCGAAGGGAAGACATTCTGCCACTTACTGAGCACCTGTTGCTCAAAATCAACCGTGAACTGAACCGGGATGTTACCGATGTGGCACCGGGTGTTCTGCAGCAACTGCAGAACTATGACTGGCCCGGTAATGTCCGGGAGCTTGAGAACAGGCTGACCGCGGCAGTTATGCTCTCTGCCGGCAAATCGCTGGATATCAAGTTGCCGGCAGATGATGAAAAACCACTGGTAACAGAGCCTGACTGGCAACGATCGCTGGCCCAGATAGAAAGTGAGCATATTCTCCAGGTACTGATCGCCTGTGACTGGAATCTGGGTAAGAGCTGCGAAATCCTCGGTATCACCCGTCCGACCCTGCGTCGGAAAATTGAGGAGTATAAGATAGAGAAGGGGTGAAAAAAGTTTTCAACTCCCCTTGAAAACATCTTTCAATCTCTACTTGTAACTATCTTCCCATTCCAATCATTACCTTCTCCAACCCCTGTTTAAACAATAACCTGCCATGCCATGAAATATTGGCATCCCTTTTGCCATATGCGGTTGCAGATGAATTCGAAAACAAACTGCAAAGGGAGAACAACATGAAGCGCAATGTGGGTAAAGGAGATCGCTACTTCAGAATAGCTGTAGGACTTGTAGTAATCGCCGCCGGTTTTTACTGGCAGACCTGGTGGGGCGCGGTGGGGCTGTTACCGCTGCTGACCGGTTTTATGGGTTGCTGCCCCGCATACAGGTCGTTCGGGATAAGTAGTTGTAAATGCGATAACGATTCCCAGGCTTCACCTGACAGCAGCTGCTGCATCTGACGAGTTAAAATTAGATTCTCCAGAAGGCGCGATATGGTCTCTTTACGCATTACACTCAGTTTGTTGATATCCCTGCTGGCAGTTACACTGCCGACCGACTATTCGCTGGGATGGCAGGTCAATTGGAGTACATGGAACGGGTAAGCCGCCGGTTGAAGTTAATCATTCCACTGACTTTACTGTTGATTTTCGTTCTTTTGTATATACATATTAAAAACATTAGTAAATCTCTTCTTGTCATGCTTACTTTACCGTTCGCTATGGTAGGTGGAGTCTGATTGATGTTCATGTTGGAATACAATCAATCAGTTGCAGTAGCGGTTGGATACATTGCCCTGCTGGGGCTGGCTGCTGAAACCGGTGTGGTGATGATGGTTTATCTGGATGAAGCCTGGTACCGATGGTTGGAGGACTGATATCCTCAACCCTGCTGACATTGGTCATTCTACCGGCAGCACATTACCTGCTCAAACGACCGGTGCTGGCGAAAGCAGCTGTTGCTGTGAACAGAGAATTGATGGGAACTGAAAACTCAACTGATAAAACCGAGATCAAATCAGACTCGAAACCAAATGGAGAAACAAAATGAAGAACAAGCAAATGACAACACGTATAACCGGACTGGCTCTGGCGGCTCTGTTGCTGCTCGGTATCCAGACTGCCGTTTTTGCCGGACCCGGATGTAGTAAACCCTGCCAGGGCGCTTCTCTCGGCCTCGGTTGTGGTGGCCATGGCGCTAAAGCTGAAGCCGCTACTTCACCAACTGAGGAAGCAGCTGCAACAGTTAAAAAGGGCGGTTGCCCACATGGTGGTTCCGGCCAGGCTGCAGCCACAGGTCATGCTGGCAGCGCTCATGCAGTCATGACTGCAGAGGGATTGAATTATGTTAACACCGCTGAGACCCTTTACACCTGCCCCATGCATGCTGAAGTGGTCACTGCAGATGGCAAGAAGAAGTGCCCGAGCTGCAACATGAATCTGCGTGCAATGAGTGACGAGGAGATGCTTACACTCCGCGCATCTGAACCAAAGGGTTGTTCAATGTGTGATTTCGTGGTACCGGGTGATTCCGAGCAGAAAACCTGTCCCCGCTGCGAAATGAAACTGGTTCCTGTTCCGGCAGGACATCATCATCCAACAGGTGGAATGTAGAAATGCCCCTGAATGAACAACAGCTGACGGCGGAAATAGACAATTTTCGCCGTCAGCAGAACGCCGTGATCCTGGCTCATTTTTATCAACGGGATGAAATACAGCATCTCGCTGACGAAGTGGGTGATTCACTGAAGCTGGCTCAGGTAGCCGCTCAGACTACGGCGGATGTAATCATGTTCTGTGGTGTTCGTTTCATGGCTGAAACTGCCAAGATGCTCAACCAGGAGAAGAAAGTCCTGCTTCCCGATCTGGAAGCTGGCTGTTCTCTGGTCACCGATTGTCCGGCGGATCAGTTTGCCCGGTTCAAGGCGCAATACCCGGGTCATATCGTACTCTGTTATGTCAACTCCTCACCGGAAGTAAAGGCCCTGAGCGACATCATCGTCACCAGTGCCAACGCCGAGAAGATTGTACGCACGATTCCACAGGAGCAGGGGATTATCTTTGCCCCTGACCGGAATCTGGGTCGCTATCTTATGAAGAAGACCGGTCGCGAGATGGTGTTATGGCAGGCGGATTGCGAAGTGCATGTGGCTTTCGGCGAGCAGGAGTTGTTGCGTGTCAAGAATGAGTATCCCGGTGTAAAAGTACTGGCACATCCAGAGTGTGTTGAAGATATCCTGCAGCATGCGGATGTAGTCGGTTCTACCAGCAGGTTGTTGCAGTATTCCCGTGAAAGTAGTGATCGGGCACTGATAATCGCGACCGAACCGGGGATCATCTACCAGATGCAGAAAAGCAACCCGGACCGGGAGTATATTCCGGCACCGGCACAGCTGGATGGCCGGGAATGTGCCTGTAATGTATGCCCCTACATGAAACTGAACACTTTAGAGAAAATACATAACGCATTTGAAACCGGTCAACCGGAGATAATGCTGCCGACTGAATTGATGAAGCAGGCTGTTCGTCCGATCGAGCGGATGTTGGAGCTTTCATAGAATATTTGTCGGAGTCCGGTAGTCTCTGATTGCTATCCCCTGCTAGGCAATCGGACCTACCGGATTCCGACGATTTTTTACAGCAGCTGATTTAATCTGACTGTTTTTGAAAATGCTGCAGCGTAATTGATTTCGCTGTAATTGTAGACTGAAAATAATAAGGGAATATCATGAAGAACTGGATTTCACTGAGCCTGCTGGCTCTTGGCCTTGGACTTTTTATCACTGGTTGTTGCGCTACCAAGGGTGGTTGTGCAGGTAGCGGTTGCAGCGGGAGTGATTGTGGTGATCAACAGGCAGTAATTCTCTGTGATGGCTGTGGTGAGGTGAAGGGTAGCGATGCCTGTTGCCAGCCGGAAGGCCGCACGATCTGCGATGGTTGTGGAAAATTCAAAGGTTCACCCGGATGTTGCCTGCCTGAGGTTACAGAAGACAGCGTTGTACTCTGTGATGGTTGTGGCGAGGTGAAGGGTAGCGACGCCTGTTGCCAGCCTGAAGGTCGTACTATCTGCGACAGTTGTGGGAAATTCAAGGGCGCACCAGGTTGCTGTAATTGAGCTCCGATGACCATATCTGCCAGGGAAATATGCTGATATTGTGAACAGATAAAAGTATCATGCTGCAGAGTAACTTGAGTTAAACGAGGAGATCTGATCATGCAAACCATTTCAGAAATTCTGGCCGATAAAGGCGGAACGGTCTGGGCAGTAACATCGACAACAACGGTGAACGAGGCCCTGCAGGAAATGGCTGTCCGGGATGTGGGTGCATTGCCGGTAGTCTCGGAAGGCAGACTGACCGGTATCTTTTCCGAGCGTGATTTCACCCGAGGAGCAGCAGCTTCCGGGGAGATGATTCTCGATACTCCTGTCGGCAGGGTGATGACAACGCAGGTTTTTTACATCAGCCCCACCTACAGCATCGAAGAGTGTATGGCGCTGATGACTGAGAAGCGAATACGTCATCTGCCGGTCATGGAGGGTGAACAGCTGGTGGGAATTATCACAATTGGTGACATCGTGAAGAGGGTTATTGCCGACCAGAAGTTCATGATTCAGGAGCTGGAAAAATTCATCAAGGGCAGTTATCCGGGGTAAGTGCTACCTGCATACCTCCTGGTGCCCGAGAATCGGCATTGATATGACATGAAAATCTCTACCGGTATACCGGCGGAGATTTTTTGTAGTAGCGCAGTTGAAATGTTCAAGGAACAATGGATTGGAGCAGAATTGACAAAACTTAAGCGACAGATTATTCGGATTGATGAGGAGAAGTGTGACGGTTGTGGACTCTGTATTCCCTCCTGTCCGGAAGGTGCCCTTGCTATTGTGGACGGTAAAGCGAAAGTGGTCAGGGATGACTTCTGTGACGGCCTGGGAGCCTGTCTGGGTGATTGTCCGCTGGATGCTTTGCATGTAGTTGAAGAGGTGGTGGATGCATACGACGAGCAGGGTGTTATGGAGCACCTGCGGAAGACCGCTCCGGATAAGGTAGAGCAACATCAGCAGCACCTGCAGGCGCATGGTATGGCAGCGGCAGTAGCGAAGCCGGAACCGGTAGCAGGCGGCTGCCCCTCTGCTGTGACCATGGCCTGGAATGAGGAGAAGCAAGAGACCGCTGCTCCGGTGAAGAGCGAGTCCGCCCTGCGCCAGTGGCCGGTCCAGTTGCACCTGGTTTCACCACAGGCACCATACTTCCAGAATGCAGATCTGGTACTGGTGGCCGATTGTGTGCCCTTTGCCTACCCTGATTTCCACCAGGACTGGTTGCATGACAGAGCTGTGGTAGTGTGCTGTCCCAAGCTGGATGATCTGACCGGTTATCTCGAGAAGATTACCGCCATCATCGCCATCGGCAAACCACGCAGAGTTACAGTTCTCCATATGGAGGTCCCCTGTTGTGGTGGTATCGTGCAGCTGGCCCGGCAGTCCATGGTAAAAGCGGCTGAGGCGAGAGCGGAAACAATGAAAATCCCTTTCCAGAGTATCAGAATCGGTATCAAAGGGGAAGTTCAGGAGGTGGTGTAGGCTCTTACAAACCAGGGACATACACTTTATAGCCAGATTTTATAATTCCATTACTGGAGGGTTGTAGCCAATGCTTACGAAGAACTCGCTGTTGGTAACTGTTACTTTGTTCCTGATATCGTTTCAAGTCCAGGCAGTAACTGAAAGCAGTGGCTACATCACCATGGAATTTGACTTTTCCCACCACAGTGCGGTAGAGGAAGTACAGCTATGGATTCCATATCCATTTTCGGATCGGGATCAGCTGATAAGTCATGTCGAAATCGAGGGTGATTACATCGAATCAGCGGTTTACAGTGATCAGGTCTACTCAACTCCCATCCTTTACGCACGCTGGCCAGCGGGCACCAGTAGCCGTAAACTGAATCTTTCTTTTCATGTTGATCGACAGGAGGTGGTTCACAGGGACTTCCCGGCTCAAGAGGCCTCCTGGAACCCTCAGGATTTTGCTGCCTTTCTGAAACCTACAAGATCTGGACCGATTGATGGTGCGGTGAAGGTACTTGCGGATCAGATTACACTCGGAGAATCAACAGTAGCCGGTAAAGCAAAGGCAATTTATGATTGGATCTGTGAAAATATGTACCGCGATCCAGAGACATCCGGGTGTGGCTCTGGCGATGTAAGTTCACTTCTCATTAATCCTGGTGGCAAATGTACCGACATCCATTCAGTCTTTGTCTCCCTCTGCAGGGCAGCAGGTGTCCCCGCCCGTGAGATTTTTGGAATCCGGCAGGGGAAAGAGGCTGAAGTAGACATTACCAGGTGGCAGCATTGTTGGGCTGAGTTTTACCTTCCCGGATATGGATGGGTACCTGTGGACCCGGCAGACGTTCTCAAGATGATGCTCAAGGAGGATTTGAAGCTGACCGATGCCAGGACCAGATATTATCGAGATTATTTCTGGGGTGCCTGGGATCCGTATCGGGTGAAACTGGCTATGGGGCGCGACCTTCGTCTGACACCACCTCAGTCAGGTGCATTGTTGAATACCTTTGGCTATCCGTATGCCCAGGTCGGGGATGTTGCCCTGGATTGGCTCAATCCGGCAGATTTCAAGTATTCCTTCACTTTCAGGCGTTGAAAAGGGGGTTGATGATAACCAGGCACAGCTACCCGATAAACAGTCCGCCCACCTGGTAGACCAGCACAGCCATAACCCAGCCCTGTTTTCCAATGTTCCCCCGGTTGGTTAATATTCTTTTCCTTCCCTTCCGAATTTGATACTTTCCAGTGAAGACGAATTCACGCATCAGCGCCGGGGGTATTATGCGCACGCTGATTCTCATCACTTTACTGGTCATCAGTTTTTCAACATTTTCTTCTGCCACCACCATCCATATTCCTGATGATCAGCCCACAATTCAGGCGGGACTCAATATCGCAACCGAAGGGGATACGGTTCTGGTTGCAGCCGGGACATATTATGAAAACATCACCTGGCCAGCTGTAAACGGCATCAGGCTGATCGGCAACGGTGAAGAAGACTGTATCATCGACGGTGACTCGCTGGCGAGTGTAATACGTTTCACCTGGGCGCTTGGCGGGATCATCGACGAAACAACCATGATCTCCAGCTTCATCATCCGGAACGGTAATGCCAGTGGAGATGCGCCTGATAACCGTGGTGGTGGAATTCGTTGCACATTCGCCAGCCCGGGATTATCTGATCTGATAATCTCTGATAACCTGGCTGCTTACAGAGGAGGCGGGCTGTACTGTGAAACCAACTCATCTCCCACACTGGAGCGTATCACATTCTCAGGGAACGTGGCCCTTGATGGTGGTGGTATGTACATCGCACCCGGCTGTAATCCAGATCTGGAGGATGTGACTGTATACAGTAATTTTTCTGAAGACAGTGGCGGAGGGATCTTCTGCAACTCTGCCAGCCCCACTCTGGACAGTGTAACCATATCTGACAATAGAGCAGTTAATCAGGGCGGTGGGATAGCAGCCAGTTATTCTGAGCCGGGTCTGAACAATGTAACCATATCTGGGAACTCTGCCGGATCTGGTGGAGGCATCTACTGCAGCGGCTCTACACCGATGTTGCTGGGAACGACTGTCAGGAACAACTCTGCAGACTATAATGGTGGTGGTATATATTTCGACAATAACTCCGGTATAGCGTTCTCATCAGAAGACCGCTGTAATCTATACTCTAACAGGATCAGCCAGGACAGAGGCTTTGGCGCAGATCTGTTTTCGATTGAGTGCGATATCATAGACATCATTGTAGATACTTTCACAGTGATGATACCCACCAGCTATCATGCCTCACCAAATGAAAGTTACAGCTTTGATATCCTTCACGGCATGGATGATTTGATTGAAGCGGATGTCTATGTAGCTGTTGACGGTGATGACAGCAACGATGGCATTTCACCCGAAACTCCATTCAGGACCATACAGCATGCCTTATCACGGATCGCAGATGGCAATACGATTCTTCTGGCTGCCGGTGTTTACAGCCCCTCGACCACCGGTGAGCTGTTTCCCATCCGTTGGAGCGATCATGTAGATCTGTCCAGGAGCACTGTCGGAGAAGTCATCCTCGATGCGGAGCAGACAGCAAGAGTACTGGAGTTTGAATATGTTACTGATGCCAGAATTACCAACATGACGATAATGAACGGTTCAGCAATCGTTGGTGGAGGAATCTACTGCAATTCATCCGATCCGATCTTTCTACATGTTACGATCAGTGACAACACTGCTGAATGGGATGGTGGTGGAATCTACTGTATTGACTCCAGTCCAGATCTGAACGATGTGACGATTATAAATAATTCTGTAACTCATTTTGGTGGTGGCCTGTATTGCGGTGAGAACTCAAACCCAATGCTGCAGAACGTGACGATCAGTGGTAATTCAGCTGATACAGGAGATGGCAACCATAGCGGTGGTGGTGTCAGCTGCAGAGACTCCAGTCCGTGTTTCGTAGATGTAATGATCAGCGGGAACACATCCGGCTATGTTGGCGGGGGGGTGTTCCTTGATTCCTCTTCAGCGAGTTTCCTTGATGTAGTTATACAGAATAACACAGGAAGCTCCTGGGGTGGCGGCATATACATGATTGACTCCAGTCCGAGTCTGGAAAGGGTGACGATAAATCACTGTCAAACATATTGGGGTGGTGGCGGGATCTGTATCTACAGTAACTCAAGTCCGAGTCTTATGGAGGTCACGATCAACGGAAATACATCCTGGGAATCGGGTGGTGGGATTTATTGCTGGAGTTCGAGCTTGAGTCTTGCTGGAGGAACCATCACAAACAATGTTTCGCACTGGTCGGGTGGTGGGATTTCATTAGCCAGCACCAGTGTCAGCCTGTTGAATGTGTTGATAAGTGGTAATTCGGCAGACGTATACGGGGGTGGGATACGATGCGGCAGCTCACCCGACCTCAGCCTGGTAAACGTCACGATCTGCAACAATATAGCGCACGGAGTGAGTGGTGGCGGGATACATATTTCATATGAATCCCATCCCGTTCTGGAAAACTGCATCCTCTGGGAGAATGCACCTCAGGCAGTCTCTTTTCATGAGTACCAGTATCCCGGCTTTATCACCATCTCCTGCTCCGATATCGAAGGTGGTGAAGAGGGTATCGAGACCAACGACAACGGCGAAGTCTACTGGCTGGAGAACAACATCGATGCTGATCCGCTTTTCTGTGATCCGATAGAAGAGAACTATCGTCTGCAACTGGATTCACCCTGCCGAACCGATGTCTGTGGTTTCATGGGGTACACAGGTGAGACATGTGAGGGTGAGGATATTGAGGATATGACGGTAGTTCCCACTGAATTCTACCTTTCTCAAAACTACCCCAATCCCTTTAACCCGACCACAACGATTGAATTCTCATTGCCCTACACACAGGATATCCAGTTGACGGTTGACAATGTATTAGGGCAGCAAGTAGCGACGTTAGTCGATGGGATCTGTGCAGCGGGAATACACAGGGTGATGTTTGATGGCTCTGGTTTGTCCAGTGGCATCTACATCTACCGTCTAACCGCTGGTGATGATATTGTATCAGGGAAAATGGTGTTGGTAAGGTAGAACGTCATACCCGCCTGCGCGGGAATGATTTGCCTGGTGAGAGATATCTCCTGTACACTACCCCACAAACAGCCCGCCGACCTGGTAGACCAGCACGGCCATGACCCAGCCCAGTACCAGCGGGTAGATTGTTCCCAGCACTGCCCAGCGCAGCCCCGCCTCCTTGCGGATGACGGCAATAGTCGCAAAGCAGGGGATGTATACCAGCGCCATAACCATAAAAGCGTAGGCGGAAAGCGGTGTGAAGAACATACGCATCGCTTCACCGGTGACCTGCAATGTCTCCAGCGTGCCGATCATCACCTCTTTGGCCACGATACCGAAAATCAGAGTCACTGCCGCCTGCCAGGAACCGAATCCGGCCGGTTCCAGTGCCGGTGCCAGGAAGGCCCCGAGCCTGCCGATCCAGCTATCTGAGGCTGCGTATTCGACACCGACCGGTAATGAAGCCAGCAGCCAGATGAGAATTACACCACCTACGATAACTGTCCCCGCCTTACGCAGGAATAACCAGGTGCGAATCCAGGCTTGCCGGAACACATGACGCCAGTCCGGCAGCTGGTAGGGTGGCAGCTCCATAATCAGGGGTGCGGTTTCCTCCCTGAAGAACACCCACTTGAACAACCGCGCCATCAGTATCGCCAGCAGAATGCCCAGCAGATAGAGTGATAGTACGACCATACCCTGTTGTTCCCGGAAGAAGATACCGGTGAAGAGAATATAGACAGGCAGGCGGGCGGAACAGGACATCAGCGGATTAACCAGAATGGTCAGAATTCGATCCTTGCGCGATTCGAGAGTGCGGGTAGCCATAATCGCCGGGACATTGCAACCGAAACCGAGCAGCATCGGGATAAAGCTTTTCCCATGCAGACCGAGCAGATGCATCAGGCGGTCCATGACAAATGCCGCGCGTGACATATAACCGGTTTCACCCAGTAGCGCGAAAACCGTAAACAGGATGAAAATATTGGGGACGAAAACAAGAATCGCTCCGACACCGGTGATAATACCGTCAGTCAGCAGGGATGTCATCCAGGAGTGAAAACCGATAGCCGGCAGGGCGCTCTGCAGCCCGTTGTTAATCATACCGATTGCACCGTCGATAACAGCTGCCAGTGGATTGCCAAGACTGAAAATCAGCTGGAAGGAAAGCCACATGAAAAGAATGAACACCGGAATTCCAAGCCAGCGGTTGGTCGCAACACTGTCGACCTTATCGGAAAAACTGACCCGGGCGGAAAAGCCACTCTTCTGTTTCAGGCATTCACGGCAGAGGCCATGAATATAGCCATAGCGTTTCTCAGCCAGCATTACCGAAAGGTCGGTCTCATCAGAAGTAAACTGCTCATAAGCCGACATGATCAGTTCCCGTCCGGCCATTTTCTGCAATCTGGCAAGGAATTCAGGATCCTCTTCTGCCAGCTTAACAGCCATGAAACGGGTGGGGCAGGTGCAGTTTTCCTCCTGTTCCAGCAGATGCTGTACTTCAATCAGCGCTGCTTCTATCTCTTCACCGTAATAGGAGGGTGCGGGCGCAACCGGCAAATCCATCCGCTGCGCGATGGCTTCTTTCAGAGCCGTGATTCCTTCACCCCGGGAGCCGATTGTGGGAACAACTCTGATCTGCAGCTGTTGTGCCATAGCCAGATAGTCAATCTGGATCCCTTTTTTCTCGGCCAGATCCATCATGTTGAGCGCGATAACCACTTTCTGTCCCAACTCCAGCAGTTGCAGGACAAGGTAAAGGTTGCGTTCAATATTCGAGGCATCCACCACAACCACGACCATATCCGGTTCCCGTTCAATCAGAAAATCGCGTGCTACCTTTTCATCCGGGCTGTAGGATGTGAGTGAGTAGATACCGGGCAGGTCGATTACTGTGACAGCTTTGCCCTCTATCTGAAAGCGCCCCTCTTTGCGTTCGACCGTTACACCGGGCCAGTTACCGGTTGTTTGATTACTACCGGTCATACGGTTGAAAATGGAGGTTTTGCCGCTGTTAGGGTTACCGGCCAGGGCAATTGTGTATTGCTTCTGATTCTTCAACAGAAAGCCTCCAGAGGTCTGCTGTGAGATCTGTTAGTTAGCCAGTGCGGGTGGCAGCTTTATCTGCATCTGGACTGCTCCCGCCTCTTCCCGGCGAAGCGAAAGCCGATAGCCTTTAATCAGGATTTCCAGGGGGTCCCCCATCGGGGCCAGCTTGATCAGACGAATCGATTCACCCGGAATAACACCCATGTCGAGCAATCGTCGTTTAATACGACCCTCAGCCAGCAGGCGTTGTACTATGCCGCTGTCACCGGGACGATAGTCCTTCAGGGTGACCATGTGAGCGGAGCGTGTGATATCTGAGGTATCCAGATGCTTGTTTTCTATATCACTCAGCCAGGGTAACTCCTGTCGATGTTGTTCCAACAGGTGAATAAAACGCAGCAGGTGAGTAAATGTATCCCGGCTCAGATGATGTTCAACCTGGCAGGCGTCATCGTCCGCGATTTTCGGGTCCACACCGAGAATTCCGGTGAAAAAACGCCTTAGTGTCACATGTTTTTCATAGATCCGTTGTGCCTCTTTTGCCCCTTTTCTGGTCAGGCGAATATGGCCATATTTTTCATGCTCAACCAGTTCGTAACCGGACAGATTTTTCACCGCCAGAGTGGCTGAGGCGCTGGCGACATTGAGATTGGTTGCCAGATCCTTAATACGCACAACTTCTTTACGCAACGAGAGGATCCAGATCATTTCCAGATAATCCTCAAGGCTTTCACTCAACTGCTTCATCGTGATTCCTAACTGGCTCTATAAAAATTAGACGGAACTAAAATTAGTAGGCAAGCTGATCTGATGCAAGCGTTTCGAATGAAAGAATAAGAACTCACACAGAGAACACAGAGGAAAAAGGAAGCACAGAGAAGAAGCAGTTATAACTAAGAGAAGACAATCGGGAAAACTCAATAATATCATCAGTTTAGT